>NZ_DATMRB010000016.1:0-34348 GCF_035566555.1 Collimonas sp.
CAAAGGCTATTGATCGCGCCTAAGAAATCAGTCATAATAGCGGACGCGTTGCCGAGATGGCGGAATAGGTAGACGCACGGGACTCAAAATCCCGCGCTGGAGACAGCGTGCCGGTTCGATTCCGGCTCTCGGCACCATTGAATATAAGGCTCTCAACTTTGAGGGCCTTTTTTCTTTTCCACTGACATATTCCCCATATGTCCATCCTCCACGAGAGGAATCCCCCCACCCCGTTCTGCCAACAGCCCTAGAACAGGCGCCGGAACGTCGCACTATGCGCAACGAATGCTCATCGTGTACGCTGACGCCTTCACGTCACAAGCTGAGAGATAAAACAAGAATGGACATATTGCCCCTGACGACAGAACGGCTGCTGCTAAGACGCTTCGGCCGCCACGACCTGGCCGCCTTTGCCGGCTATCGCAACCAGCCCGAGGTCGCGCGTTATCAAAGCTGGTCGAGCTATTCAGCAGCGGACGCTGAAGCGTTCTTCGAGCAACAGCACGGACTAGCGTTCAATACCGGCGAGAGCTGGTTCCAGATCGCCGCCGAACGCAAAGCAGATGGCGCACTGGCGGGCGACGTCGCGGTGCATTTCTTCGACGATGGGCAGCAGGCTGAAATCGGCGTGACTTTCGATTCGCTCTATCAAAAACAAGGCTACGCCACGGAAGCGCTTTCCCGTGTCATCGCTTGCCTGTTCGACGATCTCAAGAAACACCGGATCACTGCCACCGTGGATGCCGCCAACCTGCGCGTGCAGCGGCTGCTGGAAAAGCTGGGATTCCGGCGCGAGGCGCATTTTCGGGAAAACATTTTTTTCAAGGGCGACTGGTCCGATGAATATGGCTACGCACTGCTGGCGCGCGAATGGCAGTCGTCACAGCCTTGAGAGAGCGTTGAAGTAAATACGGCTTCCAGAAATGGAAGCCGTATTGTGTCGCTCAACAGGCATGCCGCACCGGCTCTCTCAGCATGCCAGGTCTCCGCGCAAGTACCAGTCGGCACGCGGTTCGCCTTCCTGGGAAATGCCCGCCATGCCTTGCGGCAGGCGCACGGCAAGCAGGCCGAATTGCCAGCAATGCATGGCGCCATCGCGGAACTTGACGGCCTCGCCCGGCGCCACGGACAGATCGCTTTTCAAGCCCGCGATCCTGACGCCGCCGCCGGCAGCTCCGCGCAAACGGATGCCCGGCAGCAGTCCCCAGTTCAGCCCGCCGTTCGCCACCAGCGTCAGCCATGGCTCCTTGCTTTCCGCGGTACGCAACAGCAAGGATTGAAGCGGGCCTGCCGGATGCTGGGTCTGCCGCAGCGTTGCGTACTGCGCTTGCAGCTGCCGCGGCAATGCCTCCGGCCAGGGCGAGATGGTGACCATGCCCTGCCGCCCCAGGTCGAGCTGCATCTGGCCGGCCGGATTCAGCTCGGCATGCGCCAGCAGCGTTTCGGCGCTCTCTAGCGGCACACCCTCGAACTGCAGCCGGTCGCTTGCCACGCTCTGGCAGGCGCAAGCCGCCAGAGCCGCGGCCGACAGCAGCAGACCGAAGCGGTGCATCGAGATCATCATTTTCATGCCGCTTATTTCAGGTTGGTGATTTCATTCAGCAAGTGCACCGACGGCGGCTGCTCCAGTGCGATCACACCGCGCTTCCTGGTCTCGCCCAGACGCACGCCTGCCTTGGCTTCCACTGCCGCCGCCGCGACTACATGCGGATTGGCCGCCAGGATCAGCTTGCTCCAGTCGTCATTGTCCTGCATCACGGTCTGGCCGTTGATGTAGTCAAACGCATAGCTCAACGGATCCTGCAAGCCGTTCAAATTCCAATCCAGGTAGGCGCCGTTGACGCTGCCGCGGCCGATATTGTCGGCTTCCAGCAGATTGGCCTCGTCCAGGCTTTTCCCCGAGCCGTTTGAATAGTCTATCTTGAACACGGCGTTGCATGGTCCTTCAGGCAAATCGCAAAGCTTGTAGGAACCTGCCTTGGCATAGCCCGGGACCGGTGAATTGAAATCATTGTTGAAAGTGTAGTAGTAGCGCTGCAGCGGATTGCCGCCGCGAGCGTCGGCCGGCAGGCCATTCAGCTGGTACATGTAGTTCATGATGCTGAAGTAGTTCGGCTTGTAGTTCTGGTCTTCAAAACCACCGTGATGCAATCCCAGCGTATGACCGAATTCATGCATGATGGTGCCGCCCTGGAAATTGACCAGGATAGTTTGCAGCCTGGCGTTATTCGGCGCAAAGCCGGAACCGCCCAGCGTGACCAGGAATTTGTTGCCTGGGAGTTCAGCGATGCCGGACGAACCGCCGGCGCCGCTGGCAAGCTGCGAACTGGCCATCTGCATGAAGCGGAACACCGGTTTGCGGCGCACATCGAAGGAGCCGCTCGAATACTTATAGATGCTGGAACAGCCGGCATCGGGCGTGAAGTCGGCATTGGACTTGGCGGTCGAAGAAAGAATCTGCGTACATTTCTCGAAAGTGACTTTATGGCTGACGTCTCCCGACAGATTGAAGCTGGCGGCGGACACCGAACTGCTGAACAGATTGCCGACATCGAAATGAATCTTGACGTTATGCGGGCTGAACGCATCGACCACCATTTGCAAAGCGTTCTTCTGCGGCGTCACCGCGATGTCGGTGGCGCTGCTCATGTAGTTGACGTGAATGAAAATATCGCGCTGGCCCTTGCGCGCGCCGAGGCTGTATAAATCCATGCCGCCGAATTTCCCGCCCGCCACTTTGGCGGAATCCGGGATGCCGTCCTTGTCGCTGTCGATTGCATCGGCCGGCACGTCATTCGGGCCGCCTGGCGTCGAAAACGCCACCCTGCTCCAGTCGCTCTTGTTGCCGCTCACCGTGAAACTGTTGCTGAGCCTGACGATCGAACCGTCGTAGCTGTCCAGCGGATCGGGCGTGGCTACCGTCACGTAATTGGGCTTGGCGGGAAACGCGGCCACATTGTCGCCGCTCCATGCCGATGGCGTCAGCGGCGTGACCGCAGATGTGCCAAAGCGGACGAAATCCGCCGTCTTGTTGTCGCTGGCCGTCAGCAGCTCGACAAAGCCTGCGCTGTCGCTCCAGTAAGGCAGATAGGTTTTGCTGCTGCCATTGGTCACGGAAGTCGTGGAGACATAGGCGGATTTGTCGGTATTGGTCAGGAACGACATGAATTTTCCAGCGATGACGAAATAGCCGCCAGCCGGAATATCCACTTTCGGCAAATCGAAATTCATCGGCGCCGTACTGATATCTTGCGTAGCGATGTTCCATCCAGTGGCGCGCAGGCGATAGTCGCTCAGGTGAATCGCTTGCGCCGAATTATTGAAAACCTCGACCCAGCTGACGCCGTCAGTCCGACGGTAATTGGCGGCCACTTCGCTGATATACAAACCAGGCTTTGCGACAGCGGGAGCGGGACTTACCGCCGGAGTCGCTACCGTCACCGTTGGGGTCGTTGGCGCTAGTGGCGTTGCGGTAGGCGCTGGTAGCGTTGTCGCCGGTGTGATCGTTGCTGGCGTCGTTACCGCCGGCGTCGCAGTCGGCGCCGTTGCCGGCGGTGCCGCCACCGTGCTTGAAGGAGTAATGGTTGCCGGCCCGGCTTGCGGCTGCTGCGCCGCTGCCGACGAAAGCGCGGTCTGCAGGCCGGAGCTACCGTCGCTGCAAGCGCCAAGCAAGGAAGCGGAAATGACCATCGCTAAATTCGATGCGGCTTTTTTCAGCCGAACTGTTCGTAACGCATTTTTATCAATCACAGACGCCTCCAGGTAAAAGTGGAAAAACGCGATGCATGACGCATAGTCTGATGCGCCGGATTCATCACGGTCTTACCTAGATGCCCGTCCAAACGAAAAAAAGGGCCATTTTTCTGGCCCGGGACAAGCAAACACCGGCATCGAGAACGGCTCCGGATCTGCAATCGGATTGGGATAAGGGAAGCTACAAAGGAGCTGCGTCTTGCCAGCCTGGCGGGCTGTCAACATGAACAGTTGACGCCAGTGGGGTAGTGAATGTAAAGTAAACCTACCTCTTGAAAGGTAACAGTTGGAGTGGGTTATGTCCCTAACAGGGCATAACCCATTTCTTTTTCTACCTTACATATAAAACATCATGCGCTTGCCGTCCGGACCAGGTCGACCGGCTGCAAACCGCCACGCGGCGCCATTTCTTCTTATTTTCATCGAAATGCATCATGGCAGCTAGCGCCGCCGGCCGGGATTCATTTCACATTTCAGCGGGAAATTGCGCAATCGAGCGCTGCTCGATCGGCGTCGACATGACAATCGAAGTCCGCGTTTCGCCGTAATGATTGATGCTGCCGACGAAGCGTTCCAGATGGCGGATGTCCTTGGTCACGACGCGCAGGAGAAACGAGTCCTGCCCCGTCACATGCAGACATTCAAGTACTTCCGGCATGGCCCGCAACTGAGCGATCAGGCGCGCCTTGTCGGGCTGCGCGGTGGTGATGCCGATCACTGCCATGACACCGCAGCCGACGGCCTCGGCGTTGACTACCGCACGATAGCCGCTGACGATTCCCGCCTCCTCCAGCCGCTTGAGCCGCTCCGACGTGGCCGGCAGCGACAGGCCGCAATGGTCGGCAAGCGCCTTCAGCGAGATGCGGCCGTCGCTCTGAATCGCGGCCAGGATTTTCCAGCCCTTGGCATCTATTTCCATGATTAAGGATAGCAACAGCTTTGACGAGAATAATAGAGGCAATATAACAGTTCTACCTTATTTTGCTTATTCGGCTGCCGCGGCGCTCTTGAGATAATTTACATTCCAGCGTAGCTCTTGCAAGGGATGAAAAGTGGACGTCGCATTATTCATGAAGGCAGCCTTGATCGGCCTGTCGATCGCCGCACCGGTGGGACCGGTCGGCCTGCTGTGCATCCAGCGCACTATCGCCCATGGCCCGCGCATCGGTTTCGCCAGCGGGCTGGGAGCCGCCACGGCCGATGCTACCTATGGCGCCATCGGCGCCTTCGGCCTGGCCACCGTGACCAGCTACTTTGTCGCGCTGACAACGCCGCTGGCCGTGTTCGGCGCCTTGTTCCTGCTCTGGATGGGAATCAAGCTGCTGCGCGCAGCGCCGTCTGCCAGCGTCGCCAATACGGCCAACGGCGTCTTTGCCGGCAAGGCCTTCATTTCCGTGTTCCTGCTGACCCTGGCCAATCCCATGACCATCCTCTCTTTCATCGCCGTATTTGCCGCCATTGCCGGGCCTGCGGCGAGCGCACCGGCTGCGGCGGCGCTCATGGTGCTCGGGGTATTTTTCGGATCGGCGTTCTGGTGGCTGCTGCTGGCCTGCGGCGTGGCTTCGGTGCGCCACAAGATAGGGCCCGGCATCATGATCCTGGTCAACCGGATCGGCGGCTGCATCCTGCTCGGCTTTGCCGGCTGGCAGCTGTTGCGGATTGCCGGATGAGCTGCTGCGAAAACGCCATGCATCGGCCAAGGCCGCTTTACGAACACCGTTTCTGATCGCCCTTCCCCTTTACAGCCTGCTATTGAGGCCTGGGCACAGAGTTGTTACTATTACCGGCCAGGCCATCCAGCAGAAGGTTGTTTCAAATGAATCAAGCAAGTGACAAAAATACATGGGGCTGATCCGTTTTTTCTTGGCGCTATCGGTTGTCTTTTCCCACAACGGCATTCACGTACCCGGTATCGACGGCTTGTTGGCGGTCTACGCTTTCTTTGTCATCTCCGGCTTCTATATGGCCCTGGTCCTGAATGAAAAATACCAGGACAATATCGCCGGCTTTTATGGCGCGCGCTTTCTGCGCCTGTGGCCGAGTTACATCGTCGTGCTGCTAGTGGTATTGCTGCTGATCGCTCCGATGTCGAGCGCGATATACACGTCGACCTTGGCCGCCGTCTATACCTGGACAGTCAACCTCACGATGTTTTTTTACAATACGCTCGGCTGGTTTGGCATGGACAGCACGACAGGGAAGCTGGTTTTTCTTGCCACGCCTGAAGGCGGCGCCAGCGCCTTGCTCAACGCGGCGCACATGCCGCACATCTGGTCGATAGGCGAAGAAATCAGCTTCTACCTGCTTGCACCATTCATTGCCAGAAAACCGAAAGCCATCTTCGCGGTGCTGGCAATGGCGCTGCTGGTTCACGTTGCCATCATGTCGGACCTGTACCCGCTGCATCCCTTGCAGCGCTACAGCGGATTCAATACCTTCTGGCTGTTTTTGTTCGGCATGACGGCCTACCATGGCTGGAAAAAATACGGCGCCTCACTGGATCGGATGAGCCTTGCTGCCTCATGGTGTTCGGTACTCGGCGTCGGCATCAGCATCGCCTGCATCGCCGCGGCG
This sequence comes from Collimonas sp., assembly GCF_035566555.1. Classification (GTDB taxonomy): domain Bacteria; phylum Pseudomonadota; class Gammaproteobacteria; order Burkholderiales; family Burkholderiaceae_D; genus Collimonas. Next base: position 6,328 of record NZ_DATMRB010000016.1, read on the forward strand.
CAGAAGCTGTGGGATCACCAGATACTGCTGTGCATCCCTTTCGCACTATTCGCCGCCTGCGTGATTCCTATGTTCCATGCCACCAGGCATAGCAAACTGGATAAATTCGTCGGCGAATTGAGCTATCCGATTTACCTTACCCATTGGCCGGTGGTCGCCTACCTGATCGTTGATCACCAGGGCAGCTGGTACTGGTCGTTTGTGATCGCTGGCATTTCGATCCTCTGTTCGATCGCGCTGTATTTCTGCGTCGATTTCCATGTCGAAAAATTCCGGCGGCGCCTGGTGAGGACAAGCTATCCGCTTGCGATCAAGCGACAAAAAATATAAGGCATGCGACAGACAAAAAAACGGGATGCGTAACTCTACGCATCCCGTTTCATTTTTACGCTACCGCCAAGCCAATGGCCCGGCGTGCAATTCACGTCTTATTTGCTGGTGGTCTTGTCCGCGCTGAAGCCGCCGTTATCCATGATGGTCTGCTGCGATTCCAGCGTACGGATACGATTCTGCAATGCACGCAATTCGCTGCGCGCGGCTTGCTGCTTGCTGCTCAGGACTTGCGCTTGCTGGCGCGCCTGTTCCTGCTGTGCGTTCACATTCTGTTCTTGCTGCTGCTGCACGACCAGGTCGTTCTGCAGCGCGCTGAGACGGGTTTCCTGGCTGGCGATCTGCTGCTCGGTGTAGGTTTTTTCAGCTTCCAGCTGAATCCGGCGGATGTCGATCGCCGCCAGTTTTTCGGTCTGGGCGACGAAGCTCTTGTAGATCTGCTCGGCCTGGGTATCGGAGGTGGTCTTGACCACGCGCCAGAAGTTCTTTTGCTGGAACAAGGCGACGTAATAAGTACGGTTGTCAGGCTTGAACAGCAGGCTGGAACCGTAATTGCCGTTGTAAGTGGTACGCAATTCACTCACGCCCTGGCTCTGCATCAGCTGCTGCAATTCGGTGATGGTGCTGTTGCCGCTGGGCGCTGCCTTAACGCTGGCGGCAGGGGTAGGAGCAACAGTAGCCGGCACTGGGCTGACGGTAGACGATTGCGCCATTGCATTGAGCGACAAGCCGGCAAAGAACAATCCCAGTCCTAAACCGCGAACCGCATTGCGTACAGTTACTTTCATCCCCTGATTCCTTCGCTAACATTAAGTTTTATTGTCGACATAAGTTGCATCATGCAGCCAATTTTATCTGCAATTTTGTTGTAACTGGGCATTGTTTTTACTTAAAATGCGATTGTTGGCTATTTTACCATCCGCATCCCTCGGATTTCCTCGCCATCAAGGCCAAAAGCCGCCTCAAAAGAAGAAAAATCCGACATTCGGACGAGCGTTGGGGGGGTTACTCAGCTTCGCCAATTGCTTCGGTATCGGCAATCTGGAACTTGCGCATTTTTTCCCACAGCACCTTGCGGCTGATGCCAAGCGCATGCGCGGTATCCTGCCGGCGCCAGCCGTTGGCGTCCAGCACCGCCAGGATCCTGCTGCGCTCCGCCATATCCCACTTCTTGCGGACCGCGGTCAGGTCATTGCCCTCCACCAGGCGCTCCATCGTGCCCAGCGTATCGAATACGCGGTCGATGCGGGTACGGTCCCAGACGCCCAGCTGGCGATAGATGATCCCGACCCGCTCGGCGACATTGCGCAGCTCGCGCACGTTGCCGGCGAATTTTGCGGCGGCGACCAGCTCCAGCAGCCATTCCGGCGGCGGCGGGATGTCTTCGTAGGTCTGCCCCAGCAAAGTGCTGAAGATCGCGATCTTGTCGGCGCTGCCGCGCTCTTCCAGGTTCGGCACGCGCAGCTCGATCACCGCCAGCCGGTAATACAGGTCGGCGCGGAACATGTCCTGCTGCACCTGCTCGCGCAGATTGCGGTTGGTCGCCGCCACCAGCCGGAAATCCAGCTTGACCTCGGTTTGCGATCCCAGCCGGGTCACCGTGCTCTGTTCCAGCACGCGCAACAATTTGACCTGCTGGTACAACGGCAGGTCGCCGATTTCATCGAGGAACAGGGTGCCGCCGTCGGCCTGCTCGAAATAACCTTTGTGGGCCAGCAAGGCGCCGGTAAACGCACCTTTGGCATGGCCGAAAAACAGCGACTCGAACAAACCGTCCGGAATGGCGCCGCAGTTGACCGCGACAAACGGCCCGTGGCGATAACGGCCGTGGCGCTGATGCAGCAGCTGGGCGATGCGCTCTTTGCCGACGCCGGTCTCGCCCATGATCAGCACGCTCGATTCGCAATCGGCGAACGCCTCGGCTTCCGCCACCAGCGTCTGCATCGATTCCGATTGCGCGATCAGCGGTTGCGGCATGCGGTCGGCACTGGCGCTGGCGTGCAGCTCGGAAGCCAGGCGGAACACCAGCTTGCGCAATTCAGCGCAGGTGAAATCCAGCATCAGGATATGCGAATACTCGACCGGATAGATGCGCGGATTGGCAGCCCGCCCCACCTCCGCCACCCAGATCACCGGCATGCCATGCGATTTCTGCCAGGCGTCGGCGGAAAACTCAGAGTGCTCGATCACGGTCACGGAAATCACGGCGATCGAAGGCCGCGACGACACCTGGTCGCGCGTTACAGGAAGACCGTCGGCACGGATCACCTCGATATCAAAGCTCGCCAGGCACAGCGAAATACGGTCGGCAATATCGGAATTGCCTTCCCATATGTAGATATCGAGACTTTCTTGCAAAGGCTTGTTTTGCATGGTCATCTCTTTCAGTCACTCTCAGGCAGCGCAGGCCGGATGATTGCCGGCGCCGGCGCCTGGCGCGCCATCAGGTCGCGGATTTCAACCAGTCGTTCGTAGATATTGAATGCCAGGATCCAGAGCTCGCTGACCAAGCGCCAGATCAGCAGGGACAGCAGCAAGGCGACCAGGGTCAGCAGCATGCGGCCGATACCCTCGCTGCTGGCATTGACGAAACTGGTGGCGCCGGCGACCAGGATCGCCACTATGCCGATCCAATAGATCAACTTGATCAGGACGGGTGCGATGAAGCGCTCGAATCCCAACAAATAAGCCATCCTGGCCACTCCTTGCTGCTTGTTCGTCATAGTGAGATTGTTTTACATATCCATTTGATTAATAAACCAGCTTGACGCTGGTGCCGCCGCAATTCAGATCTAAAAGGCTGACGTCAACCGTGCCCAGCTGGACGCCAAGTACGTTGCTCAAAAGCGTCGCCAGAGCGCCGCCTAAGGCATTCAAAATAGGCTGCAGCAGATTGACCACAATACCCAAGAGCGAGACAAGCGCATTTGAAACGCTAGTTCCGCCGCTGTTCTGGCTTCCTGCCAGTTGAGTTGACAATATGCATTGGCTATTTCCAAGGCATAGAAGACCACTGACAAGTTGTCCAACGCTAGAAAGTACATTGCCGACCAATCCTCCTAAACTGTTAAGAAGACCGGCAACCGGATTAGAGGCGAGTGTATTCAGCGAAGTCAGGCCGCTAGTGACAGTGTTCTGCGCAACGGTCAGATTTTGATGGACACTACTCAATAGACTCGTCGCTAAATTATTGTTGTTGACAGAGTTGGTACTTGGGTTTCCCAGCAAATTGCCAATTAAAGCACCAAGCAAAGCATTAAACACATTGGTCACGGTAGTACCAATCTGCAAATTATTGCTACCGGTAGTCGCAGTCTGTCCTTTACTCAAAAGCACATTGCTATTATTCGGCAATCCCGGAATGGAAATTGGGCTGTTGATCAAAGATATACCAAGAACCTGGACCATATTTGGAGCGGCAGTCAAATTCGCGCTACAAGCTCCATTCGTTGAAAACGCAGCGCTTTCATTCAAATTGCCTACACATACACTCAATATAGGGGCTTGCACCGAAATATATGCTCTGTCGTTGCCGCTACTATCTCTGTCAGCTATGTTGCACATTCTCTGCACCGTCCCCAAGCCGTTGACAACGTCAATAACAATAGGCAAATTAACATGGAGCAAAGGCGGTAAATCGAGCGGTCCAATAGTGGTATATAGCCGCACCTGCGCTGTAAAAGCAGTCGTATTAACCCCGCCAATACCAATCGACGGCGGCTCGACGATGCCAATTTGGGTGTTTAACACATTAGGAACAGAGACAGTCCCGGCTATGGCGTGATTACCGTTAGCAACCCCAATAGCGGTGCTGACAATATCCAGTGCACTCACATTTGCATTCAGCGCAGACTGGCCATCTGCTGCGTTGATCAACGTGAACAGCCCGCCCTGCCCGCCAGGAACCGACAGAAGCCGCACCGGCAAGCTGAGCTGCCCGACGGTAAGTCCAAGCGCGCTGATCAGATTCTGCTGGCTGCCTACAATCGAAACGGCTCCAAGCAAAGCTTGCAGCGTGCATATTCCGTTGCTGCAGCCGGTAGTATTCGCATTCAGTAACTGTGTGATAGTCCCTACGCTGGCATGTAGCGGAATTTCAAAGCCAAGTGCTTTTAACAAGCCATTTGGGGTCACCGATACGTTGGCCAAACCGTTGTAGGTAACCAGAGAAGTACCGTTAAGGTTGAGCCCCAGCGCTGACAGAAAATTCGGAACGACTCCACCTTTGATTTTTAATAAATTCGATCCGACCGAGAACGCCGCATAGGGATCGCTAGCCGATCCAATCGCCTGCGCGCTCAGCGTACGCATTCCCAATCCAAAAAAGGCGGGTACGTTCTGTGTAAGAAGCACCCGAACCGAATTCAATGCCGCTCCGGCAATCGGCGGGGCAAAGTAGCTGGGCGCCGAGGCAGCATTGGCTATCGGGTCCCAGCGACCGCAGGTAACGGTGATCGTATTCGCCATCGTATTCGGCGCCGCCGTCGAAAAGCCGTTGGTCCGAGCATTGCCTATCGCGGCCAGTACCGGTCCATCGCCTGCTGAACATGTCGTTGGATTCCCACTCAGCGGCGTGCTGACAAGCTGCTGAGTGCCGGCCAGTGCCGCCAGATCCGCCGCTTTCTGCAAATTCCTTTTCATGTAGAACATGTAGCCGATATCTATCGACGAGAACAGGATAATGACAATTGACAGAAAGATCGCCGCCATCACGGCCACGGAACCGCGTCGTCGATGCATCGCATCCCGGCACTGGCCAGCGGATGAAAGACGTTCGGCAATGTGCTCCAGACGTGGGTTCATGATAGGTTGACGACAGTTTGCTGTCGCTGTCCGCGTTAGGTAATTAATTTGACTGCTTCTTGGTTACTTTATTCTCATAAAACTCTGGCAGCGGATGTTTGAAACTATCCAGGTAGCGCTGCCAGCTGACGTCCGCCGTTGCACCCAGCATCGGCAGGCGCGCGCCGGCGACACGGCCGTCCGCCTGTGCCTGCAACAGCGTGTGTGTAACGTCGCCGATACGGACTCTGGCATATCGCTCCGGGGGCGTTGCTGCGGATGACGATTGATCGGGCACAGCAGCGCTTGCTGCTGCCTGTTGGTAACTGGCACTTGGCGTGCTGGTAACCGGCGCGGCGGTATTTACATTAGAAACAGGTTCTTGCAAAAGCGTACCGGTGAGCGGCGTCATGTTTTGCGCGTACACCTCCGACATTGCGGCTGCCGCCAGCAGTATCGACCCTGCGAGAAAGAACCGCTGAAAAAAAATCCCTTGCGCTTTCATTTTCTACCTCTTGAGCAAAAATTTAACTGCATGACGATCTTGTCGTGGCTCACCCGCCGTTACCGAAGCGGTCCATCATCGATTGAAACGGCATTGCCGGCAACGGCACCGGGCTCACGCTTTTAGCTGTTGGCACGACGCTACCGTTCACACCGGCTTTAGCGGAGTCGCCAGCTTGAAACGTCACCACCGCCGGCTGCCGCTGGCCGATCTCTGTCGCCAGGCCATATACCCTGGTGCGGCTTTCCGGCGGCAAGCCAGCCTTATCCATGACCTGGCGTGCCTTGTCAGGCTCGCCTGAGACAAGCAGCAGCAAAGCCAGATTCCCAATCATCTTGCGATTGTCCGGCGCCAGCTCCGCCGCCTGCGCCAGCGGGACTCGCGCGCCGGCGACATCGCCGCTGCGCAACATGGCATAGCCAAGATCGCTCAATATCACCGGATTGGTTGGTTCTCGTTTACCAGCTTCGCGCAGCGCAGTCACCGCGGCCGGATAGTCCCCATTCTGTGCCGCCAGCAAACCCAGGCCATGCCAGGCCGCACCCGCTTCGGCCGAATTCAGCAACTTGCGGTAGGCAGCATCTGCAGCCGCACTCTGTCGGGTTTCACGCAGCGCATCCGCACGCAGGCGTTGCAGCTCCGGTGTGCTGCCATTTTTCTGTTCGTAGGCATCGATATGCGCCAGCGATGCGAAATACCTTCCTTCATCCTGCATTTGCAGGATCAAATCCAGATACATGCCCTTATTGTCAGGTGTCGGCACTTTTTCCTCGGCCTGCTGGCGCAGTTGAGCAGCCTCGTTTTGTTGCGCATACATTTTTGCCGCATCGCTGGCGCAACCGCTCAAAGCCGCTGAACAAAGCACAATGGCGCAAGGAAATATCCAGGGTTCGAAATAACGTCCTCTTGATGCAATATTCCTTGCACCTGACGTTCTGCTAAAAAAAGTCATCCAGGCACTCCCATTTTCGACAGGGCGCGTATCACTGCAAGAAAGCCCACCCCGCCGGTAATTACCAATAGTCCCGGCAGCAAGGTCAGGACCATGACCCCGGTCATCTTCACTGTCAATTTCCCGATCTTTTCCCGCATGTCCAGCTTGCGCTGTTCACGGACCCGTTCGCTGAACTGCTTGAGCGGCTCTTGCACCGCTCCGCCATGATGTTCCACCTGTACCAGGAGGCGTGACACGGCATGCAGGTCCTCATTGTCGAATATCGTGGAAAAGCGCCGCATCGACTGTTCCCGGCTGCGTCCGGTACTGTATTGACGACCCGCGATGGCCAGTTCTTCACCCAATACTTTCAAGACACTTCTGAATTCGTTTTCAATCACATGCAGGCTTTGGTCAACCGACAATCCCACCCCCTGCAGCAAGCGCAGCAGGTCGATCAACAAAGGCAATTCCTCCGCAGCCTGGCGCTGACGCTTTCTGGCCGAACTCTGCATTACCCACTTTGGCAGCATATATCCCAGGGCGAAGCCAACAAAAAGAATCAGCAATATCGAAAAAAAACCATTTTCAAAAAACAGCAAGCCGAACAGCGGCAAACTGATAGCCAGCACCACCCGTACTGCTAAAAACAGCGCTTTCCCTCGCATATCGTTGACACCGCACTGGTCCAGCAGATGCCGGTCATCCTCTGCCACCAGCGCCCTGCCTACAGGCGTATCCAGCCAATTTGCACTGAACGCAATCAACCATTCTCGCCAGCCCAGTTGAGTGACAACAGCGCCAGGCATCGCCGCAGGCCGATCATGCGACGCGATTTTTTCATCGACCGTCTCCAGATTGCGCTGCAGACGCCGGGCCCTGGCAAGCAGCGCGACCCCAATCAGCAACAGGGCAGCTGCAAACAGCAGGACAGCCAGGATGATCAGCATGTGTTGTGTCTTGTCCACTTTATTTCCGCCTCAGATAACACCAAACGCCGGCCACACGGCTAAATCGATTTCGCCAGCCGATACAGGAAGTAGCCGCCAACTATTTCAAGCACCACTGCACCCAGCAGCATTTTTTTACCTACCGGGTCTTGCCACATGCCGACAAACATATTGTTATTAAAGATGATCAGAAAGATGCCAATGGCGATCGGCAAGATTCCCATGATCCAGGCTGACAAGCGGATTTCCGCCGACAAGGAAGCCATCTCATTCTGCGCATGCTCGAGGTCGCGCATGAATGCCGCCATGCGTTCCAGGACCAGATCAGAGCGACCGCCAAACCGAGAAGAAACGCCGATTACGGCGGCGACAAGATCGAGCTCCTTGAATTTGTAGATTGCTGCCTGCTGGCGCAATGCGTGCTCCAGATCGACACCGGCCTGCACCTGCCTGTTGGCGCGATCCAGAATAACCCGCAGCGGTCCCTCGGTATTGCCAATACCTGTCTGGAATGCGGCGCCAATGCTGTTGCCTATCGTAACCAGACGCACCAGGGTATCCAGGAATCCCGGCAACTGTCTGATCAGGGTGCGTTGCATTTTTGAGGTCCTCAGCCAGAAATAAAACACCACCAGCATGGCATATAACAATGCCGTCCCCAATGCCGACAGCCAGCCGCCAAGTATCAAGGCCAGCAACACCAATGCAATACCCGGCACTATCAGCTGCACATACAATTTTCCGCTGGGATGCTGGATCCCGGCGCGCAAAAAGAAATTGCGCAACGCTTCTGACGGCACACGCGGCTGCTGCGATACCTGCTCCGCGTTTTGCGGCTGTTGCTGGGGCGGCTGCAAGCCCTGAATCTGCCGATCCACGAACGCAGCGCTGACGTCTTGCTGTGTCCGGTGCTGCGCGCGCTGCCAAAGCCATAGCGCGCTGCCGGTCAGCAGCAGGGCGGCGGCAAGCAGCCAGAGCGCGATATGCATGGCTAGCGCCTCCCCGCCTGGCCGCTGGTGCTGGAACCGGGACCGCCGGTATTCGGGCTACCGCTGCTTTGCTGTCCGAGCTGGCGTTGCCGCTGCAGCTTCGGCGCGTGCGGAAAGATTCCCAGAGAAATCCAGCGATCCGCTTCTTCCCCATCCGGGCCGATAAAACTCTCGTGCCGATACAGTTCCTGCAGGGTGATGATGTTGTCGCCCATACCGGTGACCTCGGTGATCGAAACAATGCGGCGGCGGCCGTTGGAGAGCCGGCCGATCTGCACGATGAAATCGAGGGCGCCGGCGATCTGCCGCCTGAGGCTGCTTTCGCTGCCCTGGAAACCGGCAAAGCCGGCCAGCATTTCAATCCGGTACAAACATTCACGCGGCGTATTGGCGTGGATGGTTCCCATCGAACCGTCGTGGCCGGTGTTCATCGCCTGCAGCATTTCCAGCACTTCGGCGCCGCGCACTTCACCTACGATGATGCGGTCAGGCCGCATGCGCAGGCTGTTGCGTATCAGGTCGCGGATGCTGACAGCGCCGGCGCCTTCAAAACCGCCCAGACGCGATTCCAGCCGTACCACGTGCGGATGGTTGAGTGACAGTTCTGCGGTATCTTCAACCGTCACCACCCGTTCTTTTTCCGGAATAAAAAAGGCCAGTGCATTGAGCAGAGAGGTTTTCCCGGAGCTGGTCCCGCCCGACACCAGAATATTGCAACGGGCCTTGACGGCGTTATCCAGCAGCGTGTAGATCTCGTCATTCATGGTGCCGAGATTAAGCAGATCGGTAGGTTTCAGCGGCTCCTTGCGGAATTTGCGGATCGACACCATCGGACCGTCCACTGACAGCGGTTCGATGACGACGTTCAAGCGGCCGCCATCCGGCAGGCGCGCATCGACCATCGGGTTCGATTCGTCCAGGCGGCGGCCCAGCGGCGCCAGGATCCGCCTGACGATACGCAGCAAGTGCGCATTGTCGGTAAAGCGCAGGGTCTCGCGCTGCAGGATGCCGTGGCGCGAGACAAATACGTCGTTATAGCCGTTGATCAGGATGTCTTCGACCGTCACGTCCGCCAGCAGATCTTCCAGCGGCCCCAGTCCCGCCAGTTCCTTGGTCAGGGCATCGGCAATCTGCCGTACTTCCGATTCATTCAGAGGGATGCGTTGCAGGCGCACGAAGCCATCGACATCCAGATTGACGAATTGCTGGATCGCGCTGCGCGACCAGCGTCCGAACTCCGCGCCCAGTTCTTCGATCCGCGTCAGTAGATGATCGTAGGCCGCCGTCTTGATATCCTGGAATTCCTGGGTATTCGAGAAGGTCTGGTCGTCATCCGCAAATTCAATCTGGTTACTCACGTTTATGTCTCCCGTCTTTCATCAGGGGCCGCGCCCGCCTGTCTTTTGCATTTTCTGCGGACAGGTAAGGAATGGCGGCGCAGATCGGTCTAAATCACGCTTGCATCAATGCGAATACAGGTCTATTTCCTCAACAGGATTTTCGGCAGCCAGCGCCCGACTCCCAGCTTGTGCGGCGTTACCTCAGCATGGCTAAGCAAACCGTCTATCAGGCCATCTACCGCCCGCACGTATGCATCATGCGGCGCTACCTCATGCAGCAGCTTGCCGCGGTTGGCGCTGGAAGTCAGCTTCAGCGTGCGTTCCGGCAAAGTCGCGAGCAAAGGCAACTTGAAACGCTCCGCAATCTGGCTGGCGCCCATGCCGAAGCGGTCGTCGTAGCGGTTGACCACCAGATGCCGCTTGCCGTCGTCCGGATGGCGCCCATTCAATTCTTGCAGGGTGCCCGCCAGCGACACCAGCGCGCCGACGCTCTGATCCGTCACCAGCCATACCTGGTCGGCGGCGCCGGTCAGGTTGGCGATGAATTCGTGGTTGGTGAAGCCGCCCAGGTCGGCAATCAGTACATCGAAATACAGGCGCAGGCGGTCCAGCAAAGCCAGGGCATCGTGATGCGAGACGGTACGCATCTCGCTCAGGCTGTGCGGCAATGAAATCACTGTGACGCCGCCGGGACTGCGCGGCAGCGCGGTATGCACCAGGGTTTCGTCGAAGCGCCGCAAGTTGCGTACTGCTTCGGCGAAGTCGAAATTGCCGTTGGCGCTCAGGTATAGCTTGCCGTCGCCGGCAGGCAGGCCGAGATCGAGCAGCGCCACTCGGCTATCGGTGGCGGCATGCTTGCCGCCTTGATTGCCGTTACGCTGCTGAATCATGTCGGCCAGATGCGCCGCCAGGGTGCTGGTACCGATGCCGGAACGGACACCGAGCAGCGTCACCAGCTGGCCACGCTTGACCGGTGCCGGATTCCGCGCGGCCGCCTTCGCCAGCACACGCTGCACGACTTCGCGCGCTTCGTCTTCGGAGGCGCTGACATCGATGAAATCGCTGACGCCGGCGCGCAGTGCCGCTACCGCGCCTTCAGGAAAAGCCATGGAACCGACCGCTACCAATGGCAGGGCTGGAAGAGACTTGCTCAAAGCGCGCGCCAGTTCAACCGCATGCGCGGTGCTGCTGACCGAATCAAGCGACAGCACGCCGGCATGGTCGTGTATCTGCTCGACGCCGGAAAAATCCAGCAGAACCAGCAAAGGATTGAGCTCGGCTATACGCGACAACAGTTCAGCCACATCGGCTTTTTCCTGCAGCAAGGTACCCCATTTCCCAAGGGCAGCACCTAGCCATTCCGCCTGCGCGCTGTTGCGCGAGCAAAAGACAAAACGGCTGAGCGACGTCAGTTCATTCAATACTTTGTTACGAGCGTTCATCATGTAGTCCAAAAATGGCTGTCGCTTATTTCGAAAATCCTGGCAACTCGTCTCGGCTCGCTCCCCCCAATAAATAGCTTCCCCATGCGGTTCCCGCAGTATTGCGGCGCTCGCCTTCGCCAGGCGTCGGCAGCGGCACATTTTTTGCGATAGGCTGCACGACATGGGGCGTGACTATGATCACCAGTTCTTTATCGTCCTGCGTGTAGCTCATGTTGCGGAAAAAGCTGCCGATAATCGGTAAATCACCTAATAGCGGAATTTTCGCCACATTGGATTTGGTCGTGCGCGATACCAGGCCGCCGATAATGAAGCTTTCGCCATCACCCAGTTCTACCGTGGTATCGGCGCGCCTGGTCGTGATGGCGGGAATCGATACATTGTTGGATATGATGGCATTGGTATAGTCCAGCTCACTGGCTTCCGGGGCGACCTTCAATGCAATCCGGCCCTTCGACAATATAGTCGGCGATACGGTCAGACCGATACCGTAAGGCTTGTATTCGATAGTGATGGAGCCCAGGCCCGCAGATTGTGGAATCGGCAGCTCTCCCCCCGCCAGGAAGCTTGCGCTCTGTCCCGAGAGAGCGGTCAATGAAGGTTCGGCCAGCACTCGGGCCAGGCCATTGGTTTCGACCAGTTTCAAATTATTGGTCAGGCTGAAATTTCCGCGCGTCAAAGAAGTCAGCAAACTGACCGCCCCCGTGCCCGGTCCCGTGCTCAGGCCGCCATTGGAAGCCAGGTTGCTGCCGAGATTGAAGCTGAAGCCACCGCGCTTCACGCTGGCGCCGAAATCAAAGCCGATCTGCTTCAGTACCTCCTTGCTGAATTCGACAATCTTGACATCTATCTGCACTACATTGCCGCTGTCGATACTGGAAATATCGAGCACTTTTCCCTTGCCCACGGCGTCGGCTGCAACCGCACTACTGCTCAAGTGGTCCAGCAGCGATGGTGTCTGGCCGCTGATCAAACCGGCGCCGCCACGCACCTGGACCTCGGCACCCGGCCGTCCAGCCAGCGCTGCCTGCAAATCGCCCTGTACCTTGACCCGCCAGGTCCTGGCCGGCAATCCTTTAGACCATACCGTCAAGGTGGTGTTGCCTGGCTTTTTTCCTACCAAAATCACACTGCCGCTCTTGCCTCCGGTTCCCTTCACCATCAGTACATCCGCCACTTCCGGATCCGCAATGGCAATCCGCTCCAGCGTACCGGCTACCGGCAAGGTTTGCTGCTCCCGTGCACCCAACGAAATATCTGCTGCGTCAGCAGCTGCAATCGAAATTGCAGGGATGACATTTGCGCTCAATAACAATGGTAGAAGTAGGTCGTGGATTTTCATGAGTTACGCGTCGTCCTGTTATCGATATAAGCCGGTCATTCGAAGATATCTATGCGTTAAAAAGCCACCGATTCTCGTTGCGTGCCGCGAATCACTTCCACCGTCCCAGCATTTCCAGCACCACGTGCGGATGCAGGACCCGCCGCTCTCGCCGCGGCCAGATTGCGCCCTCCCGGCTTGTGGGCCGACGATTTTGAATCGCTGCTCAGGCCATCCATTTCTATGCCGGCAAAAGCCTGGTTATCAGGCTGCTTTAATGCCTCCTGCTGATCGCGCGTCAAATCCCTTTTCCCCGCAAGCACCGCAGGGATCTGTGGAAACAGCGCCACATCGGAAATGGTTTCATCGCTTGGATTGCGCAGCGCCAGTGTCAGCTTTCCATTCTGAGTTGCCAGCAACAACCGGTTGACGTCGGCAACTTGTGTCGCCAATACGGCGGTGCGCGCCGCTTGCTGGCCCTGGGGAGCTGCTTGCGCCGCTTGTGCGGATTGCGAAGAGGATTGCTGCGTCGGCACGACTCCCGCGCTGCCGCTGCTTGTTCCCGTACCGATCACAGCTGCTCCGTATGACAGTACATGTACACGCGATAGCAGCAAGCGCGACTGCGTCGTCGCGATATCCTGGGATTGCTTGAGAGTGAAAAAGACATCCACATAATCACCTGCCTGAACCCGGTTGCCTGCACCGACAATTTCATCGACGGGAATCGCCACTGCCCGTTCGCCGTCGGCCAGTTTGACAGACAGGCCGCTGGCCAAGCCGCTTTCCGTGATGGGTGTGCCGATGCCGATATCAATCAGCGGTACTTTGCCGACCACCGAACTGGCCTGGTCGAAGGCGCCTGCAGGATTGATAGGCAAAGTCACCAGGCTGATGTCGTTAGTAGTGATAGCCTTGCCCGCTTCCAGTGCGCGTGCCGCCACGATTACTTCGTAGTGCTGGGACGACGACTTGCTGGCCACCGCTGGCGCCGGTGCGAGCGTTGGCGGCGGGCGACTGCCCAGCCACCAGGCTACAAATGCCAAACCAAGCGCGGCCACCACCAATATCGCTGCAACAATTTTTGTCAGATTATTCATGGTGTGTACTCGATGCCTGTCCGAACGAAAAGATTGTTCAAGGTGGTTTCCATGTCAAATTCAAGTCAGCAAAGGGTAAGTCATTGGCTCAATGATTCAAGACCGACAAAAGCTGGCATTGCGCGTAAAAATCTTCAGCCCTGAGGCAGCTTTATTCAGTTAATTTGTACAGTCGCAGAACTCGCCAGTGTCGTAGGTACCGCAATGCTCATGATTGGCCCCAGCAGTAGCGGCACCAAAGGCTTCGCCGCATAAGGGTAGGCGAGGTTTACGGTAATGCATTGTGCGGTGGTGCCAGCGGGAAAGGCGCAGGTGAATGGCCCGACCGGCGTGCAGGTCGCTGTCGACGCGCCTCCGCTGCTGCCCAGCCAGCTGACAAGTTGCGTGGCTGTATTACAGGCAATCGTGCCGCGATCGGCAGTGGTGTAACGCAACGCTGCACGTGCGCCTTCTTCCGCCGCCAGCGCGAGGGATTGCTGGGCCAGGAAAATCAGCACATAGGTGATGATCCCATACAGCACTATGAAGAATACGGGAAATATCAAGGCAAACTCTATTGCTGCCACACCGCTCTGAGTAACGCTCTTGGCCCCTCTGTCCATATCAGGACGAGCTGCACATTTATATTTGTTATACATCCCTGCTCCCGATCTTCACAGCCGAAACGATTGGTATATTACCGACGCGCGCTGTACTGACATGCATGGTGCAAACAACAATTCAGATAAAACCCGGGATTACTCCCGCACTGCACATGCCAGCCCAAGCCCCCGCTAACGCCAGATATGCAGCATAGGGAATACCGATACGATTACCACGCCGTTCCAAAACACGCTGATACAAAGGCCAGCGCGCCACGCGCATCGCGACAACGTGCAAGCCCGGCGCAAGCCCCATTCGCAATATGTAGATCACGACAGCATGTACGCCAGCGAACATTGATCCGATCAAAAACACCGGCAATAACGCAGCTGGCCCAAGCAATAGGCCAAGTACGGCAAAGAACTTCACATCGCCTGCCGCCATTGCACGCAGGGCATACAGTGGCAGGAAAAAAATCAGCCCGACCGCAAATCCAGAGAGTGCGCCTGTCCATGTCACACCGTTCAATCCATTTCCCGAACTTGCAAGCCAACCTAGTTGCACTGCAATTGCCATCAGTAACAATCTGTTTGGAACGCGCCTGAACAAATAGTCGTACATAAATATGGCAGCGCAAAACAGCAAAAGCAGCAACAGGGAATAGTGCATATCCTGAATTTTTTTACGCTCTCCAACTAATCGTTAAAATAGCTGGACAGCGTATGGTCTCTGGTATGTACATCGAGTGGGTTTCCAGTAGCAAGCATTTAGGCCGCTATGGAATAGCGTTGGTTATACTGGTAAATATTGCCCCCAACTTGGTGCCTAGACCAGTGACTGCACCAATGATTACCACCGCAATCAGGCCCGCAATCAGACCATACTCAATGGCGGTAACGCCGTCTTCATCCCGAAGAAATTTCATTAATTTGACGTTCATTGTGATCTCCCGAAGAAACACTCATCGCATTAAAGAGGTAGCCTGCAGTATCGCAATCAGAGGAAAAACAGACTCGCGTTCTACCCTGAATTGCAGCACCTGATTTCGGACTACGCAGTATCAGCATAGCCCCGATTAAAAATTACCTCAAGATAAATTTTTCCCTTAAGAAACTTATTATTAGAATAATCTCTCTAGTACCGTTTTCATAGGTGAACCGCGATTTTTCTTTGAAATATTGTTTTACATTATGAAAAAAATGCTTACATCTAAGCAAGTAAAAATTTCCATAAAGAAATTCAGAAAACAACTATCGACGTGTATTTTTCATAGTTTTATTCGTCATAAAAACGCAAGCTGATTTCCACAGTTTCAAGGCATGGAAAAAGGTGGGAAAACACTCCGGACCGGCAGATTTGCTGGTGTTTGCTTAACAGTCACTGGACATTCGTGCACATCAGGAAAGAGGTGATCAATGGCCTATGGCAACGAAAAATCCGTAGCACCGGCGCCGATCGGGAGACAGCCATCTCCGCGCGAACCCGCATTTAATCCATCTGATACGAATAAGCCGCATTTACACGCGGCGATCGCGAACTGGAGTTGATGGGAATGTCGGCTACCGGCTTCGCTATCGACAGGTCCAAGGTGTAGTAATGGCCGTCTGAAAAGCGTACCCCCAGCGCAACAGACCCCAATGTGTCATGACTCAAAGGACCTGCATTGGAATACACTCGAGAATGGTCCACCAGAAAATACGGTTGCACTGTTTTCAGGTAGGTGTAACTCATGGGGAACAGCCGGTTTATTTCAGCCGATACGCCCCAGCCTTTGTCCCCGGCCAGCTCGCCCGCAGGGTAGGCAAGCCCGAATAATCTCCCACCAAAACCGATCTGTTCCGATGTCGGCAGGATGTTGCTGCTGTACTGCGTGCTGGCGGCTACCGCAACGCCGAAGCCGCCGGGCAGCTGGTTCGATTGCGCCGCTTGTAGAGTGACTTTGGTAAAACCCAAATCGACGTTGCTCTGCTCAGTCCTGCTGCCGAGCGAGCTCAGGGCTTTATAGACGCCGACATTCAACTGGCGCGTCTGCTGCAATTTGTCCGGCCCTGTCTTGACATCGGTCCATGCAGCCTCTGCGCTTAACACCCGCACCTGCGAACTCAGTTCCAATGTCATCGGCGTGGCCGGCACCGAACGGGTAAACACCTGACTGTTTTCCGCCGAGTACGCGCCGCCGGTGACGGTCAAGCTATGCGTGTTATCCAGGATCACCGGATAGCTGAGAGAGGCGCCAACGCGGGTGGTCTTGGTTTGATATTGATTCAGGTAATCGACCGATGACAGGGCTGCATTTTGTGGCTGCGCACGATAGTCAGACCAGTTCACCTTGGCCAGCAAGCCATCCGTGCCGATCGGCTGGACATAATTCAGCGCATAGTATTTTTCATGCTGCTCGCCGCTCGGCTGCAGCGTGCTCACCGTCACCTGCTCGCCCAGCGGCGTCAAGCCGTTGCTGCTGGCGGTCAGCAAGCCGCGTATGCCTGGCTGCCGGTAATCGGCGCCGACGCCCACGGTGATCGGTTTGCGCTTCACCGTCAGCACCATGTCGGCGGCGCCGTCGGTGGTGGTCGGCGGCGCCACGTTGGCGACGATCTTGACCCCTGGCTGCAAACTGAGAATGCCGGCGACCCGTTCGAACGTGGCGCGCCGCAACGGCCTGTCCTGCTGCAACTGTTCAGCGATCAGCTTCAGGCGCTCTTCACTGCCGCCCGGATTGCCTTCTACCTTGACGTTGCTGACATAGCCTTCCACCACCGTGACCACCACTACATTATTCTCGAAAGTCTGAGCCGGAATGAACGCAAAGGACAGCGGATAGCCGCGCTCCTGGTACATCTGCGTGACCTTGTTGGCGGCGGCCAGCAATTCCGCCACGGTGACGTCGCGATTGGCCATCGGCGCGAACAGCGCTGCAATTTCCTCGAACGGCAGGGTCTTGCTGCCGGCGATCTGGAAACGCGAAGGCGTCAGATGACTTGCCAGCAGTTTCTGCATGGCCGGATCGACCGGCTGGGTCTGCACATTGATGGTCACCGTCGAACTGGACGGGGCTTCGGCCTTAGGCAAGGTATCGGTCGGATTGCCTTGCAGCGGACTGCGCGAATCGGCATGCGCCGGCAGGACAGTCGTGGTCATCAGCCAATAGGCGCTGCCGGCCAGGATCAGTCCGGCGCGGCGGAAGCACTTCGATTTAAATAGTTGCATGCGGCTACGGCTCTCGTTCGTTATCGAAGCAAAACCTGTCTATTCATCGCGGTCGCTCAAGCACGACCTGAAGTCACTGTTAAAGTACGGCAATAATTCACTTAGTGCAACTATTTTATTCCGTCATGCGTTGTCAATCCGCTCGCATGGTACTTGACTGTTTTCCGGCCCCATCAAACAAAAAGCCTTGGTAAAAACCAAGGCTTTTTGCCCACCGCTGCCGACGCTTATTTTTTGACTGTGGCGCCCAGCAAGCCACCCAGTATGCCGCCGGCCTGGACGCTGCCGCCAGTGCCGCCGGCGCTTGCCGAAACGCCGCCGGTCAAGCCTGCCACCAGATTGAGTACAGGAGCCAATGGGCCCGCTGCTGCGCTGCCGCCTGCACCGGCGCCAGCGCCGACTGCAACCGTACCGCCCAGGCTGCCCAATAGGCCGGTCACCGGAGCCAGGATATTGCCGGCGCCGCTACCTGCGCCACCGGCGCCAGCCACGCCGCCGGTCAAGCTACCCAGCAAGCCTGTTACAGGGGCTAGAGGGCCGCTGCCGCCAGCACCGCCAGCTGCACCAGTCAAACCACCCAGCAAGCCAGTGACCGGGGCCAGAGGACCGCTGCCGCCGGCGCCGCCAACTGCGCCAGTCAAGCCGCCCAGCAAGCCAGTGATCGGAGCAAGAGGACCGCTGCCGCCGGCGCCGGCTGCGCCACTAAGGCTGCCAGTCAGACCGTTCACCACGCCGACCACAGGCGCCAGCGGTCCAACCAGTGCGCTCAGCAGGGCATTGTCAACCGGTTGCAAGATGCCGCCGGTCTGGCTGCCCAATAGCGGCTGGCCAGTGCCGGTAATGCCGTTGGTCGACAAGCCGCCCACCAGTTTGCCGGTGTTAGTCACCACCGGGCCCAGATTGCTGACCACCGGCACGCCGGAACCGGTCAGGCCGGCGCCAACATTGGCGACCGTGCCGCCTAGCGTACCCAGCAGCAGATTGGCCGGCTGGTTGAGCGCCGTCGCATTGCCAACGGTTTGCAGCAGAGTGCCTGCGGTATTAGTCAGGGGAACAATTGCCGTGCTGACTGTTTGCGTCAGCTGTTGTACCGGGCCGGTAGTCAAGGCCGTGGTAACGATGGGCGCCACGGTGCCAGATACGGTATTGCCGATGGTGCTGACCAGACCGCCTACCGGCGTCGTCACCGGCGCCAGGGCGCTCAGCGGTCCGCTGCTGCCGAGGCTTGATACCACCTGGCCGGCGCTGTTCACGGTAGCGCCGACCTGTGCCACTACGCCGCCAGTGCTGCCGACAGTAATTCCAACCGGATTTTGCGCCGTGCCTATCTGACCCAGGCCGTTGGTCAAGCCGCCGCCCAGCACGGTGACGATGCCGCTGGCGTTATCGATCACGCCTCCCAGCGCGGTCTTGGTGGCCGCAGGCAGCGGTAGCTGGCTAACGATGGTATTGCCGGCGCCGTCAACCGCTGTGCCTACGGAGGATACCGTGGTGCCAAGATTCGAAACCAGGTTGGACGAACTGGCAGTCGGCGTCACTGGCGTGACCGGGGTGACCGGGGTGACCGGTGTGGTTGGCGTAGTCGGGGTAGTCGGCGTGGTGCCGCCGCCAGGACCGGTGCCGGCGGTGGTGCCGCCGACGTTGCCCAGCAATCCGCCGCTGCTGCCGCAGCCGGCGAGCAGTGCGGTGAGTAACAATGATGCTGTAAGCAATCCACTCTTTTTCAATGCTTTCATGATCTATCTCCCTTTTTTGACGACTCAAATGACAGCTCTGCTTACTTTCTTTGCGCAAAGAGCGTGCCAGCCGGAAAACCGCGTGAACCGGCTAATACCACACGTCATAAAAATTGTTGAAAAATAGAAAAAACCCTTAAAAATCAATGACTCATAGAAACATCCAAAGATCTTTCCGCAACCCATCCGGAAACAGTTGCGCGGCCGGCGATACGTAACATGTAACGTAACAAGCGGGAACACGAACCCTGCCGGCAACCATGCGGAGGCCTATAATGAGCGCTGTCGCTACCTACCCGAAGAGCACCACTCATGCCGCAGTCGCTGGAAAATTTGCTGGTCGTAGGGATTTCATCGCGCGCACTGTTCGACCTGGAAATCGAGGAAGCCATCTTCCGCCAGGAAGGACTGGCGGCCTATCGCCGCCACCAGCTGCTCAATGAAAACCAGGTTCTCAAGCCGGGAGCCGGTTTTGCCCTGGTAAAAGCCTTGCTGAAACTGAACCAGCTGACCGGCCAGCGCTTTGTCGAAGTGGTCGTCATGTCGCGCAATTCCAGCGAAACCTCGATGCGCATCTTCAATTCCATCAAGCACTACCAACTCGACATCACTCGTGCAGTGCTGTCCGGCGGCGCTTCGCTGGCGCCCTACCTGCAGGCTTTCAATGTCAGCCTGTTCCTGTCGCTGCACGAGGACGATGTGCAGGCGGCCGTCAACGCCGGCACCGCGGCAGCGCTGCTGTACCAGATGCCTGAAAATGCCATGGAAGAGCTGGACCAGATCCGCATCGCCTTCGATGGCGACGCCGTGATTTTTTCAGATGAATCGGAAAAGATTTACCAGAACGAGGGGATCGAGGCATTTGAACGGCATGAGCGCGAGAACGCCCTGCTGCCCTTGCCGCAGGGTCCGTTTGCGCGGCTGCTGCTGGCGCTGTCCTATATCCAGAACAACTTCAAGAATCCGGATGGCCACGCAGCGCCTATCCGCACCGCGCTGGTCACCGCGCGTTCTTCGCCGGCTCACGAGCGGGTGATACGTACCTTGCGCGCCTGGGATGTGGCGATCGACGAAACCTTCTTCATGGGCGGCCTCGTCAAATCGGACGTGCTGGCGGCGTTCAAGCCGCATATGTTTTTCGACGACCAGCCTGGCCATTGCGACCGCGCCGCCGTCAAGGTGCAGACCGCACGCGTGCCATGGAAGCAGTCCAGCGAATTCGAATAAATGCGGCTGAATTAGCGGATTCAGGCGGTCGGCAGGGTATAGCCCTTGAACTGCTCGCGCAGCTTGTTTTTCAACAGCTTGCCGGTAGCCCCGATCGGCAAAGCGTCGACGAAGGCGACGTCATCCGGCGTCCACCATTTGGCGATCTTGCCTTCAAAAAATTTCAACAGCTCGCCGCCGCTGACTTCCTTGCCGGGCTTGCGCACCACTACCAGCAAAGGCCGCTCGTCCCACCTTGGATGAAAGATGCCGATGCAAGCGGCCATCTGCACCGCCGGATGCGCCATCACGATATTTTCCAGGTCGATGCTGCTGATCCATTCGCCGCCGGACTTGATCACGTCCTTGCTGCGGTCGGTGATCTGCATGTAGCCGTCGCCGTCGATGGTGGCGACGTCGCCGGTGGGGAACCAGCCGTCCTGCAACACAGCGCCACCCTCGTTCTTGAAATAGCCGGAGACGATCCACGGCCCCCTGACCAGCAGATTGCCGTACGTGACGCCATCCCAGGGCAGCTCCTTGCCAAGGTCGTCGACAATCTTCATGTCGACGCCATAGATCGCGTGGCCCTGCTTTTGCAGCAGCAATTCCTGCTGCTCCATGGGCAAGGACAGATGCCTGGTCTGCAGGGTGCCACTGGTTCCCAGCGGCGACATTTCGGTCATGCCCCAGGCATGCACCACCTCCACGCCGTAACGATGGCGCAAGCTCTTCATCATCGCCGGCGGACAGGCTGAACCGCCGATGATGGTGCGCTTGAAGCTGGAGAAACGCAGCTGGTTCTGCTCCATGTGATTCAGCAGGCCGAGCCAGACCGTCGGCACGCCGGCGGAAATGGTGACCTGCTCCTGCTCGAACAGTTCATACAGCGATTTGCCGTCCAGCCCCGGCCCCGGAAACACCATCTTGGCGCCGGTCAGCGGCACTGCATACGGCAAACCCCAGGCGTTGACATGAAACATCGGCACGATCGGCAGCACGGCGTCGCGGCCGGAGATATTCATGGTGTCCGGCATGACCGACGCCAGCGAATGCAGCACCGTCGAGCGCTGCGAATACAGCGCGCCCTTGGGATTGCCGGTGGTGCCGGAGGTATAGCACAGGCTGGAAGCGGAATTTTCATCGAACGAAGGCCACTGGAAATCGTCCCGGCTGGCCGCCAGCAACTCTTCGTAGCACAGCAAGCCAGGCAGCTTGCTGTCCTGCGGCATGTGCTCGCGGGCGCACAGGGCGATGTAGCCCTTGATGGTCTTGCTCAGCGGCGCCACGGCTTCCACCAGCGGCAGGAAGCAGGTATCGAACAGCAGGTACTGATCTTCGGCGTGGTTGGCGATATAGGCGATCAGCTCCGGATGCAGGCGCGGATTGATGGTATGCAGCACGGCGCCGGCGCCGGACACGGCGTAATACGCTTCCATGTGGCGGTAGCCGTTCCAGGCCAGCGTGGCGACCCGCTCGCCCATCCTGACGCCAAGGCCGGCGAGCGCGTTGGCGAGCCGGCGTGCGCGGCTGTGGCAATCGCTGTAGGTATAGCGATGCAGGTCGCCCTCCACCCGCCGCGAGACGATTTCATTGGCGCCGAAATGGCGGTCGGCGTGCTGGATAATGCTGGAGATGAGCAAAGGCTGGCTCATCATCTGCCCCATCAGCGGGCTTTGCGGAAAGTCGGTCATCACGTCTCCTGATAATTATCGTGCGGCTGTTTTCGCTACGTTACACGTTTTTATCCGCCCTGTGACCAACAAAAAAAGCCCCGCTTTACCGCCGGTGATCTGGCGGTAAAGCGGGGCTTTTCGATTCTTGCTTGCTACTAGCTCAGTTCTTAACGCGCCGAGATCGCATCCACCACGCACAAGGCGGTCATGTTGACGATGCGGCGTACGGTGGCCGACGGCGTCAGGATGTGCACCGGCTTGGCGCAACCCAGCAGGATCGGACCGACCGCGACACCGTTGCCGCAAGTGTTCTTGAGCAGGTTGTAGGCGATATTGGCGGCGTCGATATTCGGCATCACCAGCAGGTTGGCGTCGCCGGTCAAGGTCGAATCCGGCATCAGCTGGCGCCGCAGTTCGATGTTAAGCGCGGTGTCGCCATGCATTTCGCCATCGACTTCCAGGTCCGGCGCCAGTTCCTTGATGATCGCCAGCGCATTGCGCATCTTCTGCGCCGAAGCGCTGTTGCTGGAACCGAAGTTGGAATGCGACAGCAAGGCCGCGCGCGGCTTGATGCCGAAACGCAGCATCTCTTCGGCCGCCAGGATCGTGATCTCCGCCAATTGTTCGGCAGTCGGCTCTTCATTGACGTGGGTATCGACCAGCACCAGCTGGCGGTCAGCCAGGATCAAGGCATTCATCGCCGCGTACACATTGACGCCTTCGCGCCGGCCCAGCACCTTGTCGATGTAGTTCAGGTGCAGGCTGGTGGTGCCGTAGGTGCCGCAGATCATGCCGTCGGCATGGCCCTTGTGGATCGCCATCGAACCGATCAGCGTGTGGCGGCGGCGCATTTCCAGCTTGGCGTACTGCTCGGTCACGCCCTGGCGCTTGGTCATGGCCAGGAAGGTCTGCCAGTAATCGCGATAGCGTTCGTCGAAATCCGGATTGATGACTTCAAAATCGACATCCGCTTTCAGGCGCAAGCCAAAACGCTCGATGCGCTGCTGCAGCACAGCCGGACGGCCGACCAGGATAGGACGCGCCAGGTTTTCATCGACCACCACCTGCACTGCGCGCAGGACGCGTTCTTCTTCGCCCTCGGCGTAGACGATGCGTTTCTTCTCGGCCGGGGTCTTCTTGGCGATCTGGAACAATGGCCGCATGAAGGTGCCGCTGCGATAGACAAACTGCTGCAGCTTGTCGATGTAGGCTTCCATGTCCTGGATCGGACGGCTGGCGACGCCGGAGGCAACCGCAGCCTTGGCTACTGCCGGCGCGATCTTGATCATCAGGCGCGGATCGAACGGCTTCGGAATGATGTATTCCGGACCGAACGACAGGTTGGTGATGCCATAGGTGGTGGCCACGATGTCCGACTGCTCGGCTTGCGCCAGTTCAGCAATCGCATGCACCACGGCGATTTCCATCTCACGCGTGATGGTGGTGGCGCCGCAATCGAGGGCGCCGCGGAAAATGTAGGGGAAGCAGAGGACGTTGTTGACCTGGTTCGGATAATCCGAACGGCCGGTTGCCATGACGGCGTCGTCGCGCACGGCCTTGACGTCTTCCGGCAGGATTTCCGGGGTCGGGTTGGCCAACGCCAGCACCAGCGGCCGCGGCGCCATCGCCTTGACCATGTCTTGCTTGAGCACGCCGCCGGCCGACAGGCCGAGGAAAATGTCAGCGCCAGGGATCAGTTCGGCCAGGGTGCGGGCATCGGTTTCACGCGCAAAGCGTTCCTTGTCCGGATCCATCAGTTCAACGCGGCCCTTGTAGACCACGCCGGCCAGGTCGGTGACGAAAATGTTTTCAATCGGGAAGCCGAGATCGACGATCAGGTCCAGGCAGGCCAGCGCGGCAGCGCCGGCGCCGGAGACCACCAGCTTGCAGCTCTTGATATCCTTGCCGACTACTTTGAGGCCATTGAGGATCGCCGCGCCGACGATGATGGCGGTGCCGTGCTGGTCGTCGTGGAAGACCGGGATCTTCATGCGGTCGCGCAGCTTGCGCTCGATCTCGAAGCACTCAGGGGCCTTGATGTCTTCCAGGTTGATGCCGCCGAAGGTCGGTTCCAGCGAGGCGATGATATCGCACAGTTTTTCCGGATCGTGTTCGTTGATTTCGATATCGAAGACGTCGATGCCGGCGAATTTCTTGAACAGCACGCCCTTGCCTTCCATCACCGGCTTGGATGCCAGCGGCCCGATATTGCCCAGGCCCAGCACGGCAGTGCCGTTGGTAATGACTGCCACCAGGTTGCCGCGCGCTGTGTAGCGAAAGGCATTGGCCGGATCGGCAACGATTTCTTCACAAGCCGCGGCCACGCCCGGCGAGTAGGCCAGCGCCAGATCGCGCTGGTTGGTCAGTAATTTGGTAGGAGTTACGCTGATTTTCCCGGGGGTCGGAAACTCGTGATATTCAAGCGCCGCTTGGCGTAATTGTAGGCGCAGCTCTTCTTTTTTATCGATCATCGAATCCATGTTTCTCTGTCCCCAAGTGTAACAAGTGAAAGTCCTTGATTTTATCAGACTGCTCGCAAGCAGCTATGCGAATTTCGCATGGTGAATAGCGATTTCACATAGTTGTATATTGATAAAAGCTATTCGATATAAAAATTGACATATAAATCTATCATAGCCATTAAGATATCCAATTTCCATTTTTGATAAATAAAATCTATCATTCATCCCAAGGTCATCAACAAAACACCCTTCCCCCGGACAATTGAGAGAGCACACCATGGCAAACCAAGACAGCAACAGCAAATCAGTCACTATCGAAAACCTGGAAGCCGCCTTCGCCGGTGAATCCATGGCCCATATAAAATACCGCTATTTCGCCAAGCTGGCACGCGAAGCGGGCGCCAACGATGTCGCCAAGATTTTTGAGGATACGGCAGACCAGGAAGTGATGCATGCTTTTGGCCATCTCGACCTGCTGTATCCGAAAGCGCAGCTGACGCCAGCCAAATCGCTGGAAATCGCGATTGAAGGCGAGACTTACGAATACACTGAGATGTATCCAAAATTCCGCCACCTGGCGATTGAAGAAGGCAACCAGGCTGCGGTCGCCGAATACGATGAGCAGATCGCTGAATCGAAAGAGCATGCAGAGAATTTCAAACGCACCCTGGAAAAGGCAGCCAAGCGCTTCGCTGCCCTGGCCAAGGTGGAAGAGCGCCACGCCAATCATTACCAGCATGCGCTGGATGCATTGAACGCAGCGTAATCAAAGAAAAGCGCCGGGCGGCGGGGCAAAGCGCCGCCAGGTGAAACACCATCACCACACATAGAGGAAACAACATGAAAACTTACCAATGCATCGTTTGCGGCCTGATTTATGACGAAGCGGCCGGCTGGCCGGAAGACGGCATCGCTGCCGGCACCAAGTGGGAAGACGTACCCGCTACCTGGGAATGTCCGGATTGCGGCGTCGCCAAGGCAGACTTTGAAATGGTCGAGATCTAGTGTCGTGTCCTGCCTCATCTGTCGGTATATCGCGCCGGCCTTGGCCCGTAGCGCTAGGCGTGCCGAGGAGACATAGCGGGGCTATGGCGACGAGGCGCAACGACGCGATACGGGTCAAGGACCAGCGAGATGCCGACAGATGAGGCGTGACACGACACTAGGCAACTGTTGTAAAATCGGCGGCTGCATCGCCAGGCGCAAGCGCCTGCGGCGGCCGGCAAGACAATTTCCCAATCACCTCAAGACGCTTTATCCTCACCGCCATCACTCCCCAGGACATCCATGAAACCCATTATCATCATCGGCGCCGGCATGGCTGCTTATTCTCTGGCACGTGAAGTGCGCAAGCTGAACAAGACTGCCGCCCTGCTCATCATCACTGCCGACGATGGCGGTTTCTACTCCAAGCCAATGCTGTCGAATGCTTTCGCGCAAAAGAAACTGGCGGCCCAGCTGGTCTCGCACAGCGCCGTCGCAATGGCGGAACAGGTCGGCGCCCATATCATGACCAAGACCCGGGTCAAGCATATCGATACGATCGCCAAAGTGGTAGACACCAGCAGCGGCGCTTTCGACTATGAACAGCTGGTGATCGCGGTCGGCGCCCAGGCGATCCGGCTGGGTATCGGCGGCGACGCCGCCGAGCGCGTGCTGTCGGTCAATCACATCGACGATTACGCCACCTTCCGCGAGAAGCTGCTGCCCGAGGTACAGGCGTCCGCTCGCGTGGTGATCCTGGGCGCCGGCCTGATCGGCTGCGAATTTGCCGACGACCTCGCCGCCCACGGCCACCAGGTCATGCTGGTCGATCCCAACAGCCTGCCTTTGGCAGCGCTGGCGCCGCCGCCGCTGTCGCAAGGCTTGCACGCCGCCCTCAGCGCGCGCGGCATAGACCTGCGCCTGGGCACCACCGCCAGCAGCGTCGATCATGCCGACGGCGCACTCAAAGTGACGTTGGCCAATGGCGATAGCGTGGTGGCCGATGTGGTCCTGTCGGCCGTCGGCCTGCGCCCCGACCTGACCTTGGCGCAAGCGGCGAACCTGGCCAGCGGCCGCGGCATCCTGATCGATTCCCATGGCCGCACCAGCGCACCCGACGTGTATGCGCTCGGCGATTGCGCCGAATACCGCATCGATGGCGAAGGCCGCACCAGCCCGCTGCCGTATATTGCACCGATCCTGACAGCAGCCCGGGCGATTGCCAAGACTCTGAACGGCGAAGACACGGAAATCGATCTCAAGCATTCACCGGTGATCGTCAAGACGCCAAGCTATCCGCTGGCGCTGGTGCCGCCGCCGGCGCATGCGGTGGCGACCGGCCGCTGGGAAACCGAAGTCGATGGCGGCACCACGATCTGCCGCTTCTTCGATGCGCAAGGCGTGATGCTTGGTTTCGGCGTGGCGCCGCAGGAAGCGAAAATCAGGCAGGCCTTGATGGCGGCGCTGGGGACCAAGCCTTAATCATTCATTTGCGTTCCGGCTGGAAAAAAAATCCCGAGTAGGGTGGGCACGAATTCTGCAATCAGCTCGACGATCTCGGCGCCATAGGTTTCCAGCTTCTTCTCGCCGACGCCGCTGACGCCGCGCAGGTCGTCCAGCGAACTCGGTTGCGCCTTGGCGATTTCGCGCATGGTGGCGTCGTGGAAAATGACATAGGCTGGCACATTGTGCTTGCGCGCGGTTTCCACCCGCCACCAGCGCAGTTTCTCGAAGATGGCCTGTTCCAGCGTCGACAGATCGGTTTCGACGTAGCCCTTGGATTTGCCGCTGCTGCGCTTCTGCTTGACCGGTTTCTGATACTGCCGCAGCTGTACCGGATGTTCGCCCTTCAGCACCGGCCGCGCAGCATCGGTCAGCTTCAAGGCGCTGTAAGCTTCATGGTCGACCGTGATCAGGCCGAGCGCAATCGATTGCCGCAAGATGGCGCGCCACTCCGCTTCGCTGCGGTCGCTGCCGATGCCGAAGGTGGATAGCTGGTCGTGGCGCCACTGCTTGATCTTGTCGGAATCGATGCCGCGCAAGACATCCATCACGTGCATGGCGCCGAAGCGCTGGTCGACACGATAAATCGTCGACAGCAGCTTTTGCACCACCACCGTGGCGTCGAATGAGACCGGCGGACTCATACAGGTATCGCAGTTGCCGCAGCGCTCGGAACCCTGGCCGAAATAATCCAGCAGGCGCACGCGCCGGCAATGCAAGGTTTCGCACAGGCCAAGCATGGCGTCCAGCTTGACGCCGAGCACGCGCTTGAAGGTCTCGCCGGCTTCCGACTCATCGATCATACGGCGCTGCTGCACCACATCCTGCAAGCCATACGCCATCCAGGCATTAGCCGGGCCGCCGTCACGGCCGGCGCGGCCGGTTTCCTGGTAATAGCCTTCGATGCTTTTCGGCAGGTCCAGATGGGCGACAAAGCGCACATCCGGCTTGTCGATCCCCATGCCGAAGGCG
>NZ_DATMRB010000017.1:0-40038 GCF_035566555.1 Collimonas sp.
ATCATTGAACTTGAAGCCGGTTTCGATTTCAGCCAGAGTTTCGCTGTCGCACTCGATGTTGAGGCAGACGTAATGTGCTTTAGCCAGTTTCTGGATCAGGTATGCCAGTTGGCGGCGGCCCCAGTCTTCCACGCGATGTACAGTGCCGCCACGTGTAGTGACGATACCTTTGTAGCGTTCGATCATTGCAGGCACTTGCTCGCTTTGATCTGGATGGACGATAAATACGATTTCATAATGACGCATGTAAGCTCCTTTTGGACTGATTGAAGAATCGCCCACCTCGGCGTCAAGACGAGTGTGGGAAGAGGAAAACCAGCAATATTACGCGCAATTGCAACAAAACTCAATGTTTTCAGGCCCCTGCGGCGACATAGACGTAAGGAAGTGGCTAATCCGCATCAATTTATCTTGCATTTGCACAAATACTGTACAAAAATACAGACTGTTGATATACACAGCACAAATGCAGACTGGCTGCTTGAAGAGCCGGTTAAAGTATTCGTGCCCCTATCGGAACTGGATAGCCTGGAACAACGCAGTTCCCCTGCATTGCCCCAGCTATCAAACCTTGCCTGCAAACACATATGATTAAACTGACCGCCCGCCAACAGCAAATCCTCGACCTGATCAAGGACGCCATCGAAAACACCGGCTTCCCGCCGACGCGCGCGGAAATCGCGACCGAACTCGGCTTCCGCTCGGCGAATGCGGCGGAAGAACACTTGCAGGCGCTGGCGCGCAAGGGCGCCATCGTGATCGCTCCCGGCACTTCACGCGGCATCCGCCTGACGGAAAGCACGCTGCGCAGCCAGGGCACGCAACTGGCGCTGCCGCATCCGGCGCTGATGCAGCTGAGCCTGCCATTGGTCGGCCGGGTCGCTGCCGGCTCGCCGATCCTGGCGCAGGAACACATCCAGGCCAGCTACAACGTCGACCCCGCCCTGTTCAGCGCCAAACCGGATTATTTGCTGAAAGTGCGCGGCATGTCGATGCGCGATGCCGGCATCCTCGATGGCGACTTGCTGGCAGTGAAGAAGGCCGACAGCGCCAGGAATGGCCAGATTGTCGTCGCGCGGCTGGGCGACGACGTCACCGTCAAGCGCTATCAGAAATCCGGTTCGGTAATCCAGCTGCTCCCCGAAAATCCTGACTTTGAACCCATTGTCGTCAACTCCCAGGAAGATTTCGCACTGGAAGGCCTCGCGGTCGGCCTGCTGCGCAGCTGGAACTAAGGCCCTGCCGTTGTACAGCGTCAGGAACGGTCCAGCCGGCGCCGCTTGGTGAGTATCTGGCTGGCGATGCCGCGCAGGATATTGACCTCTTCAGTCTCCAGCTGGGCCCGGGAAAACAGCCGCTTCAAGCGCGGCATCAGCTTTTTCGGGCTGGCGGGGTCCAGGAACTCGATTTCGATCAATGCCTGCTCCAGATGCGCAAACATGCCGTCGATGTCGGTCAGGCTGGCGGCATTGCCCTGAAAGCCGATCTCGTCGGCGCCTGCCGGCGACAAATCTTCGCCGGCAGCAACCCTGCATTCGTAAGCCAGCACCTGCACCGCCTGCGCCAGATTCAACGATGAATATTCCGGGTTGGCAGGGATATTCAGCAGGACATTGCATTTTTCCACCACTTCGTTGGGCAAGCCGTAGCGTTCGCTGCCGAACAGTACCGCTGCATTCAAGCTGGCGTCGCAGGCAAGCTGGGCCGCGAGTGCGCGAGGCGCCGTCAGCGGCGGCGAGAACTCGCGTAATCGGGCGCTCAAGGCTGCGGCAAAGTTGCAGCCCTCCAAAGCCTGTTCGACACTGTCGACAATGCGCGCCGACGCCAAGATGTCCTGGGCGCCGCTGGCGAACGCCACGGCTTCTTCGCGCTGCAAGACATCGGGAAAGCGCGGATTCACCAGAACCAGCTCGGAAAATCCCATGGTCTTGATCGCCCGGGCTGCGGCGCCGACGTTGCCAGGACTGCTGGTTTCCACCAGCACGAAGCGCAAGCGCTGGAAAAGAGGCGTATCGATTTTCGCCGGCTTCATTTGCGCTCCCCACTCAGGCGGCGAGCGTTGTCAAACGAATGAAAATCTGTATCCATCGGTGCTTTCAGGTAAAAGTAAGCGGTCAATTAAGCAATCTAGGTTTAAAATAGCGCCATAATGCGGATTTTTGCGACTAAAAGCTGCTTACTTACCCAAATAAGTATCAAAGCAAGCAGCGTGACAGACGCAGCGCAGTCCGCATCGTTCATTATTATCAATCAATAGGCGGTTCTGTTCCCGGTTGGCACAGTGCCGCCATTTTAACGGAACCCCGATCATGCATCCAATGCTCAATACGGCCATCAAGGCCGCTCGTCGCGGCGCCGCGGTCATCTCGCGCGCCTCTTTCGACCTCGATTTGCTGAAAGTCACCAAAAAGCAGCACAACGATTTCGTCACCGAAGTCGACCAGGCTGCCGAAGCCGCGATCATTGATGTATTGAAGAACGCCTATCCCGACCACGCCATCCTGGCCGAAGAGTCGGGCGCTTCCGCCAACCTGCACGACGACAACGAAAACGTCTGGATCATCGATCCGCTCGACGGCACCACCAACTTCATCCACGGCTTTCCGCAGTACTGCGTTTCCATCGCCCTGCAGCATCGCGGCCAGATCACCCAGGCCGTGGTCTACGACCCTACCCGCAACGACCTGTTCACCGCCACCAAGGGTTCCGGCGCCTACCTGAACGACAAGCGCATCCGCGTCGGCAAGCGCGACAAGATCGCTGACGCCCTGATCGGCACCGGCTTTCCATTCCGCGAGACCGAAGGTCCGGCCATGGACGAATACATCAAAATGTTCCGCATCATGACCCAAAGCTGCGCCGGCCTGCGCCGCCCTGGCTCCGCTGCGCTCGACCTGGCTTACCTGGCCGCAGGCCGCCTCGACGGCTTCTTTGAAAAAGGCCTGAAGCCTTGGGATATCGCTGCCGGCTCCCTGCTGATCAGCGAATCGGGCGGCATCATCGGCGATTTCACCGGCGAATCCGATTACCTGTACAAGGGCGACGTGCTGGCCGGCAGCCCAAAGGTATTCGCACAAATGGTCAGCCTGCTGTCGCCATACGCAACAAAATAAAATCGCGTTGCAGCCCGTGACGGCAAGCAACATCCGCCCTTGCTGTCATTCTGGAAATTGGCATATTTGCCAATTCAACTGCGGGATTGAGAGATTGCAATGCATGCGCAATAATGACATTGGACACTCTTAACGACCATCTCTCAACCCGCAGGAGAGCAACATGGCAGTCAAAGCTATCCCCGACGGCTACACCAGCGTCACCCCTTATCTCGCCATCAATGGCGCAGCCGCAGCACTCGAATTCTATAAAAAAGCGTTCAATGCAATAGAAATACTGCGCATGGAAGGCCCCGGCAACAGAATCGGCCACGCCGAAATCCAGATCGGCAATGCGCGCCTGATGCTGGCGGACGATTTTCCGGAAATGCTGATCCACAATCCCAAGTCGCTCGGCGCAGCCAGCACGAGCATCATGCTTTACGTCGACAATGTCGATGTCACCTACCCGCAGGCGATCGCTGCCGGCGGAACAGAAATCAGGGCGCTGCAAGATCAGTTCTATGGCGACCGCTCCGCCACCCTCAGAGACCCGTTCGGCCATCTCTGGACCATCAGCACCCATATTGCCGACTATAGCGACGAGGAGCTGCGCGAACGCGCCGCGGCGGCAATGAAATAATTTGCGCCGGCCGCCGGCGTGCCCTGTTTCGGACACGCGGCGGTCATTTTCCGCCATCCTCCGTTGAATGCAGCGGAAACGCTTGCCTGTAGCGCGCCGTTGTTATACTCTGCGGCGACACAGCAAATTCTCCAGTCAAATACTGCTGTCAAGGATGTTATCGGGCCAGGGAGCGTATTCCTCGGCCAGGGTGGCTCCAATCTCCTCTAATCCCGTTTGCCTGCGACTGGCGCCTTATCCAAGGCGACAGGCCGATATTATTCTATTGAGTTGTCATGTCTTTTTCTGAACTCGGCTTGTCCGAAGCCATCGTTCGTGCCGTAACCGAACACGGATACACTACCCCTACCCCGATCCAGACTCAGGCGATTCCTGCAGTTCTGGCCGGCGGCGATTTGCTGGCTGGCGCCCAGACCGGCACCGGCAAGACCGCAGGTTTCACCCTGCCTGTACTGCACCGTCTGTCGACTTCTGCCACCAACCCGACCGGCAGCCAGCGCCCGATCCGCGCACTGGTGCTGACGCCGACCCGCGAACTGGCGGCCCAGGTGGAAGAAAGCGTGCGCCTGTACGGTAAATACCTGAAGCTGACCTCGGCCGTGATTTTCGGCGGCGTCGGCATCAATCCGCAAATCAAGCTGCTCAAGCATGGCGTCGACATCCTGGTGTGCACCCCAGGCCGCCTGCTGGATCACATGCAGCAAGGTACCGTCAACCTGAACCACGTGGAAATCCTGATCCTTGACGAAGCCGACCGCATGCTCGACATGGGCTTCATCCGCGACATCAAGAAGATTCTCGCAGTGCTACCGAAGAAGCGCCAGAACCTGCTGTTCTCCGCCACCTTCTCCGACGAAATCAAGATCCTGGCCGACAACCTGCTCAACTCGCCCGCCATGATTGAAGTGGCGCGCCGCAATTCGACCGTGGAAGTGATCCAGCAAAAGATCCACCCGGTAGACCGCGACCGCAAGCACCCGTTGCTGGCGCATCTGATCAAGACTCACCAATGGTCGCAGGTGCTGGTGTTTACCCGCACCAAGCACGGCGCCAACAAGCTGGTCGAGCAGCTGGAAAAAGACGGCATCAGCGGCATGGCGATCCACGGCAACAAGAGCCAGTCGGCCCGCACCCGCGCGCTGGCCGAGTTCAAGGACGGCAGCCTGCAAGTGCTGGTCGCGACCGACATCGCCGCGCGCGGCATCGATATCGACCAGTTGCCGCACGTGGTCAACTACGACCTGCCTAATGTGCCGGAAGACTATGTGCACCGCATCGGCCGTACCGGCCGTGCCGGCGCTACCGGCGAAGCCGTGTCGCTGGTGTGCGTGGATGAACACCAGATGTTGAAAGACATCGAGAAGCTGATCAAACGCGAACTGCCGAAAGAAGTTGTAGCCGGTTTTGAACCGGATCCAAACGCCCGCGCCCAGCCGATCCAGCTGCGCAGCGGCGGTGGCGGCGGCCAGCGCGCCGGTGGCGGTGGTGGCCGCGGCCGTGCTCCCGGCGGCGCGCCAGGCGGCGCCAAGCCAGCCCAAGGCCCATCGCGCGGCCATGGCGGCGGCAACGGTTCGCAAGCACGTCCGGCGGCGCCACGCCGCTCCGGCGGACGCGGTCGTTAAACTCCGCTATAACCAGGCCAGCTGACGGCGCCGCTAACAGCGCCACCGTCGGCTGGCTCGGAAATAATACATGGCAACCGGACCGGCTCAACGGTCCCGGCCTGATCAGACTGGCTCCCAGCAAAGCCGGCCATGCTGCCTTCCCTCCCTTTTCCCCCGCACGCCATCCGCCATGGATCCAGCGTCTGCAGACATCCTTCCGCTCAGTTCAAGCAGTTCGACAATCCCTCGTGGATGGTGGTCGCCGTAGCCGGCAGCGTCGCCAGTATCGGCCTTGCAACCGACAATGCGCTGTAGAACGTCGCGACCGGTGTTTGCGACGCCAGCGGCGTGCGGCATGCCCAAGTCCTTGCATCCACCACCACCTTGCCTGTCGCGCCATCGATCGCGGCATTGCTGCCGGCAAAACTCCAGACGCATTCACCGATGAGGCTGTCCGCCTGCCGCACCGAGCAGCGATAGCGCAAAGCCTGCAGGTTGCTGAATTCGCCCTCGCAGTAGGTGTCGCCACAGATCTCGTCGAAATCCTTCACAAGGCGCCTCTCAAGGCTGCGGAAGGCCTCCCAGCCCTGCTGGTTGGCGGGATAATCGACGGCATCGACATATTCCGGCGCCGCCGTCGCAAACACGGCGCAGAAGCTTAAGCCGAACGCCAGGACAGGCGACGCAATCGGCAAAGCGGCGCCACGCAGGAGCTTCTTGCGGTTGCTCTCAGTGCGACGCCAGACCTTGGAATTTGTACCTGTGGAAGGATGGGATAAAACATGCATGCCGTTCTCCTCGATGACAGATGATCGTGACGGCGCCGCGGCTGATGCGCTGGCGCCGGGTCTTTGACAATGGCGATGTCAATGACGCAATCATAATGTCGCCCGGAAGTGGCGCGCCTTAAGCGCGCGCCTAACTTGCTAGGAAATAGCCATGCAGCGGCGCCGTCTGTTTTTGACCGGACTCACGCTTGAAAAGGCAGGACGGCTGCGCGATGTCCGGCACGGGCCTAGTGTGTACTAGCCGCCGACTGGACTTGTAGCGTCGAGAAATATTGCAAAAAGGGAAATTACTGCAGGATACGGCGGTGATAGATCAAGCTAAAAACTGGTCCGGCCGGAGGGAATCGAACCCCCAACATTTCGGGTAGAAGCCGAATGCTCTATCCAGTTGAGCTACGGCCGGATTCATACGCTTTAGTGCCTGATTCCGATCGTCAGATCGATTCATTGCGCCGCCTGTTTTTGTCAGGCGGAAATGAAAAAAGGGGCTGTCCGAAGACAGCCCCTTTTCTACTTATTGGTCGGAGTACAAGGATTCGAACCTTGGACCCCCTGGTCCCAAACCAGGTGCGCTACCGGGCTGCGCTACACTCCGAGAAGCAAGATAATAAACAGTATTCCGATTTTTGTCAAATTTTTATACAGGAAAATTTTTAAATTTTGCTGCTAAAACCAACCTAATAACGGTACCGCCAGAAGCTTATCTGCTGAAAAACTTGAGAGACGGATTAGACCAGATTTCAGAAAAATATGCGACAAAAAAATCGTCTTTTTCGATAAATATTCAAACTTTTTCCGGTTCTGCTTAATACGTCAGCAGATCGGTAAAAAAGCTGCTGATGTTTTAAGCAAAGCTGTAGTTTTAAATGATTGGTGAAATTATTTTCTGCTGCTTCAATCCTGCCGCAGCACTAATTGCGCGCGCTGGAAAATGACTTTGAAACGGCTGCCTTTTCCATATTCGGAAGAAATTTCCAGGCGGCCGCGATGACGCAGTAAAACATGCTTCACGATCGCCAGGCCCAGCCCGGTTCCCTGCGTCGCGCGCGAACGGGTTTTATCGACGCGGTAGAAGCGCTCCGTGAGCCGGCTCAAATGTTCTGCCGCGATGCCGATGCCGTCGTCGGCCACGGTCAGGCTCGCGCTGTCGTCTTCCATGATCCAGCTGACATCGATGCGGCCGCCGTCAGGCGTATAGCGCACCGCGTTCGACAGCAGATTCGCAAATGCGCTTTCCAGTTCGTCGTGATTGCCTTTCAGGTCGACTTCCTGCACTTGCCACAATGTGATGTTGTGCTTGCCGCCCGACAGCGCCCTCGCCTCTTCGACTATGCGGGTCAGCAACGGCTTGACGCGCACCGTGTCGCCGGATGGCGGCTGCACCAGCGATTCCAGCCTGGTCAGCGTCAGCATGTCAGCCACCAGCCGTTGCATGC
Organism: Collimonas sp.; assembly: GCF_035566555.1. Classification (GTDB taxonomy): domain Bacteria; phylum Pseudomonadota; class Gammaproteobacteria; order Burkholderiales; family Burkholderiaceae_D; genus Collimonas. Next base: position 7,564 of record NZ_DATMRB010000017.1, read on the forward strand.
GCTGCCCTTGCTCCGCCATCAGGTGCAGCTGGCGCTGGCGGGTTTCCTCGCTCATCTCGCTGCTCAGCGCGTGCTCCAGGAAGCCGTTGATGACCGTGAGCGGGGTGCGCAGCTCATGCGAGGCATTGGCGATGAAATCGCGCCGCATGGTATCCATTTTTTCATTTTGCGTGACGTCGTGGGTCACCAGGATCTGGCGCCGGCTTTCGAAGGAAATCAGTTGCACCAGGATTTTTCGGTCGTGGTGCGTGAAGGGCAAAGGCTGCTCGAAACGGCCAGACAGCATGTAGCCGACAAAATCGGGAGAGCGGATCAGATTGGTCAGCAAGCGTCCTTCATCGCGCTTCAGGTCCAAGCCCAGATGGCTTTGCGCCGCCGGGTTGCACCATTCCAGGTGCATCACGCCATCGACGATCACGACGCCATCCGGCAGCAGACTCATGGCTTGGCGAAAGCGCGCCAGCCACTCCGCCATTTCAGCGCGCGAGCGTTCGTCTTCATGGCGAATATCTTCCAGCGCCGCGAATGCATGCGCCCACATGCCCCAGGTTTTTGGCCGCGGGCGGCCGACCGGTGCGTCCAGCCATTGTTCGATGTGATAGAGCGAGCGCATTTGCAAGAACAGCAGGCTCGCCAGCGACAGGCTGTAGAACAGCAGGCCAGTGATGGCGCCGAAGGCGGCGCCTACCGCCACGGCAACCAGGGACAGGAGAGCGAACCAGAGCAGCGCCGGCACCCAGAATTTACGTGCGCTGCGCGTGCTGTCTACCACCATGGCACCATGGTCACGCTGCCGGCTCGGCGTTGAGCTTGTAGCCGACGCCGCGCACCGTCTTGACGTAGTCGGCGGCCAGGCCGAGCGATTTGCGCAGACGCATGATATGGACATCGACCGTGCGCTCTTCGATAAAGGTATGGTCGCCCCAGACCTTATCGAGCAGTTGGGCGCGCGAAAAAATCCGGTCCGGATGCGCCACCAGGAAACGCAGCAGCTTGAATTCGGCCTGGTCCAGCTCGACTTCCTGGTTATCGACAGTGACCTGGTAGCGGTCGGTATCGATGCGGATCAAGCCATGCGTCAGCAGGCTTTGCCCGAGCTCTGGCACTTTGCGCCGCAGCAGCGCCTGGATCCGCGCAATCAGTTCCTTCGGTGAAAACGGTTTGGTGACATAGTCGTCGGCGCCCGCGTTGAGTCCCCGGACCTTGTCTTCGTCCATGCCTTTGGCGGTCAGCATGATGACCGGCAGCGTGGCGCTGCGGGGCTGGCCGCGCCATTCCTGCAGCAGCGCCAGGCCGGAGGTGTCGGGCAGCATCCAGTCCAGCAATACAGCCTTGGGCAAGACCCCGACGATAGCCTGACGCGCCTCGGCGGCGCTATACGCAATCTCACAGGAAAAACCGGCATCGTCGAGCGTAAAACGCAGCAGCTCGGCAATGCCAGGTTCATCTTCGACAATCAGGATGTGGGTTTGATATTTCGACATCAGGCATTAACTCTATTCAATCCAGCAATTCAATCCCGAGGGTACACGCCTCAGAGCGTTACTTTATCCGCAATCCGGCGTGCCATTGCCTGCGCCAGCTCCGCACTCTTGGCTTCGACCATGACCCGGATCAGCGGCTCGGTGCCGGAGGCGCGGATCAGCACACGGCCGTTATCGCCAAGTTCGCGCTCTACCGCCTCTTTCTCCGCCACCATGGCCGGATTTTTCTGCCAGTCGAAACCCGCGCTCACTTTTACGTTGATCAAGGTTTGCGGATACAGCGTGATATCGGCAGTCAGTTCGGCCAGCGTTTCGCCATCGCGCTTCAAGGCCGACAGCACCTGCAGGGCCGAGACGATACCGTCGCCGGTCGTATGCTTGTCGAGGCACAGCAAATGGCCGGAGCCCTCGCCGCCCAGGTTCCAGCCGCGTTCCTTCATCACTTCCAGCACATAGCGGTCGCCGACCTTGGCCCGTGCAAACTCCACGCCCATCTGGCGGAAAGCCACTTCCAGAGCCATGTTCGTCATCAGGGTGCCCACCGCGCCTTTTACCGCGCCGGTCTTCATGCGGTCCTTGACCATCACGTACAGCAGTTCATCGCCATTGTAGATGCGGCCGCTGGCGTCCACCATCAGCAAGCGGTCGGCATCGCCATCCAGCGCAATCCCAATATCCGCGCGGTTGGCGCGCACCGCCAGCGACAAGGCATCCGGCGCGGTAGCACCAAAGCCGTCATTGATATTGAAACCGTTCGGCTGGTTGCCGATGGCGATCACTTCCGCGCCCAGTTCATGGAATACGTGCGGCGCGATGTGATAGGCGGCGCCGTGGGCGCTGTCGACCACGATCGTCAGGCCGCGCAAGTCCAGCTCGTTAGGGAAGGTGCTTTTGCAGAATTCGATATAGCGTCCGGCCGCGTCGTCCAGCCGCCTGGCCTTGCCTAGCTTGTCGGAAGCGACGCAGTCCATCGGCAGTTCCAGCGCTGCTTCAATCGCGGTTTCGACCGCATCCGGCAGCTTGTTGCCTTGCGCGGAAAAAAACTTGATGCCGTTGTCTTCATACGGATTGTGCGAGGCCGAAATCACGACCCCGGCTGCCAGGCGCAGGGCCCGGGTCAGGTAAGCGATAGCCGGCGTCGGCATCGGGCCGGCCAGCATGACGTCCACGCCGGCGGCAGCAAAGCCTGCTTCCAGCGCCGCTTCCAGCATGTAGCCGGAAACCCGGGTGTCCTTGCCGATCAGGACGGTCGGCTTGCCGCCGCCTGCTTTGGCCTGCGCCAGCACCTTGCCGGCGGCGTAACCCAGCTTCATGACGAAATCAGGGGTGATTGGCGCTACGCCTACACGGCCGCGTACGCCGTCGGTGCCAAAATATTTTCTAGTCATTTCAACCTTCAGTCAGTTTTCTTGTGAATCGCAATCACATTGTTTTTGAAATTTGCGCGGCATGCCAGACCTTGAGCGCGTCAACCGTCTCCGCCACATCATGCACCCGCACGATCCTGGCGCCCTGGGCAGCCGCCGCCAAGGCCGCCGCCAGGCTGCCGGCCAGACGCCGCTCGACCGGCTTGCCGGTGAGCTCGCCCAGCATCGACTTGCGCGAGATTCCCGCCAGCAGGGGCAGGTCCAGGCGGCGCTGAATATCACCTATGCTTTGCAACAATGCAACATTATGCGCCAAGGTCTTGCCAAAGCCAAAGCCTGGATCGATGCTGATGCGATTTCTTGCAACGCCGGCCAGCTCCAAGGCAGTAACGCGCTCGATCAGGAAGGCGCTGACTTCGGCCACCACATCCTGGTATTCCGGCCTGGCCTGCATGGTTTGCGGATCCGCCTGCATGTGCATGACGCACAGGCCACAATCGCTATCGTTCACCGCTTCCAGCGCACCGGCGCCGCGAAAGCCGTTGATATCGTTGATCAGGTCGGCGCCGGCGGCAATCGCCTCGCGCATGACTGCCGCTTTGTAGGTATCGATGGAGAGCGGCTTGCCGCAATCGCGCAAGGCGTAGATCGCCGGCATGACGCGGTCCAGCTCTTCTTGCAGCGACAGTGCGGGACTCCCCGGACGGCTCGATTCACCGCCGATATCGATGATGTCGACACCATCGGCAATCATCTGTTCTGCATGCGACAAGGCAAATTCCAGCGCGTGGAATTTGCCGCCGTCGGAAAACGAATCGGGCGTGACGTTAAGGATGCCCATCACTAGCGGCCGCGCCTCAGGCGTATTGACCGGCAGCCGGTAGCGGCCGCATTGAAAATATTGTTGCATGGTGAGTTAAATTGGATCTTGAAAACGGCTTGCCTGGGACTTGAAGATTTTCCGCAGCGGCATCAGGCCAGGCCATACCGGCGCTCAAACAAAAAGGGCGAGGATCGCTCCTCACCCTTGCAGATATCTCGTGCATTCACAAGCGACGCCGGCCAGGCGCTGTCAGCTGGATCAGGCCGGTGCAGTAGCCGTCGGCGTCACACCGCCGGACGAATTGTCGCTAGGCGCCTTGCGCACCGAACTGCCGGCTTTCGGCAAGCGCGGCTCCAGGCCTTCCATGATGTCGTTGATCTGGTCGGCGTCGATGGTTTCCCAGTCGAGCAAGGCCTTGGTCATGGCTTCGACCTTTTCCTTGTTCTCTTCCAGCAGGCGACGCGACAAAGCGTATTGCTGATCCAGGATGCTGCGGATTTCCGCATCAACCTTTTGCTGGGTCGCTTCCGATACGGTCTTGGACGACATGCGGCCAAAGTAAGCGTCTTGCTCGGTATCTTCGTACACCATGGTGCCCAGGCTTTCCGACATGCCGTAACGAGTCACCATCGCCCGCGCCAGCTTAGTCGCGCGTTCAAAGTCGTTGGAGGCGCCGGTCGACATCTGGTGCATGAAGATTTCTTCGGAAATACGGCCACCGAACAGAATGGCGATCTCTTCCAGCATCTTGTCCTTGTACATGTTGACGCGGTCATGTTCAGGCAGCTGCCAGGTCAGGCCGAGCGCAAAGCCGCGCGGCATGATGGTGACCTTGTGCACAGGGTCAGCCTTCGGCAGCAGCTTAGCGACCACGGCATGGCCGGATTCGTGATACGCCGTATTGCGGCGTTCTTCTTCGCGCATGACAGCCGACTTGCGCTCAGGACCCATGACGATCTTGTCCTTGGCATCTTCGAAATCCTGCATCTCGACCAGGCGCTTGGCGCGGCGGGCGGCAAACAGCGCCGCTTCGTTGACCAGGTTGGCGAGGTCGGCGCCGGAGAAGCCAGGCGTACCGCGCGCCAGGATGTCGGCCTTGACGTCGGTCGAAATCGGCACCTTGCGCATATGCACATTCAGAATCTGCTCGCGGCCACGGATGTCCGGCAAGCCGACCACCACCTGGCGGTCGAAACGGCCCGGGCGCAGCAAGGCTTTGTCCAGCACGTCGGAACGGTTGGTGGCGGCGATCACGATCACGCCGGAGTTGGCTTCGAAGCCGTCCATCTCGACCAGCATCTGGTTCAGCGTTTGCTCGCGCTCGTCGTTGCCGCCGCCCATGCCGGCGCCGCGATGGCGGCCGACCGCATCGATTTCATCGATGAAGATAATGCAGGGAGCGTGCTTCTTGGCGTTTTCGAACATGTCGCGTACGCGGGAAGCGCCGACACCGACGAACATTTCAACGAAATCCGAACCGGAAATGGTGAAGAACGGTACTTTCGCCTCGCCGGCAATGGCGCGCGCCAGCAAGGTTTTACCAGTACCCGGAGGACCAACCATCAGCACGCCGTGCGGAATGCGGCCGCCCAGTTTCTGGAACTTGGTCGGATCGCGCAGGAAATCGACCAGCTCGGACACTTCTTCCTTGGCTTCATCGCAACCGGCGACGTCGGCGAAGGTCACGGAATTGCTGTTCTCGTCCAGCATGCGCGCTTTCGACTTGCCGAACGAAAAAGCGCCGCCCTTGCCGCCGCCCTGCATCTGGCGCATGAAGAAAATCCAGACGCCCAGCAACAGGATCATCGGGAACCAGGAGATGAAGATCTGCTGCAGGAACGATGGCTCTTCCGGCTGCTTGACTTCGAATTTGACGTTGTTGTTGACCAAGTCGCCGATCAGGCCGCGGTCCAGCATGGTGATGGCGGTTTTCACTTTCTTGCCGTCCGAAGTGCTGGCGACAATGCTGCTGCCTTCGATCGTCGCATCGGTGATATGCCCGGCCCGGATTTCAGTAATCAGATCGGAATAGGCAATCGGTCCAGCACCGCTGGCTAGTCCGCGCCCGTCGAACTGCTTGAATACGGTGAAAAGCACCAGGGCGATGACCACCCAGATGGCGGCTTTGGAAAACATGTTGTTCACTAGAACTCCTTGGACGCGCTGCGCGCCTGACATAGGTACAGCATCGAGATATTCCTTTGATTTTACTCGGAATAGGTACAGCTTGCTAGGAGGCTGGCCTGAGTTAAGAGGCCTTGGCTGAAAAAATAGCTAAACAAATATTTTTTTCAGCCGCTTGCACCGGATTCCGGGCTGCCCCCTGCGGCAAGATATGCGGCCACCCCTATGAAAATTCAAGGAAAAATTGCTGCTTAACGTGGATTTTTCAATATCTTTCCGAGAAGGAATATTTCCGAAGACTTGTCGCGGCTGGCCTTGGGCTTCCTCGACGCCACGGTTTTGAATTCCTGGCGGAATTTCATCAGCACTTCGTTGTAGCCAGTGCCATTGAAGCACTTCGCCAGCAAGGCGCCGCTCGGCTTCATGTGCATTTGTGCAAATTCAATTGCCAAATCGATAATTTCTTCGACCCGCGCGGCGTCGGAAATGGCGATGCCGGACAGATTCGGCGCCATGTCGGACAGCACCAGATCCACCTTGCGCCCCTCCAGCAAGCGTTCCAGCTTGCGCAGGCTGTCGGCCTCGCGGAAGTCGCCCTGAATGAAATGGACGTCAGCGATGGGGTCCATCGGCAGGATGTCGAGGCCGATGATCATGCCGTGGATGCCGCCACCATCCTGGCCGGCCAGCTTGTTGCGGGCGTACTGTGACCAGCTGCCGGGAGTGGAGCCAAGGTCGACGATGATCTGGCCAGGCTTGATCAGCTTGTCCAGTTCGTCGATCTCTTTCAGCTTGTAAGCGGCCCGCGCGCGGTAGCCTTCTTTCTGCGCCAGCTTCACATAAGGGTCGTTAATGTGGTCGTGCAGCCAGTTTTTGTTTAATTTCTTCTTTGCCATTCGCGTAGAATACCGTTTTTAAGGAATTTTTATGTTGAAACTTACATCTGCCGAGCGTAGCGAGCTCCGTTCCCAGGCCCACGGTCTGGATCCTGTGGTCCTGATCAGCGAAGATGGCTTGAAGCCAACCCTGATGAAAGAGATCGATTTAAGCCTGAATGCGCATGGCCTGATTAAAGTGCGTGTATTCGGTGATGATCGCGAGGCACGGATCGCCATCTACGAAACTATTTGTGAAAAGCTAGGCGCGGCGCCGGTGCAGCACATCGGCAAGCTGTTGGTCTTGTACCGCCCACAGAAAGACGCTGCCAAGGAACGCAGCGAAACCCGCGGCCGCGGCATGCGTGAAGTCACCATCGTCAAGCCCAGCCCGAGCGGCACCAAGCGTCCGTCGGTGACCAAGGTCATGGTCAAGGGTAATGAGCGCGTGACCCAGGGCGGCAACATCAAGCGCGCCAAACCGCGCCAGAAAAGCAGCAAGAAGTCGGCATTGGGTCGTTAATGACCGGCCGCTTCGGCAGCCATCACATGTCAATACCGAGGGGGCCGTATTCCGGTACGGCGGCGCAAGCATTCTGCTAGCGCCCTCCCCATGCCCTGCGAGACCTTGTCTTTACCGCAGGCTGCGTAATTTCAGAATCAACCCAACCCCAAGCAAGCCCTGGATCAGGTAAAACCCCGTGGAAGCCCCATGCAGGATGCCGAACCGCGTCCTGGCGCCGTCACTCATGACACCGCCCGTCAAGGCCGCTGCTTCACGCAGGCTGGCCATGAAAGGCTGCAGGCAGAAATAGCCGGCCACGGTGCAAGCCAGCATGAGCAAAGTGAAACGCAGCAAGGTCTTGCGCAACGGCGCCGCATCGTCATGGGTGCGATAGCTGAACAGCAGCGTCAGCAGGATGCCGCAAGCCACCGTCAGCCAGGCCTCGATGCGGAACAGATTGCCGGCGATGGTGCCGGCCAGCACACGGTCCGGCAAGGTGGCGAACAAGACTGGCGCCACCAGGCCGCCTATCGTCCACAAACTACCGACCCACAAGGTCGCGACTAACAATCTGCATCGCACTACAAACATCGCTGCTCCTGGATTTTCTGATCGAATGCTGCATCGGCGCCACCGGCCGTCTTCATGGCGACGCTTTAGACGTAGCGGACTTCCAGGATTTCATACTCGCGGATGCCGGACGGCGCTTGCACGCCGACCACGTCGCCCGCGGTCTTGCCGATCAGCGCGCGGGCGATCGGCGAAGTCACGGAAACCTTGGACAGCTTGATATCGGCTTCATCGGTGCCGACGATCTGATAAGTGACCTTGTCGCCCGACTCCAGGTCTTCCAGATCGACCGTGGAAGCAAACACCACGCGCCCGTCCGCATCGAGAGTTGACGGATCGATAACCTGTGCGGCGCCCAGCTTCCCTTCCAGGTCGGCAATCCGGCCTTCGACAAAACCCTGGCGCTCTTTCGCCGCATCGTAATCCGCGTTTTCCGAAAGATCGCCATGTGCGCGCGCTTCCGCGATGGCCTTGATGACGGCCTGACGCTCCTTGGTTTTCAAATGATGCAACTCATCTTTCAACAATTGCGCGCCATGCTTGGTAAGAGGTACTGAGCTCATAGGGATGGTATTCAACAAATATTAAATAAGGTTCATGACGCAAGGGTGCGCCAGGCACACGATAAAAGGTCACGGAGGTCAAAAACGCACCGAAAAAAGATGCGCTGATGACCTCCGCAGGAACTTCTGTAGCTAAATTGTAGGCTTCGACTGCTGCCAGGCAGTCGCAATCGCAGCCCGGAAGCGATTCAGGATGCGCCTAGGCACATCCTGATCTGAGCTTAGTGTAAGGTTTTATGCAGCCCTTGTAAATCATAGACGTGCAACTCGTCCAGATGACGCATGCCTTCGACCGCAGCCTCTGCACCGGCAATCGTGGTGTAGGTGGTGGCATGGGCCGCCAGCGCCGAAGTGCGGATCGCACGCGAGTCGACAATCGCGCTGCGCTTTTCTTCGACCGTGTTGATCACCAATGAAATTTCATTGTTCTTGATCATGTCGACCACATGCGGACGTCCTTCGACCACCTTGTTGACGGTTTCCACAGGAATCCCGGCAGCGCTGATGGCGGCCGCCGTACCCTTGGTCGCCACCACGGTGAAGCCGATCGCTACCAGGTCCTTGGCGACCTGGACCGCGCGCGGCTTGTCGCTGCCCTTGACGCTGAGGAACACCTTGCCTGAAGTCGGCAACTTGATGCCGGCGCCCAGCTGCGACTTGACGAACGCTTCGCCGAAGGTCTTGCCAACGCCCATCACTTCGCCGGTGGACTTCATTTCCGGGCCGAGAATGGTATCGACGCCAGGGAATTTAACGAAGGGGAATACCGCTTCCTTGACGCTGAAATACTTCGGCACCACTTCATTCTTGATGCCCTGGCTGTCGAGCGACTGGCCAACCATGCAGCGGGCGGCGATCTTGGCCAGTTGCAGGCCGGTTGCCTTGGACACGAACGGCACGGTACGCGAGGCGCGCGGATTGACTTCCAGTACGAACACCACGTCCTGGCCATCGATCTGCTGGATCGCAAACTGCACGTTCATCAAGCCGACCACATTCAAGCCCTTGGCCATCAGCGAGGTCTGGCGCTTGATCTCTTCGATAGTTGCCTGCGACAGCGAGTAAGGCGGCAGCGAACAGGCCGAATCGCCGGAGTGCACGCCGGCCTGCTCGATATGCTCCATGACGCCGCCGATGAAGGTGCGCTCGCCGTCGGACAGGCAGTCGACGTCGACTTCGATGGCGTCGTTCAGGAAGCGGTCCAGCAGCACCGGCGAATCGTGCGAGACCTTGACCGCTTCGCGCATGTAGCGCTCGAGGTCGCGCTGCTCGTGGACGATTTCCATCGCCCGGCCGCCCAATACGTAGGAAGGACGCACCACCAGCGGATAGCCGATTTCCTGCGCCAGGCGCAGAGCGTCTTCTTCCGTGCGCGCGGTGCGGTTAGGCGGCTGGCGCAGGTTCAGGTCGTGCAGCAGTTTCTGGAAACGCTCGCGGTCTTCGGCGGCGTCGATCATGTCAGGCGAAGTGCCGACGATAGGCACGCCGTTGGCTTCCAGGTCCAGCGCCAGCTTCAAAGGCGTCTGGCCGCCGTACTGCACGATCACGCCGTACGGCTTTTCCTTGTCGACGATTTCCAGCACGTCTTCCAGCGTCACCGGCTCGAAATACAGGCGGTCCGAGGTGTCGTAGTCGGTCGACACGGTTTCCGGATTACAGTTGACCATGATGGTCTCGTAGCCGTCTTCGCGCATCGCCAGCGCCGCATGCACGCAGCAGTAATCGAATTCGATACCCTGGCCGATACGGTTAGGACCGCCGCCCAGCACCATGATCTTTTTCTTGTTGGTCGGGTTCGATTCGCACTCTTCCTCGTAGGTCGAGTACATGTAAGCGGTATTAGTCGAGAACTCGCCGGCGCAGGTGTCGACCCGCTTGTAGACCGGACGGATATTCAGCGCCAGGCGCTTCTTGCGGACGTCAGTGTCGGTGGTCTTCAGCAGCTTGGCCAGGCGGCGGTCGCCAAAGCCCTTTTGCTTGAGGCGGAACAGCGTGTCGCGGTCCAGCGCTTCCAGCGTCTGGCTGTTTTCCAGCCACAGCTCGATATCGACGATTTCCTTGATCTGCGACAGGAACCATGGATCGATATGGGTCAGCTGATGCACTTCTTCCAGCGTGAAACCCTGGGCGAACGCGTCGCCGACATACCAGATGCGGTCCGGGCCCGGCTCGCCGAGTTCTTCTTCGATGACTTCGCGGTCCTGGGTCTTTTCGTTCATGCCGTCGACGCCGACTTCGAGGCCGCGCAGGGCTTTCTGGAACGATTCCTGGAAGGTGCGGCCGATCGCCATCACCTCGCCCACCGATTTCATCTGGGTGGTCAGGTGGTTGTCGGCAGTCGGGAATTTTTCAAATGCAAAACGCGGGATCTTGGTGACCACGTAATCGATCGAAGGTTCGAACGATGCAGGCGTAGCACCGCCGGTGATTTCATTGCGCAACTCGTCCAGCGTGAAACCCACCGCCAGCTTGGCCGCGATCTTGGCGATCGGGAAGCCGGTCGCCTTCGACGCCAGCGCAGAAGAACGCGAGACGCGCGGATTCATTTCGATGACGATCATGCGGCCGTCGGCCGGGTTGACCGAGAACTGCACGTTGGAACCGCCGGTATCGACGCCGATTTCACGCAGCACCGCCAGCGAGGCGTTACGCATGATCTGGTATTCCTTGTCGGTCAGGGTCTGCGCCGGCGCGACCGTGATCGAGTCGCCGGTATGCACGCCCATCGGATCCAGGTTTTCGATCGAGCAGACGATGATGCAGTTGTCCGCCTTGTCGCGCACCACTTCCATCTCGTACTCTTTCCAGCCGATCAGCGATTCTTCGATCAGCAGTTCCTTGGTCGGCGAGGCTTCCAGGCCGCGCTTGCAGATGGTTTCGAATTCTTCTGCGTTGTAGGCGATGCCGCCGCCGGTGCCGCCCATGGTGAACGACGGCCGGATGATCACCGGGAAGCCGAGTTCCTTCTGCACGCCCCAGGATTCATCCATGGTGTGGGCGACGCCGGAACGGGCCGAACCGAGACCGATCTTGGTCATCGCTGCCTTGAACTTGGAACGGTCTTCAGCCTTGTCGATGGCTTCCGGCGAAGCGCCGATCAGCTCGACCTTGTACTTTTCCAGGATGCCATGGCGATGCAGGTCGAGCGCGCAGTTGAGCGCGGTCTGGCCGCCCATGGTCGGCAGGATCGCGTCCGGTTTTTCCTTGGCGATGATGCGTTCCACCGCTTGCCAGGTGATCGGCTCGATGTAGGTGACGTCCGCCATTTCCGGGTCGGTCATGATGGTCGCAGGGTTGCTGTTGACCAGGATGACTTTGTAGCCCTCTTCGCGCAGCGCCTTGCAGGCCTGGGCGCCGGAATAGTCGAACTCGCAAGCCTGGCCGATGATGATCGGACCGGCGCCGATGATCAGAATACTTTTTAAATCACTACGCTTAGGCATTTTTATTTTTCTCCAACATCGTTTGATTCATCAGTTGAATGAAACGATCGAACAAGGGGGCGATGTCATGCGGGCCAGGCGACGCTTCCGGATGGCCCTGGAAGCAGAACGCCGGCTTGTCGGTGCGGGCAAAGCCTTGCAGCGAACCGTCAAACAACGATACGTGGGTCACGCGGCAATTCGCCGGCAGGGTCGCGCCATCGACGGCAAAGCCGTGATTTTGCGAGGTGATCAGCACTTGCTTGCTGTCCAGGTCCTGCACCGGATGATTGGCGCCGTGATGGCCGAACTTCATCTTCAGCGTCTTGGCGCCGGATGCCAGCGCCATGATCTGGTGGCCGAGGCAGATGCCGAAGGTCGGCACGCCGCGCTCGATCAGTTCCTTGGTGGCGGCAATCGCGTAATCGCAAGGCTCCGGATCGCCAGGGCCGTTGGACAGGAAAATGCCGTCCGGATTCAGCGCCAGCGCATCGGCAGCGCTAGCCTGGGCCGGCAACACGGTGATCTTGCAGCCGCGCTGCGCCAGCATGCGCAAGATGTTGAACTTGACGCCGTAATCGAAAGCCACGACGTGGTACTTCGGCGTGATTTGCTGGTCATAGCCGCGGCCGAGACGCCATTCCGTCTCGCTCCAGCTATAGGCCTTGGTGGTCGATACCACCTTGGCCAGGTCCATGCCGGCCAGGCCGGGGAAGCCGCGCGCCAGTTCCAGCGCTTTCGCGGTAGCCGCAGCGATATCCGACTCGCCGGCGACGATGGCGCCGCCCTGCGCGCCTTTTTCGCGCAGGATGCGCGTCAGCTTGCGGGTATCGATGCCGGCGATGGCGACGATATTCGATTCCTGCAGGTAGGCGTCAAGTGTCTGGGTGGAGCGGAAATTTGATACCAGGCGCGGCAGATCGCGGATGATCAGGCCGGCGGCGTGGATCTGGGAGGACTCGATATCCTCTGGATTGACGCCGGTATTGCCGATATGCGGATAGGTGAGCGTGACGATCTGGCGGCTGTAGCTTGGATCGGTGAGGATTTCCTGGTAGCCGGTCATGGCGGTGTTGAATACGACTTCACCTGTCGTATGACCAACTGCGCCAATGGAAATACCTTGGAAAATCGTCCCATCTGCTAGCGCGAGGATGGCCGGTACGGTGAGGCCAGAAAAAAATGGCTGCAAGGGGTAACTCCTGATGTTGTTACCGCCGCTGCGCTGCGCCAAACGACCGCTATAAAACCCCAAACAGTGTTGATTTGGCGGCTTTATCAGTCTTTTTGGGACGAAATGGAAGGTGGTATGCGCTACGGCGGAGTAAATTGGGCTAAACCCTGCAATTATAGCCGACAACCACCTGCCCGGCAATCTGAACCGATGCCATGACTAGGGTTTTTGTATAAATAATTACGTAAAACGATTGCCGTTAATGCGAAGACAACAAACCTGACAAACGATGCTCATTACTACAGCCAAACCGCCAGATCTGCCAATAATTGTCAGCTTGCTGGTTTGGCATTCAAACAAGCAGTTGCAGATCGCCGGGACCACGCCCCTCTCCGCAACTGCATTTTCATGATTCCTGCTTACTCGCCCAGGGCAGCAATGCCGGCCTTGGCGATCTGCACGTCTTCAGTCGACTTCACGCCGGATACGCCGACCGCGCCCAGGTACTCGCCGCCCACCACGATTGGCACGCCGCCTTCGAGCAGACCTTCCAGGTTTGGTGCAGTAATGAACGAAAAACGCCCATTATTGATCATGTCTTCGTAAATCTTCGATTCGCGCTGACCCAGAGCGGAGGTCTTGGCCTTGGCAGGCGAAATATGAGCCGAAATCGGCGCCGCCCCGTCCATGCGCTGCAGCCACAGCAGATGACCGCCGTCGTCGACGATGGAAATCGTCACCGCCCAGTGATTCGCGAGCGCCTCAGCCTCTGCGGCAGCGGCAATTTTCTTGACATCATCGAGTGTCAACACTTGTTTCGATTTCATTTTTGCTCCTTGTGAAAATAACTGATTATTGTACTTTAGTGCTCTGCAATAGGCATCAGCAGCAACCACCTTCCATCCAGATTATTTCTGGTCCGATATTTGCTTTACAGAAATTGCAAAAACGAATGCAGTCTCAATCAGTTGTCGGACAAGCCCGATATTAATTGCAATATTGTCATGCTATAGTAGCGCCCTTTCGCCTCTCCGGTTTGACAGGCGCTTCTTATTCACTTACATTCATGCGGTCGTAATGTCACAGAGCCCATCTAACACGATGACGATTAAAGAAGCCTTCCCCTTTTTCCAGACCTTGGCCCTGGCCTGCACGCTGATCGCCAGTTTGTGGCTGTGCTCCCCCGCGCGAGCGTCCGACATTACCGTTTTCGAAGCTCAGCCCCAGCCAACCACTACCACCCGCAACAAATTCCAGCAATTTACCGACCGCGCCTCGGAACTGGCTGTAAGCGCGATGGGCATGATCGGCATTCATTACAAATACGGCGGCAACAATCCTGAAAACGGTCTCGACTGCAGCGGCTTGGTGCGTTATGTATTCAAAGACGCCTGGGGCGTCAACGTTCCACGCACCGCAGCCGAATTGAGCCGCAGCGGCGAAAAGGTCGACAAGCAGGACTTGCAGCCGGGTGACCTGGTGTTCTATAACACCTTGCGCCGCAGCTTCTCCCATGTCGGCATCTACCTCGGCGACAACAAGTTCATCCATGCCCCATCCACTGGCGGCAAGGTGCGCATCGAGAGCATGGACCTGGCCTACTGGAAATCGCGCTTCAACGGCGCGCGCCGCATCAACGACCCGGAACCGGACGGCGACAACCATCAATAAACCGGTTGCAGATTTTTACCGGACGCAAAAATCCCCTGCCAGTGCAAGACTGCCAGGGGATTTTTTATCGGCCTTGCAAAAAAATGATAACCAAACACCTAAAACAAGCGGCTTTTCCCCCTACCGATCCACCGCAGCGATAGCATGCAAGCATAAGAATCAGACGGGACAGACTTCAAGGGTAAGCATGATGCGCAAATGAACCATCCAAAGTTCTTGCAACTAGATGCACCGCAAACAAATCTTGACAAACCAGCCATGCCGCAAGAAGATCACGCAATGGAACGCCTAGCCACCCTGGAAGCAAAATTTGATGCCGTGTTGCCCACCCTGGCAACACGGGCGGACGTTCAGTCCCTGAAAAGCGAAATTCACAAAGTGGCCAGCGAAACGCATAAGTGGATGCTGGCGACCGTTATTGGCCTGTTCCTCGGATTCGGCGGCCTGTTCCTGGCCATGAGCAATACTCTCAAGCCGGCGCCGCAATCATCGGCACAAGCGCCAGTGGTGATACAGTTACCGGCTACCCAGCCGCAAAACCTCATCCAGAACTAAGCCGGTCGCGGCCGTTCCCGCCTGCCTCCGGCGCCACGCACAGCTACTCCTCGCGCTTTTCCTTCAGTTTCTTCTTGATAATCGCCATTTGCGCCATGGCCGCCTGCTCGCCCGCCAGGATCGCTGTATTGCGGGCGGCGAAGTCATTGCCCTTCATCGTCCCCAGTTCGGGACGGATCACTATATCCGCGTCTTTCAGCTCATAGCTGTTGATGCTCTGGCCCATGATGGCAAAGGTCTGCAGCAGCACATCGACCGAACTGGAAGCTGCCTGCGCTTCCGGCGATGCGGAGATATTCACGGCAATCACGAAATCCGCACCCATTTCATGGGCAAAACGCACAGGCACCGGCGACACCAGGCCGCCATCGACATATTGCCGGCCGCCGACAAGCACCGACTGGAACACACCAGGAACGGCCGAAGAAGCGCGCACCGCAGTTCCGGTATTGCCGCGCCTGAACAAGATCGGCGCGCCGGTGTTCAGATCTGTCGCCACCGCGCCGAACGGTATCTTCAGTTTTTCGATCGGCACATTGTGGATGGTCTTGTTGACGTAGTTCTGGATCGCTTCGCCCTTCAGCACGCCGCTGACTTTTGCAAAAAACGGCACCGACCAGTCTGAGATCGCCGCCTCGTCCATCTGCAGCGCAATCTTTTGCAGCGCAAAGCCGTTGTTGCCGGCCGCGTACAGGGCGCCGACCACGCTGCCGGCACTGGTGCCTACAACGATGTCCGGCACGATGCCTTGCGACTCCAGCGCCTTGATCACGCCGATGTGGGCAAAGCCGCGTGCTGCGCCGCCACCCAGCGCCAGGCCGATCTTGACCGGCTTGCTGACTTTCGGTTGCACCGTCGGCACCACCGCCACCGGCGGCGCCGGCGTTGTTGTCAGGCTGCCGCCGCAAGCGGACAGGACGGCGCACAGGGCCAGGCTGATGGCAAAACGCGGGGACAGGTATATAGATGGCATGGCGGTCGGCAAGGTTGGCGAGCAAAAAAGGGCGACGAGCTGTCGCCGCAGAATTGTAGCCGATGTTAGGGCTGTCAGCCGCCGTGCTGGTTCAATCTTCCGCTTCGGCAACGATCGAGCTTGCCGGCAGCCTGACGGTAAAGACGCTGCCCTCGCCCGGCCGCGACTCCACGCCCAGGGTGCCGTGATGGCGCAGCAGCACATGCTTGACGATCGCCAGGCCAAGGCCGGTGCCCTGGGTTTCCCGCGAGCGGCTCTTGTCGACCCGGTAGAAGCGTTCGGTCAGGCGCGAGATATGTTCGCTGCTGATGCCGATGCCGGAATCCCTGACTACCAGCTGCGGCCCGGCCTTGCTGTTTTGCCAGGCGATGTGGATTTTTCCGCCGGCCGGGGTGTAGCGCACTGCGTTCGAGATCAGGTTGCTGAAAGCGCTGCGCAGCTCGTCGCTGCTGCCGTTGATGTCCGGCCCGTCGATCGCCAGCGACAGCACATGCTTGCCGGCCGAGAGGATTTCCGCTTCCAGCAGCAGGTTATGCAGCATGGCGTCGATATTCACGGGTTCCGGCCGCAGCGGGTAATCAACCGATTCCAGCCGGGTCAGGGTCAGCATGTCGCCAATCAGGTTTTGCATGCGATGGCCTTGCTCGGTCATCAGCTGCAAATGCGCGGAACGGGTCTTCTGGTCGAGGTCGGGCTGGGCCTGGGCAATCTCCAGGAAGCCGTTGATGACGGTCAGCGGCGTACGCAGCTCGTGCGAGGCATTGGCGATGAAATCGCGGCGCATCATGTCGATCCGCTCCGACTCGGTGGCGTCGTGCGTCACCAGGATCTGGCGCCGGTTTTCAAACGGAATGATCTGCACGATCAGCTTGCGTTCGCGCAGGCTCAGCGTCAACGGCTGGTCGTAGCGGCCAAGGATGATGTAATCGATGAAATCCGGAGTGCGGATCAGGTTGGTGACGCGCATCCCTTTGTCGCGCCCGTGCTGCAGGCCCAGATGCCGTTCGGCAGCAGGATTGCACCACTCCAGGAACAGCACGTCGTCCATGATGACGACGCCGTCCGGCAACAGATGCATGGCCTGGCGAAAGCGCGCCAGCCATTCGCTCAGCTCGGTCTGGTGCTTTTCATCGTCGCGCCGCAGCCGGTACAGGCGCGAGAAAATATCGGTCCAGGCGCCCCAGCCGTCCGGCAGCTTCTCGCTGCGCGGGTTATCCAGCCAGCCGCTGAGACGGAACAGGTAATGCAGCTGCACCACCACCGCCACCGACATCAGGGACAGGCCCAGCAGCAGGCCGGGGACAGCGCCAAACAAGGCCCAGACCACGCCTGAGACGACAAAGATCAACAGGATCCGCAGCAAGGCCGGGATCCAGAACAGCATCTGTGGATTCATAAATCACTAATTTGCGATGGGAGCATCGGTTAAGCCACCCAGCCGGACGAACCGGACAGGCAATCTGCCAGAGCCAGGCCAACTTGTATTTTGCGCTACTTTGCCGAGAGCATGTAGCCAACGCTGCGCACTGTGCGGATCAGGTGTTCCGATTCCCGCAGCGCCTTGCGCAAGCGCAGCACGTGGACATCGACGGTGCGCTCTTCAATCACCACGTGGTCGCCCCATACCTTATCCAGCAGCTGGCTGCGGGAAAAGACCCGGTCCGGATTCGCCATGAAAAATTTCAGCAGGCGATATTCGGCGTGGCCGATGTCGATCTTCTGGTTCTCCAAACACACCGAACAACTGGCCGGATCGAGCGATACCGCGCCGGCCGACATCATGCCCGGCACCTCATCGCCGCCCTTGCGCCGCAGCAGGGCTTTCACCCGCGACGTCAGCTCGCGCGGCGAGAACGGCT
Source organism: Collimonas sp. (assembly GCF_035566555.1). GTDB lineage: Bacteria > Pseudomonadota > Gammaproteobacteria > Burkholderiales > Burkholderiaceae_D > Collimonas. The sequence goes on from NZ_DATMRB010000017.1 coordinate 25,529, forward strand.
TGGTCATGTAGTCGTCGGCGCCATTGTCCAGGCCCTGGACCTTGTCTTCTTCCATGCTTTTCGCGGTCAGCATCATCACCAGCATGGATTGCAGCTGGCGGTCGGCGCGCATTTGCGACAGCAGGCGCAGGCCGCTCTGGTCCGGCAGCATCCAGTCCAGCAAGACCAGGTGCGGCATGCGGCGCTGGACGAACTCCCAGCCGTCGGCCGCGGTATGGACGATGGATGGCGTCCAGCCTGCTTCCTTGATAGTGAAGCCTATCAATTCGGCAATTGCCGGCTCATCTTCGATGATCAGGATAGAGGTTTTATCGGCGGCCATATTTCAGTACGCGGTTAATCTTCATCAGGAACATTAAATTTCGTCGTCGAGCTGGCTGGTTGCATAGTCGGTATGGCGGATATCCTTGCCTTCGACAATATAGATCACGTATTCGGCGATGTTCTTGGCATGGTCGCCGATGCGCTCGACCGCCTTGGCCACCCACAGGGTATCCATGGAAGCCGAAATGGTGCGCGGATCTTCCATCATGAAAGTGATCAGGTTGCGCATGATCGAACGGAAATCGCGGTCGATCACGGCGTCCTGGGCGATCAGGCGCATCGCCTGCTTCTCGTCCAGCCGCGCCAGCGCATCCAGCGCATCGTGCAGCAGATCGGCAGCACCGCTGGCGATCACGCGCACCGTTTCGGTATGGTCGATGGTGCCGATGCCGCGCTTGTGCAGATGGATCGCCGTGCGGGCGATCTTGGCGGCTTCGTCGCCGATGCGCTCGAGGTCGGTGATCACCTTGATGGTCGCCATCACGGTGCGCAAATCGTTGGCAGTCGGCTGGCGGCGCACGATCAGGTGGCTGCAGGCATCGTCCAGCTCGACTTCCAGGCGGTTGACCTGGTCGTCATCCTTGATCACCCGCTCCGCCGAATCCAGGTTGCCGTTGCGGAAAACGTTGATGGCTTCCTGGAACTGCCGCTCAACCAGGCCGCCCATGAGCAACACCTTGGAGCGGATGGTTTCCAGGTCGGTGTCATACTGTTTTGAAGAGTGTTCGCCAGTCATCTGATTTCTTTCTGTGCTTTGCAGTGTGTATTCTTAGGCTGGGCGGTATCAACCGAAACGGCCAGTGATGTAGTCCTGGGTTTCCTTGCGCGCCGGATTCATGAAAATCTGGTCGGTCTCGCCGAATTCCACCAGCTCGCCCAGGTACATGTAAGCGGTGTAGTCCGAACAGCGCGCCGCCTGCTGCATGTTGTGGGTGACGATGGCGATGGTGTAGTCCTGCTTGAGTTCGCTGATCAGCTCTTCCACCTTGGCCGTCGAGATCGGATCCAGCGCCGAAGTCGGTTCATCCAGCAGCAGCACGTCAGGACGCACCGCGACGCTGCGGGCGATGCACAACCGTTGCTGCTGGCCGCCGGACAAGCTCAGGCCGCTCTTGTTCAGCTTGTCCTTGACTTCGCCCCACAAGGCGGCTTTCGACAACGCCCATTCGACGCGCTCGTCCATTTCTCCCTTGGGCAGGTTTTCGTAGAGGCGGATGCCGAAAGCGATATTGTCGTAGATCGACATCGGAAACGGCGTCGGTTTCTGGAACACCATGCCGACCTTGGCGCGCAGCATGTTCAAGTCTTGCCCCGGCTCCAGGATATTGCGGCCGGCGTAGATGATCTTGCCTTCGGCGCGCTGGCCGGGATACAAGTCGTACATGCGGTTGAGCGTGCGCAGCAAGGTCGATTTGCCGCAGCCCGAAGGGCCGATGAATGCCGTGACTTTCTTTTCGTTCACTTGCAGATTGATATTCTTCAAGCCCTGGAAATTACCGTAAAAGAAATTCAGCTGCGAGATTTCTATGGTCGGCGGCTTCATAGGCGCCTTTATCGAAGTCATATCGAGTTGATTCGGTTTCATTGAGGTTTGCATGATAAGGATGGCAATCTAAGTGAATACATTAACCTGAAATTAGCCCGGAATTTTCTGGCTGAATAATGACCGCGATACGATGTTCAAGGCCAGCACGCTGAAGGTAATCAGCAGCGCCCCGCCCCATGCCAGCGGCACCCAGTTGTCAAACGGGCTCATCGCAAACTGGCTGATGACGACCGGCAGGTTGGCGATTGGCTTGTTCATGTTGGTGCTGAAGAACTGATTGTTCAAAGCAGTGAACAGCAGCGGCGCCGTTTCACCGGCGATACGCGCTACCGCCAGCAGCACGCCGGTGACCACCCCCGCCTTGACTGCGCGCAGACGCACCAGCAAGGCCACTTTCCAGCGCGGCGCACCGAGTGCGAACGCCGCTTCGCGCAGATTGCCAGGCACCAGTTTCAGCATGTTGTCGGTAGTCCGCACCACGACCGGCACCGCAATCAGCGATAGTGCGAAGGAACCAGCCCAGCCTGAGAAGTGGCCGACCTTGGCGACGTAGATCGCATACACGAACAGGCCGATGACGATCGACGGCGCCGACAGCATGATGTCGGTCACGAAACGCGTCACCTGCGCCAGCTTGCTTTCCTCGCCATACTCGGCCAGGTAGATGCCGGCCAGGATGCCGATCGGTGTGCTGATCACTGTCGCCAGGCCGACCAGCATCAGGCTGCCGATGATCGGATTCAGCAGGCCGCCTGCACCGGAACCGGGCGCCGGCGTGTTCAGCGTCAGGATGCCCAGGTTGAGGGCGCCGAAGCCCTTGATCACCAGGGTCGCCAGGATCCATGCCAGCACGGCGATCCCCAGCGCCATCGCCAGGAACGACAGCACCATGCCTAAACGATGCATCAGCAGGCGCTTGCGGTAGACCTGGTTGACCGGAGCAGCCAGGACGTCGGTATCGATTTGTGGAGAATTCATTATTTGGCCCCTTCTTTACGGGACATGCCCATCAACATGATTTTGGCGATCGACAGCACGATGAAAGTGATCACGAACAGGATCAGGCCCAGCGCAAACAAGGCCGACACGTGCAGCGTGCTGGACGCTTCGGCGATTTCATTCGCCAGCGTCGATGCGATACTGTTGCCAGACGCGAATAGCGACCACGACAAGCGCTGCGCATTGCCGATCACGAAAGTGACCGCCATGGTCTCGCCCAGCGCCCGCCCGAGGCCAAGCATGACGCCGCCGACGACGCCGGTCTTGGCATACGGCAGCACCACCTTGCGCACCACTTCCCAGCGGGTGCAGCCAAGGCCGTAGGCCGACTCTTTCAGTACCGCAGGGACGACTTCAAAGACGTCGCGCATGACGGAGGAAATGAACGGGATGATCATGACCGCCAGGATCAGGCCGGCAGTCAACAGGCCGATACCCATTTTGGGGCCGCTGAACAGGACGCCGATGACCGGCACATTGCCCAGCGTGGAGGCGAGGAAGGGCTGGCCATATTGGGCAAACAGCGGCGCAAACACGAACAAGCCCCACATGCCATAGATGATGCTTGGCACGCCGGCCAGCAACTCTACCGCGGTGCCGAGCGGCCGGCGCAATTTGGCTGGGCAGATTTCAGTCAGGAACAGAGCGATGCCGAAACTGACCGGGAACGCGATCACCAGCGCAATGAAGGACGTCACCAGGGTGCCGACGATGGCGATCATGGCGCCGTAATGGTCGTTGACCGGATCCCATTCGACAGTGGTGATGAAGGAAGGACCGAATTCGTGGAATACCGGCCAGGCGCCGATTGCCAGACAGACGATGATCCCCAGCAGGACGAACAGCACGATCAGCGAAAACAGCAGCGTAACCTTGTGGAACAGGAAATCCTGGATCCGTTGCTTGCGCATGGTGGCCAGCAAGGTCTGATGGGATATGCCCGCCTGTTCAGCGGTGCTTGCCTGGGGTGAGATCGATTGTGCCATGACAGGAATATTTGCACTCATGAGTAGCGATATCCGATGAAGAATAAGATGCGGCGGCAAAACATCCAGCAGCCGGACCGCGCTCGACCTGGAGATGTTTCGCGTGGGGGACTAGGGTTACAACTAAACAAAATTCAACGACACGGGCGCGTCTCAATCTTTCCTGAGCAGCCGCCCGCTGTACTTCTGCACTTTCTGCACTTTCTGCATCGGCAAACACTGCTGCTCTCAGACTAAGTCAGCCTGAGAGCAGCCTAAAACAATTACCAGACAGCCTTGCCTGCATTGTCCTTGATCTGCGCTTTCCAGGACTCTTCCACCAGTTTCACGACCGACTCAGGAATTGCAACATAGTCCAGTTCGGTAGCCGATGCGCCGCCGTTCTTGTAAGCCCATGCGAAGAATTTCAGGACTTCCTTGCCCTTGGCTGCATCAGCCTGGGTTTTATGCAGCAGGATGAACGAAGCGCTGGTGATAGGCCAGCTGGTCTTGCCGGCTGCATCTGTGAAATCGACTGCAAAGCCTGGCGTCTTGGCCCAGTCGGCGCCAGCTGCGGCGGCCTTGAAAGTTGCATCGTCCGGCTGCACGAAGCCGCCGTCGCGGTTCTTCAGCTGTGTGTGCAGCAGCTTGTTCTTCTTGGCGTAGGCATATTCAACATAGCCGATCGAACCCTTGATATTTTGCACGTTGGCGGAAACGCCTTCGTTGCCCTTGCCGCCGACGCCGACTGGCCACTTGACTGCAGTACCGGCGCCAACGCCGCTCTTGAAGTCAGGGCTGGTCTTCGACAGGTAGCTGGTGAACACGAAGGAAGTGCCGGAACCGTCAGCGCGGTAAACCACGGTGATGTCGGCTGCCGGCAGCTTGACGCCTGGATTGAGGGCGGTCAGTTCAGGAGCATTCCACTTGGTGATCTTGCCCAGGTAGATATCGGCCAGAACAGGACCGGTCAGCTTGATTTCGCCAGGAGTCACACCATCCAGGTTCACAACCGGCACCACGCCGCCCATGATCGCCGGGAACTGCGCCAGGTTGTCAGCGTCCAGGTCTTTCGGCTGCAGCGGCATGTCGGAAGCGCCGAAATCGACGGTCTTGGCTTTGATCTGCTTGATGCCGCCGCCGGAACCGATCGACTGGTAGTTCAGGCTGTTGCCGGTGGCGCCCTTGTAGGCTTCAGCCCACTTGGAGTAAATCGGATAAGGAAAAGAAGCGCCGGCGCCGGTAATCTCGGCAGCCATGACTGAAGAAAACGCTACTGTCGAACCCATTGCGAGAATGGCGGCTTTAACGAGGTGGTTCAATCGCATTTATTACTCCCTTGTTGACTATAGATATGGTGTGCCCAGGTCCAGACTGTTGTGAAATTAATCTCCTTGCAAGGAAGCTAATTTCACAACAGCCCCTAAGACAGGGCGAACTCTAACCAAGATTTATGACAGCTTTATGACGAAGAAAAAATGAATGTTAAGGACATTAGATTGCCAGTAAAATAACAATTGCTGCACTGCAATTTAAGAGGGTGAAACTGGGCCTATCATGCCGATCCGCTAAGCTCCATGACATTGCAAAACCTTTCAAACTCTTCCATTTTCTTCATCAAGCTGTCATATTCACTGCATACACTCCGCCCTAACCATGAGACCAGCCGCCTGATTCATGAACAAAAAAACCAAGTCGGACAATGATACGAAGCAATTTAGCGCCCGGTTAGGCGCCAATCCGAGCTTTCTGAATCGCGAATTGTCACAACTTGCCTTCAATCGCCGCGTCATGGCTCAGGCAGAAGACCGCCATGTACCTCTGCTGGAACGATTGCGATACTTATGCATAGTCAGCAACAATCTCGATGAATTTTTTGAAGTCCGTATCGCCAGCCTGCTGGCCAACAGCCAGATCGAAGGAAGCAGCGCCGAATCGCCGGCCCTGACGGCAGCGCTGGAGCGCACCAGCATCGAGTGCCACCAGATCGTGGACCGCCAGTACGCCATCCTCAACCAGACCATCCTGCCGCAACTGTCGGCCAGCGGCATCCACTTGCTGCGGCACAGCGACCGCAACGAAGAACAGCGAGCCTGGGTAAAAGCCTTCTTCGACCAGGAAATCCGGCCGCTGCTGACTCCCATAGGGCTGGACCCAGCCCACCCCTTTCCCCAGGTAGTCAACAAAAGTCTCAATTTCATTGTCGAAATGGCCGGCAAGGACGCTTTCGGACGCAGCACCTCGATCGCCATCATCAAGGCGCCGCGCGTGCTGCCGCGCGTGATCCGCCTGCCGGACGTGCTGTCGCCCAGCGGCGTCTCGTTCTGCCTGCTGTCTTCGATCATCCATGCCCATATCGGCGATCTGTTCAGCGGCCGGCAGATACTGGCCTACTCGCAGTTCCGGGTGACCCGCAACAGCGACCTGTGGGTGGATGAAGAGGAAGTGAAAAACCTGCGGCAGGCCCTGCAAAGCGAATTGCAGAGCCGCCAGTTCGGCGTCGCCGTCAGGCTGGAGGTGGCTCGCAACTGTCCGCACCATCTGGCGCACTTCCTGCTCGAACAGTTCGCCATCGCCCCCAACCGCCTGTATGCCGTCGATGGCCCGGTCAACATGGTGCGCCTGTCGGAAATGATTGACCAGATCCACGTTCCCGAGCTGCGCTTCCCGCCCTTCGCCGCTGGCCTGCCGCCGCAGCTCGATTCGGGCGGCGACATTTTCGAACAGCTGAAGCAGAAAGATATCCTGCTGCACCATCCCTTCCAGTCGTTCCAGCCGGTCGTCGATTTCGTCCGCTCAGCGGCTTTCGACGGCAATGTGGTGGCGATCAAGCAGACGATTTACCGCACAGGCATGAATTCCGACCTGATGGAAGCGCTGATCCTGGCGGCGCAACGCGGCAAGGAAGTCACTGTGGTGGTGGAACTGATGGCGCGTTTCGACGAAGAAGCCAATATCAACTGGGCCGACAAGCTGGAGCGTGCCGGCGCCCAGGTGGTGTACGGCGTGGTCGGCCTGAAAACCCATGCCAAGCTGTCGCTGGTGATCCGCCGCGAGCGCGACAAGGAGGGCAACGGCGAACTGCGCTATTACGCCCATCTCGGCACCGGCAACTACCATCCGACCACCACCAAGCTGTACACCGACTTTGGCCTGCTCACCTCGAACCAGAAGCTGGCGACCGAGGTCAACGAAGTCTTCATGCACCTGACCAGCCTGACCAAGCCCAAGAAAATGGATTACCTGTGGCTGGCGCCGTTCCTGCTGCAGAAGGAAATCATCCGCGCCATCCACAATGAAGCGGAAATCGCCCGCAAAGGCCGGCCGGCGCGCATCGTCGCCAAGATGAACGCCTTGCTGGACGAATCGGTCATCCGCGCCCTCTATGAAGCGTCGGCCGACGGCGTCAAGATCGAGCTGATCGTACGCGGCGCCTGCGCACTCAGGCCCGGCGTACCCGGCCTTTCCGAGAATATCCATGTGCGCTCCATCATCGGCCGCTTCCTCGAGCACAGCCGCATTTATTACTTCCGCAACAATCTGCAACACGATGTCTACCTCGCCAGCGCTGACTGGATGAACCGCAATCTGTTCCGCCGGGTTGAAGTTGGCTTCCCGGTACTCGACAAGACGCTCAAGCGGCGCGTCATCAACGAAGGCCTGACGCCTTATCTGAAAGACAATACCAACGCCTGGGTGCTGGGATCTGACGGCAACTGGAACAAGCCCAGGCAGCATCGACGGCAAAAGCAATACAATGCGCAGCGCCACCTGATGCTGGCGCTGGGTGCGCTCTCTCCCTCCCATACCGCTACCCACTCGGCAAACAAGTGAGCAAGGAAACAACATGGAATTGATCCTATGGCGTCACGCTGAGGCGGAAATCGGTGAACCGGACGAGGGCCGCGCCCTCACTGGCAAAGGCCACAAGCAGGCTTGGAAAATGGCCGACTGGCTGGACCGCAACCTGCCGCACAGCTGCAAGATCATCAGCAGCCCTGCCACCCGCACGGTGCAGACCGCCGAGGCGCTGGGCCGCAAATTCAAGACTCACCCCGACCTGGCGCCCGACTGCAGCGCCGCGCAGTTGCTGGCGGTCGCCAACTGGCCCAACAGCCGCGAACCGGTCCTGATCATCGGCCACCAGCCGACGCTGGGCCAGGCTGCAGCCTTGCTGGTGGCCGGCCACATGCAAGAATGGTCGATCAGGAAAGGCAACATCTGGTGGATTGCACAGCGCGAGCGCGGCGACATCACTACCAACTTCCTGAAAGCAGTCATGTCGCCGGATCTGATCGCTAAATAGAAGCCCGTTCGAAAACCTGCATGACACGCTGGCAGGTGGTATATTTGCGGCCAGCCGTCTAAATGTATTTCGATTTATACCGTTGTTGTGAAACTACAGGATTTTTGCGGCATTTCTGTGCATAAGATAAAATGGGACATGCATTGCATAATTTGCAACTATTGATCCCGTTGTACTGGACCACCCGAGAGGTAAGGCATGCTCTATCAATTCCACGAATTCAACCGTTCTCTGCTGCATCCGCTGGTGCAATGGGCAGACGCCGGCACCAGGCTGTTCACCGATCCGATCTCGCCGCTGGCCCACACGCCGTTCGCGCAACGCATCGCCGCCGGTTACGAACTGATGTACCGCATCGGCAAGGATTATGAAAAGCCGACCTTCGACATCACCAGCACGCTGATCAAGGACAAAGAAGTCGGGATTACCGAAGCAGTCGCCACCTCGCTGCCGTTTTGCCGCTTGTTGCATTTCAAGAAAGACCTGAGCAATAAAGAAGCCGCCGCCCTCAAGCAGCCGACCGTCTTGCTGGTGGCGCCGCTGTCGGGCCACCATTCGACGCTGCTGCGCGATACCGTGCGCGGCCTGCTGCCAGAGCACGATGTCTACATCACCGACTGGACCGACGCCCGCATGGTGCCTGCCAGCGCCGGCGCTTTCCATCTGCATGACTATATATATTACGTGCAGGCCTTCATCCGCCTGCTGGGCCCGGACCTGCATGTGATTTCGGTCTGCCAGCCAACCGTACCGGTACTGGCGGCGATTTCGCTGATGGCGACCGAGAAAGACAGCCACCTGCCGAAAAGCATGACCATGATGGGCGGCCCGATCGATCCGCGCAAATCGCCGACCGAAGTCAACAACCTTGCCACCGACAAGCCGTTCAGCTGGTTTGAAAACACCGTCATCTATAGCGTGCCGGCCAATTACCCTGGCTTTGGCCGCAAGGTCTACCCGGGTTTCCTGCAGCATGCCGGCTTTGTCGCCATGAACCGCAGCCGCCATGCCCAGAGCCACTGGGATTTCTACATGCACCTGCGCGAAGGCGACAACGAATCGGCGGAAAGCCACCGCAAGTTCTACGACGAATACAATGCGGTGCTGGACATGCCGGCCGAATATTATCTGGAAACGATCAAGACGGTGTTCCAGGATTTCAGCCTGCCGCAAGGCACCTGGGAGATCGAAGGCAAGCTGGTGCGGCCGCAGGACATCAAAACCGTGGCGCTGTTCACCATCGAAGGCGAACTGGATGATATTTCCGGCCCGGGACAAACCCAGGCAGCCCACGATTTGTGCAGCTCCATTCCAAAAACCAAGAAGCAGCATTTCACGGCCGACAAATGCGGCCATTTCGGCATCTTCTCAGGGCGCCGCTGGCGCGAGATCATTTGCCCGAAAATAACCGCGTTCATCAAGGCCAACGCCTGAACGTTAGCGCTATCGCCTGATGCCGCAGCGATGAAGCCGTTCCTTCCTCAGGAACGGCTTTTTCATTTGGGGCGGCATCACCTTGCAGCGCCGGCCTTGCCGCCCCGGTATAATACGGGCCATGTTGTCATCATCCAGTCTCCCGCCGCCAGTGCCCGCGCCATCCTCGCCCTCCCTCGCCGACCGCATCGAAGCGCTGCTGCCGCAGACCCAGTGCACCAAGTGCGGCTATCCCGCCTGCCGGCCGTATGCCGAAGCCATCGCCGACGGCAGCGCCAGCTATAACCAGTGCCCGCCCGGCGGCCAGGAAGGCGTAGCCCGGCTGGCGCATCTGCTGCAATTGCCGCCGGTTGCACTCAATCCCTTAAACGGCGCCGAGCGCCCGCGCCCGGTTGCCGTCATCGATGAGGCCGTCTGCATCGGCTGTACGCTCTGCATCCAGGCTTGCCCGGTCGATGCGATTGCCGGCGCCGCCAAACAGATGCATACGGTCATCGCCGATCTTTGCACCGGCTGCGACCTCTGCGTTGCGCCCTGCCCGGTGGACTGCATTACGATGGTGGACGCCAGCGCCGGTCAGACCGGCTGGGATGCCTGGAGCCAGCAGCAGGCCGACGATGCGCGCGCGCGCCATGATTTCCGCAGCTTCCGGCTGCGTCGCGAGAAGCAGGAAAATGACGATCGCCTGGCGGCCAAGGCGGCAGAGAAGCTCAAAGCAGTCGCGGCAGAGTCGGCAGCGACGCCGGAACAGCAAGCCGAACAGTTGCGCAAGAAAGCCATCATCCAGGCAGCCATCGAACGCGCCCGCCTGAAGAAAGAACAACAAGCCGAACAGGCTGCCAAGGACTCGCCATGAATGCCGAAAAACGCCGGGAAATATTCACTCGCTTGCGCGCCGCGTTGCCGCATCCGACCACCGAACTGGAATACACCTCGCCGTTCGAACTGCTGATTTCGGTGATCCTGTCAGCGCAGGCGACCGACGTCTCGGTCAACAAGGCGACCCGTAAGCTGTACCCGGTCGCCAATACGCCGGCACAGATCCATGCGCTCGGCGTCGATGGCCTGATTCCCTACATCCAGACCATCGGCCTGTACCGCACCAAGGCCAAGAACGTGATCGAAACCTGCCGTATGCTGGTGGAGTTGCATGACGGCCAGGTGCCGCGCACCCGCGAACAGCTGGAAGCGCTGCCCGGGGTCGGCCGCAAGACCGCCAACGTGGTGCTGAATACCGCTTTCGGGGTGCCGACGATTGCCGTCGACACGCATATCTTCAGGGTGTCGAACCGCACCGGAATCGCCCCTGGCAAGGATGTCGATGCGGTAGAGCACAAGCTGATGAAGCTGGTGCCTGCCGAATTCCTGCTGGACGCCCATCACTGGCTGATCCTGCATGGCCGCTATACCTGCATCGCCCGCAAGCCGCTATGCTGGAATTGCAGCATAGCCGACCTGTGCGACTTCAAGGCCAAGACACCGTTGCCGGAAAAAGGGATCTGAACCCATGTCGCATTCTCATCCGCACACCGAACATCACTTTGAAGCCAGCGACACGGTACGCGATATCGTGATCGGCATGGCAGACGGCCTGACGGTACCGTTCGCGCTGGCAGCGGGCATCAGCGGCGCGGCGGTCGGCATCGATATCGTGGTCACCGCCGGCGTCGCGGAAATCGCCGCCGGCTCGATCGCCATGGGCCTGGGCGGCTACCTGGCCGGCCGCACCCAGCGTCAGCATTATTATGCCGAGCGCGAGCGCGAAGAACAGGAAATCCTCAAGGTGCCGCATCGCGAGCGCAAGGAAGTGATCGATATCATGGCGCAATACGGCGTTACTAAACAGGAATGCGAGCCGATGCTGGCCGGCCTGGAGCGCAATCCGGTAGCCTGGCGCGACTTCATGATGCGCTTTGAACTGGGGTTGGAAGAACCGCAAGCGGGCGCCGCCCGGAAAAGCGCCATCACCATCGCGCTCTCCTACCTGGTCGGCGGCCTGATTCCGCTGGCGCCGTACATGCTGATGCACTCGATTCCGCAAGCGCTGGCGGCTTCCACCGTGGTCACATTGCTGGCCTTGTTCATATTCGGCTTCCTGAAAGGCAGCGTCACCGGCACCGGCGCCTTCAAGTCCGCGCTGCAAACCCTGATGGTAGGCGGCCTGGCCGCCGCCGCTGCCTTTTCCATTGCCAGACTGATCAGTTAATTATCCATGTTCAATCCATCACTACATAGCATGAATACGTAAATTTCGATAATTATCATACACTTAACGACGTTTTTAGCTTCCAAACACTGTATATATACAGCACTGTATAGCACCATATAAAACAGTGACTTACAACTGTATTTTGGACGATTTATTGTACGGCGTAATTTGGAAAATCTACAGACAAGACGGGCGCTGGTTCGGGATTATAGTCTTGGCTTTGCAGCCATTTGTTCCGATTAATACCCGACGTTCAACGCAGAGGTCATCGATGCCGCACCACTGCGTTTTAAGAGGCGAACGCTACGATCAGATCAGGGCACAATTCTAATTTGAACTCTGTCCTGCAAAGACAAGATCAACACGGTCTCGAAACTTAATTACATCACGGGTCGATATCACCGGATCATGCGCTCCATTCTCAATCGGCTTTCCAAGCAGTGCTTCGAGGTTGCGCTTGACGATGATCCGTGAAATATCCGAGATACCGTTGATTTCTAATAAGCACTTCAGACTCGCTATTGCCGCTAACTTTGAGCTCTCATCCGCACTTTTCCCAAGTGCAAACAGCATGTCTGAAAAATCCATATATGTTATTTCCTCGCCTTCCGCACGGACTGTCTGAATTAATGTGTCCACCTTCGTTGCGAGAGCGATATAGAGAATTGTATTTCGTCTGCTAGACTGGACAGCCGGCTTCAGTTTAAGAAGTGCGGCGAGTGCCATCATCAGCACTGAAATGGCTGCACCTAAGGCGCTAAATAACGCCGTACGAATATCCTTGAGAGGACTAGTAGCCGGCTCATCTGCCTTCCCTAAAACTTCCTCACTACGTAGAACGAACTTTGGTTCGATACGCGGCCTGCTGCTCTTGAGCAACGCAGCAATTGAGAACGCCTCGCCTTCCAATGCCTTCGGGATAGTGATAACAATTCTGTCGTCATACTTCTTCGATTCGATGGTCAATCCACTATTGTTTTCAATTGACGCTGCTGCTAGCGATCCTCCTGGAACTGACAATTCAGCGCGTATTGCCGTTAGAGTCTTCTTGCCCGCATTTGAAACTCTTAACGAAATTACTTGTTCTTGGACCCCGTCAATCGCTATCTGAGGGCCAGCCACAAGAGCGTATTGAAGAACGGCCCTTGGCTCAGCAATGACCTCATACAATTTCGGCGCTATTGAGAAGAATCCGGCGATCAACGCCGGCGTGATCGCGTAGAGCAACACTTGTTTGAATTCTATCTTCATGTGTCAGTTGATTTGGTAAACCTGTGATTGATTATTCTAACTTCTACATACACCGGCGATGCAGGGCTCAATCACATTACGTCCGGTGAAAATAGGTCACTTGGTGGATGGTCACGGCCATCGCTTCTTTCGGCGGATTTCCGCGGGACTGCCGTCGAATAACTGGAAGAACTCATTCATATAGGGAACGTGGTGAGCGCTTCTGTCAGTTCTCAGATTGTAGTCGCACGCTTGCCGCGCGATTTCTCCCAAAAGCGATAACGCAGGGCGGATCACCGCAAAAACACGAACCATTGCATAGGGAGTGGCTATCTCATGCTGCGCAGGCAAGACAAACGCATTTTCACTCGACAGCAGGCGCCCATCCATTCCATGCTGCTGCACGTAAATTGAATTCTCGATCAGGTCATGGATTGCCTTTGCTTGAGCTTCGTGACGATAACGTTTCTGAGACGGCACATCAAACTCAAGGACCTGGGAAAGAATGGCGTCCCAAGCCACCAATGGATCACCGTAGCCGCTTGGTGTTGACGCAAGCGAGTCAAGATTGTAGTAGCGTGATTTTTTTGCGAACTCCGACAAGAAATTCAATATCTGAGCTTCAAGGGAACCTATAGCCGGCACTACAAATGATGTCACTCCAATAGCGGATGCAATCGGTTCGCAGTCATTGTAAAGACGAACTAGATTGTGACCAGGTCGCTCAATTTTCTCTTTGGACGGCGGACTGAAAGAATTTTTTCTCATGTGCTCAATAATGAGCACCAGTTTCAGAACGCGCTCCAAAGCGGTAGAAAGTTGGAAAAAACCGGTATAGAACGTTGCTTTGTCTGGGAACTGCGCGTTACGAAGAGCGGTAAGACCGGCGGCAAGGCAACCTTGAGCCAAAAATCCTTCATTTTGTAGTGCGGAGAAAGTGGGGCCAAATGTCATTGGAGTATCGACTAACTTTGTTATTGGACGACAGGTTTGCTATATTCCCGCCCCAACTTCCTGGCCAGCAGCTTCTGGAAATATATACCCTTAGGCAACTATAGCTTAATCTTTGAATAAATCACATCGAATTGGCCACTATGCTGTCAACAGGTAGGGTCCAGGATTGTGATTCCTGTTGTCGCGGGTTCGAGTCCCGTCAGCCACCCCAAAAAATTCAATGAAATCAAACAGTTATATGATTGCTTGAATTTCATATCGTGAAATTAACAACGGAAATCACGATTTAACAACGAAGCCCATCTTAACGGTGGGCTTTTTTGCATTTAATTCCAATATTCACAACGAATTTTCCTAAAAATTATCGTCTCTATTCGTTATCATCTGAATAATATATTCTCAGATTGAGCTTCCCCTGAAATTTCGTCTTCCACAGGTGACGTAAAATTGACGTTACTTTGGGAAGGCAAGAAATGAAGATTTCAAGAAGTTCATACACGGCGGAATTCAGGGAACTGGCAGTCAAGCGGGTCAATGCCGGCG
>NZ_DATMRB010000018.1:0-5875 GCF_035566555.1 Collimonas sp.
AGGACGGCAAGCTGATGACGCACGCGCCGTCGACCTACAAGATTCCTGGCATCTCGGATTGCCCGCAGGATTTCCGCGTCAAGCTGTTCAAGAACCGCAACGTCGAAGACAGCATCCACCGCTCCAAGGCGGTCGGCGAGCCGCCGCTGCTGCTGCCGTTCTCGGTCTTTTTCGCGATCCGCGACGCGGTCGCCAGCGTCGGCGGCAAGCGCTTCAATCCGCCATTGAATGCACCGGCCACCAGCGAAGCGATCCTGAAAGCGGTCGACGCCGTCCGCGCCCTGGCGCGCGCGGTCTGATCCGGAGCCATATCATGAACAACTGGCTGGAGGCGCTTACCACGCTGCTCACTACGCCGATTACGCAAACCTCGCAAAACACCACGGCGATCCTGATCACCGTGGCGCAGGTCGAGGGTTCCGGGCCGCGTGAGCCGGGTGCAAAAATGGTCGTGACCGCGGTTGGCCAGTTCGATACCATCGGCGGCGGCCATCTTGAATTGCAGGCCATCAGGATCGCCCGCGAGATGCTGGAAGAAGGCTTGTCGCTGAGCCGTGAACGGCGCCTGCAGCGATTTTCGCTTGGCCCTTCGCTGGGGCAGTGTTGCGGCGGCGTAGTGCACCTGGCGTTTGAACGCGTGACGGCTGCTTCGGCCGACTATTTCAGTTTCCTGCAGCGCCGCCTGCGCGATGCCGAAGACAGCTGGCGCCTGGTTGCGCTGGAAGATGCTGCGCCGCCAGCCATGTGCGACGCCGACGGCGCGCGCCTGCATGGACCGGGACGCCTGCCTACCTTGCCATCGCTGCTGACACCTTCCGCCAAGGCGCTCGGCGCCTGCACCATCCTGCGCGACGATAATGGCCGCCGCTGGCTGCTGGATGCCTGCCTGGCAACGCGGCCGCAACTGTTCCTGTTCGGCGCCGGCCATGTCGGCGCAGCGATCGTCAAAGCGCTTGGCGACTTGCCTTGCCGGGTGGTGTGGGTCGACGAGCGGGAAGAAATGTTCCCGGACGCCCTCCCGGCCAACGTCCGCATCGAAGCCACCGATACCCCGGAAGCCGTGGTGGATAACGCGCCGGACGGTTCCTGCTTCCTGGTGATGACACACAATCACGCACTCGACCAGCGCTTGTCGGCACAGATTCTGCAACGCGCCGGGGTTGCCTGGTTCGGCCTGATCGGCTCCAAGAGCAAGCGCATGCAGTTCGAGCATCGCCTGCACGAACGCGGCATTTCGCATGAACGCCTGGCTGAGATGGTGTGCCCGATCGGCATTGCCGGCATTGTCGGCAAGGAGCCAGCAGTGATCGCGGCATCGGTGACAGCGCAACTGCTGCAGGTCTGGGAACAGATCGCCAAGCAGCAGCTAGCGGCGGCCAGCGCCCCGCAGCTGCGCCTGCAGCTGCAACTGGTCAGCACAGTTTAATTCATCTCTGGACCGGGCCCGGTGTGCATCGGGTCCGCAATGCATCGCCCATAGCGGCCCTAGTCCGCTTTTTATTCAAGGATAGTTTTCATGTCAGACCTCCGTTTCAGCCATATCGATCAGTCCACGCTGCAAGCCTACCGGGCGAGTGTCCTGCATTTCAGCGAGGATCCCGCCCAGCATTCGGACGCCTATCATTGGCATGAAGACGGCTTGCTGCTGATCGCCGACGGCAAGGTCGTCGCGGCAGGGGATTATCAACAGCTTTCCGCACAGCTGAAAGCTGAACTGAAAGGCGAACTGAAAATCCAGGACTACCGCGGCAAGATCATCATGCCGGGTTTTATCGATACCCACCTGCACTACCCGCAGACCGACATGATTGCCTCGCCGGCGCCGGGCTTGCTGCCTTGGCTGGAAAAATATACCTTCCCGACCGAGCGCAAGTTCAGCGACCCGGCCCACGCCGGCGAAGTCGCCAAGTTCTTCATCGACGAACTGCTACGCTGCGGCACTACCACGGCGATGGTGTATTGCACCGTCAATCCGGTGTCAGTAGATGCCTTCTTCACCGCCAGCGAAGCGCGCAATTTGCGGATGGTGACCGGCAAGGTGTTGATGGACCGCAATTGTCCTGAGTTCCTGCAAGACACCGCCGAAGGCGGCATCCGCGACAGCGAGGAGCTGCTGAAGAAGTGGCATAAGCGCGGCCGCCAGCTGTATGCGATCACCCCGCGTTTCGCGCCGACATCCAGCAACGCGCAATTGCAGCTGGCAGGCGAACTGGCGCAGGCTTATCCGGATGCCTACCTGCAGACGCATGCCGCGGAAAATACAGACGAAGTGGCGTGGGTCAAATCGCTGTTTCCAGAGTCACGCAGCTATATGGACGTCTACGACAAGTACGGCATGCTGCGCCCGCGCTCGATGTACGGACACTGCGTCTGGCTCGACGATGAAGATCGCCGCCGCATGGCGGAAACGCAATCGGCGATAGCGATCTGTCCGACCTCCAATCTGTTCCTCGGCAGCGGATTGTTCGATTTTGCAGGCGCCGATACTGCCGGCGTGCCATTGTCGCTGGCGACGGATGTCGGCGGCGGCACCAGTTTCTCGATGCTGCAAACCATGAACGAAGCGTACAAGGTGGCGCGCATGGCGACCACCTACCTGCCGGCCTTGCGGATGTTCTACCTGGCGACCTTGGGCGGCGCGCGCAGTATGCAGCTGGAAGGCACGATCGGCAATTTCGTGCCAGGCGCCGAGGCCGATTTCATCGTGCTCGATCCGCAGGCAACGCCATTGCTGGCGCGTCGCAGCGAACGTACCGAGAGTCTGGAAGAATTATTGTTTGCGCTGGCGCTGCTGGGGGATGACCGGGCGATAGCGGCAACCTACGCTGCCGGCAAGCTGGTGCACAGCCGCGCCTGATAGAGAGTGGGCATAAGCTGCCCACACCGCCTTCTGGTTTCTATCTTCTGATTACTGTCACGCATGAGCACGCTGTACCCACCCTACGGCCGCAACACGTACTTGTTCTCGCTGACGCACTCATAGCGCTGCAACACATTGCCGCTGTCATCCACGCTTTCGAGATAGACGTCGAACTGCCATAGCCGCGCCATATGGCGCAGCATTTCGTCGGTGCCTTCGGCCAGCGGCCGGGCGTCGCTGCGGAAGTGGCGCAGGGTCAGGCTGCGGTCGCCGCGGGTATTGACCGACCAGACCTGGATGTTGGGCTCGCGGTGGTTGATATCGTACTGGCGCGACAGCGCCTGCCGCACGTACTGGTAGCCGGCATCGTTGTGGATCGCCGAGACTTCCAGCTCGCTGCGGTTTTCATCGTCCAGCACCGCAAACAGACGCATGTCTCGTATCAGCTTCGGCGACAGGTATTGCGCGACGAAGCTCTCGTCCTTGAAATTGCGCATCGCATAATGCAGCGTCTCGAGCCAGGGCGTGCCGGCCAGTTCTGGAAACCAGCGGTAGTCTTCCTCGGTGGGCTTTTCGCAGATGCGGCGGATATCGCTCATCATGCCGAATCCCAGCGCGTAGGGATTGATGCCGCTGTAATAGGACTTGGTCACCGGCGGCTGATAGACGACGTTGCTGTGCGAGTGCAGGAACTCCATCATGAAGCCGTCGGTCAGCTTGCCTTCATCGTACAGTGTATTGAGAATCGTGTAGTGCCAGAAAGTGGCCCAGCCTTCGTTCATGACCTGGGTCTGGCGCTGCGGGTAAAAGTACTGGGCGACCTTGCGCACGATGCGGATCACCTCGCGCTCCCATGACTCCAGCAGCGGTGAATTTTTTTCGGCAAAGTACAGCAGGTTTTCCTGCGTCTCCGGCGGGAAGCGCCCTTCGACACGCTCCGCGGCTTCTTCCTTTTTCTCCGGCAGGGTACGCCACAATTCATTGACCTGCGACTGCATGTATTCGGCCCGTTCGCGCCGTTGCGCCTGCTCTTTTTCCAGCGACAGCTTCTGCGGCCGCTTGTAGCGGTCGACGCCGTAGTGCATCAGCGCGTGGCAGGAATCCAGCAGTTCCTCGACCTTGGAAAAGCCATAGCGCTCCTCGCATTCGGCGATATAGGCCTTGGCGTAGACCAGGTAATCGATGATGGCGTGGGCATCGGTCCACAGCTGGAACAGATAATTGCCCTTGAAAAAGGAATTGTGGCCATACGCTGCATGCGCCACCACCAGCGCCTGCATCGTCATGGTGTTTTCTTCCATCAGGTAGGCGATGCAGGGATTTGAGTTGATGACGATCTCGTAGGCCAGGCCCATCTGCCCGCGCTTGTAATCGCGCTCGGTCATCAGGAAGTGCTTGCCGAACGACCAGTGGCGGTAATTCACCGGCATGCCGGCCGAGGCGTAGGCATCCATCATCTGCTCGGCAGTGATGATCTCCAGCTGGATCGGATAGATATCCAGCTTGTAGCTAGCGGCGACGCGGGCAATTTCGTCGTTGTATTGCTCGATCAGGTCGAAGCTCCAGTCGGAGGGACAGGGCAGCGCTTGATTGACGCCCTTGGCTAGGCGGTCGTTCATGTATGGACCTGCTTTTCAAACAGTTCGCGGAATACCGGATAAATCTCGCTGGCGGTCTGTACCTTCTTCATTGCAAACTGCGGATTGACGGCCGCGATCTGCTGGTACTCGGTCCACAGATTCTGTTCTTCCACGGTTACCTGGATATAGGCAAAATAGCGTGAGCGCGGCAGAATTTCCAGCTCCAGCAGCTCGCGGCACTTGGGCGAATCGTCATTCCAGTTGTCGCCGTCGGAAGCCTGAGCGCCGTAGATGTTCCAGTCGCCGGGCGGATAACGTTCGTCGATGATCTTCTTCATCAGCTCCAGGGCGCTGGACACTACCGTGCCGCCGCTTTCCTGCGAGTGGAAGAAGGTATCTTCATCCACCTCGTCGGCACGCGTGTGATGGCGGATGAACACGACTTCGATGTGTTCGTAATTGCGGGTCAGGAACAGGTACAGCAGAATGAAGAAACGCTTCGACAGATCCTTGCGTTGTTCATCCATCGAGCCCGATACGTCCATCACGCAAAACATCACGGCGCGGCTGGACGGCTGCGGCACCTTGACCCGGTTGACGTAACGCAGGTCGAAGGGATCGATGAACGGGATGCGCCAGATGCGGCCTTTGAGATGGTGGATATCGTCTTCCAGGCGCACGATTTCTTCACGTCGGTCGTCCGGATCCGCCTTCAGCGTTTCCATCAGCGCTTCCAGTTCGCGCAGCCTGACCACCAGCGGCGAACCGAGCGCGATGCGGCGTCCGAGCGAGCTGCGCAGGGAGCGGACGATATCGATATTGTTGGGACTGCCGTCGGTAGAATAACCGGCACGCATGTTTTTCCAGCTCGGCACCGCCAGCAGATTGGTCTTGATCAGGCGTGGCAGTTCCAGGTCTTCGAAGAAGTACTGCATGAATTCTTCGCGCGACAGCTGGAACACGAATTCATCTTCGCCCTCGCCCGAATCGCTGGCGGAGCTGCCGCCGCCACCGCCGGAGCCGCCGTCCGGACGGGCGATGCGGTCGCCTTGCAGATAATCCTGGTTGCCGGGGTGGACCATCTCGCGCTTGCCGCCGGGGCCATGGCCGAATACCGGCTCGCTGATGCCCTTGCGCGGGATGCTGATGCTCTTGGCGTTTTCGATTTCCTTGATGCCGCGGTCGCGCACGGCCTCGGTCACCGAACGATGGATGGCCGCCCGGAAGCGCCGTAGAAAGCGCTCCCGGTTGGCAATGCTTTTGTTCTTGCCAGACAGTCTACGGTCGATTATCTGATGCAACACGGTCGGCTCTCCTAGTCGGACGGCGGAGTCGCTACTACTATCGACCCATCTTACGATGACTTGCGCACGCGCAGATACCATTCGCACAGCAAACGCACCTGCTTCGGCGTATATCCTTTGCTGACCATGCG
>NZ_DATMRB010000019.1:0-25679 GCF_035566555.1 Collimonas sp.
GGGCATGTTGATCACGACCGAGGCACGCGGCAATGCGGCTTCGCATATCAAGGACATGGGCGAGACCGTGCAACGGCTGACCTCTGCCCGCGACCAGCACGAATCCCTGGCGGATGCTGCGCAGCAGGCTGGGGCGCAGGATAAGCAAGGGCAGCAAGCCGATGTTGCACAAGCGATCAAAACGCAAAACGATGCGATCAAGGGCAGCGGCAGTAGCGAAGAGGGCAGCTTCCCGGAACTGTCACAACCGCATCTTGTTCTGGCTAGCCCTGCAGGGATTGAGACCACGACCAGCGGCAGTACCCATATAGCAAGTGACCAGAACACCGCGATCACGACCGGCAAGAGCTTGTCCATCGCCAGCGGCGACAGCCTGTTTGCTAGCATCAGAAATACCTTCCGTTTATTTGTACAAAAGATGGGCATCAAGATGGTGGCTGCGGCCGGCGATATCGATGTCCAGGCGCTGACCGATAGTATCAACATCCTGGCCAAACTCAACATCACCCAGACCGCCAATCGCATCACTATCTCCGCCAAGGAGGAACTGGTCATCAATGGCGGCGGTAGTTATGCCAAATTCAGCGTGGGTGGAATTGAGAAGGGCACTAATGGCGCTTATGTGGCGCATGCGGCTGCGCATAGCCTACCGGGGCCGCAAGCCATGGGGGTTGATACACGCGGCCTTCCTGCGGTCAAAGCTTATAACGAAACATTCATTTTGCTTGACCCCAACGGCAAGCCGCTGGAAAACATGAAGTATACAGTTACCGGCGCCGACGATACGAATCATGCTGCCGAGACTACGGTTCAGGGCGCGACTCCCAGAGTGCATACCGACGCTCCTGAAAAATTGAAATTCGCGTTGCAGTGGGCTGATATCTCTGCGGCCTCGAGTCAGGACGTTTCTAACAATATTTCAAAGGATAACAATGGCTGATGCAACCACCATTGAAGCAATGACCAACGATACACCAGAGTCCTGTGTCAAGGTCCATTGTGGCTGCGAAACTATGTGGTCTTTGGCGCAGCAGTTCAGCTATTTGCGTTTAAGTACGGTCAAGACATATCCCAAAGCCACGTTGATTGGAGATTATGCGGTGCGCGCTAGACGTATTTCGGCGACGTATGCTCGGTTTTATCTGGAGCAGGAAGAAAACGGTCAAGCCGACAAGAAAGGTCGATTTTACTGGATGGCGTTGGGAGCCTTTGCGAGTAAAACCGTAGCTTGTACGCTGGAGGACTGGCGTGTCGAAACGCAAGCAGCAGTAGTATCCAAGAAAACCAAGGAAGGTTTAGGAAAAGGAAATTTCTGGCTGTTCTGCGACATTAGCGGTTGGCATTGGTATTACTGCATGTACCCCGATACATTTGATAGTTGTCTGGATAAACGCAACAGTGACAAATTTGTTCCTGAAGTTCAAGTTCAGACAGCGAAAATGCCTTGGCATGTAGAAGCTTTGTCCAAGATAAATAATTTGCAAGTTTCCAAGGAAATCAGATCGGGATTCGCGAAGGTGAAAGAGTTTGAGAACGAAACCAAGGATGCTGTGCGCAGAAAGATCCAACTGGACCACTTGTTGGATATCGCTGACCACGAGCAAGGCGTAATTTTGCAACCATTGATCTATACAGATCCTGATTTTTCATACTGGCTCGGATTTCAGCGCAAAGCGTGGGTGCGTTGGGCTACACCTAATCTTGAGCTAGTGTTCAATAGCGCCTGCTCAACTGGCAAGTCGGAATATAAATCAGTTGCGCCTGATGATACGAAATTAGAAGATTTTAAGAGTCGGATGAAATGGATCGGATCTGCTGCAAAAGATTTTCATTCGTTGATGGGGCGATATCCGGCTTATATGGAAGGTGAGCTCCGGACAATGGCAAGTTGGGTTGATATGGCGGATAAATGAATAAAGTGCTCAATATACTTCGGCCGTTAACGCTCTTGCTCGTAGGTCTGACCTTACTGGCGGGCTGCCAGGAAAAGAAAGCCAAATTTCCCGATGCAATCATTGAACAGAAAGCCAATGTCATGTCACAACAGGTATCAATCAAAGTAGGTGAGCAAGGCTCCAACTTCTTACAGCGTTATCCTGGTAATGTAAAAATCGTTCATCAGCCGGCAGGCATAGATTTCTACAAAATCGACTGGGATACCAGCCCTCATGGCACCGTGACGATTGAGAACGGTAAACACTCGTTCGTGATTGAGGATGCATTAGGCATATCTGGCGGTCAAGATCTTGGGCCACAGGCAAGTGAAGGATTGTCGGAATTTGATATATATGCGGGTATTACCGCTTCAAATCTCATTGCGCACGATGATGCACGCCAAAAGATGTACTCGCTGTTGCAGGCGCTGGTAGACAAGGGATGGAAACCAATCGTCTCGCCTGGCGATCCTCGCCTAAAAGGTAAGGCTCGGTTGGATTATGTATTGAATACATACAAATATCTCAATCTTGATCCGAGCTATACGCCTACGCTGGAGGAATGGATGCGCATTGAAAGCGGGACTGACTGGCGTTTTTATGCGGACCATCTCTATCTGACCGTGAATTTCACTCGTGAACGTACCTTGACGGATCCCAGCAAACCCGGCGCTTACTTAGTGAACTTCAACATCAAGACCGACCTTCAAGAGTTTAGAGAATATGTGAAACCAGAAGACCGTCAGCGCTGGAAAGAATTATTACCTGCTGCTCTATCCAAGTTGCCGCCAATGCGTGCGCAAAAAGAAACGGAGCTTAAAGCCAAAGGCATCGCGATTGACGATACTTATCGAGATCCGCCGATTCCTGACATGAAGTAAGTGCCCAATTTGAATTGGCCTCGCTTCAGGCGAAGGTCATCTGGCTTGCTACCCCTATGATAAAAGTAGCTGTAAGCCGATGAATTTATCCCGAGATGAGCCGATGAGATCGGTTTCAATAGCTTTGAGAATAATTCGCACACTTCATGAAGCTTAAAAATTTCGGCCCGACACATTGGGTGTCAGTTGCCTTAGCATGGTGGATGATTCTTCCGGTGATTGTTGCGCTGTGGCTTCTATTTGGCAATGACATTAAAGCAGGCTTGTTTGATCTGTTTGAGAAGAAGCCTGTTGTGTACAGCAGGGTTGTCGTTGAAATCGGCGAATCTGGACAAGAATTTGCCTCGAAATATAAAGCGATGTCGATCAAAATGACCGAAATCCCGGGTCGCATTATTACCGTATCCATTGGCCGGCTGCTGCCGAGGGGCGCGTTACCATAAAAAATGGCAGCAGTGCGTTCGAGATCAATACCGTTCTTTCCCTAACTGGGGATTCGGATGATACGTATCCGGTGGAAGGTATATCCGGCTTTTCTGTCAACATGGGACTGCCGCCAAGAAACAGCATATCTCATGACGATGCGCGCCTGAAGTTTTATGCCTTGCTTGAGGCTATTCAGCAAGCCGGCTGGAAGCGATGGATCGGCCCTGGCATGCCGCGCCTTAGCGGTGCGGATGCGTTGCGTTACCAGATGAGTAGTATTGAAAATGCCGCAAGTTTGATGTCTCTTGATCCTGACGACATGCCAGCATTGAATGCGTGGATGAAAATAAAGGACATGAGCGGATGACGATTCTACTTGAACGATGTTTATATGGATGTGCAATTTATGCGGGACCGGAAACGGATGGATCCCAGCCTTCCGGCTGCTTATTTTCTTACGCTGAAACTAGAGAGCAGGGACAGTTTTCAACGAAGTGAATTGGCGTTTGAAGATCGGCCGTGCTGGAAGGAGTGGTATCCGGTCGTGAGAAGCAGGCAAGCAAGAGAGCAAATGCGCTCAGAAGAAAAACTCCGCGCGCTTGGCTTCAAAATTGATGCCGAGTATCGCAATCCAGATGAATAAAATACGAACCTGATGATTGGGATAGCGTTACAGAGCGGGCGGATGGCAATAGGGGGTAGGGAAAAAGCGAGTCTCTTTTGAATCGTAGACTCGTCAAGCTGCGTTAGAGTTTTTTTAGCCGCTTCGCATTCGCCGTAGCCCGCGCATGAAGCGGCTGCAACCCCGTCTGCGCAATATCCGCCAGCGAAGTATTGAACTGCGACACAGCTTCAGCAGAGTTGAGCATGGTGTCATGCGCCAGCTTGTTTTGCCGGTGTCCCGACTGATGCAGATTGCTGCTGCTGGCGACCGACATGAGGTTAACGGCGCCGTTCAGCATTTGCTGGATGGCCAGGCGTGCGGCGTCCTGGTGCATGCTCATCATGCGAATCGCCATGGCGTGCGCGGATTCGGTGATGGCTTCGATTTTTTCCTGGCTCATCAGGTTGAATTCCTTGCGGTCGCGCTGGCTGGGCGCGGGGCCGGCCATGGCCATGCGTGCGGTGCGGTGGCCGATTACCTGCGCCGATGCACTCATCATTTCCCCGGTTTGCAGCATCAGGTCGGTCCATGCGTTGATGGAAGCGGCTGGGCTGCTTAAGCTATCGGGGGCGATGGCGATGGGATTACGGACGCGGTACGATTTCATGGTGACTCCTTGGTGGTCTGACGACGGCAAGCGGCGGTGTGCTCATCCGAGTAGTCTTGATAGCGCTAACAATACCTGCTTTTATTCCTGGATTGGGGCTTTTTTGTGGCGCTGCAACATAATTTTGCAATTGAGCTGTTTCCGTGCTGTAAAAGCAACTAAGCAATGGCTGAAAGTGTCTCATAAAGGCAGTTCGTTAAATTTACCAAATCTTCATAAATCAGTAACATTGCTTCAGGTAAAATCCGAGTATGAAAATTTTGATCAGTAACGACGACGGTTACCTGGCCCCTGGTATTGTTGCCCTCGCGAATGCATTGGCGCCGATTGCGGAAATCGTCGTTGTAGCCCCGGACAGCAACCGTTCCGGCTCTTCCAATTCACTGACCCTGGACCGCCCTTTGTCTGTCCAGCGTGCTGAAAACGGTTTCTATTTCATTAACGGCACGCCGTCCGACTGCGTGCACGTGGCCTTGACCGGTTTGCTGAATTTCCGTCCCGACCTGATCGTTTCCGGCATCAACCAGGGTCAGAACATGGGTGACGATACCCTATATTCCGGCACCGTGGCGGCTGCCACCGAGGGTTTCCTGTTCGGTATCCCGGCGATCGCTTTTTCGCAGTTGCACAAAGGCTGGGACGAACTGGAAGCGGCGGCCATGGTGGCGCGCGATATCGTCGAGCGTCGCTTCGATAACCTGCCGCAGCCTTATCTGCTGAATGTCAATATTCCCAACCTGCCGTACAACCAGCTCAAGCCCGCCCTGGCGACACGGCTCGGCAAGCGGCATGAGTCGGAGCCGGTGATCAAGGCGCAGGATCCGCATGGCCGCGACATCTACTGGATCGGGCCGCCTGGCGGCGCGCGCGATGGCGGCGAAGGCACCGATTTCCACGCGACCGCCAACGGCCATGTCTCGATCACGCCGCTGCAGATCGATCTGACGCATGCGACCCAGCTGGCCGCGCTGAGGAAAGACTTGTCATGACCGACAAGGCCAAGCGTTTTCCGTTGCAGCTGTCATCGGTAGTCGACAAGAAGCCTGCCGCCGACCGCAGCAACCGCAGCGTGGCGACGCCGCAGACTGCGACCAAGAACGCCGCCTGGGAAAATTCACGCAACACGCCGCGTAGCGGCGCCGTGCCTTCAGCGCCGCCGCCGAAGCCGGCGGCTGCCGCTAGCAAGCCGATGGCGCGTCCGGGCGAGACCGCCGGCCATGCCGAGCGCTCCCATTCGATGGTGTCTGACGGTGTGCGCAAAGCCATGGTGGCGCGCGTCGCCAAGCAGGGCGTGAGCGACGCCAAGGTGCTGGCGGCAATGGAAAGCGTGCCGCGCCACATGTTCATGGAGCCGGGCCTGTCGAGCCAGGCATATATCGACGCCTCCTTGCCGATCGGCCATCACCAGACCATTTCGCAGCCATATATCGTGGCGCGCATGATCGAGATCATGCGTGACAACCAGCAGGGCGGCGTTCTCAACCGGGTGCTGGAAATCGGCACCGGCTGCGGCTACCAGGCGGCGGTGCTGTCGCTGGTGGCGAAGGAAGTGTATTCGATCGAACGCATCAAGCCCTTGCATGAACTGGCGCGCAGCAACTTGCGTCCGCTGCGGATTGCCAACATCCGTTTGCATTACGGAGATGGTATGCTTGGGCTGCCGCAGGTGGCGCCTTTCGACGGTATCATCCTGGCGGCAGCGGGGCTTGAAGTGCCGCAGGCGTTATTGGATCAGATGACGATCGGCGGCCGCCTGGTGGCGCCGGTCGGTTCCCGTCATCAAGTACTGCAGCTGATCCAGCGCACCGGTAAATTCGACTGGACCAGCACCACACTGGAAGACTGCCATTTTGTGCCTTTGCGTGCCGGCACGGTTTGAAGACGATTTGTAGCGCAGCTGGCGAAACATATAGCCGAATAAATTGACGAACAATCAGCGACTCAGTCGCACATACTAATATCAATGTAATGAGAATGAAGAAAACTCGCTTTATAGCTTTGGGTGTAATGATTGCCACGCTGGCAGCATGTACCACTCCGCGTACTCCCGCTCCGGTAGTCGAGCGCCGCAGCGGCGGCAGTGTCGCCACCACTGGAACAGCCACTGCCGAGGCGCCGCGCGCAGCCGACGGACATGGTTCTTACACTGTCAAGCAAGGCGATACCTTGTACCGGATCGCATTGGAATTCGGTCAAAGCTATCGTGATATCGTGACCTGGAACAAGCTGGAGAACGCCAACGACATCAAGGTCGGCCAGGTGCTGCGCGTGCAGCCGCCTGACGCCGGTTCCGGCGCAGCCGGCGGCGCCCAGATGGCTAGCGTGGCCACCAGTTCCGGCGTTGAAGTAAGATCCCTGGGCTCGGCGCCGACAGCCGCAGCCGGCGGCAGCGCCGCCAACAAGAGCGGTCCGCGCGGCGACAAGCGGCCATATTCCGACGCCGCATTGGCGGAACTGCAGAAACCGGATGCGCCATCCTCCAGCGATACGCCGAAGACTGTTGCGCCGGCAGTTGCGGCGCCGGCTGCGGCAGTCGCGGCCAGCACGCCGGCGGCTTCGGCGGCATCCGGCGATGAAGACAAAGTAGACTGGATGTGGCCCGCCGAAGGCAAGCAGGTAGGCGCGTTCGACCAGGGCAAGAAGGGCATCGATATTGCCGGCAAATCAGGGCAGTCGGTAGTGGCGGCGGCAGGCGGTAAAGTGATGTATGCGGGCAGCGGTATCCGCGGCTATGGCAATTTGGTTATCATCAAACATACTAGTAGCTTGTTGTCCGCATACGCGCATAATAAGACCATTCTGGTGAAGGAAGGCCAGACCGTAAGCAAGGGCCAGAAAATTGCCGAGATGGGAAATTCGGACAGCGACGTGGTCAAGTTGCACTTCGAAATTCGTCAGCAAGGCAAACCTGTCGATCCATCGAAGTTCCTACCGAACCGCTAAATGAGCGCTAAATGAGCAAACGGCCGACAGATCATCAAGACGAAGAGCATGAGGTCTCATCGGAGCGGTTGGCCGATGATGGGCGCGATGACGACGATGTTGATGTTGTCGCCGAGCGGGATATCGACGATGAAGTAGTTGTGGACGGCGTGGTAGTGGTGGTCGATGGCGTCGAGGAGCTGAAAAAGGTCCTGGCGGCGGAACTGTCGACCGACACCACCCAGCACTACCTGAACCAGATCGGCACCAGGCCGTTGCTGACGGTGACCGAAGAAGTGCATTTCGCCACCTTGGCCAAGCAGGGCAATTTCGACGCCCGGCAGAAAATGATCGAGCACAACCTACGGCTGGTGGTGTCGATCGCCAAGCACTATATCAATCGCGGCGTCGCGCTGCTCGACCTGATCGAGGAAGGCAATCTCGGCTTGATGCGGGCGATCGACAAGTTCGAACCGGAGCGTGGTTTTCGTTTCTCTACCTATGCCACCTGGTGGATACGGCAAAGCATCGAGCGCGCCATCATGAACCAGGCGCGCACGGTGCGCCTGCCGGTGCACATGGTGCGTGAACTGAACCAGATCCTGCGCGCCAAGTATCACCTGGAAGCCCAGCACCACGACGGCAAGGACGCCAGCGCCGAAGACATCGCGCATCTGGTGGATCGCCCGGTGGAAGACGTGCAAGACGTGCTGGCGCTGTCCGAACATGCGGCTTCGCTGGATGCGCCGCTGGACCAGGATCCGCTGGCCAGCCTGATGGACTTGCTGCCCAGCGCGACGGAAGAAAATCCCGATTCCCGCGCCGAGCAGCAGGAAACTTCGATCCTGGTACGGGTCTGGCTGGAAAAGCTGACCGACAAGCAGCGCAATGTGATCATGCGCCGCTTCGGCCTGGACAACGACGATCCGTCCACCCTGGAAGAGCTGGCCGCCGAAATCGGCGTCACGCGCGAACGGGTGCGGCAGATCCAGCAAGAGGCCTTGCTCAAGCTGAAACGCTTGCTGGGCGCCAAGGGTGTTGGCAAGGATTCATTCCTTTAGACCACCGCATCTGCCGGCAGTGCGCTAAGCTGCCCTCAGCGGCCTTGCATGACGCTATAATCTCGGGCTGATTTCACTTCATTTTCCAGGTTGCCGCATGCGGCGGCCTGCAACTGCTTCCTATGCAACAAGACATAATCGATATCAAATCCCTCGACATGGATGCGCGCGGGATCGGCCATTTGCAGAATGAGGACGGCACCCAGGGCAAGGTGATCTTTGTCGAAGGCGCGTTGCCGGGCGAGCGCGTGAGTTTCCTGTCGTATCGCAAGAAGGCCAAGTGGGAAGCGGCCAGCATGACGGCTTTGCACAAGGAATCGGTGCTGCGGGTCAAGCCGCATTGCGCCGTGTTCGGCATCTGCGGCGGCTGCGCCATGCAGCACCTGGAGCCGTCGGCGCAGGTGGCGATCAAGCAGCGCGTGCTGGAAGATAATCTGTGGCATATCGGCAAGATCAAGGCGGAATCCATGCTGCGCCCGATCTACGGCCCGACCTGGGGCTACCGCTACCGTGCCCGCATTTCGGTGCGCAACGTGCCTAAAAAGGGCGGCGTGCTGGTCGGTTTCCATGAACGGAAATCTTCTTTCATCACGGACATGAAAGAGTGCGAGATATTGCCGGCGAATGTTTCGGCGATGCTGGTGCCGCTGCGCCAGCTGATCGCTTCGCTGAGCCTGATCGACCATATTCCGCAGATCGAACTGGCGGTCGGCGAGGGGCCGCAGGGCAAGGTGACGGCGCTGGTGTTGCGCATCATGGCAGCCTTGAGCGCCGATGACGAGGTCAAGCTGAAAGCATTTGCGGATGCGCATCAGGTCAACTGGTGGCTGCAGACCGCTGGTCCGGACAGCGCCTATCCATTCTATCCGGCACAGGGCGAACTGTATTACACCTTGCCGGAATTCGGCGTACGGATGCCGTTCAAGCCGACCGATTTTACCCAGGTGAACCATCAGATCAACCGGGTGCTGGTGGCGCGCGCCTTGCGCTTGCTGGATGTGCAGCCGCAAGACCGCGTGGCCGACCTGTTTTGCGGCCTGGGAAATTTCACTTTGCCGCTGGCGACCCAGGCGCGCGAAGTGGTCGGCATCGAAGGCAGCCAGGCCTTGATCAACCGCGCCGGCGAAAATGCCGCGGTCAATCAGCTGGCCGACAAGACCACCTTCTATTGCCGCAACCTGTTCGAAGCGACTGCCGAAGATTTCATTGCCTTAGGCAAATTCGAGCGCATGCTGATCGATCCGCCGCGCGACGGCGCAGCTGCCGTGTGCGAAGCGATCGTCGGGCTGGCGGCGCTTGACAAGAGCTTCATGCCGCAGCGGATCGTGTATGTTTCGTGCAATCCCTCGACGCTGGCGCGCGACGCCGGCTTGCTGACCGCTGGCGGCTATCGCCTGAGCCAGGCAGGGGTGGTGAACATGTTCCCGCATACCGCGCACGTGGAGTCGATTGCCGTGTTCGATCTGGCTTGATGCCTGGATGTGATGCCGTTGCGCAACTCATGAAAAAACCGGCCCTGGAGCCGGTTTTTTGATTTCTGACCTGAAGCTTTTCTTAATTGCGGTTGCCGCCGAAGATGCCCAGCAGGGACAGCAGGTTGACAAAGATGTTGTAGACATCCAGATACAGGCTCAATGTTGCTGAAATGTAATTTGTCTCGCCGCCATTGATGATGCGCTGCACGTCATACAGGATGTAGGCCGAGAAAATCGCGATCGCGATCACCGATACCGCCAGGTAAAGCGCAGGAATCTGCAGGAAGACATTGGCCAGCGAGGCCAGCAGCAGCACCACGACGCCGGCGAACAGCCATTTGCCCATGTTCGAGAAGTCGCGCTTGCTGACGGTGGCGATACTTGCCATGACGACAAAAACGCTGGCGGTGCCGCCGAACGCCATCATGATCAGGCTGGCGCCGTTGGAGAAGCCGACCAGCGTATGGCCGATCAGGCGCGACAGCATCAGGCCCATGAAGAAGGTGAAGCCGAGCAGCAGCAGCACGCCCCAGCCGCTGTTCTTGGTCTTTTCAATTGCATAAAAGAAACCAAATGCGACCGCCATGAAGGCCATGAAGCCGATCAGCGGGCTGTTGCGGAAGAAGCTGAAGTCCATCTGTACCCCAAGCCAGGCGCCTGCAATCGTCGGCAGCATGGACAGCGCCAGCAGCCAGTACGTATTGCGCAATACGCGATGCTGCGCGCTGAGCGCGGTGCTGCCTGGTGAGTAGGTTGGTTGCAGGTTTGGGTTCATCAAGGACTCCTTTGGAAATTGCAAAAGTATAAAACTGTTGCGATCATAGCACTTGCTAACGACATCTTCGTATATGACAGCAAAGCGGCCAAGTGGTTCTCGGGGCTTCCGGATCGCTATCCAGCCGCTTTTTGGCGGTTTTATAGAGAGATCACCTTGCGTTTTGCCGAGTTTTGACGATTCTATACGGGTGTTTCGTGTTAAAATCAAAGGTTGATTGAACTATTGGCCAGTCACTCATTTAAAGCTTTCATAAAGCACCTTAACCCTTTCTTTCTATTGGAGTTTTTCAGATGGCAATTGAACGCACCCTGTCGATTATCAAACCAGACGCAGTTGCAAAAAACGTAATCGGTCAAATCTACACACGTTTTGAAAACGCTGGCTTGAAGATCGTTGCTGCCCGCATGACGCACCTGACACGCGCTGAAGCCGAAGGCTTCTACGCTGTGCACAGCGAGCGTCCTTTCTTCAAGGACCTGGTTGATTTCATGATCTCCGGTCCAGTCATGATCCAGGCTCTGGAAGGCGAAAACGCAGTATTGAAGCACCGCGACCTGATGGGCGCAACCGATCCTAAGAAGGCAGAAAAGGGCACGATCCGCGCCGATTTCGCCGACTCGATCGACGCTAACGCAGTGCACGGTTCGGACGCAGTGGAAGCCGGCAAGGTTGAAATCGCTTATTTCTTCCCAACGGTCTAAGCTGAATTAAAGTTGTTTGTTGTAGCAGGGCGGAGGCGGCAGGCAGGACGATGCCGCTGCCACCCTGAGTAATATAGAAAACTGGAAATGCCATGACGACTCTCACCAACCTGCTGGATCTGGATCCCGCACAACTGACCGCTTATTGCGGCGAGTTGGGGGAGAAGCCATTCCGCGCCAAACAATTATTGCGCTGGATTCATCAATTCGGCGCGCACGATTTCGATGCAATGACCGATCTGGCCAAGTCATTGCGTGACAAGCTGGCGACCCGGGCGATGATCGCCGCGCCGGCCGTGATCAGCGATCACACTTCGACCGACGGCACCCGCAAGTGGCTGCTCGATGTCGGCCAGGGCAATGCAGTGGAAACGGTGTTCATCCCCGAGGAAAACCGCGGCACCCTGTGCATTTCGACCCAGGCCGGCTGCGCCGTCAACTGCCGTTTTTGCTCTACCGGCAAGCAAGGCTTCAGCCGCAACCTGACAGTCGGTGAAATCATCGGCCAGCTGTGGATGGCCGAGTTCGAATTGCGCAAGTCCAAGGGCGTCGAGCCCGGCCATAAAGGCGAACGCCAGATCACCAACGTGGTGATGATGGGCATGGGCGAGCCTTTGCTGAACTATGAACCGACAGTGACGGCGCTGAAGCTGATGCTGGACGATAACGCCTACGGCCTGTCGCGCCGCCGCGTGACGCTCTCCACCAGCGGCGTGGTGCCGATGATCGACAAGCTGTCGCAGGATTGCGCGGTGGCGATGGCGGTGTCGCTGCATGCCTCCAACGATACCTTGCGCGACGGCCTGGTGCCGCTCAACAAAAAATACCCTCTGCGCGAACTGATGGCTGCCTGCAAGCGCTATCTGGAATTCGCGCCGCGCGATTTCATTACGTTTGAATATTGCATGCTGGATGACGTCAACGATACCGACGCCCACGCGCGCGAGCTGATCGCCCTGGTGCAGGGTCACGGCGGCGGCCCGGTGGTGCCATGCAAATTCAACCTGATTCCGTTTAATCCCTTCCCCGAGTCGGGCCTGAAGCGCTCGAATAATCCCCGGATCAAGGCCTTCGCCCAGATCCTGATGGATGCCGGCATTGTCACCACCGTGCGCAAGACGCGCGGCGACGATATCGACGCTGCCTGCGGCCAGCTGGCGGGGGAAGTGCAAGACCGTACACGCGTGCAGGAACGCATGCAGAAAATGACCGAATATCAGCAGAAATTCGGGAAGAACTTTGGCCGCATCATCGAGGTGTCTGAGTGACAGATCAAGTGAGCAGCAAACTGGGTAGCTGGAGCGGCCGTATCGTGTTTGCTGCGACGGCCTTGTCATTGATGGCCGGCCTGAGCGGCTGCGCCAATCCACCCGTGAGCAGCGACCAGCAGAGCGGATCTACCCGCGAGCTGGCGACTGCATCCGACCAGACCGAGGCGCAGCGCCGTGCCGGCATCCGTTTGCAGCTGGCGGTCGGCTATTACGAGCAGCGTCAGCTGGAAGTGGCGCTGGACGAGATCAAGCAGGCGCTGGTGGCCGACCCTGAAATGGCTGATGCCTACAGCGTGCGCGGCCTGATCTATATGGATATGGGCGAGAACCGGCTGGCTGACGAAAATTTCCAGCGCGCCCTGCGGCTCGATCCGAACAATCCGGATTTTGCCAACAATTATGGCTGGTTTCTGTGTCAGAACGGCCGCGTCAAGGAATCGATAGCGCATTTCCAGGCGGCCTTGAAGAGCCGCACATACCAGTCGCCGGCGAAGGCGCTGACCAATGCCGGCGTCTGCAGTCTCAAATTGAACGATACGGCGTCGGCGGAGCGTTATCTGCTGCAAGCCTTTCAGTTTGACGCCAGCAACCCGCTGACCAACGCCAAGCTGGCGCAGCTGGAATATGACCGCAATGACTATGAGCGGGCCCGGTTTTATATCGGACTCGTATTGAAAACAGATGTGCAAAATGCGGAAGCATTATGGACAGCAATCAAAGTGGAGCGCAAGTTGGGTGACACAGCTGCAGAAGCAAGTTTGGTGACGCAATTACGCCGTCGTTTTGCCGGCTCCCCGGAATTCGCAGCCTATCAGCGCGGAGCGTTCAATGAGTGAGCCGGAACAGTTGAAGCCGACTGCTGTCGATGACGCGCCTGATTTCGACCATGTGGCTGGGCATGCGCCGGGCAGCGCCGGTCCGACCACGCTCGGCAGCCAGCTGGCCGCCAAGCGCGAACAGCTCGGCTGGGCGGTGGCGGAAGTCGCCAGCCACCTGAAGCTGGCGCCGCGCCAGATCGAAGCAATGGAAGCGGATAACTATGCTGCCTTGCCGACCATGGTGATGACGCGCGGCTTTATCCGTTCCTATGCCAAGTTGCTGGACCTGGATGTGAGCGATGCATTGGCCGCCATTTCACCGGCAGCAGCGGCGCAGCCGGTGCGCGCAAGCGCGCACGGCCAGCTGTCTACGCCTTTTTCCGAATCTCGCTTCAGCTTGATGGGGCGCAGTAAATTTGCCTATAAATGGCTGGTCGTGCTGGCGGTGCTGCTGTTGCTGCTGGCCGTGGCGATACGGCTCGATGTGCTGCCGATAGTACAAAATACCTTGCAGTCGCTGACCGAAAAATCTGCCGCATCAGCTCCTGCCGCCGCCAGCGAAGAAGCTGCCGCGTCGTCCGCAGGCGCGGATACCCAGGCCGCCGACAAGGAAGCGAATGCTGCCTTGACGGCAGCGCCGGCTGCTGCTGCAGCGGATGGCGCAGCAGTGACAGGCGCCGGCGTCAATGCGGCGGTAACCGCTCCCGTTGCGGCCAATGCAGCTGCAGTTGCCGCAACCGGAGCGGCTGGCGGCGGTGAATTGAGCCTGAACTTCCGCCAGGATTCGTGGGTCGATGTCAAGCGCGCCGACAACACCGTGCTGATTTCGCGCCTGGTGAAAGCCGGCAGCACGGAAACGGTCGACATGTCGCAGCCGGTCAGCATCATCATCGGCAATATCGCCGGAGTTGACGCCACCTTGCGCGGCGCGCCGCTGGACCTGAAAGCCGGGTCCAAGACCAATGTAGCCCGACTGAACTTGAAATAAGCTTGAAAGAGAGACGTTCATGAATCTTCCGATCGGCTCAGGCCCTAGCGTACGACGTCTCAGCCGCGGCGCGGTGATCAGCTACGGCGAGCGCAAGATCATGGTCGGCGGCGGCGCGCCGGTGGTGGTGCAGTCGATGACCAATACCGATACCGCCGACGCCATCGGCACCGCGATCCAGGTCAAGGACCTGGCGCGCGCCGGTTCCGAACTGGTGCGGATTACCGTGAATAATCCGGAAGCGGCGGCGGCAGTGCCGGCGATTCGCGAGCAGCTGGACAAGATGGGCATCGATGTGCCGCTGGTGGGCGACTTCCATTACAACGGCCATACCTTGCTGAACGACTATCCTGAGTGCGCCCAGGCTTTGTCGAAATACCGCATCAACCCGGGCAACGTGGGCAAGGGCGCCAAGCGCGATACCCAGTATGCGCAGATGATTGAAGCCGCTTGCAAGTACGACAAGCCGGTGCGCATCGGCGTCAACTGGGGCAGTCTTGACCAGGCGCTGCTGGCGCGCATCATGGACGAGAACGCGGCGCGCAGCCAGCCATGGCCGGCGCAGGCAGTGATGTACGAAGCGCTGGTGACTTCGGCCATCGAAAACGCGCAAAGAGCGGAAGAGCTTGGCCTGGCCGCCGACCGCATCATCCTGTCGTGCAAGGTGTCCGGCGTGCAGGACTTGATTGCGGTGTACCGGGAGCTGGCGCGCCGCTGCGACTATCCGCTGCATCTGGGATTGACCGAAGCCGGCATGGGCAGCAAAGGCATCGTTGCCTCGACCGCCGCCTTGTCGGTGCTGCTGCAGGAAGGCATAGGCGACACCATCCGGATTTCGCTGACGCCGGAACCGGGCGGCGACCGCACCCGCGAAGTGATCGTCGGCCAGGAAATCCTGCAGACCATGGGCTTGCGCAAGTTTGCGCCGATGGTGATTGCCTGTCCTGGCTGCGGCCGCACTACGTCGACCGTGTTCCAGGACCTGGCCGACAAGATCCAGACCTATCTGCGCGATCAGATGCCGGTCTGGAAAAAAGCCTATCCGGGCGTGGAGGGCATGAACGTGGCGGTCATGGGTTGCATCGTGAATGGCCCTGGCGAATCCAAGCATGCGAATATCGGCATCAGTTTGCCAGGCACCGGCGAATCGCCGGCGGCGCCGGTATTCATCGACGGCGAGAAGAAACTGACGCTGCGCGGCGAGCGGATTGCCGAAGAATTCCAGGCCGTGGTGCTGGATTATGTGAAGAGCCATTATGGCCAGCCGGCAGCCTGATCCGAATCAAGCAGAGTTACGAAAAATTGATCAAGACCATTGATTACTACGGGTGAATTGAAAAAGAATGTCAGAAAATAAGAAAGCCGAAAAAATCGTCGGCGTCAAAGGAATGAACGATATCCTGCCGGCCGATGCGGCCCTGTGGGAACTGTTTGAAAACACGGTGGAGTCGGTGCTGAAGAGCTACGGCTTCCAGAAGATCCGCACGCCTATCGTCGAGCCGACTGCCTTGTTCGCGCGCGGCCTCGGCGCCGTCACCGATATCGTCGAAAAGGAAATGTATTCCTTCACCGATTCAATGAACGGCGACAACCTGACCCTGCGTCCGGAAAGCACGGCCGGCGTGGTGCGCGCGGCGATCGAACATAACCTGACCTACGACGGTCCCAAGCGGCTCTGGTACAACGGCCCGATGTTCCGCCACGAGCGGCCGCAGCGCGGACGCTATCGCCAGTTCCATCAGGTCGGCGCCGAAGCCCTCGGTTTTACCGGCCCGGATATCGATGCGGAACTGATCATGATGTGCCAGCGGCTGTGGGACGACCTCGGCCTGCAGGATGTCAAGCTGCAGCTGAATTCGATCGGCGATGCGGAAGAGCGCAATCGCCACCGCACCGACCTGATCGCTTATTTTGAGCAGCATCAGGAACTGCTGGACGCCGACGCCCAGC
Organism: Collimonas sp.; assembly: GCF_035566555.1. Lineage (GTDB taxonomy): Bacteria > Pseudomonadota > Gammaproteobacteria > Burkholderiales > Burkholderiaceae_D > Collimonas. The sequence continues at coordinate 16,477 of NZ_DATMRB010000019.1, forward strand.
GCCGCTTGCACACCAATCCGCTGCGCATCCTGGACACCAAGAATCCGGCGATGCAGGAGATGGTTAACGCTGCGCCGCAGCTGTTGTCCTACCTGGGCGCGGAATCGCTTGCGCACTTCGAGGGCGTGCAAAAGATCCTGAACCACAACAATATTCCGTTCACCATCAATCCGCGCCTGGTGCGCGGCATGGACTACTACAACCGCACCGTGTTCGAGTGGGTCACCGACCAGCTCGGTTCGCAAGGCACGGTCTGTGGCGGCGGCCGCTACGATCCGCTGGTGGAAATGTTCGGCGGCAAGCCGACCCCGGCCTGCGGCTTCGCCATGGGCGTGGAGCGCTTGCTGGAACTGATGCGCGCCAACGGCGAACAGGCTCAACGCAATGAATGCGACGTCTATCTGGTGCACCAGGGCGAGGCGGCGCAGCTGCAATCGTTCGTGCTGGCAGAACGTTTGCGCAATGCCGGGCTGGATGTTGTGCTACATTGCGCTTCGTCCAATGCCGGCGGCAGTTTCAAGTCGCAGATGAAGCGGGCCGACGCCAGCGGTGCGGCATACGCCATCATCATCGGCGACGATGAGGTCGCCAATCACACCGCGACCGTCAAGACCTTGCGTGCCGACAGCCACGCCGGGCACGAGCACGCGGCCGATGGCGAAAAAGCGAGCGGCGGCAACCAAAGTGTCGTACCTTTCGATGCGGTAAGCGATTATCTGGTTGATCAGATCGTCGGAGCAGGTGACGACCATGGGCACGACCATGGCGATCACGTTCATTATCATCACTAAAATCAACAACTAAAAATCATATGGCATTCGATCTCGACGAACAGGAACAACTGGCAACGCTCAAGAATTGGTGGGATAAGTACGGCAATCTGACCACCTGGGTGCTGATTATCGCGCTGGCGGCGTATGCCGGCTGGTCCGGCTGGAATTACTATCAGCGCAGCCAGGCCTTGCAGGCCTCGCAGCTCTACGACGAGCAGCAAAAGGCCGTGCTGGCGAAAGACAACGCCAAGGTGCAGCGCGCCGCAGCCGATATCCAGCAGAAATTCGGCAGCACCGCCTATGCCGGCATGGCAGCCATGGCGGCCGCCAAGACGGCGTTCGACGCCAATGACCTGAACGCCGCCAAGGATCAGTTGCAGTGGGTGGTCGACCACGGCCACGATGCCGATTACAAAGCCCTGGCTCGCATCCGCCTGGCCGGCATCCTGCTGGACCAGAAGGCTTATGACGACGGCTTGAAAGTGCTGGCCGCCGATTTGCCTGCGCCTTTCGCCAGCGCCGCCGCTGACCGCAAGGGCGACATCCTGGTCGCGCAGAACAAGCTGGACGAAGCGCGCGCCGCTTACCAGCTGGCCCTGGACAAGATGGATAGCAAGAATCCCGGCAAACAATTGATTCAATTGAAACTGGATGCGATTGGCGGAGCTCCAGCCAAAGCGGCAGCCTGATAATTCGAAAAAGGAAGAATATGCGTGTTATGACTATGCGAGCAGTGAAAATTGCCTGTGCCGGCGCTCTGCTGATATTGGGCGGCTGTTCCTTGTTCAGCGGCAAGGCGCCGAGTAATCCACCGGCACCTCTGGTCGAGTTTACGCAAAGCTTGAAAGTGCATCCGGCCTGGACGCAATCGATAGGCGGCGCTTCCATCTTTACCTTCTCGCCTGCGGTTGGCGGCGACAGCGTGTACGCAGCGGCGAATGACGGCACCATCGCCCGCATCGACGCCACAACCGGCGCGCTGGCCTGGAAGATCAATGCCGGCAGCAAGCTGACCGGCGGCGTCGGCACCGACGGCACGACTGTCGCCGTGGCCGGCGACAAGGGCATGCTGCTGGCGTTCGATGCAGCAGGCAAGAAACGCTGGCAGGCACAGGCAAGCAGCGAGATCCTGTCGGCGCCGGCGGTAGGCCAGGGACTGGTGATCGTCCGCAGCCAGGATAACCGCATCGCCGCATACGATGCCGAAACCGGTGAACGCCGCTGGGTCGTGCTGCGCACCTTGCCGCCGCTGACCTTGCGTTCGGCGCCTGGCATCCTGGTTGTTCCACAGGCAACATTCCTGTCCTTGCCAGGCGGCCGTCTGGCAGCCCTGAACCTGACCAACGGCGGTCCGTGGTGGGAAATGGCGATCGGCGATCCGCGCGGCACTACCGAGCTGGAGCGGGTAGCAGACGCTGCCGGCATGCCGGTGATCGTCGGCCGTGAAGTCTGCGCCGTCGCCTATCAGGGCCGGGTTGGCTGTTTTGATGCCGGCAGCGGCACCGCGCACTGGGTCAAGCCGTTTTCCAGCGATGTCGGCGTCGGCAGCGATGGCCACAACATCTATGCCGCTGACGAGCGCGGCGCAATCTCGGCCTTCACATTGGACAGCGGTACGGTAGTATGGCAAAACAAGCAGTTGGCCAATCGTGTCCTGACTACTCCGGTAGTATTGGGCAATACAGTGGTTGTCGGCGATTTTGAAGGGTATATTCACTTCTTGTCGCGTGAAGACGGCGCACTGAAAGCACGGATCCGTGCAGATAGCAGCGCAGTACTGCCGAACCCGGTGGTAGCTGGCTCTAATGTGATTTTTCAAACCAAAGCAGGAACATTGATCGCTATTGCGACAGAGTAAGATTTTAATGAAGCCAGTAATAGCACTTGTAGGACGTCCCAATGTCGGCAAATCGACGTTATTTAATCGCCTGACGCGTTCCCGTGACGCGTTGGTCGCCGATTTGCCCGGCCTGACTCGCGATCGCCATTACGGCGAAGGGCGGGTCGGCGAGCGGCCATTCCTGGTGATTGATACTGGCGGTTTCGAGCCGGTGGCCAAAGAAGGCATCATGCATGAAATGGCCAAGCAGACCAAGCAGGCCGTGGCAGAAGCCGACGTCGTGATCTTTATCGTCGACGGCCGCCAGGGCCTGACGCCGCACGACAAGACCATCACCGACTTCCTGCGCAAATCAGGCCGCTCGGTGATGCTGGTGGTGAACAAGTCCGAAGGGATGAAGTACACCTCGGTCACCGCCGAATTCTATGAGCTTGGCATGGGCGATCCTTACGTGATCTCGGCCGCGCACGGCGACGGCGTCACCGACCTGGTGGAAGAGTCGCTGGACCTGGCGTTCGCACAGCGTCCGCCGGAAGTGGAAGAGCCGGATGGCAAGGAAGACCGCGGCATCAAGATCGCCATCGTCGGCCGGCCGAACGTCGGCAAGTCGACCCTGGTCAATACCTTGCTGGGCGAAGAGCGCGTGATTGCATTCGACATGCCTGGCACGACCCGCGATTCGATCGAGATCCCGTTCGAGCGCGACGGCAAGAAATACACCTTGATCGACACCGCCGGCATCCGTCGCCGCGGCAAGGTGTTTGAAGCCATCGAAAAGTTTTCGGTGGTCAAGACCTTGCAATCGATTTCGGAAGCCAATGTGGTCCTGCTGCTGCTGGACGCTCAGCAGGATATCTCCGAGCAGGACGCCCACATCGCCGGCTTCGTGCTGGAAACCGGCCGTGCGCTGGTGGTCGGCGTCAACAAATGGGATGGCCTGACCAGCGACCGCCGCGATGAAATCAAGATGGACATGGATCGCAAGCTGAATTTCCTGTCGTTTGCGAAATTCCATTTCATTTCCGCATTGAAGTCGACCGGCATCACGCCGTTGATGAAGTCCATCGATTCCGCTTATGCGGCAGCGATGTCCAACCTGACCACGCCGAAACTGACGCGTGCCCTGATCGAAGCGGTGGAGCATCAGCAGCCGCGGCGCAAGGGTTCGATCCGTCCGAAACTGCGGTATGCCCACCAGGGCGGCATGAATCCGCCTATCGTCGTCATCCATGGCAATGCCCTGGAATCGATCGAGGATAACTATAAACGTTATCTGGAAAAACATTTCCGCGAAACTTTTTCGCTGGTTGGGACTCCATTACGTATCGAATTCAGATCTAGCCGGAATCCATACGCGCGCCAGGAAAAATAATCTTTTAAAAATACTTTTTTCTAAGCAGTAAATCTGAAAATCGTTTACATTCGTAAAACACCCACCGAGTCATTCACTTAGAATCATATTGGTTCTAATATGCATTTTGCATTTGACTTCTAATCACAACAACACAGTGGAGTAGCCATGAGTAATAAAGGGCAATTGTTACAAGACCCGTTTTTGAACGCCTTGCGCAAAGAGCATGTTCCGGTTTCTATCTACCTGGTCAACGGCATCAAGCTGCAGGGCCATATCGAATCTTTCGACCAATACGTCGTTTTACTGCGTAATACCGTTACCCAAATGGTATACAAACACGCCATCTCAACCGTTGTTCCTGCACGCGCTGTCAATCTGAATCTTGAATCTGAAGCAGAATAACCATTTGCCGGCCGCTTTGTCACAGAGCGGGGCGGCTACTCGATTGTTCCTATGCGCGCAGCGCTAGTCGGAGTGGACTTCGGCAAAGGTGACTTTGCCGCGAGTCTTGAAGAGCTTTCCTTGCTGGCCAAGTCTGCCGGTGCGCTGCCGTTTGTCACCATTACCGGCAAGCGCAGCAGCCCGGATGCCGCCTTGTTTGTCGGTTCCGGCAAGGCGCAGGAAATCGCCGATGCCGTGTTTGACGACGAGCTTGAAATCGTTATTTTCAATCATGCCTTGTCGCCCGCGCAGCAGCGCAATCTTGAGCGCGTACTCAAAGTAAGAGTCCTGGACCGGACCAGTCTGATCCTCGATATCTTTGCCCAAAGAGCCAAAAGCCATGAAGGTAAAGTGCAGGTTGAACTTGCGCAATTGCAGCATCTGGCGACGCGCCTGATCCGCGGCTGGACTCACTTGGAACGGCAAAAGGGCGGTATCGGCCTGCGCGGTCCGGGTGAAACGCAGCTGGAAACCGACCGCCGCCTGCTGGGCGACCGGGTCAAGGCCTTGCGCGCACGGCTGGACAAGCTGCACAAGCAGCATGCAACGCAAAGGCGGGCACGCGGCCGCAGTGCGACGATTTCGATTTCGCTGGTGGGTTACACCAACGCCGGCAAGTCGACCTTGTTCAATGCGCTGGCCAAGGCTGGCGTCTATGCAGCCGATCAGCTGTTTGCAACGCTGGACACTACGTCCCGACGAGTATATCTGGGCGAGGCGGGCAGCGTGGTGATTTCCGATACGGTCGGGTTCATTCGTGAATTGCCGCACCAGCTGGTGGCGGCATTCCGCGCTACCCTGGAAGAAACCATCCATGCCGATCTGCTTTTGCATGTGGTCGATGCGGCAAGTCCGGCGCGCATGGAGCAGATCGAGCAGGTCAACCTGGTGCTGAAGGAAATCGGCGCCGATCATATTCCGCAGATTCTGGTGTGGAACAAGATTGATGCAGCGGAACTGGAGCCTTCGGTCGAGCGTGATGAGTATGATAAAATTCAGCGAGTTTTTGTCAGCGCGCAAAAGGGCATAGGACTGGATTTATTACGCCAGGCCATTACAGAATTTGTTGTCCAGGCACCAACAGCAATGGCCTATCCGGCGCCGGCTGCGGATCTTGAGAATAACCACATTAAACAGGTGTGAAGCAGTTTTAAACAAATTCTTACAAGTTCTTATAAGGCAACGGTAACAGGCCACTGTAAGCGAGCAACGTTGACCAAGCGCCTCTCACGAGCATTCCAACCTATTTGTTTTATTTACTTAAAGATAACGATCGAATGCTTGGTACCCTATTCAAAAAACTTGGTGTGAAATTTTCGTTGAACGACCCGCAATGGGGCCGTAATTCGCAAAATGACAACAAGCAAAACAACGACGGCAAGAAGCCAAACAATGGCGGCCCGCCGGACCTGGATAAGCTGTGGCAGGACTTTAACCAGCGCCTGACGCGCCTGCTCGGCAACAAGAGCGGCGGTGGCGGCGATCCCAGCGGCGGCGGCTTCAATCCAGGCATGAAGGGCGCTGGCGTCGGCGTCGGCGCGATTGCCGTGGTAGTGGCCTTGCTGTGGCTGGCCAGCGGTTTCTTTACCGTGCAGGAAGGCCAGACCGGCGTTGTGATGACATTCGGCAAATACAGCCATTCGACCACGCCGGGTTTCAACTGGCGCTGGCCTTATCCGATCCAGAGCCATGAAATCGTCAACGTTTCCCAGGTGCGCACGGTGGAAGTGGGCTACCGCGCCAACGCCAAGAACAAGCAGCCGAAAGAAGCCCTGATGCTGACCGATGATGAAAACATCATCGACATCCAGTTCGCAGTGCAGTACACGCTGAAAAGCGCTTCCGACTGGGTTTTCAATGTACGCGATCCGGAAGAGACCGTACGCCAGGTGGCGGAAACCGCGATTCGCGAAGTGGTCGGCAAGAGCAAGATGGATTTTGTGCTGTACGAAGGCCGCGAGAAAGTCGCGCTGGACACCAGCCAGTTGATGCAGCAGATCCTGGACCGCTATAAGGTCGGCGTGCAGATCACCAATGTCACCATGCAAGGCGTACAACCGCCGGAACAGGTGCAGGCAGCGTTCGACGATGCAGTCAAGGCCAGCCAGGATCGCGAGCGTCAGAAGAACGAAGGCCAAGCCTACGCCAACGACGTGATTCCAAAGGCGCGCGGCGCGGCATCGCGTTTGCTGCAGGAAGCCGAAGCATACAGTGCGCGGGTGACTGCCAATGCGGAAGGCGATGCCTCGCGCTTCAAGCAGGTTCTGACGGAATACCAGAAAGCGCCGGCAGTGACACGGGACCGGATGTATCTGGACACCATGCAACAGATTTTTGCGAACACGACAAAAGTAATGGTTGATGCTAAAAGCGGGAGTAATTTATTGTATTTGCCATTGGATAAACTGATTTCGCAATCGGTGTCAGGCGCCGCACCGGCCGCCAGCGGCGGTAGCGGCACGATTCCATCGACAGTGATGAAGGACGGCGCCAGCACGGTAGAGCAGCGGCCGCAGCCGGATGATCGTTCGCGCGATAGCCGCGACTCCCGTGATCGGGAGGGCCGATAATGAATCGCCTTATCTCATTGCTGGTATGTATCTTCCTGGCGCTTTGGCTGATGTTTTCGACTATCTTCGTCGTCGACCAGCGCCAGTACGCGATCCTGTTCGCCTTCGGCGAAGTCAAGCAGGTGATCAACGAGCCAGGCTTGCATTTCAAGTTGCCGCCACCGTTCCAGAACGTGCTGTTCCTGGATAAGCGCATCCTGACCATCGATCCGCCGGATACCGACCGTTTCATCACGGCCGAGAAGATGAACATCCTGATCGACGCCTTTGTCAAATGGCGGATTACCGATCCGAAACTGTATTTCGTCAGTTTCGGCGGCGATGAAAAGCGTGCGCAAGACCGCATGTCGCAAATCGTCAAGGCGGCCCTGAACGATGAAATCACCAAGCGTACCGTGCGTGAAGTGATTTCCGGCCAGCGCGGCAAGGTCATGGATTCGATCCGCGCCAAGGTGGCGGAAGAAGCCAAGCAGATCGGCGTCGATATCATCGATGTGCGTCTCAAGCGCGTGGACTATGTCGACCAGATCAATGCATCCGTGTATGACCGCATGAAGTCAGAGCGTCTGCGGGTCGCCAACGAACTGCGTTCCACCGGTTCTGCCGATTCGGAAAAGATTCGTGCCGATGCCGACAAGCAGCGCACGGTGATTCTGGCGGAAGCTTATCGCGACGCTGAAAAGATGCGCGGCGAGGGCGATGCCAAGGCTTCGCAGATCTATGCTCAGGCATTTGGCCAGAATCCGGAGTTCTACAAGTTCTACCGCAGCCTTGAAGCGTATCGCGCCAGCTTCAAGACCCGCCAGGACTTGATGGTGGTTGATCCGAATTCGGAATTCTTCAAATATTTCCGCAGTCCGGCCGGTGGTGGAGCAGCAGCGCCAGCCAAAAAATAAGCCAGCCGCTGTCGTAATAAAGTAATCTGGGAATGGCGCCCTCGCTTGAGGCGCCATTCCTTATTTTCGCCGGCAGAATACTTGTGACGTTGTTGCAAGGAAGCAGGCCCGTTAAAGTTAATGATGTTGTTTTTCTGGTAAGCGGATTGCGCTCGCCGCTGACAAGTAACCTTCCTGAGATTCATTTTTCCTATGCCGAATTGGCTTCTCCCTGAAAATATCGCCGACGTCCTGCCGTCCGAGGCGCGCAAGATAGAAGATCTGCGTCGTCTGATCCTGGACAATTTCCGCCTGTATGGTTACGAGCTGGTCATGCCGCCCATGCTGGAATACCTGGAGTCGCTGCTGGCCGGCGCCGGCCAGGACACTGACCTGCGTACTTTCAAGCTGGTCGACCAGCTGTCCGGCCGCACCCTCGGCATCCGTGCCGACATGACCACCCAGGTGGCGCGCATCGATGCGCATTTGCTGAACCGCGAGTCGGTGACCCGCCTGTGCTATGTCGGCAGCGTCCTGCATACGCGCCAGATCGGCTTGCACGCCACCCGCGAGCCGCTGCAGATCGGCGCTGAAATCTACGGCCACCTTGGCCTCGAGGCTGATGCCGAAATCCAGGAACTGGCGCTGGCGACCCTGGCCTTGGCCGGGATTGCCCAGGTGCGCCTGGATTTGTGCCATGTCGGCATCCTGCGCACCATCATCGGCGGCGATCGCGCTGCAAAAGTGGATGAAAGTGCACTGGTAGGGTTGCTTGAAGCCAAGGATTTGCCAGGCTTGCGTACCATCAGCGTCGATTACAAACCGGAAACCCGGGCCGCGCTGCTGGCGCTGCCAGGTTTATACGGCGACGCCAGCGTGCTGCAGCAGGCGCGGCAGCAGCTGCCCGCCTTGCCGGCCATCGCCAAAGCGCTTGACGAACTGGAAACCCTGGCGGAAGCTGCCGGGAAAGATTGCGTAACCGTCGATTTAGCCGATTTACGCGGGTATCATTACGAAAGTGGTTTGATTTTCGCCGCCTACGTCCCCGGCTTGCCGAATGCGATACTGCGCGGCGGTCGCTACGACGTCGGCGCGGCATTCGGGCGTTCGCGGCCGGCGACCGGCTTCTCGATGGATTTGCGAGAGCTGGCAAGACTGATTCCGGTAGCAATCCGCAAGCGCGCGATCCATGCGCCTTGGGGAGTTGAGGCAGGTTTGAAGGAAAAGATCGTTGAATTGCGCAAGGCTGGGGAAGTTGTGATCCAGAGTCTGCCCGGTCATGAAAACGATCAAGACGAGTTCGATTGCGACCGCGCGGTTGTACTCGAAAATGGAAACTGGATTATCAAA
>NZ_DATMRB010000020.1:0-17970 GCF_035566555.1 Collimonas sp.
GGATTAGTGGTTTGCTGGCGTTGTGCGCGGTAATGGGATTGAGTGCTTGCAGTTCGGTATTGACAGAAGGCAGTTCCGCCGCGGCCGGCGTTGCCGGCACCGCGCTGGCGGGGAAGGTGACCAACAACGCCGCGGTGGCGACCGGCATCGGTCTCGGTGTGCAGGCGGCGGCGCGCGCGGGCCTGCAGTACGAGCAGCGCAAGATACACGGTGAAGAGCAGGACAGCATCGCCAAGGCCGCCGGCGAGCTGGCGGTCGGCGCGGTCGGGAAATGGCAGATCAAGCATTCCCTGCCGATCGAAGACAATCTGCGCGGCCGGGTCACGGTCAGTCGCGTCATCAGCACGGAAGGAATGAGCTGCAAGGAAATCGTATTTTCCGTCGATGGCTTGGTGGACCAGATCAACAAGCCGGACAGCGAGTTTTACGTGGCTACCGTCTGCCGCGCCGGCCAGGGCTGGAAATGGGCTTCGGCCGAACCCGCCACCGAGCGCTGGGGGGCTTTGCAGTGATGCCGCTGTTGCGTTCGCCGCGTAAGGCGATTGTCAGCGCTGCCGTGTTGCTGGCCGCGCTGACAATCGGCGGCTGCAGCAGCATCGGCGGCTTTACCGGCGCCGCCGCCGGCGTCGCCAGCGGCGCCGTCACCTCCAATCCGGCAGTCGGCTACGCCATCGGCATCGGTGTCCAGGCGGCTACCGACGCCACCACCAAATACATCTTCCGCAACTGGCAAAAGGGCGAGCAGGACGAGATCGCTGCCGTGGTCGGCAATCTCGATGTCGGCCATGCCAGCCGCTGGGCGATCGTGCATCAGATCCCTTACGCCAATGAACATGGCGAAGTGCGCGTGGTGCGCGTGATCGACACGCCGCTGGCCTTGTGCAAGGAAGTCATCATGTCGGTCGACAGCGGCGAGGGCGACCAGCTCAAGCGCGGCTGGTACACCGGCAGCGCCTGCCGCAGCAACGATATCTGGCACTGGGCAGTGGCTGAGCCGGCGGTGGAGCGCTGGGGCAGCTTGCAATAAATTCGCGCCGCAGCAATACCTGAAAGGAATGATTGTCCATTCCATGACGGTTGTTAAAATAGAATGTATAGTGCGCTGATTCTATTTCTATTCCGGATCAAAAAATGAACTTGAAAATCACCTTGCCTACAAAGACCCCGCTGCAGGTTGTGCAGGCGCAGCTTGACGCCTACAACGCTAAAAACATCGATGCCTTGCTGCTGGCCTACGCGCCCGACGCTGAGCAATACACGCTGCATGGCGAATTGCTGGCGCGTGGACAGGAACAGATGCGCCAGCGTTTCCTGACCCGTTTCGCCGAACCTGCTTTGAAAGCCCGTCTCATTAACCGCACGGTGATGGCAAATGTCGTGGTCGACTACGAGCTGGTCACGCGCAATTTTCCTGAAGGCGTCGGCACGGTCGAGATGATCTGCGTGTATGAGGTGGCCAATGAACGGATCCAGAAGGCTTCCTTCGCAGTCGGCGAAACCCGGCTGAACGCCCGTCCTTGACCCCGGACTAGCGCTTCATCCATCTGGATGGCGTTGGCGGCAAATGCAGAGCACAAATGCTGAACGGCTTAAACCATCTGACGCTGGCGGTAAGCGATCTTTCCCGCAGCGTGCATTTTTACCAGGCTACGCTGGGCTTGCACCTGCATGCTCGCTGGGAGCATGGCGCTTATTTGTCGGCGGGCGAGCTCTGGCTATGCCTGTCGCTCGATCCGAATCGTGCAAACGTCTCCGGCGCCGACTATACGCATTATGCATTTACGGTCGTAGACAACGCCTTTGCGGATGTTGTCCAGGCGCTGCGCAAAGCAGGCGTGGTTGAATGGAAAGATAACCGCAGCGAAGGGGCGTCCTTTTACTTTCTCGATCCCGATGGCCACCAGCTGGAAGCCCATGTCGGCGACCTCGCCAGCCGCTTGCGCGCTTGCCGCGACCGGCCCTACGCAGGGATGCAGTTTTTCGACTGATGTTCCTGCAAGTCCTTGGTGTTTGAACAGGCCGCTCTTGTTTTCCCATCGACCTTAATTCCATCTGCTGCCCGGGTTTCTCCCGGCTGATTGCAGCAAGCGCACGACGCCGTTCATTCTTGAACGCGTCAGCCGCAAATCCCACCCGTCATGCATCCGCCGAGACGTGCTTACAAATTGTTACTGCAAAGCATGACCCCTTTTTCCCGTCTCGCCGGGCATCCCTGTAAGAGCCCCGCAAATCACGCGCCAGCTTGAGTATTTCTCGTGGTCATTCGAAACACAATAACCGGAGTTGATATGAAAATATTAATCAATATTCTATGCCTGGCGGTTTGTGCTCCGCTTTCTGCTTATGCGTCGCTGGGTGGAGACGCTTCCTCGATCGCCGCCGATCAAAGCAAGCTGAAGGGAACAACCAGCAGCACACTGCAAAAAAAATCTGCCGCAGCGGCCAGCAGCGAAGAGGGTGCGCGGGCAGATGTTGCGGGCACCGGCAAAGTGCCATTTTCGGTGGATGAATTCACCACTGCCGGCGGCGTGGTGGTGCGTGAGTACTCGGCCGGCGGCCAGGTATTCGGTATCGCCTGGAGAGGACCCCACATGCCCGATCTGCATCAGTTGCTGGGCAATGACAACTACGAAATGGCGAAAAAATCCGAAACCGTACGTCAACAAGGGAGCGCGCGCAACGCAGGCCGCCGCGGTAATTCGCACATAGAGACTTCCGGGCTGGTGATCCATTCCAGCCGTCGCCCAGGGCTGCTGGGCGGGCAAGCCTACCTGTCGGCCAAGCTGCCGCAGGGCGTATCCGCCAGCGATATCCAATAAGAGGAGAATCCCATGAAAAGATTACTGATCCCCGTTTTGTTAAGCCTCTGCGCCGTGGCGCCCGCAGCGTCCATTGCAAAATCCAGCGCCAAGCCGCCTGCCGCCGCGGCCGCAAGTAACTCGGTGCCGATGACGATAGATGCCGGCCCTCCCATCCTGGCGTCGAGCCAGAGCGGCAGCTTGAACATTCCTTCGATTTCAGTGACGATCTGCGCACCGGGCAGCACCACCAATTGCCAGACCGTCGACCATATCACCGTCGATACCGGCTCCTCCGGCCTGCACATCGTTTCTTCCGTGCTCAACAGTCGGCTGGCGAGCGCGCTGTCGACCAAGACTACCGCAGCGGGAAAACTGATCGCCGAGTGCGAAGGCTATGTCAGCAGCTATGTGTGGGGTTCTGTGAAAGCGGCCGACATCACCATTGGCAGCGAAACGGCGAAGAAGGTGCCGCTGCAGCTGATCGGCGACAGTGATTCCAAATTCCAGACCATTCCTGACGATTGCAAAAATTCGTCGCTGGGCGATCAGAACGATACGGTGGCGCTCTACGGCTCTAACGGCCTGATCGGCGTCAGCGCCATACCTGCAGACAGCGGCCTGTACTTCGCCTGCGATGCCAGCGGCTGCGCCGCGAACACGGTGCATGACAGCAGCCTGAGCAATGTCCTGCCTAACGTCGTGACGCTGTTCGCGAAGGATAATAATGGCGTTGTGCTGGAGTTGCCATCGGTCCCTGCGGGCGGTGCGCCGTCTGTCACTGGCAGCCTGACTTTCGGCATCGGCACCCAGACCAATAACGGCCTTGGCAGCGCTACCGTATTCCCGCTGGACGCTTCCGGTGATCTGCTCAACACCGTGTACAAGAAGACCAAACGCACCTTCTCTTATATCGATAGCGGCACCAACGCCTGGAACTTCTATGACAAATCGCTGAAGGTTTGCCAAAGCGGATATTGCCCCGATCCGGCCGTAGCGGAAAGCGCCACCATGAACGCCTATGGCGGCAAGGTCACGACCACGGTCAAATTCAGCATCGCAGACAGTTCAGCCTTTGCCGCGGCAAACTATGTGTATGACAATTACGGCTTTGGCGATAAAGACAGTGCTGACGATCTGGCGACTTTCGGTTATGGCTTGCCATTCTTCTTGGGTCGGAAAGTCTTTGTTGGCATCGCCGGCGCCAAGGCGACCGATGCCAAAGGCAAGGTGATCAGCGGGCCGTTCAACGCATTTTGATTAGCTGGATTGCCTTTGCCGGGAATGTACCGGCAAAGGCATTGCTGTCAGCCACCCAGATACGCTTCCAGCACCTTCGGATTATTCAGTAGATTGCTGCCGCTGTCCGTCAGCACGATCTTGCCGTTTTCTAGCACATAGCCGTGCTGGGCAATCCGCAGCGCCTGGCGGACGTTCTGCTCCACCAGCAGTATCGTCAGCCCGGTACGGTTGATTTCCTCGACGATGCGGAAGATTTCTTGCACCAGCAGCGGCGCCAGCCCCATCGACGGTTCGTCCAGCAGCAGCACGCGCGGCTTGGCCATCAGCGCGCGGCCGATCGCCAGCATCTGCTGCTCGCCACCCGACAGGTTGCCGGCCAGGCCGTCCTTGCGCCGCTGCAGCACCGGGAACAGGGAGTACACCCAGTCCAGGTCCTTGGCGATATTTTCCTTGTCCTGGCGGGTGTAGGCGCCTAGCGCCAGGTTCTCGGCCACGCTCAGTGTGGTGAGGGTGGCGCGGCCCTCGGCCACCTGCACCACGCCGCTCTGGACGATCTTGTGCGGCGCCAGCCTGGTCAGGTCTTGCTGCCCGAGCAGTACCTGCCCGCGCTGCGGCTTAAGCAGGCCGGAGATGGCCAGCAGGGTGGTGCTCTTGCCGGCGCCGTTGGCGCCCACCAGGGCGGTGATTTCGCCTTGCTTGAGGACCAGGTCGATGCCCTTGACCGCTTCGATATGGCCGTAGGAGACCGCCAGGTCCCGCACCTGCAGGATGGATGCCGGGTTGTTGTTTGCGCTAGCCGTCATTCGCTGTCTTCCTTGCCCAGGTAGGCTTCGATCACTTCCTGGTTGTTCTTGATTTCGTCGGGGCTGCCTTCGGCGATGATGCGGCCGAAATTGAGCACGGCGATGCGGTCGCACAAGCCCATCACAAAGCGCATGTCATGCTCGATCATGAAGATGCTGAAGCCGCGTTGCTTGATGTTCAGGATTTCTTCCATCAGCTCGGTCTTTTCGGCCGGATTCATGCCGGCCACCGGTTCGTCCAGCAGCAGCAGCTTGGGCTTGGTCGCCAGTGCACGGGCGAACTCCAGCTTGCGCTGTTCGCCATAGGACAGGCTGTCGGCCAGCATCTGCGCCTTGTGGTCCAGGCGCAGCCAGGACAGCAGTTCCAGCGCCCGTTCGCGCGCCTGCGCTTCGATCCGGCGGTAGCCGCCCAGGTTCAGCAGTACGCTGCCGAAGCCGTAATCCATGTGGTCGTGCATGCCGACCACGACGTTTTCCAGCAGCGTCATTTCCTTGAACACGCGGATGTTCTGGAAAGTGCGGGCGATGCCGCGCTCGGTGATCTTGTGGGCTGCGACCTTGCCGATATCCTGGCCGTCGAATTCGATGGCGCCGCCGGAGGCGCGCAGCAAGCCGGTGATCAGGTTGAAGACGGTGGTCTTGCCGGCGCCGTTAGGGCCGATCAAGCCGAAGATGCCGCCTTGCGGTACATTGAAATTGACGTCCTGCAGCACTTGCAGGCCGCCGAAGTTCTTGCTGATGTTCTTAAGTTGCAGCATTAGTTGCTTCCCCCAGCCTGGGTCTTGCGCCGCGAAAAGGTGTTAGCCCAGCCACGGATACGGCGCGGATCCCAGATGCCTTTCGGCAGGTACAGGATCACCAGCACCAGGATCAGGCCGTTGACCACCGCCCGGTAGCTGTTGAAATCGCGCAGCGCTTCCGGCAGCAGGGTCAGTATCATGCCGCCCAGCGTCGGTCCTACCAGGCTGCCGGTGCCGCCGAACACCGCCATCGTCAGGATCTCGACAGCGTTTTCGAAAGCATAGTTGCCGGGGCCGATGGTGAAGGTGTAGTGGGCATTGAGGCCGCCGGCGACGCCGGCAATGGCGGCGCCGATGACGAACGCCAGCAGTTTGTAGCCGGCGACATTGACGCCCATCAGGCGCGCCGCCACTTCATCTTCCTTGATGGCTTCGAAGGCGCGCCCGATCTTGGAGCGCCGCATGCGCGCCAGGATGTAGAGCGTCAGCGCCAGCAGCAGCACGATATGCCACCACTCGGTCTTCAAGGGGATGCCGTTGAGGCCGAGCGGGCCGCCGGTGATATCCATGTTGAGCACCACTACCCGCACCACTTCGCCGAAGCCGAGGGTGGCCATCGCCAGATAGACGCCGGACAGGCGCAAGGTGGGGATGCCGATGATCAGCGCCACCAGCGCCGGCAGCGCGCCGCCGGCCGCCAGCGCCACCGGGAACGGCAGGCCGGTTTGCATGCTGATCAGCGATGCAGCGTAGGCGCCGATGCCCATGAAGGCGGCGTTCGCCAGCGACAGCAGGCCGCATGAGAGGGTGACGTAGATCGACAGCGCCAGCATGGCGTTGACGCCGAGGCTGAAGATCACAGTATTGTAGGTCGACCAGAAACCGTCCCACCAGTCCATGAAGCCGGTCCCGGCGATGCTTGTCAGCAGTTCGGTCATGTCAGGCCTTCCTTTCCAGCACTTTGCCGAACATGCCGGACGGCTTGACCAGCAAGATCAGGAACAGCAGGCCGAAGCCGACGGCGTCGCGGAAATCGCTGGAGATATAGGCCACGGTCAGCACTTCGGCGAAGCCGAGGAACAGGCCGGCGATCATGGCGCCGCGGATGTCGCCCATGCCGCCCAGGATGATGACGGCGATGCCCTTGTGCAGCATCGGCTGGCCCATGAAAGGGGTGATGGCGTTAAACGACAGGCCGACCAGCACGCCGGCTGCGCCGCCGAGGGCGGCCGCGGCGAACGAAGTCAGGTAAAACAGGCCTTCGACATTGATGCCCAGCAGGTAGGCCGCCTTCGGCGATTCGGCGATGGCGCGCAGGGCGCGTCCCAGCTGGGTGCGGCGCATCACCGCCAGCAGCACCAGCATCAGGATGAAGGAAATCACGACGATGCCGATCTGCACCGCGGTGAGGTGCAGGTTGCCCCAGTTGTAGCTTTCTTCCGGAATGGTGCCGACCGGGAAGCGCTTGTTTTCGGCGCCGAACAAACCTTGCGCCAGGCTGGTCAGGATGGTGGCGACGCCGATGGTGGCGATCATCGGCGCCAGGTGCGGCGCGTTGCGCGCCCGCAGCGGCCGCAGCACCAGGTAGTCGACCGCCAGGCCGATCAGGCCCGAGGCCAGCATGGCGGCCAGCATCGCCAGCCACAGCGGCAAGGCGAGATGTTCAACCAGCAGCAGGGCGGCGTAGCTGCCCAGCATGAAGATGGCGCCGTGCGAAAGATTGATCACGCCCAGCACGCCGAAAACCAGCGTGAAGCCCAGCGCGAACAGCGCATAGACGCTGCCCAGCGAGAGGGCGTTGATGAGTTGTTGTTCAAGCATGAGGGTTTTTCTAAAAATCAGCGTAATTGCAGTCAATTGGGATCAGAGTTTTTTTACGACAGCTTTATCGTCGTAAATTACTGACCCCAATTGACGGGCTACGGAGTGCAGTTCGTTGTGCTCGGTGTTTTTAAAGTCTTAACGGCATTCTTTCTCCGGACGCCGTCAATAGGGGGCAGAGTAGCTCGTCGCGCTTCGGCGACTCACAAACTCTGTCCCCTATTGACTCCTTATTGACTAGCTGGCTAGGTCATTTCAACAAGATGAACTTGCCACCCTTGGCAATATTCACAATCGCTTCCTGCTGCGCATCGTAGCCGACTTCCTTACCAGTCACTGCCGGCGCTTTGCGGAAGGCGAACTTGCCGGTGGCGCCTTCAATCGTTACCGACGGCAGGGCCTGCTGCAGGGCGATGCGGTCCTTGTCGATGGCGCCGCTCAGCTTGATCTTCTTCAGCGCATCGGCCACCACGTGCAGGGCGTCATAGGCTTGTGCTGCAAACTGATCCGGATCGCTGCCGAACTTTGCCTTGTAGGCGGCGATGAATGCCTTGTTGGCAGGCGTCAGGTTTTCCGGCGACCATGGGCTGCCCATGATGGTGTCGTCGCCGGCGCCCTTGGCGATGTCGAACAGTTTCGGCGAATTCAGGCCGTTGCCACCGATGAAGGGTTGCTTCATGCCCAGCGCGCGGGTTTGCAGGATGATGTTGGCGGCTTCTTCGGTCAGGCAGGAGCAGACGATGGCATCCGGATTGGATGCCTTGATCTTGGTCAGCTGCGCCTTGAAGTCGACATCGCCCTTGGCATAGGCTTCAGTGGTGGTGACCGGGATCTTCTGGTCGGCCAGGGTACCCTTGAAAACGTCGTAGCCGCTCTTGGTGAAGGCATCGTCGTTACCGTAGATGATGGCGACTTTCTTGATGCCGAAATGCTTGACCGCGGCACGCGTGGTGACCGGCAGGACGTCGGCTTCCATCACGGAGTTGCGGAAGGTGAACGGCCCCATGGCGGTGATGCCGTCGGCGGTGTTGCTGGTGCCGAAGGCGACCACCTTGGCGGCGTTGGCGATCGGGTCGGCGGCGAAGGCCGAGTTGGACAGGGTCGGGCCGAACACCAGCAGCGCCTTGTCCTTGAAGATCAGTTTCTTGAAGACGTTGATGGCTTCTTCTTTCTTGCCTTGTTCGTCTTCGATGATCAGTTGCAGCTTGTTGCCGTTGACGCCGCCGGCAGCGTTGACTTCGTCGGCGGCCAGGGTAAAGCCATTCTTGATGGCGACGCCGTACTTGGCGGCCGGGCCGGTCAGGGCGGCGGCCAGGCCGAGCTTGACGTCGGCGGCGTGGGCGGCGCTGCTCAGGCCGGCGGCCAGCATCAGAAACGGCAGCGTTTTCAATATGGTTTTGAATTGCATGTAAATGTCCTCCAGTAGACCGTTTTTCTTAGCGACACGGGCACACGGCGCAATGGCGCTGTGCAGCACGAAATCGGCAGCGTTTTTATTTTGGCGCGCGCAAAGGCGCACCAAAGGTGAACAAAGTATAAGGGATTTTCGGTCAGAAATTCCCAGTGGACTGTCATGGTCGAATCTAGAGTGAAGGGCGCGTATCCGACCCGCAGGGCAAGGCGCACAGCGGAGCAATAGCGGGGCTATTGCGAGCATGTGCAACGCTGCCATGCGGGTCGGATGCGTGACAGGCACTCTTGATTCGGCCGTTACAGTCCACTAACGCAGCGTGGGGCTTCAGCGTGTGCGAAACGCCACGCCTACTACTCACGAGCCAGGTAAAAGACGGGTGTTTTACGCGGAGGATGCGGCGACTTTTGATCGCTTATGGAGAGATATTGCGTGATTTTGGGCAATTATACCCAACGTTGGATATTTGTGTCGGCCGGACTCATGCCAAATCGGCATGACGGAAGGCATTGCGCCTCCTGCCATGCCGGCCTTCACATCAGCCTAACTGCAGCCGCAAATGCTGGATTGCCAGGCGTACCTGGCGCGGCGCGGTGCCGCCGATATGATCGCGCGCCGCCACTGAACCTTCCAGCGTCAGCACGGCGAAGATGTCGTCGTCGATCAGCGGCGAGAACGCGCGCAGCTGTTCCAGCGACAGGTCGCTCAGGTCGCAGCCCTGGTCGACGCAGCTGCGTACGGCATGCGCCACGGCTTCATGGGCGTCGCGGAAAGGCAGGCCTTTCTTGACCAGGTAGTCGGCCAGGTCGGTGGCGGTGGCGTAGCCTTGCAGGGCGGCGGCGCGCATCGCTTCCGGCTTGACCGTGATGCCGCGCGCCATGTCGGCGAAGATGCGCAGCGTGTCGGTAATCGTATCGACGGTGTCGAACAGCGGCTCCTTGTCTTCCTGGTTGTCCTTGTTGTAGGCCAGCGGCTGGCCTTTCATCAGGGTCAGCAGGGCGATCAGGTGGCCGTTGACGCGGCCGGTCTTGCCGCGCGCCAGTTCCGGCACGTCGGGGTTCTTCTTTTGCGGCATGATCGAAGAGCCGGTGCAGAAGCGGTCGGCGATGTCGATGAAGCCGATGCGCGGGCTCATCCAGATCACCAGTTCTTCCGACATGCGCGAGACGTGGGTCATCACCAGCGCCGCGGCGGCGCAGAATTCGATGGCGAAGTCGCGGTCCGAGACGGCATCCAGCGAGTTGCGGCAGACATCGTCGAAGCCGAGTGTTTTCGCGACGCGCTCACGGTCAATGGCAAAAGTGGTGCCGGCCAGGGCGGCGGCGCCCAGCGGCAGGCGGTTGACGCGCTTGCGGCAATCGAGCATGCGCTCAGCATCGCGGCCGAACATTTCAACATAAGCTAGCACGTGGTGGCCGAAAGTGATCGGCTGCGCTACCTGCATATGGGTGAAGCCGGGCAGGATGGTGTCGGCATGCTGTTCCGCCAGGTCGAGCAGGGCCAGACGCAGATCGCGCAGCAGGCCACTGATGTCGTCGATGGCGCCGCGCAGGTAGAGGCGGATGTCGGTGGCCACCTGGTCGTTGCGCGAACGGCCGGTGTGCAGGCGCTTGCCGGCGTCGCCGACCAGCTCGGTCAGGCGCTTTTCGATGTTGAGGTGGACGTCTTCCAGGTCCAGCAGCCATTCAAACTTGCCGC
Organism: Collimonas sp.; assembly: GCF_035566555.1. GTDB lineage: Bacteria > Pseudomonadota > Gammaproteobacteria > Burkholderiales > Burkholderiaceae_D > Collimonas. The sequence continues at coordinate 10,514 of NZ_DATMRB010000020.1, forward strand.
TCGCGATTTCGCCCTGGATCTGGGTCATGCCCTTCTGGATCGCGGCATAGTCGTCGGCGCTGATGATTTTTTGATATGCCAGCATCTCGGCATGCGCCAGCGAGCCCTGGATATCGACCTCGGCCAGGCGCTTGTCGAAAAATACCGACGCCGTGTAACGTTTGACCAGATCGGAGACCGGTTCGGAGAAACGAGCCGACCAAGCTTCGCCTTTTTTGGAGAGTTGTGCTGTCATAATTGAGGTTTGAATCGTGCGTAAGAGAAAGCGGTGAGTAGGCAGGAACCATGCGATTATAAATCACTAGTGTCGTGTCACGCCTCATCTGTCGGTATATCGCGCCGGCCTTGGCCCGTAGCGCTAGGCGTGGCGAGGCGCAACGACGCGATACGGGCCAAGGACCAGCGAGATGGCGACAGATGAGGCGTGACACGGCACTACCCTCGCACTGCCCCCGAAAACCGGCTGTGGCTGCGTGATACAGCTATTTTACCGTGCGATATATGCCTCATAACCAAGCAGGGATTGTTTTTTAGATAAGCGATGCCAGACCCTATACCTTCAGATCAGTTCGCCGACAGCGCGCCGACGCAGCAACCCGGTGCGCAGGTGATTCCGGACGGCTGCAACCTGGGCGTGGTGTTCCGCGCGCTGATCGTGGTGAACCTGGCCGTGATGGCGGCGATCCTGCTGCGCAGCGATGGCCTGATTGCCGCCATCAACAGTTTTGTCGAATCAGCCATGCTGGTCGAGCCGGCCTGTTTCCTGTCGCTGTCGCTGCTGTGCGGCCTGCATCGCATCGCCCACCGTTTTCCGCTGGCCATGCAGCGGCTGCTGTGTGCACTGGCGCCAGCGCTGGTGACGGTGGCGGTGATCTGGCTGCTGTCCGGCTTCGACTGGTTCCTGAACGGTTTTTCCCATCTCAGCGCCGGCGGCGGTGTTTTGCGCGCGGCGCTGGTGGCCGCCTTGTTCGGCATCGGCCTGCAGCACTATTTTGAATTGCGCGCGCGGGCTTTCTCGCCGGTGCTGGTGGAGGCGCGCCTGCAGGCCCTGCAGGCGCGGATCCGGCCGCACTTCCTGTTCAACAGTCTCAACGCGGTGCTGTCGCTGATCCGCAGCGAACCGCGCCGGGCCGAGGCGGCGCTGGAAGACCTGGCCGATCTGATCCGTGTGCTGATGCGCGACGGCCGCGCCATGACCACGCTGGAAAAGGAAATCCGCCTCTGCCGCCAGTATCTGTCGATAGAAAAGATACGCCTGGGCGACCGCTTGCGGGTGCAATGGGAACGCGAGGGCATCAGCGACGAAGTGGTGTACCGGGCGCAGATTCCGACCCTGCTGCTGCAGCCGCTGATAGAAAATGCGGTGCACTACGGCGTCGAGCCGAGCACCGAACCGGCGCTGATCCAGATCAAGCTCAGCCATTCGCTGGAGCGGATCGAGATCGTCATCACCAATCCCTACAATCCCTACAGCGGCAAGGGCGTCGCCGCGCTGCCGGAAGGCAACCAGATGGCGCTGGAGAATATCCGCGAACGGCTGGCCCTGCTGTACGACGTCGAGGCGCAACTGACCACCAGCACCACGCTGGGGCAGTTCCAGGTGCGCGCCAGCTTCCCGTACGTGAAAGCGGTGCTGGCCAAACCCGCCCAGGCCTGAGAAAACCGCGTTGCCGCCAAAAAGCAAGAAAGCCGGGAAGAAAGGCGAAGAAAATTTTCGTGCGGTTCGTGTTTTTCGTGGACAATGTTTTCCTGTAAAAACATTTGCACTATTCGCTCATCATAATAATCCGTCATGATCCCTCGCATTTTCATTGTCGACGACGAAGCCCCTGCGCGCGCCAGGCTCAGCACGCTGCTGTCTGACATCATTGCCGACTGTCCGCATTACCTGGTCGGTGAAGCCGGCCATGCGCAAGCCGCCCTGGAAGGGATCGCCGCAACTGCGCCCGATGTCGTGCTGCTGGATGTGCAGATGCCTGGCATGAGCGGCCTGCAGCTGGCCGAGCAGCTGGTGAGCAAGGCGGATGCGGCCAAGGCCGAGGCGCCGCTGATCATCTTTGTGACTGCGTATGACGATTACGCCTTGAATGCATTCGAGGTGCAGGCCTTCGACTATCTGGTCAAGCCGGTGCGGGCGGCACGGCTGGCGCAGGCCATCGCGCGCGCCAGCCGCTTGCGCAAGCCGTCGCAGCCGCTTGGCGCGCCTGCAGAGGAGGGAGTAACGGCATTGCCGCGCCAGCATTTTGCCGTGCAGGAGCGTGGCCGCATGTCGCTGGTGCCGATGGGCGAGGTGCTGTATCTGAAGGCAGAGCTGAAGTACGTCACGCTGCGCACCAAGAACAAGGAATACCTGATCGAGGATTCGCTGGTGTCGATCGAAGAAGAACTGGCGGCGTACTTCGTGCGGGTGCATCGCAACGCGCTGGTGGCGCGCAACGCCATCATCGGCGTCGAGCGCGGCATCTATGTTGCGGAGGGAGAGGGCGATGCCGACAAGCCGCAGGAAGTCTGGCAAGTCATCCTGCGCGACATCGACCACCGCCTGCCGATTTCGCGGCGGCAGTGGGCGGTGATCAAGGCGCTGGTGCGATAAATCCGGAAGCCGTTATACCAGCAGGTTCAAGGCATGCGGATTGCCCGCGCCGTATTGCGGAAACAGTTTTTGCATGGCCGGATCGCCGATACGCATGTGTTTTTCCGCCAGCGTCGCCAGCACAGCGCGGAAGTCGGTGGTGATGGCCAGGTCACGCCCTTCGTTCAACGATTTGTCGTCGATGCCTGGCCAGTGGCCATGGATGGTGCGGCCACGCACGTTGCCGCCCAATAGCCACATGGCGTTGCCATGGCCGTGATCGGTGCCGCCGTTGCCGTTCTCGCGGAAGGTGCGGCCGAATTCCGACATCACCACGATCACCGTATCGTTGAATGCCGGTCCCAGTTCGCGCGCCAGCGTCGCCAGGCCATCGGCCAGCGGCCGCAGACGTCCGGCCAGCTGGCCGTTGCCGTTGCCCTGGTTGGTATGGGTGTCCCAGCCGCCGACGGCGACGAAGCCGAGGCGGATGTCCGGATTGCCGGCCATCAGGCGTCCCAGGCGCGCGGTGTCGATCGACAGGCCGTTCGGCAGCGGCGCGCCGTTGTTGGCCATCTTCTGTTCTGAGCTGTTGGCGTCGGCCAGCAATTCCTTGCGCGCGGAGATGCCGTCGCGATAGGACTTGCCGAGCGCGGCGTCTTGCGCATACAACGCGGCATAGGCCTGGCTGACTTCCGGCTTGTCGATCAGGGTCGGGCGGGTGGCGTCGCGCCCGGTCGGCATATTGGCGACCACGGCGCGTCCGGTCAGGATGCGCGGCACCGATTCGCCCAGGGTCAGCGCCTGCATCGGCGACTGCGAAGGCGGCATCACGCCCAGCATGCGGTTCATCCAGCCGTCGCGGGTATTGTGTTCTCCTGGCGTGCCGGTTTCCATGTAGTCCTGCGCTTCAAAGTGCGAGCGCGACATGTCGGGCGAGCCGGAAGCATGGACGAAGGCCAGCCGGCCGTCTTCCCAATAGGGCAGCAGAGGCTGCAGCGCCGGATGCAGGCCGAAGTAGCCGGTCAGGTCGATAGCGCCGTTCTGGGTGCCGGGACGCGAGACCGCGATGGTCGGCCGCGCCTTGTAGTAATTGTGGTCGCCGTGCGGCACCACGACGTTCAAGCCATCCACTGCGCCGCGCAGGAACACCACCACCATGCGCGGCGTGCCGTCGCCGGCGGCATGCGGCCGCAGCAGCGGATTGCCGTACGAAAGCGGGCTGTCAGCTGTCGTCGCAATGCTGACGGGCGGCGTCGGTTTGGCCTTGGCCAGCGGTTTGCTCGGCGGCGCCACCACGCAGCCGGACAGGCCGACCGGGATCAGGATGGCGCCGCTGCCGGCGAGGCCGAGTTGGCGGATGAAATCACGACGGTTCATGGCTTGCTCCTGGCTTTATCTTTTCATGAAATCCGGGCCGCCGAGTATCAGGCCGACCTGCAGATTGGGCGCCGCCGCAGTAATGGCAGCGAGACTGTGCGGTTCCAGCGCCGGCGCCAGCGTCTGCATCAGCTGTTGTGGATCAATCGGCATTGGGGCGTAGGTAATGGGTGCCGGTGTCGGCGCCGGCACCACTGCTGCGCCGGGCGCGGGCGGCGGCGTTTCGGCGCGGGCGATCGGCGATTTGCCGTTGCTCAGGCCGTTGACGAAATTGATACGGCGCAGCAGCGCATCCGGATTGAGCCACGCTTCCTCGGAGAATTTATAGCCCTCCGGCGTCAGCCAGCCATACAGCGGCTGGCCGAGCTGGTTCAGGACGCCGTCGATAGGCTTGACGTTCAGTACCGGCGTCGCCGTCGCGCGCAGCGAGGACACTACATATTGATAGGGCGTCTTGAACTGGGTCTGGTAATTGCTGCGGGCCCAGAATTCCTGGCTGTCGAACAGGGTGCGCAGGACCGCCTTGATGTCGCCATTGGTGGCGAGGAAACGGCGCGCCAGTTTCTCGGTCAGGGCAGGTTCCGGTTTGTCGGAGACGAAATACTGCACCAGCTTGGTGGCGACGAAACGGGCGGTGGCGGGATGGCGCGCCAGGATATCGAGTGCCTGTTCGCCTTCCTGCTCGCCGCTGCCCCTGATGGTCTGGCCGAGGAAAATCTTGTCGCCGAAATCGTGGCGCTTGGGATTGAAGGCAAACGCCGGCTGGCCGTCTTTCATGGCTTTTTCATCGATGGTCCAGCCGGTCAGGATGCGCGCCAGCGCGATGACGTCGGCCTGGGTGTAGCCGCTGTCGACGCCCATGGTGTGCAGCTCCAGCAGTTCACGGCCGTAGTTTTCATTGAGGCCCTTGAAGCGGCCCTTGGCTTCCGGCGTGTTGACGCCGCTGCTGAGCCAGTTGTCGAGGTAGTACAGCATCGCCGGATGATGGGCCACGCTGCCCAGCAACTGGCGGAAATTGCCTAAGGCATTCGGGCGCAGCACGTCTTTTTCATATTCACCGTTCCAGTAGCGTACCCAGTCCTTGCCTTCGAAGACATTGAAATGGTTGAACCAGAATTCGGTCATCACTTCCTGCAGCTGGCGCGGGCTTTCGGTGGCTTGCCACAGGCGTGCAAAATGGGCTTGCGGCGTGATGTCCTTGTTGGCGCGCTGGCGCGCCATGTTCTTTTCTTCGGGGGTGGCGCTGTTAGGCGGGAAGGAGGGCGGGCCGTATTGCTGGTAGAGCTGGGTGCTGCTGAGTTGGTAAGTCGACAAGCTGTCCAGTTTTCCTGACAATTGCTCCGGCAGCGGCAGGCTGTCGGGGCGCAACTGCTGGTCGATATAGCGCTTGACGCCCATATGCCTGACGGCATCGACATCGCCCGGGCGCGGGCCGTAGGCTAGCCGGTTCAGCACATGCAGCGCTTTTTCCGCATCGCTCAATGGCGCCTGGGCGGTTTGCGCCTGGGCTGTGCTGAGGCAACCTAGCATCAGCGCCATGGACAGCAATCCGGGGAGTCTTGGGGTCGAGGTCATGTCCAGCCTTTTGCAGGTTTGCTTACATTATTCGTTAACGGCCGCTGACGGGCATGCGACGACAGCGGCGGTGTAACAGATTGTAAGACGGCAACTTTTTGGCGCGGCTGGCTTTAAATGACTTTGCCAGGATTCATCAGGTTCAGGGGATCCAGCGCTTGCTTGATGGTTTTCATCAGCGCAATTTCCACCGGCGATTTGTAGCGCAGGATTTCTTCACGCTTGAGCGCGCCGAGGCCGTGCTCGGCGGAGATCGAGCCATTCATGCGGTTGACGTTGTCATGCACCAGCAGGTTGATGGCGGCCTGCTGTTCGATGAAGCGCTCGGCGTCCAGCCCTTCAGGCGGCGAGACGTTGTAGTGCAGGTTGCCGTCGCCCAGGTGGCCGAAGGTGACGTTGCGGCAACGAGGGAAATGTTGTTGCAGCAGGGCGTCGGTGTCGGCAATGAATTCGGCGATGCGGGAAATCGGCAGCGAGATGTCGTGCTTGATGTTCTTGCCTTCCTTGGCCTGGGCCGAGGAGATGCTTTCACGCAGCTGCCACAGCGCGCGCGACTGGGCGCCGGAGCTGGCCAGCACGGCGTCCTGGCAGACCTCTTGTTGCAGCGCCTGTTCCATGACGGATTCCATCAGCATGCTTGCATGGGGCGCTGCTTCGTTGTCGGACAGTTCCAGCAATACGTAATAGGGATGGTGCTGGCCGAAAGGGAAGGGCAGTTGCGGGAAATGCCTGGCGACCAATTGCAGGCACAGGTCGGACATCAGTTCGAAGCCGGTCAGGGTGGCGCCGCAGCGTTCTTGCGCCAGCGTCAGCAGGCGTAATGCGTCGGCGGGGCTTTGCAGCGCGGCGAGGGCGGTCAGCTGGACCTTCGGTTGGGGGAAGAGTTTGAGGACGGCGGCGGTGATGATGCCCAGCGTGCCTTCAGCGCCGATGTAGAGGTCGCGCAGGTCGTAGCCGGTGTTGTCTTTTCTCAGGCCGCGCAGGCCGTGCATTATTTCGCCTTGGGCGGTGACGACTTCCAGTCCCAGGCAGAGTTCTCTGCTGTTGCCGTAGCGCAGGACGGCGGTGCCGCCGGCGTTGGTGGAGAGGTTGCCGCCTATGGTGCAGCTGCCTTCGGCGGCCAGCGAGAGGGGAAACAGGAGATTTTCTGCCGCTGCGCTTTCTTGTACTTGCTGCAGGATGCAACCGGCTTCCGCGGTGATGGTGTGGTTGACCGGATCGACGGCGCGGATCTGGTTGAGGCGTTTGAGCGAGAGTACGATGGCCTGGCCGCTCTGGTCGGGGACGCTGCCTAGCACCAGGCTGGTGTTGCCGCCTTGGGGGACGATGGGGATGCGGAACTGGTTGCAGAGCCGGACTAGCTGAGCGACTTCTGCGGTGTTGGCGGGTTTGGCTACGGCGATGGCCTGGCCGGTGTAGCGCTGGCGCTGGTCGGTCAGGTAGCCGGCCTTGTCGGCATCGCTGGTGAGTACATGCGAATCGCCAATGGCATCGCGGCAAGCAGCAAGAAAAGCGTCATTGTTCATATCGTAAAATTCGAAAAAACAGTCAAATGCCCAGCCCACGCCGCAGTTAAATGGGGTCAGAGTTTTTTTACGACGGCCTTGTCGTCGTAAATTACTCTGACCCCATTTAACGTTCTACGGAGCACATGCGGTCGGATTTGGCAGCGTCCGTGCGGGGAACGTCAAAAGCAACGGCAATGTAGTTAAATAGGGTCGGAGTTTTTTTTCGCGGCCTTTTGCGAAAATTACTCCGCCCCTATTTAACGGTCTACGGAGTACATGTCTTGGCATGCTAAGAACGGTCTGTGGGTTGCCAAAACGGTTGCTACTCCGTGGATGCTAGCCGGGAGCGGCCCGGCAGCCGCTCACTTTCTTTGCTTCGCCAAAGAAAGTAAGCAAAGAAAGGCGACCGCAAAGCCGTTGCCCTC
>NZ_DATMRB010000021.1:0-17180 GCF_035566555.1 Collimonas sp.
CATGCAGACCTGGATGTGGGGCGAGCAGCATCCGGCATTCATGGATGCACTGATGCCGCTGGCCAGCGTGCCGACCCAGATTTCCGGCCGCAACCGGGTCTGGCGCCGCATCATCATCGACGCCATCCGCAACGATCCGGCCTGGCAGGGCGGCAATTACAGCAGCCAGCCGCCGAGCTTGCGCACCGCCGAGCAGATGCTGTTTTTCATGTCCAGCAATCCCTTGCTGCGGCAACAGCAGATGCCGGACCTGGCGCAGGCTGACCTGACTCTGGACGACGCCGTGGCGACGGCGTTGAAGAGCGCGGACGCCAACGATACGCTGTATTTCATGGACGCCTCGCGCGACTACGATCCCGGCCCGCTGCTGGAAAAAATCCGGGCCCCGCTGATCGCTATCAACTCCGCCGACGACCTGATCAATCCGCCGGAAATCGGCATTCTCGAACGCGACGTCAAACGCGTGCCTGGCGCGCGCATGGTGATGGTCAAGTTAAGCGACGCCACGCGCGGCCATGGCACTCATACCGTAGCGGCAGTCTGGAAACCTTGGCTGCGGGAATTGCTGACATCGACTCAGCGCAATTGATGGCGAAGCCTGTGCCGCCAGCGCCGGCCATGCATCTGGATGCGGCCGGCATTGCGCTCCACGGCGGCAAAGGCCTGGCCAAGCAGCTATGCCTGGCCTTGCGCCAGCGCATTCTGGCGACGCCCGACACTTACCGTATCAAGCTGCCAACCTCGCGCAACCTGGCGCTGGCTTTGAAGGTGTCGCGCAACACCGTGGTGCGTGCTTATGAACAGCTGTACGCCGAAGGCTATATCAGCAGCCGGGTCGGCGATGGCACATACGCCGATGGCTTGGCGACTTCGGCCGCGACCAGTCTGGCAGAGCCGGCCACAACTACACCGGCGATGCAGCTGTCGTCCATGCAGCAGCGCCTGAGCGGACACGGAGCGCGGCAGCGCCGCTTTGACGGGCCGCCGCGCGCCTTCCGGCTTGGCATTCCCGCTTACGACCTGTTTCCCAGCGCCATCTGGGCGCGCCTGCAAGGCAATTTCTGGCGCCATGCGCCGCTGGCACAGATGGGCTATGGCGACGCTGCCGGCAATCCCCGCCTGCGCGAGCTGATCGCGGCTTACCTGCGCCAGGCGCGCGGCCTGGCTTGCGAGCCGTCGCAAATCATGATCACCGCCGGCGCCCAGCATGGCATTGCCCTGTGCGCGCAGCTGTTGCTGGATGCCGGCGACAAGGTGCTGATGGAAAATCCTTGCTATCCGGCGGCGGCTTCCGCCCTGGCCTTGTCCGGCGCGCAGCTGGTCGGCATCGGGCTCGACCAGGATGGCATGGATACCAGCCAGCTGGCGCGGCATGGCGACTGCCGTCTGGCGTATGTCACGCCGTCGCACCAGTATCCGGTCGGCGTGACGCTGTCGCTGGCGCGGCGGCTGGAACTGCTGGCCTGGGCCGAACGTTGCGACAGCTGGATCATCGAGGACGATTATGACGGCGAATATCGTTATGACGGCACGCCGCTGGCGCCGCTGGCGGCGCTCGACCAAGGCGGACGCGTGCTGTATGTCGGCACCTTTTCGAAAATCGCCTTTCCCGGCCTGCGTCTCGGTTATCTGGTGCTGCCGCCCAAACTGATGCCGGCGCTCAACGCCTTGCGCGCCATGGGCGACCGTCACCCGCCGGCGGCAGACCAGGCTGTGATGGCCGAATTTATCGCCGCCGGCCATTTCCAGCGCCATATCCGCCGCATGCGGCGCGCCAGCCGTGGCCGCCGCGATGCCTTGCTGGCGGGCTGGGCACCGTTGTTTGGCGCGCAGCTGCCATTGCCCAGGGTCGCCGCCGGCCTGCACCTGAGCCTGTCCTTGAGCAGTCCGGACCAGGAAGTCGAATTGGTAGCCAAAGCCATTGCCGCGGGAGTGGAAATCAATCCGCTGAGCCGTTTCTGCCTTCCAGGCCAGGTAGTGAATCCCCTGCATCGGGCCGGCCTGGCGCTTGGCTTTGCCGGTGTGGATGAAGCGGCGATCAGCCATGCCTTGCGATTGCTGCAACAAGCCTGGCATTGATTTGTAGCTGACTACAAGATGTCATGTAGTTCAAGCGACGGGCTGATGCACCAGAATAATGCGTCGACAGATGTACGCTTCATTTTGGTGCGCTGCACTGCACAATATTTCTACACAAGAACGTCCCGAATTAACAGCCACTAAAAATCTGCAAATAAATCGCCCCATAACTGGTATTAAGTGGGCAAAAGGAAGCGTTGGAACAGTTGGCATGGGTTCTGCTCTGGAAAGTATGAAGAGTACTGATTTAGCGGTTTTCATTCAACATACCAACAGGGATTTCCATGAAAAAGCTGATTCTAGCCGCAGCAATAGCAGCAAGCTTTACCGCAGGTTTCGCGCATGCAGAGGATGCCAAGCCTGATAATGAAATCAGCTACAACATAGGCGCCGTCAACGATTACCGCTTCCGCGGCATTTCGCAAACCCGATTCGATCCTGCCGTGCAGGGCGGCGCCGACTACACCAATAATCCGACCGGCCTGTACGCCGGCACCTGGCTCTCTAACATCAAGTGGATCAAGGATGCGGTCGACAGCGCCAATACCGGCACCGGCGGCAAGGGACCGGTGGAATGGGATATCTACGGCGGCAAGCGCGGCGACCTGCCGGGCGGCTTCACTTATGACGTCGGCGGCCTGTACTACTACTACCCGACCAACAACTACAGCCAGATCGGCCGCAACGCCAACACCTTCGAACTGTATGGCCAGATCGGCTACGGACCGGCCTACTTCAAATACTCGCACGCGATGACCAATCTGTTCGGCACCATCGACAGCAAGAACAGCGCTTATTACGATGCGGGCGCCAATATCGATGTCGGCGCCGGCGTTACGCTCGGGCTGCATCTTGGCCATCAGACCGTGGAACACACCAGCTTCGCCAGCTATACCGACTGGAAGATCGGCGCCACCAAGACCTTTGACCAGCTCGCCGGCATTACCTTGGGACTGGCTTATGTCGGCACCGACGCCAAGGATGGCGCTTATGTCAGCCCGAGCGGCAAGAACCTGGGGCGCAACGGAGTGGTGTTTTCTGTAGCAAAAACTTTCTAAAAACGATAGTAGCGGCGGCAAGCGCTTCGCGCCGCCGTCTCACAAAACCAACGAGGCCGATATGAAACTGATTACAGCGATCATCAAACCATTTAAGCTCGACGAGGTGCGTGAAGCACTTTCGGCGATTGGCGTGCAAGGCATTACCGTGACCGAGGTAAAAGGTTTCGGCCGCCAGAAGGGCCACACGGAACTGTATCGCGGCGCTGAATATGTCGTCGACTTCCTGCCGAAGACAAAAATCGAAGCAGCGGTGGACGACAGCATCCTGGAACAGGCGGTAGAAGCGATCGAGACGGCGGCCCGTACCGGCAAGATCGGCGACGGCAAGATTTTTGTATTTGATCTGCAGGAAGTTATTCGTATTCGTACCGGTGAAACCGGCAAAGACGCAATCTAAGGGGATAAAAATATGAACAAAATATTGGCAACGATTTTAGCGTCTTGCGCGCTGATCGCGGCGACTTCGATGTTGCCGGCGTCCGCCGCTGACGAGGCCTCCGCTCCGGCAGCAAGCGCACCGGCCGCAGCCGTGGCATCCGCCAGCGCCGACGCTGCGGCGCCTGCGCCAGCACCGGCGGCAGTGGCTGCTCCAGCTCCGGCCGCCGCCACTGCTGCAGCGCCTGCCGCTGCAGCTCCCGCGGCGCCGGTGCCGAACAAGGGCGACACCGCCTGGCTGCTGGTCTGTACCGCATTCGTGATCCTGATGACCTTGCCAGGCCTGGGCCTGTTCTACGGCGGCCTGGTGCGCAGCAAGAACATGTTGTCGGTGCTGATGCAGTGCTTCACCGTGTTCTCGCTGATCATCGTGCTGTGGATACTCTACGGTTACAGTCTCGCATTCACTGAAGGCAATGCCTTCTTCGGTGGCTTCAGCCGCCTGTTCTTGCACGGTATGACGCCTGATTCGGTGGCGGCTACCTTCAGCAAGGGCGTAGTGGTGCCAGAGTTCGCCTACGTCGTGTTCCAGGGCGCGTTTGCCGCGATTACCTGTGCCCTGATAATCGGCGCCTTTGCCGAACGCGCCAAGTTCTCGGCGATCCTGGTGTTCACCGTGTTGTGGTTCACTTTCGCTTACCTGCCGATGGCGCACATGGTCTGGTTCTGGCCTGGTCCGGATGGTTTTGTCGATGCTGCTTCCGCAGAAAAACTGACTGCAACCGGCGGCTGGCTGTTCCAGAAGGGCGCGCTGGATTTCGCCGGCGGCACCGTGGTGCACATCAATGCCGCTATCGCCGGCCTGGTTGGTTCCTATGTGATCGGCAAGCGCGTCGGTTTCGGCAAGGAAGCATTCAAGCCGCATAGCCTGACCCTGACCATGGTCGGCGCCTCGCTGCTGTGGTTCGGCTGGTTCGGCTTCAACGCCGGTTCGGCGCTGGAAGCCAACGGCAGCGCTGCGCTGGCCTTCATCAATACCTTGCTGGCGACTGCTGCCGCGGTGCTGAGCTGGAGTGCAGGCGAATGGATCGGCAAGGGCAAGCCTTCGATGCTGGGTGGCGCATCCGGTGCGGTGGCCGGCCTGGTGGCGATTACGCCTGCAGCCGGTTTCGTTGGCCCGATGGGCGCTCTGATCATGGGCTTGCTGGCTGGTTTCGTTTGCCTGTGGGGTGTGACTGGCCTGAAGCGCTTGCTGGGCGCAGACGATGCGCTGGACGTCTTCGGCGTGCATGGCGTCGGCGGCATCATGGGTGCGCTGCTCACTGGCGTGTTCGCGGCGCCTAGCCTTGGCGGCACAGGCATCTATGACTACGTCACCAATGCGGTCTTGCCAGATTATTCGATCCCCGGCCAGCTGTGGATCCAGTTCGAGGGCGTGCTGACCACGCTGGTCTGGTCCGGCGTGGTATCGCTGATTGCATTCAAACTGGTCGATATTGTCATGGGCTTGCGTGTGACGGAAGAAGAAGAACGCGAAGGCCTGGATATCTCCAGCCATGGCGAATCTGCTTACCATGATTGAGATGTGTGATTAAGACGTTAAGGTCAAGTCTTGTCTGATCTGGCCGGATAGCAGAATAGCGCTATCCGGCGCTTCGATCGGCGTCTTGCACAATCCCGGGTCGATTGCCATCGCCTGGGATTTTTTGTTTGCAGTCCAAGAGCAGCAGATTCAGGAGATTTCCATGGACCCGACTATCACCCCGCAACGCCTGAGCGCCTGTACCGTGGAAGACGTCAGGGCCGACCAGTTCGATCGCGTGGTGGGGCCGCTGACCGATATCCTGATGGCTTGCGTGGAGCAGGGCGCCAGTGTCGGCTTCGTCGATACGCCGGCCGCCGAGGACGCGTTTTCGTTCTGGTACGGCGTCAGCGGTTCGCTGGTGAGCGGCGGCCGCCGGCTGCTGGTGGCGCGCTTTGCCGGCGCAGTTGTCGGCACCGTGCAGATCGTGCTGGCCACGCCTGCCAATGGTCATCATCGCGCCGAAATTTCCAAGTTGCTGGTGCATCCTGATGCGAGACGCAAGGGAGTGGCGCGCCTGTTAATGCAGCAGGCCGAGGCGATCGCCCGGGCCGATGGCCGTTCCTTGCTGATCCTCGACACCCGCACCGGCGATGCCGCCGAGTCCTTGTACAGTTCCATGGGGTTTGCGCTGGCTGGCGTTATTCCTGACTATGCGCGTTCGACCGCGGGAAAGCTGACCGATACAAGTTTCATGTACAAGCAAATTTAAGCCCGAGCAGGTCCGCACGGATTCAAGGCTGGGCCGGCGGCCACTGTCGCGCGGTATGCACCAGCGCCAGAATCCACACATTTTCATCCACGATTTCGTACAGCAAGCGGTAATGTTCATGCAGGATCAGCTCGCGGGTGCCGGGAATGCTGCCGGCCTTCCCAGAGAACGGGAACTGCATCAGATTCATGGCGGCCCGGCTGAACCGTTCATCCATCCGGATGGCCGCTGACAAATCCTGTTCTGCAAGGAAATCCAGGATATCGCTACGGTCTTGCTCCGCTGCGCATACCCAATGGACATTCACCCCTTGCTCTCGCCTGCTTTATCCAGCAACGCCATGCGGCGCTGAGCGAAACCAGCCTCCACTTCGTCGTTTGAGCGGCTGCGCCCGGCTTGCATGTCCGCGCGGGCAGTCTCGACCTTGCGCTGCAGGAAGGCGTCATATTCCCGTGCTTCCGTCTGACGCTGGATGAAATCGCGCATGAATTCGCGCACGATTTGCGACGCCGGCCGATGCGCTGCCGCGGCTTCGGCCATGAACCTGTCGCGTAGTTCTGATTCGATCTTCATCGTGAAAACGGCCTCTTTAGTCATGACAAATTCCAGTTATGTAATCACAAGGTATATACCTTATCACTACTTTTATGGAAATTGCCTGGTGTTGTAAAAATACTGCTGGGTTGAACAAAGCGTGGTGCATATAAAATGACATACACGTCTTGCATTGTGTGTAAGACAATTCTTGTCTGCTGCAGATTTAATGCAAAGCAGGACATTCCATTGCGCTTTTTGTCAATCGGAGGGCTTTAAAAATCCAGCAGTGGCCCGATGTAAACTGGGCTAATCGGCCTCATCGGCCAGCCATCACGCCATTTACGCAACATTGCGGCGGCTGACCGGCGAAATAACGCATTTCCCGTTAGAATCGGCGGCTGGTCACGGAAGTCCTGAAACAGGATTTTTGGACTGGCTGCAACGCATTTGCACACGCTATATCGTTTCCAAAAGAAAGTTTTATATGGTTCCGCACCTTGTCACGGCCCTGAATGGTCCATTGCTCGATCTAGAAAAGAAAATCCTCGCAGCTACCCCGGCTATCGAGCGCTGGTTCCGGATGGAGTGGCAGGAGCACACGCCGCCGTTCTATTGCTCGGTCGACCTGCGCAATTCAGGCTACAAGCTGGCTCCGGTGGACACCAACCTGTTCCCGGGCGGCTTCAGCAATCTTTCCCCGGAGATGCTGCCGCTGGCGATACAGGCGGCCATGGCCGCCATTGAAAAATATTGTCCGGACGCCAAGAATCTGTTGCTGCTGCCGGAACTGAACACGCGCAATACTTTCTATCTGCAAAATGTCGCGCGGCTGATGCAGGTGTTCCGCCAGACCGGCCTGCACGTGCGGCTCGGCTCATTGGCAGGTGACATCAAGGAACCGCAAACCATCGAACTGCCGGATGGCAGCACCATCACGCTGGAGCCGCTGGAGCGCTCCGCCAATGGCCGCCGCCTGGGACTGAAGAACTTCGATCCCTGCACCATTTTGCTGAACAACGACCTGTCGTCCGGCACACCGTCGATACTGGAAAACCTGAACGAGCAGAATGTCTTGCCGCCGCTGCATGCCGGCTGGACCGTGCGTCGCAAGAGCAACCATTTCACGGCTTACGATGAAGTGGTGAAGAAATTCGCCAAGCTGATCGACGTCGATCCGTGGATGCTGAATCCGTTTTTCGCCAAGGTCGACCAGGTCGATTTCCAGGCTACCGACGGAGACGACAAGCTGGCTGCCAGCGTCAGTTCGCTGCTGGCCAAGATCCGCAAGAAATACAAGGAGTACGGCATCACGGAAAAGCCGTTCGTGATCGTCAAGGCCGATGCCGGCACCGACGACATGGGCGTGATGAGCGTGACCGATGTCAGCCAGATCAAGGAACTGAGCCGCAAGCAGCGCGAGAAGCTGTCGCTCGGCAAAACCGGCGGCGAGATCCATGACCTGATCATCCAGGAAGGCGTGCATACGTTTGAACACATCAACGACGCCGTAGCGGAGCCGGTGGTGTACATGATCGACCGTTATGTTGTCGGTGGCTTTTACCGTGTACACGCGGAGCGCGGCATCAATGAAAACCTGAACGCGCCGGGCGCCCACTTTGTGCCCTTGGCGTTTGCCCAGCAGCACGCCTTGCCGGACATGCTGGCCAAGCCGGGCACGACCGCGCCGAACCGCTTCTATATGTACGGCGTGGTAGCGCGCCTCGGTCTGCTGGCGGCTTCGCTGGAGATGGAAAAGACCGATCCGAACCCAGAGGAATATTAATTTTACTTATTATTCTGTCCTCAACTGACTAGATTAAACGGTTAAATTGTAAAGAAAAACAGGACAAAACATGAAAATCGCTTTCCTCGCCGATCCGCTCAGCACCTTCAAGACGTATAAGGATTCGACTTACGCCATGATGGTGGAAGCGGTCAAACGCGGCCATACAATCTATGCCTTCGAGCAAAAGGACATGGCGCTGGAAAGCGGCATCGTGACGGCCAATGTGATCAAGGTGACCCTCACCGGAGATGACAAGGACTGGTTCCGTGCCAGTGCGCCGGCCGCCATGTTCCTGTCGGAATTCGATGCGATCCTGCTGCGCAAGGACCCGCCTTTCGACATGGAATACATCTATACCACCTACCTGCTGGAACTGGCCGAAACCCAGGGAGCGCGCGTCTTCAACAAGCCGCAGGCCATCCGCGACCATAACGAGAAGCTGGCCATTGCGCAGTTCTCGAAATACACCTCGCCGACCCTGGTGACGCGCGACGCGGCGCGCTTGCGCGCCTTCCACGAAGAACACCAGGATGTGATCCTGAAGCCACTCGACGGCATGGGCGGCACCGGGATCTTCCGCGTGCGGCAAGACGGCCTGAACCTGGGTTCCATCATTGAAACCCTGACCGACAACGGTCAGCGCACCATCATGATCCAGCGTTTCATTCCTGAGATTGTCGCCGGCGACAAGCGGGTGCTGGTGATTGGCGGTAAAGTGGTGCCGTTTTCGCTGGCGCGCATCCCGCAAGGCAGCGAAGTGCGCGGCAACCTGGCGGCCGGCGGCATCGGCGTGGCCCAGCCGCTGACTGCGCGCGACCGCGAGATCGGCGAAGCACTTGGGCCGGTGCTGGCACAGCGCGGCTTGTTACTGGTAGGATTAGATGTGATCGGCGACTATCTGACCGAGGTCAACGTCACCAGCCCAACTTGCTTCCAGGAAATTAAGCAGCAGGCCGGTTTCGATGTTGCCGAGATGTTCATTGATGCGCTGGAAGCAGCCCTGGCTTAAGCCAGGCAGAAAATTTTTCGTCAGCGCCGGCAGCTTGCCGGCGCGTTGTAAGTGTTGCAGTAAAACCGTTGTAAACCGGGATAGTCCGCGCTGCGGATTCGAGTGAAATTATGATTGGCATTCTTCTTTTAACCCACGCCCCGCTGGGCCAGGCATTCATTGCAGCTGCCTCTCACGTGTTTCGTCATACGCCGGAAAGGCTGGAAGCGATCGACGTGATCGCCGACCAGAATCCGGCGGAAGTGCAAAAACTCGCCAAGCAGGCTGCTGCCCGCCTGGACGACGGCTCCGGCGTGCTGGTGATTACCGACGTCATGGGCGGTACGCCCTCCAACTGCACACTGCCGTTTTGCAGCGGCGCCCAGACCCAGGTGATTGCCGGCATCAGCTTGCCGATGCTGCTGCGCGCCCTGACTTACCGCAACGATACGCTCGACGTGGTGACTGAAATGGCGCTGGCGGGTGGACAGGGCGGGGCGGTCAGGGTGGATAACCGGGTGCGCGTATCACATTGACAACAGATGGCCGGAACCGTTTTACGCCTCGTTAGAGCTGATAGTTAACACTAATAAAAGACAAAATGATTCAACAGGAAATCGACATTATCAACAAACTTGGCTTGCATGCACGTGCATCAGCCAAATTTACCCAACTGGCCAGCAAGTTCAAATGTGAAGTCTGGATGACACGCAACAAACGCCGCGTCAACGCCAAATCCATCATGGGCGTAATGATGCTGGCGGCCGGCAAAGGCAGCACGATCTTGCTGGAAGCCGACGGCGAGGATGAAAAAGCCTGTTTTGATGCCTTAAACCAGTTAATTCAGGATAAGTTTGGCGAAGGCGAGTAAAGCCCGCCTGTCGACTGACCCGGTTCCGCATTTATCTTTACCTATTCTTATACAGCGGTGACCAGATGGCATCCTTTACCCTACACGGCATTCCGGTTTCGCGCGGCATCGCGATCGGCCGCGCACATCTGCTGGCGCCGGCGGCCATGGACGTCAAGCATTACCTGATCGGCGAAACCGAGGTCGAAGCCGAAGTCCAGCGGCTGCAGAATGCGGTCACCACCGTGCGCACCGAACTGCAGACCATCCGCAACGATTTGCCAAAAGAGTCGCCGCCCGAGCTGGGCGCCTTTGTCGACGTCCACCTACTGATCCTGTCCGATCCGATGCTGGCCGAGATGTCGCTCGATATCATCCGCAACCGCCAGTACAACGCCGAATGGGCGCTGGTGACCCAGATCGACGAGCTGTCGACCCAGTTCGATGAAATCGAAGACCCCTATCTGCGTGAACGCAAGATGGATGTGCTGCAGGTCGGCGAGCGTTTGCTGAAAGTCTTGACCGGCACCTCCACCCGGCTGCCCGAAGTCGACAGCGACGGCGCTTCGTTCGCCAATATCGTGGTGGTGGCTTACGATATTTCTCCGGCCGACATGCTGCAGTTCCGCGACCGCGCCTTCGCCGGTTTCGTCACCGATCTCGGCGGCCAGAATTCGCATACCGCGATCGTCGCCCGCAGCCTGGATATTCCGGCCGCTGTCGGCATGAACAATGCCTCGCGCCTGATCAAGCAAGATGACTGGATCATCATCGACGGCGACGCCGGCGTGGTGATCGTCGACCCGGCCACGGTGATACTCAAGCAATACCGCGAGCGCCAGGCGCATCTGCTGCGTTCGCGCAGAAAGCTCGGCAAGATCAAGAAAACCCGCGCCATAACGCTGGACGGCACCGAAATCACGCTGCTGGCCAACATCGAGCTGCCGAGCGACTGCGCGGCGGCCATGGAATCCGGCGCCAACGGCGTCGGCCTGTTCCGTTCGGAATTCCTGTTCATGGGCCGCATAGGCACGCAACATACCTTGCCGACCGAAGACGAGCAGTTCGAATCGTACCGCCAGGCAGTGATGGCGATGAAGGGGCGGCCGGTGACTATCCGCACGCTCGACGTCGGCGCCGACAAGCCGCTCAACAACGACGAGCAGACCGCCCTCAATCCGGCGCTGGGTTTGCGCGCCATTCGCTACTGCCTTGCTGAGCCGCAACTGTTTTTGACGCAGTTACGAGCGATCTTGCGTGCGTCCGCCTTCGGCCAGGTCAAGCTGCTGATCCCGATGCTGGCGCATGCGTTTGAAATCGACCAGACCCTGGCCATCATCGAGCAGGCCAAGCAGCAGCTGCGCGATGACGGCGTCAAATTCGACGAAGCCATCAAGATCGGCGCCATGATCGAGATCCCGGCGGCGGCGCTGGCCTTGCCGATGTTTATCAAGCGCATGGATTTTTTGTCAATTGGCACCAATGACCTGATCCAGTACACCTTGGCCATCGACCGCGTCGACCACGAGGTAGCACACCTGTACAACCCGCTCCATCCGGCCGTCCTGTTCTTGCTGTCGACCGTGATTGCGCTCGGCCGCAAGGCCGGCATCCCGGTTTCGGTCTGCGGCGAAATGGCGGGCGACGTCAAATTCACGCGTTTGCTGCTTGGCATGGGCTTGCTTGAGTTTTCCATGCATCCGGCGCAATTGCTGGCGGTCAAGCAGGAAGTGTTGAACAGCGACCTCGACGGCCTGACGCTGCAAACCAAGAAAATCCTGCGCAACACCGAACCCAGCGCGATTGCCACCGCGGTCAGTCAGATGCGGATGATGGCTTAGTGGAGTGACAATGTAGCCATCGTTTGACGTCAAGCCCCGACTTGGTTATTCTTGTCCTATCGCGCCGATTTGAATGGTTTCACCACCTCAGCTTGCGGGCGCGCGGCATCACCTGGTTTCCGGACCGGGAGATGCTAAACAAATACGGCTAAAGCGAGCTTGAAGTACAAGCCCTGAATTTAGCCCGATTAGCGAAAGCTCTCGGGCTTTTTTTATTTCCAAACAACTCACGCGTATTGACCATGTCCCAAGGAATAGTTGCTCCGCAGTCCATGCATTTCGCGACGCCGCTGCAATTGCAAAGCGGCGCGCTGCTGGCGGATTACACGCTGGTGTACGAAACCTATGGTGCCCTGAACGCCGATAAATCGAATGCGGTGCTGGTCTGCCATGCGCTGAACGCCTCGCACCACGTCGCCGGCATCTACCAAGGCGATGAAAAGAACGTCGGCTGGTGGGACAACATGGTAGGGCCAGGCAAGGCGCTCGACACCAATAAGTTCTTTGTCATCGGCGTCAACAACCTCGGTTCCTGTTTCGGTTCTACCGGGCCGATGCATATCAACGCCGCCACTGGCAAGCCCTACGGCGCCGAATTCCCGGTGGTGACGGTGGAAGACTGGGTGCAGGCCCAGGCGCGCCTGGCGGATGCGCTCGGGATCGTGCAGTTCGCCGCGGTGATGGGCGGCTCGCTGGGCGGCATGCAGGCGCTGGCCTGGAGCCTGCTGTACCCGACCCGTCTGCGCCATTGCGTGGTGATTGCCTCGACGCCGAAGCTGTCGGCGCAAAACATTGCTTTCAACGACGTCGCGCGGCAGGCGATCCTGACCGATCCCGGTTTCCATGGCGGCGATTACTACGCGCACGGCGTGGTGCCCAAGAACGGCTTGCGGGTGGCGCGCATGGTTGGCCACATCACTTATCTGTCGGATGACGACATGGCGGAGAAGTTCGGCCGCGACCTGCGCTCCGGCGCCTACCAGTTCGGCTTCGGCATCGATTTTGAAATCGAATCCTACCTGCGCTACCAGGGCGACAAATTTTCCGAATACTTTGACGCCAACACCTATCTGCTGATCACCAAGGCGCTCGATTATTTCGATCCGGCCAAGGAATTCGGCGGCGACCTGACCCAGGCGCTGAGCCGCACCCAGGCGCAGTTCCTGCTGGTCTCGTTCATGACCGACTGGCGTTTTTCGCCGGAGCGCAGCCGCGAAATCGTGCAGGCGCTGGTCAACAACAAGCGCCGCGTCAGCTATGCCGAGATCGACGCGCCGCACGGCCATGATGCCTTTTTGCTGGACGATGCGCGCTACATGAGCGTGGTAGGCGAATATTACAACCGCATCTGGCAAGAGGTTGGCCAGCTGCCGGTAAGCGTATCGACAGCAACGACAGAAGTGGCGGGAGCCGTACAATGAATTTTGAACAATTAAGCAGCCTGCGCCCGGACCTGGCGTTTATCGCACATTGGGTGCGCGGCGACTCGCAGGTGCTCGACCTCGGTTGCGGCGACGGCGTCATGCTCGACTATCTGCAGTCCGATAAACAGTGCGCCGGCTACGGCGTCGAGATCGACGACGCCAAGATCCCGGCCTGCGTGGCGCGCGGCGTGTCGGTGATCCAGCAAGACATGGAAGCCGGACTCAACCTGTTCGCCGACAATGCTTTCGACACCGTGCTCTGCCTGTCGGCCCTGCAAATGATGAAAAACGTGGAAGGCGTCTTGCGCGACATCGCCCGCGTCGGCCGCGAAGCGATTGTCTCTTTCCCCAATTTCGCCTATTGGCCGCACCGGGTAGCGCTGCTGCGCGGCCGCATGCCAGTGTCGAAATCGCTGCCATATGAATGGTATGACACCCCCAACCTGCGTTGCGCCACCATCAAGGATTTTGAAGAACTGGCGAACGAAGTTGGCTTGGAAGTGCTCGAATGCGTAGCCTTGCACGACGGCCAGCCGATCTCGGTGCTGCCCAACTGGCGTGGTAGTCTTGCGGTATTCCGCTTTCGCAAGAAATAAACCCGTAAAAAATAAGGGGATATTGCTGCCGCCCACGGCTTGAACCCGGGGCGGCGCGATTCCCGCAACTCCCGCCGCCGCGGGCGCATCTATGACCCCAGTTTCAAATCCCTGGCATCACTATCTCAACCGGCGCATGCTGATCTGCGCCTTTCTCGGCTTCACTTCCGGCTTGCCGCTGTTCATCCTGATCAGCTTGCTGCAAGCCTGGCTCAGTAAATCCGGCCTGAATGTCAAGTCGCTGGGATTATTTGCGCTGGTGATGTTTCCCTACACCTGGAAGTTCGTCTGGTCGCCGCTGATGGACCGCTTCCATTTCGGCAAACTTGGCCGCAGGCGCAGCTGGATGCTGCTGACCCAGGTAGTGCTGTTCTTCGCCATTGGCGGCATGGGCATGCTGGACCCGCATACGCAGGTGGCGGCAATTGCCTTGATGGCGTCGCTGGTGGCGTTCCTGTCGGCCAGCCAGGATATTGTGATCGATGCCTATCGGCGCGAAATCCTGCCGGACAGCGAGCAGGGACTGGGCGCCGCGATCAGTGTCAACGCCTACAAGGTGGCCGGCATGGTGCCGGGCGCCTTGTCGCTGCTCCTGGCGGACCACATGAGCTGGCAGGCAGTGTTCTGGGTCACGGCCGGCTTCATGCTGCCAGGGCTGATCTGCACCTTGCTGATCAAGGAACCAACGGTATACGGCTCGCCGCCAAAGAATTTGCGGCAAGCCGTAGTCTTGCCGTTCCAGGAATTCATTACCAGGGACGGCTGGCGCAGCGCATTGTGGATACTGGCTTTCATTTTCCTGTACAAGCTCGGTGACAGCATGGCTACCGCGCTTGCTACAAAATTTTATATTGATCTGGGGTTTTCGCTGACCCAGATCGGCCTGATTTCCAAGACTACCAGCTTGTGGGCAAGCCTGGTCGGCGGGCTGGTCGGTGGTATCTGGATGGTGCAGATCGGGATCAATCGCGCATTGTGGATTTTTGGCGTGGTGCAGGCGGTGACCATCCTCGGATTCGCCTGGCTGGCGCAGGTGGGACCCGATCCGGTGGTGCTGGCCATCGTGATCGGCGGCGAAGCTTTCGGCGTCGGCGTCGGCACAGCTGCTTTCGTCGCGTTTATCGCGCGCACCACCGATCCCCGCTATACGGCAACCCAATACGCTCTGTTCACCAGCCTTGCTGCGGTGCCGCGCACCTTTGTCAATTCTTCGGTTGGGTACATCGTGGCGGAAACCGGCTGGTTCCATTTCTTTATTTTGTGTTTCATACTGGCGCTGCCGGGAATGTTGATCCTGTTCAAGGTCGCGCCTTGGAATCAGAAGTAAGTCAGGAAAAAAGAGAAAATCCTGTTGCATCTTAGAAAAAGGATTAGAATCAAATCGTGTAATCCTCTTCTGGGCTGAGTCGAAAATGACAGTAGCCGATCAAGGAACTGCGAGTATCCGGAGAGGTCGAACTTCAGAGACGTAATCTTCAATTTGTTTTCGCAACATCGTTGATGCGGGGGTGATATGGATATCTACAGCAGCTTTGCAAGTCGGTTCGACAAAACCAGAGAAGAAGAATTTTCCCTAGAAGAATATCTAGCACTTTGTAAGACCGATCCCAGCGGTTACGCAACCGCCGGCGAACGCATGCTGATGGCGATAGGCGAACCACAACAGGTCGACACACGCCACGACCCTTCCTTGTCGCGGATCTTCGCCAACAAGGTGCTCAAGGTTTATCCCGCCTTCAAGGAATTCTACGGCGCCGAAGAAGTGATCGAACAAGTGGTCGCTTATTTCCGGCACGCCGCGCAAGGCCTGGAAGAACGCAAACAGATTCTCTATCTGCTGGGTCCGGTCGGCGGCGGCAAATCGTCCATCGCCGAACGCCTCAAGCAACTGATGGAACATGTGCCTTTCTATTCCCTCAAGGGATCGCCGGTCAACGAATCGCCGCTGGGCCTGTTCGATTACGAGGAAGACGGCGCCATCCTGGAGGAACAATACGGCATTCCGCGCCGTTACCTGAAATCCATCCTGAGTCCGTGGGCAGTCAAGCGGCTGCACGAATTCAACGGCGACATCCGCAAATTCCGCGTGGTGAAGCGCTATCCGTCGATCCTGCGGCAGATCGCCATTTCCAAGACCGAACCAGGCGACGAAAACAACCAGGACATCTCCACGCTGGTCGGCAAGGTCGATATCCGCAAGCTGGAGCAGTATTCGCAGGACGATGCCGACGCCTACAGTTATTCCGGTGGACTGTGCCTGTCGAACCAGGGCTTGCTCGAATTCGTTGAAATGTTCAAGGCGCCGATCAAGGTGCTGCATCCTCTGCTGACCGCGACCCAGGAAGGCAACTTCAAGGGCACCGAAGGTTTCGGCGCGATTCCTTTCGACGGCATTATCCTGGCCCACTCCAACGAGTCGGAATGGAAAGCCTTCCGCAACAACAAGAATAACGAAGCATTGCTGGATCGTATCTATATAGTCAAAGTGCCGTATTGCCTGCGGGTGTCGGAAGAAATCAAGATCTACGAAAAGCTGATCCGCACTTCTTCGCTGGGAAAAGCAATCTGCGCTCCGGGCACCTTGAAGATGATGGCGCAGTTCTCGATACTGACGCGTCTGGGCGAACCCGAGAATTCCAGCATTTTCTCGAAAATGCAGGTGTATGACGGCGACAACCTGAAAGACAGCGATCCCAAGGCCAAGTCTTTCCAGGAGTATCGCGACTATGCCGGCGTCGATGAAGGCATGAACGGCGTCTCGACCCGCTTTGCCTTCAAGATATTGTCGCGTGTGTTCAATTTCGATTCGACCGAAGTGGCGGCCAATCCGGTGCACCTGATGTATGTGCTGGAACAGCAGATCGAGCGCGAGCAGTTCCCGCAAGAGCTGGAGCAGAAATACCTGTCCTACGTCAAGGATACGCTGGCGACGCGCTACGCTGAGTTTATCGGCAAGGAGATCCAGACCGCCTACCTGGAATCGTATTCCGAATACGGCCAGAACGTCTTCGATCGCTACGTGACGTATGCCGACTTCTGGATCCAGGACCAGGAATTCCGTGACCACGATACCGGCGAGAGCTTTGATCGGGCAGCACTGAACGGCGAACTGGAAAAGATCGAGAAGCCGGCAGGCATCAGCAATCCGAAGGACTTCCGTAACGAAATCGTGAATTTCGTGCTGCGGGCGCGGGTTTCCAACGCCGGCAAGAATCCGCTCTGGACCAGTTATGAAAAGCTGCGGGTGGTGATCGAGAAGAAAATGTTCTCGAATACCGAAGACCTGCTGCCGGTCATCTCATTCAACGCCAAAGGTTCAAACGAAGAATTGCGCAAGCACGAAGATTTC
>NZ_DATMRB010000022.1:0-6322 GCF_035566555.1 Collimonas sp.
TTGATGTCGTATATTAGTTGCGCAGTTAATCTGCGGATATCTCAACCGAGAGGAGAAACATGAATAAATTAGCAAAACTCGTCTTCGCTGCGTCCGCAGTCGTCGCACTCTCTGCCTCCGCGCAGGAAATCAAAGATATCCCGGCGGCTACCCCAAACAGCGCCTACGTCCAAAGCTCGAACGGTGTAATCGCACGTGACCCGTACGGTCTGTGCTGGCACACCGGCTACTGGACACCGGCTGACTCGGTTCCAGGCTGCGACGGCGAAATCGCTCAAGCTGCACCAGCACCGGCTGCACCAGCACCGGCTCCAGTTGTTCCAGCACCAGCTCCAGTATCGCAAAAGGTTACTTTCGCTGCTGACGCATTCTTCGACTTCGACAAAGCTGTCCTGAAGCCAGAAGGCAAAGCCAAGCTGGACGACCTGACATCGAAACTGGGCGCAATCAACCTGGAAGTCATCATCGCTGTTGGTCACACTGACTCGATCGGCTCCGTTGCTTACAACCAGAAGCTGTCGGTTCGCCGCGCTGAAGCTGTCAAGGCATACCTGGTACACAAGGGTGTCGAAGCTAACCGTGTTTACACCGAAGGCAAGGGCAAGTCGCAACCAGTCGCTGACAACAAGACTGCTGCAGGCCGCGCTAAAAACCGTCGCGTTGAAATCGAAGTTGTTGGTACACGTACCAACTAATCGAAGCAAATTCGATGAAAACCCCGCCTCGGCGGGGTTTTTTTTCGTCATGGCCATACGCAATCAGATGACATTGCGCTAATTTTTAAGCGCTGTACAAGCCGCAACACCCTACTTTCCAGCTATGATTCAACCTATGAACGCAGACCCGTCAGAACTCAAAAAATTCAGCGACCTGGCGCATCGCTGGTGGGATCCGGAATCGGAATTCCGTCCCTTGCACGAAATCAATCCGCTGCGCCTGGAATGGATCAATTCGCGTGTCCCGCTGGCCGGCAAGAAGGTGCTGGATATCGGCTGCGGCGGCGGCATCCTGGCGGAATCGATGGCGCGCAAAGGCGCCACCGTCACCGGCATCGACCTCTCGGACAAGGCCCTGAAGGTAGCCGACCTGCACAGCCTGGAATCGGGCATCCAGGTCCGTTACGAAAAGATCGCCGCGGAAGACATGGCCAGCCGCGAAGCCGGCCAGTTCGACGTGGTGACCTGCATGGAAATGCTGGAGCACGTGCCGGACCCGGCATCCATCGTGCGCGCCTGCGCGACGCTGGTGAAACCAGGCGGACAGGTGTTTTTCTCGACCCTGAACCGCAATCCGAAAGCCTACCTGCAGGCAGTGCTGGCGGCCGAATACCTGCTGCGGATGCTGCCCAAGGGCACGCATGACTATGCCAAGTTCATCACGCCTGCCGAACTGGCGCAGTTTGCCCGCAATGCCGGCCTCAACGTCGATGTCATGCGCGGCATGAGCTATAACCCGCTGACGCTGATCTATTCGCTCAACCAGGATACCAGCGTCAACTATCTGATGGCTTGCACCAAGCACGTCTGAAGCGCGATACCGCAGTCCGGGCCGGACTGCGGCTGCCGTAAAACGCATGCACTGCATGCCGTCCATCTTCTTGCACTCTAGGAACCGATCATGCCCCTGCCAATGCCGCGCGCCATCCTGTTTGACCTTGACGGCACGCTTGCCGACACCGCACCGGATCTGGCAGGCGCGCTCAATCGCCTGCGCAACGAGCGCGGCTTGAGCAGTACGCCTTACGCGCAATTGCGTCCCCACACTTCGGCCGGCGCGCGCGGCATGATAGGCGCTGCCTTCGGCTTGAAGCCGGGCGATGCGGATTATGAGGAATTGCGGGTCGGTTTCCTGGCCCACTACGCCGCTGCGCTGGCGGTCGACAGCACCTTGTTCGAAGGCATTCCCGCGCTCTTGAAAGCATTGCGCCAGCGCCAGCTCGGCTGGGGCGTAGTGACCAACAAGGCAGCCGTGTTCACCGATCCGCTGGTGGCTCAGATTGGCCTGGCGGATGCCGATTGCGTCATCTCCGGCGATACCACGGCCCATTCTAAACCGCATCCGGAGCCGTTGCTGGAAGCCGCGCGGCGCCTCAATCTGCAACCGCAGCAATGCTGGTATGTGGGCGACGACCTGCGCGATATCCAGGCCGGGCGCGCCGCCGGCATGGCCACCGTCGCCGCCGCCTGGGGTTATTGCGGCGACAGTGAACCGGCCAGCTGGGAAGCCGATGCGCTGATCGAAACGCCGCTGCAATTGCTGACCTTACTTCCACAGCAGTAACTTTTCCCCGAAAGCCTGGTCATACACCTGTCCAGGAAGATAAATGGCGTCAGATTGATTACCTGTCGACTTGTCACGGGCAATTTCAAAGACTTTAATAGAATAGCGAGCATGACTGTCTGGCGGTATATTGTGGACATGAGTGCCCATAAGGAATAAAAATGGCAAAACTCCCTCGTCCCTCCTGGCTCCCGCGCGCCATCCGCTGGACCGGCATTACCGTCGCCGTCCTGCTGGTGCTGGCGCTGATCAGCTGGCTGGCAGTGCCGCCGGTCGCCAAGCACCTGGTTGAACAGCAGGTTGAAGCGCAGATCGGACGCAAGGCCAGCGTCGGCAAGATTGCCTTCAATCCGCTCACCCTCACGCTGACAGCCTCCGATTTCACGCTGTACGAACCGGACAAGACCACCCCTGCCTTTTCCGCCAGCACCTTGCTGGTGAATGCTTCCTTCGCTTCCCTGTTCCGGCTGGCGCCGGTGCTGGATGAAGCCCAGCTGATCAATCCCAAGCTGCATATCGTGCGCACCAGCGCCGACGGCATCGGCCGCTACAATTTCTCAGATGTGATCGATCGCATTCTGGCCATGCCCAAGAGCGACAAGCCGGCCCTGTTTTCGGTCTCGAATATCCAGCTGCAAAACGGCGTCATCAAGTTCGACGACAAGGTGACCAACAAGCTGGTCGATATCGAAGCCCTCAACATCGGCCTGCCGTACATCTCCAATTTCGCCAGCAAGGTGGACACCTTCGTCCAGCCGCACATCTCGGCCAAGATCAACGGTACGCCCTTCGACCTCAAGGGACGCAGCAAGCCGTTTGCCGGCAGCCTGGAAACCTCGCTGGCGATCGATATCGACCAGCTGGATGTCGCCAGCTACGTCGCCTTTTCCCCGGTCGCCCTGCCGCTGGCGATCCAGAGCGCCAAACTGTCCACCAAGCTTGACCTGACCTTCGTCCGCAACAAGGACAAACCCGAGGTCGTGCTGTCCGGCGGCCTGCAGCTGGCCGACCTGGCGCTGGCCGACAAGAACGCCGCGCCGCTGCTGAAAGCGCAATCCATCAGCGCCCAGATCGGCAAGCTGAATGTCCTCACCGGCGCCGCCGCGCTGGACCGGATCGAGATCCAGAAGCCGGAAGTCTGGGTCAACCTGAACGCCAACGGCAGCCTCAACTGGGCAGCCCTGAGCACGCCGGCCGCCAAGCAGGAAATCGTCAAGGATGCGCCCAAGAAGCCGGCGACAGCACAGGCGCCGATGACCCTGACCAAACTCAGCATCCACGATGGCATCGTGAACTGGAAGGATGCCGCCAATGCCTCGCCGGCGCTGGATCTGCAAGTCAAGAACGTGACCCTGGACGCCAGCAGGCTGTCGATGGCGGAGAACGCCAAACCGGCCACCGTCACGCTCTCGACCGGCAGCGAGACCGACCAGCACATCCAGTTCATCGGCCAGATCACGCCGGCCAAGGCGATGGTCGCCGGCAAGGCCAGCATCAAGGCTCTGTCGCTGGCGCCCTACCAGCCCTATGTCAACCGTTCGCTGGCGGCGGTAGTGTCCGGCCAGCTGTCGCTGGATACCCTGCTCGCGATCGAGGGCGGCCGCATCCAGTTGCACCAGCTCGGCATCGATGTGGATGACCTCAAGGTCGCCGCCAAAAACAGCGCCGGCGGCAGCGTCGCCGCCAAGAAGATCAGCCTGGAAAACGCCAGCCTGGATACTCAGGCCCACACCTTCAACGCCGCCGCATTGCGCCTGGCCGGCATCCAGGGCGACGTCCGCCGCGACGCCCAAGGCAAGCTCAACCTGCAGCAATTCATCGCCCCCGCCGGCGCCGCCAGCAAGAGCGCGCCGAGTGCGCCGGCCAAGCCAAGCGGACCGGAATGGGTTGCCAACCTGGGCCAGTTCGCGCTGACCGACAGTAGCGTGAGCTATCTCGACAATGCCGTGAAGCCGGCAGTCAAGCTGCGTGCCGACGGCCTCAACCTGAGCGCGGAAAATATCTCCAGCAAGCTCGACAAGCCGATCAAGGTCGCGCTGCGCACCCAGCTCAACAAGAGCGGCAAACTGGCGGTCGACGGCAGCGTCGCCGCCCAGATGAAATCGGTGGCGCTCGACATCGATGCACAAAACCTGCCGGTGCCGGCGCTGCAGCCCTACTTCACCGATTTCCTCAACGTCACGCTGAGTTCAGGCCTGGCCAGCACCAAGGGTAAGCTGTCGCTGGTGCTGCCTAACGGCCGCCAGGCTATGGTGACCGGCTACAACGGCAACCTGCGCCTGGCCAATTTCCGCGTACTGGATAAAGAAACCTCCGCCGATTTCCTCAAGTGGAAAATGCTCGACGTCAGCGGCATCAACGCCAATATCGGCGGCCCGCGCCAGAACGTCACGCTGGCCAAGATCGCCCTCAGCGATTTCTATGCGCGCATCATCTTGTCTGAAACCGCCAAGCTGAACCTGCAAGACATCGTGGTCTCGAAAAACGCGCCGCCCGGTGCGCCGGCGCCGTCCCTGACTTCCGCCGAAGCCGGCGAAGGCATGGGCCAGGGCACGCCCAAAGTCACCCAGCCGACTGCTACCGGCACCGTCACTGCCGCTCCTATCGCTGCGGCGCCGCCGAAAGAGAATGCGCCGGTGATCAAGATCGGCCAGGTGGTCATCAAGGGCGGCAACATCAACTACACCGACAACTTCGTCAAGCCGAACTACACCGCCAACATGACCGGCATGAACGGCACCGTCGGCGCGATTGCTTCCGATAAGCCGGCGCCGGCGCCGATCGACCTCAACGGCAAGATCGATAACGATGCGCCGGTCGCCATTTCCGGCTCGCTCAATCCGCTCTTCAAGCCGATGTTCCTCGACATCAAGGCCAGCGCCAACGGCGTCGAACTGCCGCGCCTGACGCCATATGCCGCCAAGTACGCCGGCTACGCCATCGAGAAGGGCAAGCTGTCGATGGACGTCAGCTACCACATCGAAAACGACAAGCTGGTGGCCGACAACAATGTGCGCATCGACCAGCTCACCTTCGGCGACAAGATCGACAGCCCGACTGCGACCAAGCTGCCGGTGCTGCTGGCCGTGGCCCTGCTGAAAGACCGCAACGGCCAGATCAACATCAACCTGCCGATTTCCGGCACCTTGTCGGATCCGCAGTTTTCGATAGGCGGCATCATCGTCCGCATCTTCATCAACCTGATCGTCAAGGCCGTGACCTCGCCGTTTGCGCTGATCAGCTCCGCCTTCGGCGGCAGCGGCGGCGATGAACTCGGCTATGCCGAGTTTGCGCCCGGCTCGGCCACCCTCACCGCCGCCACCCAAGGCAAGCTGGACACCATCGCCAAGGCGCTCACCGACCGGCCGGCCCTGAAGCTGGACCTGATCGGCCGCGTCGATCCCAAGACCGACACCGACGGCGTGCGCCAGCAAGTCCTCAACCGCCAGCTGAAACAGCTGAAGCAAAAGGATTCAGTCGACCAGAGCGAAGATACGCAATCGGATGACGTCACCCTGACCGACGCCGACAAGGACAAGTACATGGGCAAGGTGTACAGCGCCGGCAAGTTCGACAAGCCGCGCAACGCCATCGGCTTCGCCAAGTCGCTGCCGACCGCGGAAATGGAAAAGTTGATTGTCGCCAACACTCCGGTGACTCAGGATGCCCTCAGCGCCCTCGCCACCCGCCGTGCCGAAGCAGTGCGCAAATACCTGGAAACCAAGGGCAAGATCCCGCTGGAACGGATTTTCCTGATCGCACCGAAGCTGACCGCCGACGGCATCAAGGACAAGGGCGCGCCGAACCGTGTCGATTTCGCCCTGAAGTAGGGGTATGCCAGCGGGTTTCAATCCTGGCAAGGCGCGCTGACAGGAAACCCTCAAGTGCGCTACAATAGAGGCTGCTTGGGGGCGACCTGGTTTCGACGTGGGTTACAAAGCAGCGCAGGGCATACCGAGGACCGACTACCTCGTAAATACAATCGGAATAGATCTAACTGCAAACGATAACTCGTACGCACTAGCCGCTTAATAACCGGTTA
>NZ_DATMRB010000023.1:0-26177 GCF_035566555.1 Collimonas sp.
TGTTGGATAAAGCACAATCCTGAGGCGATTTTCCAATGGCGATCTGACATCGCTTTCGTGCAGTTTTCCCGGTAGCGTGGAACTGCCCGGAGCGTTTCCCAGGCGCTGGCGGCCTTGCGGCGCACGCCAGGCGTCGGACTCAAGCAGCGCAAATGAACTCCCGATCAAATTCGAAGGAGCTCTCGGTAGAACCGCCCCTCTAAGTCGCTGTTTGACATTTCGATTCTGGTGCATAATAGTACGAGCGTTCGCATTCTTGCCGGCATGAGTAACACCATCATGCCAAAGCGAGCAGGCGCCGCTCCTAACCAAAGCTAACCAGAGCCAACCAGGCAGAGACAGGACTATCGTGGCACATACCGACACGCCGCCAAAATTCATGCGTAAAGGCGAAATGACGCGCGCAGCGATCTTGGATGTCGCCATCACGCTGGCCAGCCGCGACGGTCTCGAAGGCCTGACCATCGGTTTGCTGGCGGAAAAAATGAACATGAGCAAATCCGGCGTGTTCGCCCATTTCGGCTCGCGCGAAGACCTGCAGATCGAAGTGGTGAAGCTGTACCACCGCCAGTTCGAACAAGAAGTGTTCTATCCCAGCATCAAGGAAGCGCGCGGCCTGCCGCGCCTGGAATGCATGTTTGCGCGCTGGATCCGGCAGGTGACGATTGAAATCGCCTCCGGCTGCATCTATATCAGCGGCGCGGTCGAGTACGACGACCGGCCCGGTGAAATCCGCGAACAGCTGGTGACCATGGTGCGCACCTGGCAGCTGGCTTTGCACCGTTGCGCGGTGCAAGCAATCGAGGCCGGCCACCTGCGGGCCGACACCGACGCCGACCAGCTGGTGTATGAAATGTACGGCCTGATCCTGGGCTTGCACCACGACGCCCGCTTCCTCAAGAAGGCCGGCAGCGTGGAGCGCGCGCAAAAAGGCTTTGACCGCCTGATCGACAGCTACCGCAACACACAGCCGTCGGCCGCCGGCAGCAAGCCGGCGCTGCAGGATCCCAAGCAAAAAACGAATCAAAAAATCGCTGCCAAGCCGGCAGCCAGATCAATCCAGTAAATACAAACAATCATCAGGAGAGCACCATGGGTCAATACGTCGCGCCACTGCGGGATATGCAATTCGTCATGCACGAGCTGCTGCATGTAGAAGATGAACTGAAACAATTGCCGAAGCATGCCGAGATCGATGCCGACATCATCAATCAGGTGCTGGAAGAGGGCGGTAAATTCACCTCCCAGGTCCTGTTCCCGCTGAACCATTCGGGCGACCGCGAAGGCTGCCACCACGACAAGGCCACGCACACCGTCACCGCGCCAAAGGGCTTCAAGGAAGCCTACAAGCAATACGTGGAAGCCGGCTGGCCATCGCTGTCCTGCGATCCTGAATTCGGCGGCCAAGGCCTGCCGCTGGTGATCAACAATTCGTTCTACGAAATGATGAACTCGGCCAACCAGGCCTGGACCATGTATCCGGGCTTGTCGCACGGCGCCTACGAGTGCCTGCATGCGCACGGCACGCCAGAGCAGCAAGCGCTGTACCTGCCGAAGCTGGTGTCCGGCGAATGGACCGGCACCATGTGCCTGACCGAATCGCATTGCGGCACTGATCTGGGCATGCTGCGCTCGAAAGCCGAGCCGCAGGCTGACGGTTCCTACAGCATCACCGGCAGCAAGATTTTCATCTCGGCCGGCGAGCACGACATGTCGCAAAACATCATCCATCTGGTGCTGGCGCGTCTGCCAGGCGCACCGGAAGGTTCCAAGGGTATCTCGCTGTTCCTGGTGCCGAAGTTCCTGCCGAATGCAGACGGCTCGCTGGGCGCGCGCAATCCGATCACCTGCGGCGCGATCGAAGAAAAAATGGGCATCCACGGCAACTCGACCTGCCAGATGAACCTGGACGGCGCCACCGGCTGGCTCATCGGCAGCCCGCACAAGGGCTTGAACGCGATGTTCGTGTTCATGAACGCCGCCCGCCTGGGCGTCGGCATGCAAGGCCTGGGCTTGACTGAAGTGGCTTACCAGAACGCGCTGGTATATGCAAAAGACCGCATCCAGATGCGCAGCCTGTCGGGCATCAAGGCGCCAGACCGGCCAGCTGACCCGATCATCGTCCATCCTGACGTGCGCCGCATGCTGTTGACGGCAAAAGCGTATGCTGAAGGCGCGCGCGCTTTCTGTTCTTACGTCGCCCTGCAGCTGGACAAGGAACTGAACCACCCGGACGAACAAGTGCGCAAGGACTGCGCCGATGAAGTCGCCCTGCTGACGCCGGTGGTCAAGGCTTTCATCACCGACAACGCCTGGACTGCCACTTCGGAATGCATGCAGGTCTACGGCGGCCACGGCTTCATCGCCGAATGGGGCATGGAGCAATATGTGCGCGATGCCCGCATCAACATGATCTATGAAGGCACCAACACCATCCAGTCGCTCGACCTGCTGGGCCGCAAGGTGCTGATGGACAACGGCGCCAAGCTGAAGAAATTCGGCGCCAAGGTGCAGGCCTTCATCGAAGAGAACGGTGCCGACGAGGCGTTGTCGGAATTCATCACGCCGCTGGCCGATCTTGGCGACAAGGTCAGCAAGCTGACCATGGAAATCGGCATGAAGGCTTTCCAGAATCCGGACGAAGCGGGCGCAGCAGCAGTAC
Source organism: Collimonas sp. (assembly GCF_035566555.1). GTDB lineage: Bacteria > Pseudomonadota > Gammaproteobacteria > Burkholderiales > Burkholderiaceae_D > Collimonas. The sequence continues at coordinate 2,663 of NZ_DATMRB010000023.1, forward strand.
CTTACCTGCGCGTAGTTGGCCACCTGGTGTACGCCTACTTCTTTGCGCAAATGGCAAAGATCGCTTTGGCCAAGCAAGATTCGGGCGACAAGTTCTACGTTTCCAAGCTGGCGACCGCACGTTTCTACTTCGCCCGCCTGCTACCGGAAACTGCAATGCTGATTCGTCAGGCACGTTCCGGTTCGGGCAGCCTGATGGCGCTGGACGCAGATTTGTTCTAATGGATTTGTTCTAAATAAGCCGTAAGGCGGGCCTGGCGCCATCGGCGCGGGCCTGCACTCCCAACAGACTGACCAAGGAGAAACAAGTGTCGAATTTCATCGTTAAAAAAGTCGCCGTGCTCGGCGCCGGCGTGATGGGCGCGCAAATCGCCGCCCACTGCCTGAACGCCAAGGTGCCGGTGGTGCTGTTCGATCTGCCAGCCAAGGAAGGCCCGAAAAACGGCATCGTCCTGCGCGCTATCGAAAACCTGAAGAAGCTCAGCCCTGCGCCTCTGGGCAACAAGGATGACGCTTCCCTGATCGAAGTCGCCAACTACGAAGACAACCTGGATGTGCTGGCCGGCTGCGACCTGATCATCGAAGCCATCGCCGAACGCATGGACTGGAAGCACGACCTGTACAAGAAGGTCGCACCGCACATTGCACCGAACGCGATTTTTGCTTCCAACACTTCCGGCCTGTCGATCACCGCCTTGTCGGAAGGTTTCGACGCTGAACTGAAAGCACGCTTCTGCGGCGTCCACTTCTTCAACCCGCCACGCTACATGCACCTGGTGGAACTGATCCCGACCGCCACCACCAAGCCAGAGATACTAGATCAGCTGGAAGGCTTCCTGGCGTCCACGCTGGGCAAGGGCGTTGTGCGCGCAAAAGATACCCCTAACTTCATCGCCAACCGCGTGGGTGTGTTCGGCATCCTGTCGACCGTGCACCAGGCTGAAAAATTCGGCCTGTCGGTGGATGTTGTCGATGACCTGACCGGCGCCAAGCTGGGCCGCGCCAAGTCCGGTACTTTCCGTACCGCCGACGTGGTCGGCCTGGACACCATGGGTCATGTCATCAAGACCATGCAGGACACTCTGAAGGACGATCCTTTCTACGGCGTATACGCGACGCCGCCGCTGCTGGCCAAGCTGGTCGAGCAGGGCGCGCTGGGCCAGAAGACCGGCGCCGGTTTCTACAAGAAGGTCGGCAAGGACATCCTGCGCATCGACGCCGCCAAGGGCGAGTATGTGACCGGCGGCGGCAAGGCCGACGAACTGGTCGCACGCATCCTGAAAGACAAGGATCCGGTCAAGCGCATGAAAACCCTGCGCGAATCGACCAACCCGCAAGCGCAGTTCCTGTGGTCCATCTTCCGTGACGGCTTCCATTACATCGCCGTCCACATGGAATCCATCGCCGACAACGCGCGCGACATCGATTTCGCCATGCGCTGGGGCTTCGGCTGGAGCGTAGGCCCATTCGAAATCTGGCAAGCCGCCGACTGGAAGCAGATCGCCGGCTGGGTCAAGGAAGACATCGACGCCGGCAAGGCACTGTGCAATGCACCGCTGCCAGCCTGGGTATTCGACGGCCGCACCGGCGTGCACGCTGCCGACGGCTCCTACTCGCCAGCGAAGAAAGCCAATGTCGCCCGTTCCACCTTGCCAGTCTACGAGCGCCAGGTATTTCGCGCACCGTTGCTGGGTGAAGGCGTCGCCGACGGCAAGACAGCCGGCAGCACCGTCTTCGAAGACGACTCGGTACGCGCATGGCATCAGAACGACGACGTCCTGGTCCTGTCTTTCAAGACCAAAATGCACGTGATCGGACCTGGCGTCATCGCCGGTCTGAACAAGGCAGTCGCCGAAGCAGAAAAGAACTACAAGGGCCTGGTGCTGTGGCACGCGGATGCAGCTGAAGGCGGCGCGTTCTCTGCCGGCGCGGATCTGCAATCGATGCTGCCATTGTTCATGTCGGGCGGCGCCAAGGCGATCGAACCGATGGTCGCTGAATTGCAGCAAGCCTTCATGGGCCTGAAGTATGCAAGCGTCCCGGTAGTTGCAGCAGTGGCCGGTTTGGCGCTGGGCGGCGGTTGCGAACTGGCGCTGCACACAGCCAAGCGTGTCGCATCGATCGAATCGTATATCGGCCTGGTCGAAGTCGGCGTTGGCCTGATCCCGGCCGGCGGCGGCTTGAAGGAAGCGGCAGTACGCGCAGCCAACGACGCCAAGGGCAACGACATCCTGCAATTCCTGAAGACTTCGTTCATGAGTGCAGCCACGGCCAACGTCTCGAAATCGGCGCTGCAAGCCAAGAGCATGGGCTACCTGAAAGCCGACGACGTGATCGTGTTCAACGCCTACGAGCTGCTGCACGTAGCCAAGGTTGAAGCACGCGCCATGTTCGACGCCGGCTACCGTCCACCGCTGAAGGCGCAGATCCCGGTCGTAGGCCGCGACGGCATCGCCACCATCCTGGCGCAGCTGGTCAACATGCGTGACGGCGGCTTCATCTCGGCACACGACTACAAACTGGGCCACATGATTGCCAACATCGTTTGCGGCGGCGAAGTCAACGAAGGCAGCATCGTGAATGAACAATGGTTGCTGGACCTGGAGCGCAAAGCGTTCGTCGAACTGCTGAACAACCCTAAGACGCAAGAGCGGATCATGGGCATGATGCAGACCGGTAAGCCGGTGCGCAATTAACGAACAGCTCCCTCCCCTTGAAGGGGAGGGTCGGGGTGGGGATGGGTTTCCAATGCAAGGCCAAACCAAGGTTTTTACGAAACTCGCAGCAAAGCAGTTGAGAAAGACGATGACCGATGCGGAACGCAAGCTCTGGCATCGTCTGCGTGGCCAGCAACTTGGAGTGAAGTTCCGTCGGCAGCACCCCTTTGGAGATTACGTACTTGATTTTATTTGTGTGGAGCGGTGCCTGGTAATCGAAGTAGACGGCTCACAGCACATTGAGAATCAGGAAGACGAAGAGCGGACCAGGAGATTGCAAATAGCGGGTCTTACGGTTCTGCGTTTTTGGAATAACGAAGTATTGAATGAGACGGAGATGGTTGTTCAGGCGATCTGGCATGCCTTGAACCCATCCCCACCCCAGCCCTCCCCTTGAAGGGGAGGGAGTCACAAGGAGAATGTGAAATGAGCAAACAACTTCAAGAAGCCTATATCGTTTCGGCTACCCGTACGCCAATCGGCAAGGCGCCGCGCGGCATGTTCAAGAACACCCGCCCGGACGACCTGCTGGTGCGCGTCATGCAATCCGCCATGGCCCAAGTGCCAGGCCTGGATCCAAAGCTGGTGCAGGACGCCATCATCGGCTGTTCCTTCCCTGAAGGCGCGCAAGGCCTGAACATGGCGCGTAACGCCGTGCTGCTGGCCGGCCTGCCGAACACCATCGGCGGCGTTACCGTCAACCGCTACTGCGCATCCGGCATCACCGCGATCGCCATGGCGGCGGACCGCATCCGCGTCGGCGAAGCCGATGTCATGATCGCCGGCGGCGCTGAATCGATGTCGATGGTGCCGATGATGGGCTTCCATCCTTCGGTCAACATGAATGCATTCAAAGATGAAAACGTCGGCATGGCCTACGGCATGGGCCTGACTGCAGAAAAAGTCGCCCAGCAATGGAAAGTCTCGCGCGAAGCGCAAGATGCCTTCTCGGTGGAATCGCACCGCCGCGCCATCGCCGGCCAGCAAGCCGGCGAGTTCAAGGATGAAACCACGTCCTTCGACATCATCGAGCGCTTCCCGAACCTGGCCACCGGTGAGATCGACATCAAGAACCGCACCGCCGACCGCGACGAAGGCGCACGCGCCGAGTCCAGCATGGAAACGCTGGGCAAGCTGAAGGCAGTGTTTGCCGCCAAAGGCACCGTCACCGCAGGCAACAGCTCGCAGATGTCGGACGGCGCCGGCGCCCTGATCCTGGTCAGCGAAAAAATCCTCAAGGAATTCAACCTGACTCCGCTGGCCCGTTTCGTCTCGTTCGCAGTACGCGGCGTACCACCGGAAATCATGGGCATCGGTCCTAAGGAAGCGATCCCGGCAGCGCTGCGCGCCGCCGGCCTCACCCAAGACCAGCTGGACTGGATCGAACTGAACGAAGCATTCGCAGCGCAAGCGCTGGCAGTGATCCAGGACCTCGGCCTGGATCCAGCCAAGGTCAACCCATTGGGCGGCGCCATTGCGCTGGGCCACCCGCTGGGCGCAACCGGCGCCATCCGCGCCGCCACTGCGATCCACGGCATCCGCCGCCGCAACCAGAAATACGGCATGGTCACCATGTGCGTTGGCGCCGGCATGGGCGCTGCAGGTATTTTCGAACGCATGTAATTGTTTGAACCAGCGTTTGAACCAGCGTTTGAATTAGCAGATTGTCATAAGCAATCGTAAAAAACAAAAAAGCCGTGCAACTATCCTCAGCACGGCTTTTTTGTCTTCTCTCACTTAATCATGCCGCCGCGAATCGCGCGCGCTGAACCGGAGCACCAGATGGATATTTTGACCAGCAAGGAAAACGGCATCCTGACGATAGAATTCAACCGTCTCGAAAAGAAGAACGCCATCACCGCCGCCATGTACCAGACCATGGTCGACGCCCTGAAAGATGCAGAGACAGACAACGCGGTGCGCGCCATCCTGTTCCTCGGCAAGCCGCAGATCTTCAGCGCCGGCAACGACCTCGAAGATTTCATGAAGAACCGCCCCACCGGCACCGATAGCCCGGTGTTCCAGTTCCTGTGGCAGATCAGCCATGCCAGCAAGCCGATGGTAGCGGCAGTCGCCGGCGCCGCGGTCGGCATCGGCACCACCCTGCTGATGCATTGCGACCTGGTCTACGCCGCCGACAACGCCCGCTTCTCGATGCCGTTCACGCAGCTGGGCCTGTGCCCGGAAGCCGCCTCCAGCCTGATCCTGCCGCAGATCGCAGGCTATCAGCGCGCAGCCGAAAAGCTGTTATTGGGCGAAGCCTTCACGGCAGAAGAAGCTGCCTCCATGGGCCTGGTCAACAAGGTCTTGCCGGCAGAAGAACTGCTGGCGTTTGCGCGGGCGCAGGCAGCCAAGCTGGTGGCTTTGCCGGCGGCGTCTATCCGCATCACCAAGCGTTTGATGAAGGGTGGGCAGACTGCTGAGGTGGAAGCGCGGATGGCGCAGGAGATTGAGCATTTCGGCGCCATGTTGAAAGCGCCTGAAGCGGCTGAAGCGTTTACTGCGTTTTTTGAGCGGCGTAAGCCTGATTTCAGCAAGTTTTGCTGATTGGTGTTTTCATTGCAAGCATAGAGAGCCCGACTATAAGTCGGGTTTTTTATGGGTGCTTAGTATGTCGGCATGTCGGAATACTGCATGGTATCGATTTCTGTAACGCACGCCGGACAGTGGCATCAAGTGTAGTATCTCAAACTTGACCTGATATCAGATGTAAGGTCAGGTTCGGAGCGCCCCTCAATACAATCGGCTGGAATCGGTCATGTAGGGTGGTCGAGATGTCGCGCCGAGTAGCTGAAGTTCTGGTTGCACGATGTGCCTGTAAAACGTTGCTTGTGTTTCCCGCCATCGCTAGAAATTATTTGTTTGAATTGGAATAATCAAATGCGTACTACAGCACTCATAGTAGCGATCGTCAGCCTAGCCGGATGTGCAAACACCGGCCCCGTTCCTATCGGAAAAGATGCGTATACAGTGTCAGTGCGTGTGCCGTTCTCAGATCCATCTGGAGCGAAGGGGGATGCATTGAAAGAAGCGAACACATTTTGTATCTCGCAAGGAAAACGAATGCTGTTGCAGACTCAAAAATCTTACGAGTGCGCGTTGCACGGCGGATGCGGGGAGGCGGAAATTACGTTTTTGTGTTTGAACGAGAATGACCCGCGTTATACGGCTGCTTACCAAGTGCGCAAGGACAATGGAGTCACCGCCATTGAGAATAAGTGAGCGTCCGTTGCCGGCCAATTCCAGACGGTGGTGAAATTTCCATAAAGCGGTCGTTCAAGCGATCTCCGTGTATGCGGCTGCCTTGTTTGTGAGAGCCAGATTGGCAGGTTGCATTCTGTCATGATGCAAATCGGCCAGGAACAGACATCAGACTACCAGCACTTTAATGTTAATTACAGTGAACGACCACAAAATGATCTTATCCTCAAAACTCATTCAAGTATTGGCAGGCGCAATACTCTGCGCGGCAACGTTTGGGTGTGCCGCTATTAGCGATCAGCGCGGTGCCGTAGTCGTTCAGACGTTTCCTGATTGTTCTGCGCCGGATCCCCGAAATCCGGAGTTTGGAAATCGAGCATTCATCGCGGACAATGGTCTCGCGCTCGTTCTGCAATGTGCCGACGGCACCGCGAGAGCATGGGAGGCAAAGCAATCGAAGACGATTAATTTGGGAAAAGTGACTCTATTTTCTGCGGCGGCCAAACTGGGAATTATTCCATCTGACATTCGTTGTGCCGGATTTTCAGGTTTTACCCCCGATGGGGATTGCGATGTCATTGATCATACAAAAGATTGGTCTGCATACATCGTCAGGGCCATGGGCAATACTTATAGCGTTGTTAATGCATCGTCAGAAACCCCAAAAAGGTTGAACGTTTATACGGGAGGAGTTTTACTGCCGCGAGCTGGTCCAGCGAGTGATGTTGTTTTGGGGCAGGACAGCTCTCGTAAAGGACTTGAAATTCGATCATTTTTGAATTGGTCAGCAAAGCCATTTGTTAAACCACTTCTTAGAAATGGGTTTTTTCAAAGTACTGAAACTGATATAGACAAAATCTTTTACTCTGACGCGCATGACCTATTAATCTTGTCATGCGATGGCGTATTTATCTATTTTGAAGATGATGTTGCATTGGTTCGAGCCTACAGCCTCGACGGTACAGAGCGCTGGACAATACGAAAACACCTGCCAAAGCCTAAAGAAAGTGGAGGCCTACATGAAGGGTTCACTAGTATCCACGCTTGGGTAAAGCTATTCGCAGGAGGGCGTTATGCAACAATGAATTCGTCCGAAGAACGCCCCTCATTTGACATCATAGATCTCGGGACCGGCAAGACAGTCGCGTCATTGGCGGGTGACCCTATCGCCACGGCAGCAATAGGGAATCGCATTCTGATACGCACTTTTTCCGGTGAATTTGCGCTAATTGATGTAGGAAAGGTCGTCCAATAATCTGTTGTAGGCGGCGCCCCTGCTTCGCAAATACACACCTAAACCGGTGTATTGAATGTCCGCTTTCTTGAAATCGCTATGACCGATTTGGGTCGTTAGCGGACGTAGATTCCTACAACGAATGCAAGCTCAAGTCTGAGCTAAGACACGTAAAGAGAAGTGAGCAATTTCAACATCGGCACCTCATTTTCCCAGCAGCTCCAGAGAATGATTCCATTCCGCAGCCCACCCATACAAAAAATCATGCGTATGAAAAGCTCTTTTCAGCTGCGATATCGGCACCCGATACACATCGTTTAATCCCAGCGCCAAGGTAACCGGATTCCACACGGCCTTGTTCTTCGCTTTTTTAGCACTGCCCTTAATCCTCGCGCCTTCATCGCCGAATATACCGCCGCCATCGCTAAGGGCCTGCGCCAGATCAAATTTCACCAGGCTGGCAAACGCCATCAGCACCTGCTCTTTGTTGATGCCAGTCTGCGATTCCATTGCCGCTTCAATCTTGATTGGTTGTGCCTTGGCTTCGGCCTCGCGCTTTAGCTTGCCTGGCATGCGCTCCAGATCTTTTTTCAGAAAACGCAACTCGTGCAAAGCCCTGCGAAAGCCTGGAGGCTTGAGTTGCGCCACGATCTTATAGACGTCTTTGGTGATCGTGATGAGCACATCTTCGCTGCTGGCCGCGAGCCGTCTGGTATCGCCTTCGAAAAAGATCGGCGCCGCATAACCGCCGTTGGCGTCGCCGAAGAGCTCCGGATAGTCGGCGTCATAGTCCAGCCAGACGTAAGGGATCAGGCCGTTTTCTATCAGGCGCGCCAATGTCCATGGCTCGCCGGTTTGCTGTGCAAGCCATTGGCAGGCTTGCTCAGTGGTTGCCCGAAATGGTAGTTCGATGTTTGTCATTTTTCTTTCTTTCACATGCCAGCGTCAATGCCGGCATTGCTTCGGGCAACTGAGGATAAGCGCCAGGCTCTCCTCACATTATGCTTTTTCTTAAATATCGATTGAGCGTGTTTTAAATGCTGCGTATTTTTTTGGCGATGCTAATGTAATGCATGCTGGGTTTGCATCGTTGCGCAGGAAAAGATGGTTCCTGAATGATGAGGTGAGCACAGCGCTTGCAACTTGCCTGCGCAGCATGGGCGGGCAAGGCAAGAAGCGCGGCACGAAGATGCTACCAACATCAACGCGCCGCTAACCACAAACAACTTAATACACTTGGAGTTGAATATGGCTAAGCGCAATCATACGCGAGACCTCCGCACGCCCACAACCGATGATCCGGCACAACGGCTCACGGTCTCTTTCTACCAAGAACAAAATCCCGACGTTTTCTGGATCCGGCTATGTGGCGTCGGTGTGGCGCGCACCGGCTTCACGCCTGATTCGCTCTTGCGCGTCAGGATCATGCCGGGCTGTCTGATCATCACCAGCAACTGAGTTCCGCCTCCGCACGAAATCTGACGACAAGACTACGCCGCCTCTCGATTGTGCATCGACTTGGTTTGGGAGGCGGCTCTTTTGTTTTCATGAAGCTCGCAGTTAAATGTTATCTATTGTCGTTTGCATAACGCTATTACGTGTGCTAAAAAGACATCATAAAATAACTGGGGCGAGACGAATGATGGGGTATGCACAGATTTTTCTGGAGGCACTACGACCAGGCAGTAATCGACAGCACAATAGGATTCTTCGCTTATCGTTCCCGCATGGCGATGGGCCAGAAGCCCCGCTCCTGGTCAATAAGTTCGACGCGGTCGAGAGCCTGTCCCGCGATTTTTCCTATACGCTCGATTTATTGTCCGATGCCCCTGACCTAGCCCTCAAGGACCTGCAGGGCAAGCTGTTCAGCGTAGAGCTTGTTCGTGGCGATGGCAGCCTCAGATTTTTCACAGGTTTTTGCTTCGAGTTCAGTTTGCTCCGTACCGATGGCGGAATTTCCTTCTATCAGGCCAAATTAGGGCCGTGGCTGCAGTACCTGCGCCTGCGCACCGATAACTACATTTTTCACGGCAAGACCCTTCGAGAACAGCTGGAAATCATCTTCGCCGACTACGGCACGTTGCCATCCTGGGACTTCCAGGTCAGCGGCGAAGACGCCGCAATGACCGACGCGACTCAGTTCGGCGAAAGCGATTATAACTACATCCATCGACGCCTCGAATTTCGCGGAATTTTTTATCGCTACGCGCATACTGACCAGGGCCACAAGCTGGTCATCATGAATGACACGACCCGGGCCGAGCCGATCGACGGCGGCCCGGAGATCAAGTTCCAGCGCCATGGCGGCGCCACCGAAGAAGACGGCATCGGCGAATTTTCATCGAGGCGGAAAATTGTCCCCAGCAGCTTCACGCTGGGAGGATTCAACTTCAAAAATCCGAAGCCATTCAGCGCCGGCGTGCCGACCCTCAACAAGCAGGGCAGCGTGCCTGACATCGAGGTATATGAATATGCCGGCGCCTACGGTGTCAAGAATACGCAGGACGCTGACAACCAGTCGCGGCTGCGCATGGAAGAGATCGAGGCGACGGGCAAGCATTTTGAAGCGGTAGGCAATAACCGCTTCGTCATCCCCGGCTGCTGGTTCCGTCTGACCAATCACTTTGCTTTCAATCTGTTCGCCAGCCGTGAGGATGCCGCCAAGAGCGAATTTCTGATTATCTCAGTGCATCATGTTGCGACCAATAATTATCTGCAAGAGGCTGACGAACAAGCCAGCTATACGAACACCTTCACCTGCATTCGCAAAGCCATTCCCTGGCGGCCGGGGCGCGGCTTCAACAGCGTCGACACCAAGATCAACTACCCGCAAACCGCCACGGTGGTGGGGCCAAATGGGCAGGGTTCCGTGTTTACAGATGAATACGCGCGCGTCCGTGTCCAATTCCACTGGGACCGCGTCGGCACCAACGATGAAAAGAGTTCTGCCTTCGTCCGTGCAGCCAGTCCCTGGGCTGGTGCTGAACTGGGTAGCCAGTCGATTCATCGCGTCGGATCCGAAGTTGTCATCATGTATTTGGACGGCAACCCCGACCGCCCTCTGATCACAGGCAGCGTCTACAATCGGCGCAACATGCCGCCGTGGAAGTTGGCCACGCAGCAATCGCTGATGGGCTTCCGCAGCCGCGAACTAACGCCTGACGGCGGCAATCGGCCAGGCGGGCGCTCGAACCACGTCATCCTCGATGATTCTAATAAAAACATACAAGCACAAATCAAGAGCGACGCCCAACACTCGCAGTTGAGTTTGGGTCAGATCACCCGCATCGAGGACAACGCTGGGCGTAAGGACGCGAGGGGTGACGGCTGGGAAATTAGGACTGACGGCCATGGCGTCGCGCGTTCAGCCAAGGGCATGCTGATCACCACCGAGGCCCGGTTTGGCGCCGCTGCCCATATGACCGACATGGGCGAGACGGTACAGCGCCTTACCTCAGCGCGTGACCAGCACGAAACGCTGGCCGACATGGCGCAGCAGGCTGGCGCCCAGGATAAGGCTGGGCAGCAAGTCGATATCGCCAAAATCCTGAAAGCGCAGAACGATGCAATCAAGGGCAATGGCGTCAGCGGCGACGGCACCTTCCCTGAGCTATCGGAACCACACCTGGTGCTGGCCAGCCCGGCCGGCGTCGAGACCACCACCAGCGGAAGCACCCATATCGCAAGCGGTGACCATACCGCCATTACCACCGGCAAGAGCCTGTCGATCGCCAGCGGCGGCAGCCTGTTTGCCAGCATTCGCCAGACATTCCGTTTGTTTGTTCAAAAGGCGGGCATAAAAATGGTTGCTGCGGCTGGCAACATCGAAGTACAGACGCTGACCGATAGCATCAATCTCCTGGCAAAACTGAATATCACCCAGACCGCCAATCGCATCAAGATCACTGCTAAGGAAGAGGTAGTGATCAACGGCGGAGGCAGTTACGTCAAATTCAATGCTGGCGGCATTGAGCATGGAACGAACGGCGCTTATGTGGCGCACGCCGCGATGCATAGCTTGCCAGGGGCAAAGAGTCTGCCTATTGTTATTAACCCGACGACAGCGGAAATTAACGGCCATAGCGCTCAATTCATTCTTCGATCTCCCAAAGGTCGCCCAATGGCGAACTATCCCTATGTCATGGAATCTGCCGAAGGTCATCGTTTTGAGGGTCTTACTGATAAGGACGGGAAAACCGAACGCGCCTATACACCGCAGGCAGTCAAATTTTCCGTAAAGAAGAACCCAAAAATAACGGACAACGATATTCAAACACCTGAAAGAGCTGACCGAGACTATGACGAATTCGACGAATGAGCCGCTAGGCACAACCACGGCGGACAAAGATCATACGAGAGTTGAGGAAGTAGCGATCGTTTGTGCATGCAATCGAGATATCACGCTGGATGAATTGCGAGAAGCGTATCAAGAGCGGAAAAAGGAAATTCTGGAAAAATTTCTTCCTGATTTGAATGCAACGTTTACGAGCTATGAAATTACCAGCTGTCTAAAGAAGGCGCATTTTCTGGCACAGGTAGGACACGAATCTTCCGAATTCTTATTTACTGCGGAAATACTTAAGAAAGGCGTTGAGGAAAAGGACGTGTACGACGGCTATAAAGGCCGAGGTTTGGTGCAGTTGACGTGGAAAAAAAACTATGAATCCTACGGGGCGGCTGTTAAAACTGATTTTCTCGATGCTAACAAGGTAAAGCTTGAGGAAGTGAAGTGGGCAACTGACTCGGCCGGTTGGTATTGGAGGCATGCAGGCAGTGCTCATGATATCGATCTAAATCCTTTCGGTGACCAGAACGATATTGTGTATATATCAGCTGCGATCAATGGCGGATTTAATGGGTACGAAGGTAAATCAACTTCTAGGCTTAAATTGCTGAAGAATGCCGTCGCTGCGCTGCATGTTAAAGCGTGCCCACAACTCGATGCGTTATTTGCAGCATTCCCCGAGGCCGAAAAATTCGACTATGATTCTTATCCCTTGGAAAAGAGCAATGCGTATAACGTACATGACATGTCGTTCGCTTGGGGATATTGGCACGATCCGAAATCGAAGATGGAGGGTGTAAAGAAGGATTCGGCACAGGCAAAAATTGGCTATAGTCGATATCTGAAGCTGCTCGAAACACATCCATCAAAGGCAAAATTGGGCAGATTTGGCATGACGCGAGCGAATATGAAGAAGCACGCGGAAAAGCGTGTCGGCGAACTACCCTAGAATTTTTATTAAAGGACAGTATATGAAATTTTGTGCTCTATCTCTCCTGTGTTTTTCGTCAAGTTTTGCTATGGCTGACGGCGTAAAGATAGGCGCCGACGTTGCCGATGAAGTGATTCACAAAATAGACGCGGAAAAAATTGCGGACGACATTTACACGCCTAATGCCTATCACTTCATAAAAAAAGATCAAAGCACCCCGACATGCTCACTTGTTGACAGAAAAAAACCAAATAACCTATTGGAAATAATGTCGCCGGAGGAAATGGAATATCCCAACTGCAATAAAATCTGGCAGCCGATTATCGCCAAGATTGGGAATGATTATTTTGCGGCGTACAGATATGACGTTGAAGACCCTAAGAAAGTGTTCACCCCGTCCTATCAATTGGTGAAAATCACAAGCGACGGCTTTTATAAGTGCAAGCAAGACGACTCTATCAGTGAGCGGCTCCTGCAGAAAAAGGCAAAGACTGCAGTGGCAGTTGTGGAAATCGTCAAGAAAATCGGATGTACGGCGGTTGCACCATAAGCACAAGCGATTACGTAAGTCGAAAACTAAGGCCGCCGCTCGATGCCAGCGGCCTCCCAAAAAGACAAGGGAAAAGCTCTATGTTGAAGTATTTCGTTTTAATCGCATCCCTGTCGTTGCTTGCATCCTCCGCATTTGCCGAGGATGAGGACGGAGATATCACGACACGCTTCGGTGCGCTACAAATAAACGATGAGAACGTGCTTCTGTATAAAAACAAGCCATTGAATCCTTTGATTCAGGGGAACAGTAGTCTCCAGGAAGTCGGCACCTATCAACTCGGAAAGGATGATGTGGTTCTCATTCAAAACAACGGTGGGAGTGCCTGTCCTGTCCAACTTTACTTCGTTACCGTTTCAGCTTCAGGCGCGAAAGCGACGCCATCATTTGGAACTTGCACCGATTACTTTGTTGTTAAAAAAATGGCGGATTCGATTAAAGTAACAATGCCAGCATGGATCGGATTAATGGCCCCATATGACCTGCAAAGAAAGGTTGATAAGGAAAAACATCATGTTTTCCTTTTTAAAGCTGGCGTAATGACTGAGAACGGGGGACCGCTTCGATCGAGCTTGCCGCCGTAAGATCTTGGCAGCAGACGCTTACGGCCACCGTTCAGGTGGCCTTTTCTTATTCTCCTAACCTCCGCCGCACGAGTGACGGCCCCCCATCGGCTCGAGGTCACTCCATCCAAACCTTGTTATCGGAGGCATCCCGCTTGCGCCACAGGATTGGCTGACAGAATGCGGGCGCAACCGATCGCAAGCGTGCGCACTTTTGCTGGCCAGTCGAAAAGATAAATGCGGGGCGATGATGGCATATGCGACCTGCATCAGTCGCATAAATTGGGAAGAGAATTTTTGTCAGAGTCTGGATGACGATGGAGACTATATGCTGCTAAGTATTGCTGCAACGGGACCGGCAAGGAGCGACCAACAAAACGGCCCGCCCCATGCCAATCTACCGAGAATTACATCTTCTTCTGCACATCCTGCGCAGCATCCTGCACCTTTTCACCGCCGGTCTGCACATCCTTACCCATGCCAGATACCGTGTTGCAAGCGGATATTGCGCCGAACATGCCGAACATCGCTGCGATTACCATGACTTTCTTGATCATTTCGAGATCTCCATGTGGGTTGGTGAGGCAATAATATTATCATCAGCGCCCGCTTTGTCCACGCTTAAATCAATGCGCTTGCCATATCATCAAGAGGCCGCTGACGCCGTCCCACAGAATCTGCACGCCGATGCAGAGCAGGATGAACGAGGTCATGCGCTGCATGACGGTGGTGCCGGTATCGCCCAGAAGACGGATCAAAACGCCGGCGAAGCGGTTGCTCAGGTAGACCGCTAGCGCCGCCAGCGCCAGGCCGACTACGGCGGCTACCAGCGATAGCGGCAGCGGCACGTTGGGCACGCGCACGCCGGCGCCTAGGGTGATGGCGACCGAGATCGAACCGGGTCCCACGGTGAGCGGAAACGCCAGCGGATAGAACGCTTTTTTGGAGGCCAGTTCTTCGGTCCAGAGCGACTCCGGCACGGCTTCGCCTTTCGGCATTTCGTCGGAGTTCAGCATTTTCCAGGAGGTGGCCACCACCAGCAGGCCGCCGGCTACCTTCACTACCGGCAGTGACAGGCCGAAGAAGGCCAGCACGTGGGTGCCGATGAACATGCCGCCTACCAGCAGCAGGAAGGAATTGATGGCGACCCGGCGCGCCAGCGCATTGCGGGTGGCGTCGGAGGCGGTGATGGTGAGTGAATGGAAAATCGGGGCGCCGCCGGGCGGGTTCATGATCGGCAATAGCGCCGCCAGCACAAAGAGCACCGTCTTCATGAAGCTGAGTAAGTGGAATTCCATGTGTGCCGGTCGTCGGTAATCGTGCATTGACTGCCGCCGGCGATTTTTATCGCCGGCGGCAGTGAGAGCCCGATTCTAGACCGCCGTCCTGGCGGCGGCAAGTCATGTCATGCCGCCCGGCGCGTAGGAATGGCCCCGCTTACCAGCCGAAACGTTCGCAGGCGCGGCGGTAGACCAGGCCGGAGAGGGCGATGTCTTCGACGCCGACACCGATGGCCTTGTAGATCACCAGGTCGTCGGGCTGGCGTTGGTAGCCGCTGCTGCCGTCGACAATCTGTCCCAGTTCCCACACATTCTCCCAAGCGAAAGTGCCTGGCTGGCACAGCAGCAGGTCGCCGGCTTCCTGCTGCGCTTGCGGCTTCCATTCCACTACCAACGCGTTGGCGCGGGCAATCGCGCGGTCGTCGAGTTCGCGCAGGTTGCCTTTGCTGGCGCCGACGGCGGCGACGAAAGCGCCGGGCTTGAGCAGGTCGCCGGAGAACAACGGTGTAGCCGAGCGGGTCACGGTCACCACCACGTCGCCCGACTGCGCGGCTTCATCAATGCTGACGGCGCGCGCCGGCACGCCGGTCTGCTGTGTGATCTGTTCTGCAAACTGCTGCTGGCCGCTGCGGCCGGCGATCAGGATTTCCTTGAACTGGCGCACCGCCAGCAGCGCCGGCACATGCGAGTGGCCCTGGACGCCGGTGCCGATCACTGCCAGCGTGGCGGCGTCCGGCCGGGCCAGATGGTCGGCGGCGACGGCGGTGGCGGCAGCGGTGCGCAGGCCGGTCATGGTGTCGGATTCTATGGTCGCCAGCGGCCGGCCGTCTTCGGTGGAAAACAGCACGGTGACGAAATGAAATTTGCCGTTGACTGTGGTGTAGACCTTGTAGCCGGCAATGCCGGCGGCGGGCAGCAGGGCGCCCATGCTGGACATCATCAGCGGACCGTTGCTGCCGGCGGCGCTGGTGCGCATGCGCGCTTGCTGCGCGCCCTGGCCTATGCCCTGGAAGGCCTGGCGCATGGCATCGATCGCATCGCTGGTATTGATCAGTTCGGCGACTTGCTGGTTGGTGATGAGTTTCATGTTTGTCCTCGGCCTATGGTTAGGATTGGAATGCAAAGGGACTGGCGTCGATGGCCGTGGCTTTACCGGCAATCAGTTGCGCCAGCAGGCTCGCGCTGCCGTGCGCCAGGGTCCAGCCGAGGCTGCCGTGGCCGACGTTCAGGTACAGGTTCTTCAGCGGCGAGGCGCCGACGATGGGCACGCCGCTCGGTGTCGCCGGCCGGAAGCCGGTCCATGGCGAGAGGCCGGCGCTGTCCGCCAGGTCGGCGCAGCCGGGAAACAGTTCGTTGACGCCGCGCTTCAGTTCGTCGATGGCGGTGGCCGGGATGCTGCGGTCCATGCCGACCAGTTCGACGCGGCCGGCGACGCGCAGGCGGTCGCCGAGCCTGGCGTAGACGATTTTCTTGGCGAGGTCGGTGATCGACACTTGCGGCGCCGCGGCCTGATGGCTGGCTTCGTGCAAGGGCACGGTGATGCTGTAGCCCTTGAGCGGATACAGCGGCAGCGTGAAGCCGGCCTGGCGTGCGAAGCCGGCGCTGTCGGCGCCGAGCGCCAGCACGAAGGCTTCGGCTTCGATTTTTTCGGCGCCGGCATACACCGCTGCCAAGGCGCCGTTGCGCATTTCCAGCTTGCCGATGCGTTGCGAGTGGGCGAAGCGGAAGCCGGACTGCTGCGCCATCGCCGCCACCAGCTGCTGGCAGAATCTGGCGCAATCGCCGGCTTCTTCGCTCGGGGTGTAAACACCGCCGGCCCAGTTGCGCTTGGCGCCGGCCAGCGCCGGTTCGATCTGCAGGCAGCGGTCATGGTCGATGATCTCTTGCTGGCAACCGTGCTGCGCCTGGAAGTCGATTTGCCTGCGTGCGCCTTCCAGTCCTTTGGCGTCACTGTAGAGCACCAGCTTGCCAGCGGTGCGGTGCTGGAAATCGAGCGGGACGGCGGCGGTCAGCTGCTGCAACTGGTCGCGGCTGAAGGAAGACAGCTGCAGCAGGTCGATAGTGGTCTGGCGCACCCGCTTGCTGTTGCAGGCGCCGAGGAACTGCAGCAGCCAGCGCCATTGCGCCGTGTCCATCTTGGGCCGCAGGGTCAGCGGTGAATCTGCGCTGAACAGGTATTCCGGCCAGTGCGTCCACACCGAGGGATCGGCCAGCGGCGCTACGTACGAATAGCTCAGCTGCGCGCCGTTGCCGAGGCTGGTCTGGCTGCCGGGCTGCGCCGCCGCGTCGACCAGGGTCACCGTATGGCCGGCTTCCAGCAGGCGGTAGGCGGAGGTGACGCCGATGATGCCGGCGCCGAGTACGCAGATGTGCATGGGTTCTATCCTGTTGCGCAAGGTTTGAAGGCGTCGTTGCAAGCAGCCGCGCCGTCGCTGCATCAGGCGCGTTTTGCACCGCAATAATTCCTGAATACTATACGTAGCCGCATCGCTTCTGTCTCATGCCAATTTGGCATCGCCGGGCAGCGTAAAGTGCCGTAAATCGCCGTCCTTCATCAAATAATAGCGAAATATCAGCATGCCATTGGCGGACCTGGCCGCGCATTGCGGTAGAATGCCGCCTGAAGTAAGCCAAGACAGCCGCTGGCTGGCGCTGCAAGGCGCCGGCGGGAGGAAGGTCCGGACTCCATAGAGCAGGGTGACGGTTAACGGCCGTCCGCCGCGAGGCGAGGAATAGGGCCACAGAGACGAGCGTATTAAGTTACGGTGAAACGCGGTAACCTCCACCCGGAGCAATCTCAAATAGGCACGCGTTGATGTTGCTCGCGGAGCGTGCGGGTAGAGAGCTTGAGCGCTGGAGCAATCCAGCGCCTAGAGGAATGGCTGTCATAACGCGAGGGCGCAAGCCTGAACGTCGTAACAGAATCCGGCCTATCGGCTTACTTCACCTCTTCCGGCAATGCAGTTTTTGCATTGCCATCTTCTTGCATGATTTTTTTGAATCCGGCGAATCCAGTTTCGGCACAGTTGCGTATATGACTGTGCAGGCTCCGAAACTGACTCTCATTCTAAGGAATCATCATGCGCAAACTTACCTATGCTTTGACTTTATCCGCCGCTTTGATCGCCGCGAGCGCGGCCCGTGCTGAAGACACCGTGATGGTGGGCGGCCAAAGCATGTACCCCAGCAAGGACATCGTCGATAACGCCGTCAATTCGGCCGACCATACCACCCTGGTGGCCGCGGTAAAAGCCGCCGGCCTGGTCGATACCCTCAAGGGCAAGGGCCCGTTCACCGTCTTCGCCCCAACCAATGCCGCTTTCGCCAAGCTTCCGGCCGGCACTGTGGAAACCCTGGTCAAGCCTGAAAACAAGGCAACCCTGACCAAGATCCTGACCTACCACGTGGTGCCGGGCCGCTATGGCTATGCCAAGCTGGAAAGCGAAATCAAGAAGGGCGGCGGCAAGGCTGAACTGGCGACCGCCAGCGGCGGCAAGCTGACCTTCATGCAGAACGGTCCGCATAACATCTACGTCGTCGACGATGGCGGCCATGTCGCCAACATCAGCACCTATGATGTGAATCAGTCGAACGGCGTGATCAACGTCATCGATACCGTGTTGCTGCCTAAATAAGCAGGACACAGCAGGATTCAAGCGTTTCAGTGGCAGCGAGTTGGGCGACGGCATTCTCCCCGTCGCCCTTTTTTCGTCTAAAGGGGGTGGGTGACGTTTACGTTAACGTCAATTATTGCTATTCTGCTGGGATATAAATTGCCGTCAGCAGCAATCACTGCCCCTTATTCGCTTTGGAGAGAGACCACCATGGATTTTGAATTATCAGAAGATCAACGCGCATTCCAGCAGACCGCGCGTGATTTCGCCGCAGGAGAATTGGCGCCGCATGCAGCTAAATGGGACGCCGAGGCGATTTTCCCGGTGGATGTCATCGCCAAGGCAGGCGAGCTGGGCTTTTGCGGCTTGTACACGCCGGAAGAAGTGGGCGGCCTGGGTTTGTCGCGGCTTGACGCCACCATCGTGTTCGAGGAACTGGCGCGCGGCTGCACATCGACTACCGCCTACCTGACGATTCACAACATGGTGAGCTGGATGATCGCCAACTGGGCGACGCCGGCCGTGAAAGACGCCTGGTGCGGCAAGCTGGCAGTCGGCCAGAAACTCGGGTCCTACTGCCTGACTGAACCGGGCTCGGGCTCCGATGCCGCGTCCCTCAAGACCAGCGCGGTGCTGACCGACGGCCATTACGTCATCAACGGTTCCAAGGCGTTTATCTCAGGCGCGGGCTCCACCGACGTGCTGGTGCTGATGGCGCGCACCGGCGCCGGCGGCGCGCATGGCGTCTCGGCCTTCGTGGTGCCTGCCGATGCGCCTGGCATCAGCTACGGCCGCAAGGAAGAAAAGATGGGCTGGAACAGCCAGCCGACCCGCACCATCAGCTTCGACAACGTACGGATTCCTGCCGACCATTTGCTGGGGCAGGAGGGCGAAGGCTTCCGGCTGGCGATGCGCGGCCTCGACGGCGGCCGCATCAACATCGCCACCTGTTCGGTCGGCACCGCCCAGGCGGCGCTGGATGCGGCGCATGCCTACATGAGCGAGCGCCGCCAGTTCAACCGGCCGCTGTCGGATTTCCAGGCGCTGCAATTCAAGCTGGCCGACATGCAGACCGAACTGGTCGCAGCGCGCCAGATGGTGCGCCTGGCAGCCTGCAAGCTGGACGCCAAGGATCCCAACGCCACAACTTACTGCGCAATGGCGAAACGCTTCGCCACCGATATCGGCTTCCAGATCTGCAATGAAGCGCTGCAGATCCATGGCGGCTATGGCTATATCCGCGAATATCCGCTGGAGCGCCATTTCCGCGACGTCCGCGTGCACCAGATCCTGGAAGGCACTAACGAAATCATGCGCGTGATTATCGCCCGCCAGTTGCTGGGCAATGCATCCAACGAGGACATCCGATGAGCACTTCTTACAGCGACGCGAGCTATACCAACCTGCGCCTGGAAATCATCGGCCACACGGCCGTGGTGACGATGGCCAATCCGCCCGCCAACACCTGGACCGGCGACGCCCTGCGCGACCTGACGCGGCTGGTGCAGGCGCTCAACGCCGACAACAATATCTATAGCCTGGTGCTGACCGGCGAAGGCGAGAAATTCTTTAGCGCCGGCGCCGACCTGAAACTGTTTGCCGACGGTGACAAGGTCATGGCGCGCGAGATGGCGCGCCGCTTTGGTGAAGCATTCGAAACCTTGTCGGCGTTCCGTGGCGTTTCGATTGCCGCCATCAACGGTTACGCCATGGGCGGTGGCCTGGAATGCGCGCTGGCTTGCGATCTGCGCATCGCCGAAGAGCAGGCGCAGATGGCGCTGCCGGAAGCCGCGGTCGGCTTGCTGCCTTGCGCCGGCGGCACCCAGAACCTGCCATGGCTGGTGGGCGAAGGCTGGGCCAAGCGCATGATCTTGTGCGGCGAACGCGTCAATGCCGAAACGGCATTGCGCATCGGCCTGGTGGAAGAGCTGGTGAAAAAAGGCGAGGGCCGCCAGCGCGCATTGGTGCTGGCCGAGCAGGTCGCGCGCCAGAGTCCGTCCAGCGTCAGCGCTTGCAAAAAATTGATCCAGGGCGCACGCGCCAATCCACTGGCCACTTTGCTGCCGGTGGAGCGCGAACTGTTCCTCGATCTGTTCGATACCAAGGACCAGAAGGAGGGCGTCAACGCCTTCCTGCAAAAACGTTCGCCAGTATGGAGTAATGAATAATGGCAGATGTCATCCATCAAGCGGCGCCGGCCTTGTTTGAAGAGCTGACGGCAGCCAATGGCAAGCGCATCGGCGTCGCTACCCTGAACATTGAAAAGACCTTGAACGCGATCTCGCTGGAAATGGTCGACCTGCTCGATGCGCAACTGCGCGCCTGGGCCGGCGATCCGCAGATCGCCATGGTGCTGCTGCAGGCGGCCGGGGAAAAGGCCTTCTGCGCCGGCGGCGACTTGCAGGGTTTGTACCGCACCATGCTGGACCAGCACGCATCGGGCCAGAGCGCGGACATCAAGAGCAATCCCTACGCCTGCGATTTCTTCGAGCGCGAGTATCGCCTCGACTACCTGATCCATACCTATCCCAAGCCGATGCTGGCCTGGGCCCACGGCATCGTGATGGGCGGCGGCATCGGCCTGATGGCCGGCGCCAGCCATCGCGTGGTGACCGAGAAATCGCGCCTGGCGATGCCTGAAATTACGATCGGTTTGTATCCCGATGTCGGCGGCACCTGGTTCCTGAACCGCATGCCAGGCCAGCTGGGTCTGTTCCTGGCATTGACCGGCGCCTCCTTCGGCGCGGCCGACGCCATCTTCACCCGCCTCGCCGACTATCAGCTGGAGCACAGCCAGAAGCAGGCGCTGCTGGCCACCTTGCTGGAGCAGCCGTGGGATGGCAAGCAGGACGATGTGCTGCTGACGCGCGCATTGCTGGCTGCCGAGCAGCAGGCGCAGCCGGCATTCGCCGCCGCGCCAACGCCGTTGCGCCAGCACTTCGAATTGATACATCAGCTGTGCAGCGCGCCGACGCTGGATGAAGTGGTGCACAACATCGTCGGCCTGCAAACCGACGACGCCTGGCTGCAAAAAGGCATCGCTACGCTGGTCGCCGGTAGCCCGGCTTCGGCCTGGCTGTCGCATGCGCTGCAAAAGCGCGCGCTGCACATGTCGCTGGCCGAAGTGTTCCGCTTGGAATACGTGGTGTCGCTGCATTGCGCCGCCCGCACCGATTTTGCCGAAGGCATACGGGCGCTGATCATCGACAAGGACCGCCAGCCGAAATGGCAGCCCGCCACCCTGGCGCAAGTCGGCCAGGATTGGGGCAACGGCTTTTTCGACGACCCATGGACAGAGAAAGATCACCCGCTGGCGGATTTGGGTTAAGGTTGACTGCCTGGACGGCCTTGGCCAAGGCCGTCCTATCCTGTTTCATTTTTCCGACCGGGAGTGACGATGCAACGACGCAGCATCCTGTGGACCATGTTTTCTTCGATCGGCGCCGCTTCCGTGCTGGCGGCGACTGCCAGGCCGGCGCATGCCGCCGCAGTGGATAAAGCCAAGGTCGCCTATCACTTGAGCGAGCAGGGCAGGGTCGCCTTCGTGCTCGGCAATATCCAGAGCCATTTCGAAGGCATGGGCGGCCCGGACAAGGTGAAAATCGTGCTGGTGATACACGGCGCGGCGCTCAGGGCCTTTCATGCCGCAGAGGCCAGCCAGGAGTTCAGCGCCCAGGTCGCCCAGCTGGCCAAGACCGGCCTGGAGATGAGCGCTTGCATCAACACCATGAAGGCGCAGAAGGTCGAACTTAAAGACCTGCTGCCGGGTTTCGCCGTGGCGGACAAGGGCGCGGTGGTGATGCTGGCAGACCTGCAATCGCAGGGCTACGCCTATTTGCGGCCTTGAGGCCGCTCCCTTTCTTGATGGAATCGATTAGCATGCCGCTGGCCGGCAGAAAATCGACTCTGACCCTAATTGTTTTTAAGATATAAAAGAAAGTGTTGTCAATTTGCCTCGTCAGGCTGGTCGCGGTCCTGGCAGATATACTGGTTTTCGCATATAGCGACTATCAGAAACCGGTTATTGCGGGGCGTGCCGGGTGCGGGCCTGGGGCTGGCTGTACGGCTTGAAAGCGGGGTTTGAAGGGGATTTGCGAGGCCGTTTCAGGGGTTTTGATTCTCCTTGATAACAAGTTCCTTTAGCCCTTATACTTCAAAGGTTTTAGCTTGTGCGTACAGGCAACATGCTTGATGTCGATGGTGCATCATGATTAAGCGAGAATGGGACTTGAGGCGTAACTGCGCTATCGCGCCGCGCCAGCTTGGTTTTTTCTACGTAATCCTCTGTGCGACCTCGATGGCCGTGGCGATAGCTTTTACCTTGCGCGGCGCCTGGTTCGTATTACTGTTCGCGGTGCTGGAAATGTCGGCGGTTGCTGTCGCATTCCTGATTTACGCGCGCCACGCTACGGACCGCGAGCATATTGCGATGCTGGACGACTATCTGCTTGTAGAACTGATACAGGCACAGGAAATTCGACAATTTAAACTGGATTTGCGTTCCATCCGGATTGCAGTGCAGGAGAAAAGCAAGGGCCTCATCGGCCTGGAAGCACTGGGCACACGGGTAGAAGTAGGCCAGTTTTTGACGGAATGGAAGCGGCGTGAGTTTGTGCGAGAGCTGAAGCAGGAGATACAGCGCAGATCATTGCCTGGTGCTTGATAAAATTATAATTTTTGGGCTTTTGAGGAAATCATGGAATATGCGAAGCGCCTTACATCGTTGACGCTCGGTGCGTCGCTCCTGGCGGCAGCAATGCCTTCATGGGCGGTGGTCGATAGTCCGGGTGGTCCTAAAGTACTCGGGATGAACTTTCAGCCGCCAGTCACCGAAATTGCACAGCAAATCTACGATCTGCACAATTTGATGCTGATCATCTGCCTGGTGATTTTCCTGGCGGTTTTCGGGGTGATGTTCTATTCCATCCTGAAGCACCGCAAATCGCTGGGCGCCAAATCGGCCAGTTTCCATGAAAGCACCGGCGTCGAAATCGCCTGGACTGTGATTCCTTTCCTGATCGTCATCGGCATGGCTTTGCCGGCCACCAAGACGGTGGTGGCGATGAAAGACACCTCCAATGCCGACATCACCATCAAGGTCACCGGCATGCAATGGAAATGGGGCTATGACTACCTCAACG
>NZ_DATMRB010000024.1:0-41904 GCF_035566555.1 Collimonas sp.
GCGCACGATCCGCAGGCCGTCGACGATCGGCCCCAGCTTGATCGTGCGATAGGTGACCTTGTTGTCCGCGCCCAGCACCATGACGTATTTCTTGTCCTGGTCGGTGCCGACCGCCTTGTCGTCGATCAGCACGGCAGTCTCTGCTGCCGCGCCACCGGTGCGCACGCGGGCGTACATGCCGGGAGTCAGGGTGCCGTTCGCGTTGTCGAACACCGCGCGCACCCGCATCGTGCCGGAGGCGGTATCGAGACGGTTGTCGAAAGCCTTGATCTGGCCCTGGTGCGGATAACCTTCTTCACTGGCCAGTCCGATCGATACAGGCAGGTTCTTGACGCCGGAATTGCCGACCGCACCGTTGGCGGCGTAGCGGATATAGGTTTGCTCATCGACTTCAAAATTGACGTACACCGGCGATACCGACACCACGGTAGTCAGGGCAGGGAAGCTGACGCCGGCCCCGACCAGGTTGCCGACCGTGATCTCGGCGCGCGAAACGCGGCCGCTGACCGGCGCCGTGATCGCGGTGTATTGCAGGTTCAGGCGTGCGCTCAGAACCGCTGCTTCCGCCGCTTTCAGGCTGGCGTCGGCTTCCAGCAGGGCGTTGTTGCGCTGGTCCAGCTCGCGCTGTGCGACGGCGTGTTCTTCAATCAGGCGGCTGGTGCGCGCCAGTTCGGTCTTGGCCAGCGACAGGCCGGCCTGGGCGCCGGCCTGGGTGGCAACCGCACGCGCCAGTTCCGCTTGATAAGGGCGGGGATCGATGGTGAACAGCAGGTCGCCTTTCTTGACCAGCTGGCCTTCCTGGAAATGCACGGCGTCGATGGTGCCGGCAACACGCGGGCGTATCTCTACGCGCTCGATGGCTTCGACCCGTCCGGAAAAATCATCCCATTCGGTGACGGTTTTTTCCAGCACGGCGGCGACCGAGACCGATGCCGCGGCCTGCGGCGGGGCGGCCGGCTTGGCGGCGCGGCTGCTGAGGGTGACAGTGCCCGCAGCGGCGAGGATCACAATGCCGACGGCGATGGCAATAGCTTTGCGAGAGAGTAATGGTGTCGAAGTGTGCATTTGGGGCCCCTGGTAACGATAAGCGAGACGAAAAGAAATGAATTGCAAAAAAGAAAACTGGTAAAGAAAGCAAGGTGAACCGCGATCTGGAATGGATAGCCTGCTTGGCTGTTACTGCGTTCCGGCCGGATTCGGGAAGAGGTGATTGGGGAGAACAGAGCAATTGCTGCAAATCACGATTAGCAATATAGAGGTGGCGAGCCGTCGGCCGATAGCCGCTTACTGCACACTTCTTGTCTGATCCTCCAAATCCACACGGCAACTCCCATTCACGGGCAAAAACCGGTCGGCAATACGCCAAACTTGATTCTGTGAGACACTAAATTTCCATGAGGCCACATCTAAGGCCTGATAATCACAATTCAATAGCGATCACTACGAATTAGAGTGTGACTCTAGCGGGGTTGTTTTCCGCTGTCAAGTGGTTTAATATCGATCACTATGGAAATGACACAAGACAAGCCGCGCAAGAAGCCCGGCCGCCCTTTATCCTTCGATAGGGAGCAAGCGCTGGAAAGCGCGATGCTGGTTTTCTGGCGCTACGGCTACGAAGCCACCTCGCTCAACGATCTCACCAGCGCCATGGGAATCACCCCGCCCAGCCTGTACACGGCGTTCGGCGACAAGGAGCGGCTGTTCCTGGAAGCGGTGGAATACTATCTGGAGAAGAAGCCCTGCTTTTTTGCCTCGATCGCGGCGGAAGCCCTGACCGCCAAGGAAAGCATCCGCAGCTACCTGGAAGTGATCGCTGTCTCGCAAAGCGACCCAAACCAGCCGCCCGGCTGCATGGTGGTCACCTCCGCCACCAATTGCACGGCGGCATCGTCGCATGTGCAGGAAGTGCTGGCGGAATACCGCATGCAGATGGAGAGCGGCATCAAGGAGCGCCTGGATCGCGGCATCAGCGAAGGCGATCTGGCGGCTGATACCGATACCGCCGCCCTGGCCAGTTTTTTCGTGACCGTCATCCACGGCATGTCGACCCAGGCACGCGACAACGCCAGCCGCGAAAAGCTGCTGGCGATCGGCGCGCAGGCAATGCGCGCCTGGCCTGATCCGCTTTAACTCCGTTTCGCTTTATCGCCTGGCCGGTCGCCGCCGGCCGGCGCCTTTCTCAGAGCCTCGCGCTCAAATGATTGCCCAGTTGCACTGCTGATCCTGGTGCCGCTGCGCATCGATACGACACGCCTGTTTTTCAGAAAAGTCCTACATTAATTAATGTTAGGTGTGGCTAGAATGCTAATCCTGGGTCTCAGGTGAATCGTTAAACAGTTGTTTCTGCGACGACGGAACTGGTCGATATCAGAAGCGGATTGCGGCAATTGCCAGGAGAGGCCTTAAGCACGAGCAAGAATTTTCTAGGGGGCGTCATGTTGAATCAGGTGCAGAAGCAGGAAATCGAACTTCGGGATGATCAATGGCAAAAGCTGGAGCCTCTGCTGACCGGCAAGCCGAACGATCCCGGCGCCCGCGCAAAGAACAACCGTCTGTTCATCGAGGCGGTGCTCTGGATCGTGCTGAACAAAAGCCTGTGGCGCCATCTGCCGCCGCAGTTCGGCAGTTCGAGCACGGTGTACATGCGCTTCCGGCGCTGGACAGAATGCGATTTCTGGCGCCAGCTGACGCGCAGCAAACTGGAAGACGAGACGCTGCTGCAGATGCTGGAACAGATAGTCGAGTACGGCGATTTGTACACGCAGCGCATTGAACAGCGTCTGATAAGAAAAGCCCAGAAGACCATTTATAAATCTGCCATCAGCGCGGCCAAGGCCATCAAGCCTGTCCGGCGCGCGCAGTTTGCGGCGGACGAGTCGACCTTGCATTGGGTTGGTCTGGTGACGCAGTAGAGCAGGGTGGAACCGGCCTGGGTTGTGGCTTCCGAGGTGGTTTCTCTTGGAGTAGTGCGGCTTGGAATAGGCTTCCGCGAGGCCGGAAACAACATCATTTTTCAGCCTCAATAGAAATTTACACGAAGAACTAGTAAAAATAATAAACAGCAGCTATAATTCGTCCCCTGTTGGGGCGTTAGCTCAGCTGGTAGAGCAGCGGACTCTTAATCCGTAGGTCGTGTGTTCGAATCACACACGCCCCACCAACAGAACATCAGTGTGCAAAAGGGCTTCCGCGAGGAAGCCCTTTTTGTTTTTCCCAACGTTTTTGCATTTCGTATTAAATGCGCACGGCGAAGCCCGCGGCTTTGCCCTCCAGGATGAAAGAACGTAGCCAGCACCCGCCGGTTTGTTACCCTGGTTACAGAAAAATACAACTTCCCCGTCATCATTCGGCCGCGGTCCGGCGTTTAGTGGTTAACAACGGCGACGAATACAGGCGTGCGCTGCCATTTGAAAAGCTTGGTATTGCTTAATGCTTTTCAATTGGCGGCAAGATCCGGATGCATGTGCCGTTGCAAGCAGGACGCCTGCGTTCTTACTTACGATTGAATGGCAACAGCATCCATGAGGACTGGAAATATCATGAAATTCACCGCATTAATTCCCGCTACCATCGTAGCGCTTGCCCTCGGCGGCTGCGTCGTGGCGCCGCCGGTTGTGCGCCCGGCTTACGTGGCGCCGCCGGGGGTGGTGTATGTCGCACCGACCTACGCCATACCTGGTCCAGGCTATGTGTGGGCTTACCATGCACACTATGGCTGGGGTTGGCACCATCCGCAGTATGGCTGGCATCGCGGCTGGCGCTAAGGCTTGATAGGCTGGCTGGGCTGCTTGCATCGAGCTCGTGCGGCGTCGCTGCCTGTCGAAAAATCCATCGTCAATTCCTTCCGGCAACGGGGGCGGAATCGACGGTGGATTTTTTTATGGGCAGCACCGGTTTTTCCTGGGAATCAGTAGACACGTGGCAGGCTGCAAACGTACACTTCATTGTTTTTCGGCAATATCGTTTGTGCATTTACTTGCCGCGCATTCCTTGCGACCTCGATCAACTCCCCCAACGCCAAGCCATAATGCCGCCAATTACTGTTGCGCCTGTCAGGTCCGATCGAAACAATGGCCTGGATACGCTGCGCGCAGCGGCCATCATCCTGGTGTTCATGTATCACTACATGTGTTTCGTCAGCCAGGAAGCGACCTTCGGCTGGGCCAGCAAGATAGGGTGGGTCGGAGTGGATCTGTTCTTTGTGTTGAGCGGCTATCTGATCAGCAACCAGATCTTTGGCGGTATCGTCCGCGGGCAGCAGCTCTCGCTGAAGAATTTCTATGCCCGCAGGTTCCTGCGCACCCTGCCTAATTACTATGTCGTGCTGGCTTTGTATTTCCTGTTCCCGCTGGTAATGGGAGGGAATACGCCGCCTCCGCTCTGGCGCTTCCTCACGTTTACCCAGAATCTCTGGCTGCAGCCGGGTACGGCGTTTTCGCATGCCTGGTCGCTGTGCATCGAGGAACAGTTTTATCTCCTGCTGCCGGCGGTGGTGATCATTGCGGCGCGTTATGGCAAGTCGATCCGTCTGGCCTGGATTGCCCTGCTGGTCCTGATGCTGGCCGGGATTACCTTGCGCAGCTTGCTGTGGCTGCAATATGGGCGGGAAGCGGGTGGGGCGATCGGCGGCTACTATCCCAACGTCTACTATTCCAGCTTTTGCCGGTTTGATGAATTCCTGCCGGGGATTGCGGTAGCCCTCCTGAAAAACTTTCACCCCGATGCCTGGCAAAAAATCCAGCGCCGCGGGCAGGCGCTGCTGCTGGCGGGGATCGCGGCCACGGCACTGATGTTCTACCTGGCCGCCAACTATTATGTGATTAAAGGCTATGGCTACGGTTATTTCATGAGCGGCTTCGGTTATTCGCTGCTGGCGCTTGCCTTTGCCTTGCTGGTGGCGGCCGCACTCAGCCCCGTCAGTTTCCTGCAGCGCTGGCGGATTCCCGGGGCGGCCCAGCTTGCCGCCTGGTCGTACGCTATCTACCTGGTGCACAAGCCGCTGGCGATGATCGTGCACAAGCTGCTGCGCGGCGCCGGCCTCAATGGGTTTGCCGAGGCCAGCCTGATCATTGTGCTGAGCATCGGCGCCGGATGGCTGCTTTGCCTGGTGGTTGAGCGGCCTTTCATGAAACTGCGCGACGCCCGTTATCCGCACAATTTCATCGCCGGCAGCGCGCCGTCTTTGGCAGCCAAGGCGGCAGCCTAGCTAGATGCCGGCCGACTGCCGGCGTCGACGCGTTTATAGAAGATGGTCGTTGCGCACAAGCCGCCTTGCGGCAGCAGGGCATAGTCTGGAATCACGCCAGAGACTTGCCAGCCGAGGCGCTTGTATAGCCGTTCCGCGCTGTCGCTGGCGGTATCCAGCACCAGCATGCTCTTGCCGGCGCCGGCGGCGGCCTGTTCTGCGGCGATCATCAGTTTCTCTCCCAGCCCTTGTTTACGCGCCTTGCGATGCACCAGCAGCTTGGCGATCTCGGCCCGGTGCGGCTGGTTTTCCGGCTGGCTCAGCACCACTTGTACGGTGCCCAGAATCGCCCCATGCCGGTCTTGCGCCGTTAACAATATGCGTTCGCCGGCAGCGACGCCTGCGGCCACGCTGCGCCAGAATTTCTCTGCCCGCGCATGCGTGAATGGCTGCATGAAGCTGACAGACGCGCCACCCTCCACGCAATCGGCCAGCAGCTCGCTCAGGCCTGCAAGCAGCGCCGGATCTTCGAGCGAGGATGCGCGATGGATTTGTATGTTGGTTTGCATGCTCGTGCCCTTCTTATTGTGCTGCCTGGGTGTGGGTGACCACCGCATAGCGCGCCGCTTTGCGATGGGGATTGTGAAAGGCAGTAGGGCAGTCCAGCTGAAACGCCAGGCAGTCGCCGGCTTCCAGCGCGTAGCGGCTGGCGCCGACGGTGATCTGGATGGCGCCTTCCAGCATCCAGATTTGCTGATGTACGCGGGCATCGCGGGCGGCGGTTTCATACGTCACCTGAGCACCAGCGGGAAACTCGACTTCGACTATCCGCAGCGGCGATTGCGGATCCGGCGGCGAGATATTGCGGCGCAGGTATCCCGACTGCGGGTCGCGCCATTCTGGCTGCTCGGGCCGGCGCATCAGCGGCGCCACGGCGGCCGGCGTTTCCTCGAACAGTGCCAGCAGCAGCACGCCGAGCCCAGTCGCCAGCTTTTCCAGCACGACGGCGGTAGCGCTGCTCTGGCCGCGCTCAATCAGCGAAATCATCGAACGGCTGACATCGCATTTGCTGGCCAGCGCGTCGAGCGACAAGCCGCGTTCCTGGCGCAGGAAGCGTACGCGGGCAGCGATACGGGCATTGATATCCATGAAGTTTCTGTAATCTATAATATTGGAATTATTTTCTATTATATTGGATATTGCGGTCAAGCTGCTTATCGGCGGGATTGCCATGGCGGCGCAGCGTGAGCTTCGATGTATGATTCATGCGCGACCGCAATACTCTGTATAAACAGGCAGGCCGCCATGCCCGCGTGCGGGTTTGCGGCAAAAAAAACAATTGACTGAGACGATGCAAACAAACGCTTCGATTGAAGACATTTACCGTAGCGAATCGCGGCGCGTATTCGCTACGCTGGTGCGCCTGCTGGGCGACTTCGACCTGGCTGAAGAGGCCCTGCAAGACGCCTTCAAGGCCGCGATCGAGCAATGGCCGCGCGATGGCATCCCGGCACAACCTGTGCCCTGGCTGGTGTCCGCCGGTCGCTTCAAGGCCATCGACGGCATCCGGCGGCGCACCCGGTTTACCTCCTATGAAGACGTCGCCGAGGTGGCCGAAGCCATTCCCGACGAGACGCCGGCGCCAGACCAGCGCGAGCATCTGGAGGATGACCGCCTGCGCCTGATCTTTACCTGCTGCCACCCTTCGCTGGCGCCCGATGCCCAGATAGCCCTGACCTTGCGCGAAGTCTGCGGACTCAGCACGGAAGAAATCGCCCATGCCTTTCTTACCCCGGCGCCGACGCTGGCGCAGCGTATCGTGCGCGCCAAGGCCAAGATACGCGACGCTCGCATTCCCTACCAGGTGCCTGAGCGCGAGGAATTGCCGGTGCGGCTGTACAGCGTGCTGCGCGTGGTCTATCTGGTGTTCAATGAGGGCTATTCGGCATCTTCCGGAGTCTCGCTCACACGACACGATTTGTCGCAGGAAGCGATCCGCCTGGCGCGCCTGCTGCTGGAGTTGCTGCCCGAACCGGAAGTGGCGGGCCTGCTGGCCCTGATGCTGCTGCACGAGTCGCGCCGCGGTGCGCGCAGCACCGCGGACGGCGACCTGGTGCCGCTCGACGAGCAAGATCGGAGCTTATGGAATGCAGAACTGATTGCCGAAGGCTCGGCGCTGGTCGGGCATGCCCTGGCATCGAGACGGGTAGGCGCCTACACGCTGCAGGCGGCGATCTCGGCAATGCATGCGCAGGCGCCTCGGGCCGACGCTACCGACTGGCAGCAGATCGTCGGCCTGTATGACGCCTTGCTGCGGCTGGAGCCGACGCCGGTGATCGAATTGAACCGTGCGGTGGCGGTGGCGATGCATCAGGGGCCGCAGGCCGGGCTGGTTTTGGTGGAAGGGCTGATTGCCGGCGGTCACTTGCAAAACTATCATCTGGCGTATGCGGCGCAAGCCGATTTCCACCGGCGCCTGGGACATGTGGCGGAAGCCCGCGCCGCCTACGGGCGGGCGCTGGCCCTGACCCAGCAGGAACCGGAGCGGCGCTTCCTGCAGCGGCGCCTGGCTGGCCTGGCCGAATAATAAAAATATTGGAAGTACTGTCGATTCCGCTGCCTGCGGTTCGACTATCTAGTGTCGTGTCATGCCTCATCTGTCGGTATATTGCGCCGGCCTTGACCCGTAGCGCTAGGCGTGCCGAGGAGACATAGCGGGGCTATGGCGGCGAGGCGCAACGACGCGATACGGGTCAAGGACCAGCGAGATGCCGACAGATGAGGCATGACACGACACTAGTGTAGGTGTATATAAACCGACGCTGGCGGCGCCCTTCGCCGCCAGCTGTCGCCGACCATTCCTTGCCATTTACTGGAGACCATCATGAATTATCTGTGCCTTGTCTACCTTGCCCAGGACAAGCTGCATGCCTGTCCGGACAGCACCTGTTTCGCCTTCGCCGAGGAGCTGCGCGGCAGCGGCCATTTTGTCGCCGGACAAGCGCTGCAACCGATCGACACGGCCACCACCATCCGGGTACGCAACGGCCAGATGTCCCTGACCGACGGCCCGTTTGCCGAAACCAAGGAACAGCTGGCGGGTTTCTACATGATAGAAGCCAAGGACCTCAACGAGGCAATCTACTGGGCTTCGAAAATCCCGCCCGCACGTTACGGCAGCATCGAAGTGCGTCCGGTGCGCGAACTCGACATCAGCGATATTGCTGCGGCGCAGGCAAGCGTCTGAATTATCAGAAAGGAAAGATCATGCACAAGCAAATCTTCATCAACCTGCCAGTCAAGGACTTGCCGAAATCGAAGGATTTTTTCAAGAGCCTCGGTTATGACTTCAACCCAAAATTCACCAACGACCAAGGGGCTTGCATGATCCTTGGCGAGAACCTGCACGCCATGCTGCTGGTTGAAGAGTTTTTCCAGGGTTTTGCGAAACAGCCGGTGTGCGACGCCACCAAGCAGACCGAGGTGCTGGTTTGCGTTTCATGTGACAGCCGCGCTCAGGTCGACCAGCTGGTTGCCGGCGGTCTCGCAGCCGGAGCGAGAACCACGGAAGAACCGCAAGACTACGGCTTCATGTACAGCCACGGTTTCCGCGACCTCGACGGCCACGCATGGGAATTCGCGTATATGGTGCCGGCAGCCGGCGAGTAGCTTGCAGACAGGGGCCGCTATCTTTGAGCAGAAGCGGTTTTCCGTGTTTTCTTCCGTATTTCCTTTCGCATTTCCTGTATTGAGGAGCAGCAAAAAATGCAGAAAATTTCTCCATTCCTGTGGTTCGACGGCAGAGCCGAAGAGGCGATGAATTTTTATACCTCGGTTTTCAAGGATGCCAAGATCAGTGACGTCCAGCGTTACGGCGAGGCTGGCCCGGGGCCGAAAGGATCGGTCATATCTGCCAGCTTCCAGTTGCACGGCCAGAATTTCATCGCGCTGAACGGCGGGCCGCAATTCAGTTTCACACCGGCCATTTCCTTTTTCGTGAATTGCGAAAATCAGGAAGAAGTCGATGAACTCTGGGCCAGGTTTTCCGAGGGCGGCGAGCCGCAACGCTGCGGCTGGATCAAGGACAAGTTCGGCCTGTCGTGGCAAATCATCCCGACTGCCCTGGGCCGGATGTTGCAGGACAAGGATCCGCAAAAGGCGCAGAGGGTCATGCAAGCCATGATGAAAATGGTCAAGATCGACGTCGCACTGCTGACCCAGGCCTACGAACAGAAATAAGACGGCGGCGGCAAGCCAGGCTTGCTATCTGGCTTGCGCTGCCAGGCCCGCGGGCGCGGCAGCCTGAGCCCGCCATTTTTTCAGATAGGCGTCAATCGCCGCGTTGTGATACATCTGCGGTTCGGAATGCAGTATTTCTCCGTCGTCGTCTTTCAGCTTTGCATCGTCTGCCTCCCAGGCCGTGACCAGCGCCTTGGCCTTGTTGAAAGCTTCGCTGAACGAAGCGCTGGCCGGCACGGATTTCTGGAAAAACGCTCTGCCGAAATAAGTGAAATCATTGTCGTCGGCGCAGCCGAAGGAGGTGCGGTCGCGGCGCGCGGCGGCGATCACCATGGTGTGCGCGTCCTTGAGCGGGTCGATGAAGCCGCCGGCGTAGCAGGCGGAGACAACTACCACCTTCCAGCGGATTCCCGATTCGGCCAGCAGCTTTGCCAGCTCCTTGGCTTCCAGATTGCGCAGGCTCATGCCGTTTTGCGCCAGCGATAGTTCATAGCTCCGCGATCCGTGGCTGCTCAGATAGAGGAAGAGAATGTCGTTTTCCTTGTCCATCTTTGCGGCGATTGCGTTCAGGCTTTCGCGGATGCTGGTCACGGTCGCCATCGGTTGCTGGGCGACCGTGTTGCGGCTGTTGACCAGCATCATCGATCGTCCCTGGGTGCCGAAATCGCGGTCGAACTGTTTGCGGACAAACTCTGTTTCACGGCGGAACACTTCTTGCGAGCCATCGCCGGCCACGGCCAGCAGATAGAGATTGATTTTTCCCGGAGCATGCGGCGCGATCGTTGCCAGTGTTTGGTCGAGCAGGGCGCGCTGGCCGTATAGCGCGGTTTCGACATTGGTTTCGCTTTGCCTGTCGGCTGCCTCGTCTACCAGCGTGCCGTAACTCCAGATGCCGATGTCCTTGCTGCGTCCGTCTTTCTGCGGTGAAGCATAGGTCAGGATGCCGCCGCCGTTGTAGCGGTTATGCGCAAAGCTGCCTCTGTATTCATCGCCATCGGCGCTGCGGTATATCCCCATGCCGTCCAGTTTGCCGTCCTTGAAATCGCCTTCGTATCGACTGCCATCCTTGCTAACGTAGCGTCCGGGCTGATTCAGCTTACCGTCGGTAAATATGCCTTCGTAGGTATTGCCGGCTGCATCGCTAAGACGACCGGGACCCTCCAGCTGCCATTTTTTGAAAGTGCCGGCCTGGCGCACGCCATTTTTCCCTTGATGTACGCCGTAGCCGGTGAACTCGTTGCTGCTGAATTCCCCTGCGTAATACTCGCCGCCAGCAAGGTCGAACCGTCCTTTGCCCTGAAACCTGCCGTTGACGAAGTCGCCCTTGTATTTGCGTCCTTTCTCGAAATTCAATTCGCCCTGGCCAGAAAACAATCCCTTGTCAAAATTGCCCTCGTAGGTGTAGCCGTTGGCCCAGCGCATTTTCCCTTTTTCCTGCAGTTTGCCATCGACCAGCGGTCCGTAATATTGGCCGCCATCCGGCGTCACCGCGTCGGGGGCTGCGGCGTTGGCGCTGCCGATGGCCAAGCCGGCAGCGATGACAAATATGGTGGCATGGCGCAGGAAAGCGCGCGCGCCTGGGACGGATCCGGCTTTGGTGCAGTGCATGGTCTTTCCTGTTTCCTAGAGTTTTCAGTTGAAAAGTTGCAAGCCGGAAATTTAACACGAGATGTTGTTATTTCATATAGGGACATGTGCTGAACGGCTTCGCGCGCTTGCAAGGTTGACATGACGGGCTGGCGCCAGCTCGCTGCATTACCGCGCTCTGCCAGATTATCGCTATGTGTGCTGGCAGACAGTCTGCGCAGCGAGCTTCATGCACACTGACAGCGTTACCCGATATTTCATTCGCCAATAACGCAATCTCTGTCGGACGTTTTGCGTCGGCAGAGTAGCCATATACCGGAGAACTAGTTTGGGCGCCGTCGAGAATCATCTTATCGAGCTGCTTCCGCGCAGGGAGCGTTCGCGTCTACATGCTGTCTGCGAGATGATCCAGCTGGCGCAGGGAGACGTGCTGTGCGAACCCGGCAAGGCAATCAGCCACGTCTATTTCCCGCTGGAGGCTTCGATATCGCTGCTCGCCTTGATCGAGGGCAGTCCGGGAGTGGAAGTCGCCATGGTGGGACGCGAAGGAATGCTGGGAGTGCAGATGATCCTGGGAGTGACCCTGGCGTCAGTGCATGCGCTGGTGCAAAGTCCCGGTACTGCGCTGCGCATCCCCACCGCTGTATTTCGCCACGAATTGGCGCGCAGCCCGGCTTTGCGGCGCGGCATGAATCACTACCTTTATGTGCGCATGGCGCAGATGAGCACCTCGGCCGCCTGCCTGCGTTTCCATCTGATCGGGCCGCGCCTGGCGCGTTGGCTGCTGATGAGCCAGGACCGGGTCCACGCCGACAGTTTCCATGTCACGCACGAATTCCTGGCCACCATGCTTGGCGTGCGGCGCGAAGGCATTACAACTGCCGCCAGCGCCTTGCAGCGGAGCGGACTGATCACTTACCGGCGCGGAAATCTGACAGTACTTGACCGGCAAGGGCTGGAAGCTGCCGCCTGCGGCTGTTACGCTGCCGAACGCGAAGCCTATGCAGCCTTGATATGCTGATGGTCTAGGTTTGGCAAGTCATGTGGCGCTGTGCAATACGCACTGATGCGCCGGCTGCTGCCGGCCGGCGCATCAAATTCTTTCTATTACCTGTTTGTGCCGGAAGTGCTTAGCGCTTGCCGGCCTCATTGCCGATCACGCCGCCGACTGCGGCGCCACCCACGGTGCCAAGGGCGCTGCCGCCGGTTAACACTGCACCGCCGACTGCGCCTACGCCGGCGCCGATCGCTGTGTCCTGGCCGCGCCGGGACATGCCGTCGCAAGCGCTCAAACCCAGCGCCATCATCAAGGTAATCACGCTAACTGCCAGTTTTTGTGTCGTTTTCATTGGAACACCTCTTTGTGAAAATATCCAGTTATAGGGAAATGCCTACACCCTGGTCTCTAAGGTAGCCTCAAGCATGCGCTCCGTCAGTGCGGTGGCGCACCTAAGGCTGCTTTACCCTTCAGCTTGTGCACTTGTTTTTCGGGAGCAATTGATGCCATTTAAACTATCAGTTTTGCATCCAGAGTAATGGTCGCATTGAGCAGCTTGGATACCGGGCATCCGAGCTTGGCTTTGTTTGCCGCGGCCTCGAAGTTTTCCTGGGTCGCTCCCGGTATTTTTGCTCGCAATTCCAGATGTACTGCGGTAATGGAGAAGCCGCCGTCTACCTTTTCCAATGTCACCGCCGCACTGGTGTTGATGCTGTCCGCGGTCATGCCTGCCTCGCCTAGCTGAGCGGCCAGCGCCATGCTGAAGCAGCCGGCGTGGGCCGCGCCAATCAATTCTTCCGGATTGGTGCCGGGGCCATCTTCAAAGCGAGTGTTGAAGCCGTATTGCGCTCCGTCGAGTATGCCGCTCTGGGTTGAAATGCTGCCTTTGCCATCCTTGAGACCGCCGCTCCAGACCGCCGATGCTGTACGTTTCATAATCGTTTCTCCTGAGGTGATGGTGCGCTGCTGCTGTGCACCGGATGTTGATTGCCGCACTTGTCGTTGATGGCAGGCAGGAACTGACGATGGCATGTGAGGCCTGCCGCCGTCGGTACGATGGCGAACATAAAGCGGCGCTTTAGTGCGAGTGCACGGTTAGATTCCGAGGCGGTTGCCACGAACCTGCATTCGTGGCAGCATAAACGGCGTCACTTCTCGCCATCTGCAGTCATCACCGGGAGCATCAGGTAATGAATATCGACGAACTGAAATCGGTTGCACGCGCCATCGTGGCGGATCAGAAAGGCATTCTTGCGGCGGACGAAAGCGGGCCGACGATCAAGAAGCGCTTTGATGCAATCAAGCTGGAATGCAGCGAAGAAAACCGTCGCCGCTATCGCGAAATCCTGTTCACCACCGTGGGCGCGGAGCGCCATCTGGGAGGTGTCATCCTTTACGATGAAACTCTGCGCCAAAGTAGTACTGAAGGGATTCCTTTTGCTGAGCTGCTGAGCAGCCGCGGTATTCTTCCTGGCATCAAGGTTGACAGCGGCGCCAAGCCGCTGGCGCTGCATGCTGGAGAAAAAATCACCGAAGGGCTGGACGGCTTGCGCGAACGCCTGCAGGAATACCGGCAGCTGGGGGCGAAGTTTGCCAAGTGGCGCGGCGTGATAGAGATCGACGCCGCCGCTCTGCCGAGCAGCTACGCGATGCGCGCCAATGCGCATGCCCTGGCGCGTTACGCTGCCTTGTGCCAGGAAGCCGGCATCGTCCCTATCGTCGAGCCGGAAGTATTGATGGATGGCGCACACGGCCTGCAACGCTGCGAGACGGTAAGCGCACAAATGCTGGAAGCCGTGTTTGAAGAACTGGCAGCCCATGGCGTTGCGCTGGAAGGCATGCTGCTCAAGCCGAACATGGTCATCGCCGGCATGAAATCGCCGCAGCAGGCCGATATCGGACAGGTGGCCGCAGCCACCATGCGCTGCCTGGCGCGTCATGTGCCACCGGCCGTGCCGGGCATCGTTTTCTTGTCCGGCGGCCAGAGCGCGGAGGATGCCACCGCGCATCTGAGCGCCATGAACCAGCTTGGCCCGTTTCCCTGGCAGGTTAGTTTTTCCTATGGGAGGGCGCTGCAGGCGCCGGTGCTGGATAGCTGGAAGGGGGCGGAGCAGAACGTCGCGGAAGCACAAAAGATTTTCCTGCGGCGCTGCCAGCTGAACAGCCTGGCATGCGCCGGGAAATACGACAGCGGCATGGAGGGCAGTACCTAGTTCTCGCTTACCCGGACAAAGCTGGTTTGTCCGGCGCAGGTTTTTGCCTGCGGCGGATTCAACCGGCCTTGTTGCGTATCTTGGCGACCGCTTCGGCACGCAGGCGGAAACCGTCCGGCATGCCGGATCCCAGCAAGGGCCGCAAGTACTGATGGAAGGCGGCGCTGACGTCGGTGCCGCTGGCAGCAATCAGCTCATCTTCCATGACGCGGGTTTTGCCAGCCACCACATCCAGCGCCAGCAATTCATAATTGACTGAGTAGTCGCCGCTGCGCTTGATGGCGACCGTGCCGTTACGCGCTTTTTGCACGGCAAACTGCAGCGCTTTCTCGCCCACTTCACGGGCCTCGCGCTGGTCCACATCCGAAACGCAGCCGGCAAATGAGCGCTGTAAATAGCCAAAGGTATCGCCGCGCACGCGCTTGATGTTCAGCTTAGACTTGATTTCTTCGCACAGCAGGTCCGCCAGCGCGCCGTTGCCCGACAACTGCACATTGCCATGCGCATCGCGCTCCACCGTCTCGGTCAGCAGGCTGGCGATCGGCGTGCCGGATGCATCGTGTATGCCTTCGGATACGGCGATCACGCAGCGGCCCAGGCGCTGATAGACCTCCTTCACGTCGGCCAGGAATTTTTCCAGCACGAAGCTGCGCTCAGGCAGGTAGATCAGATGCGGACCGTCGTCGGCAAATTTCCGGGCCAGCGTCGAGGCTGCCGTCAGGAAGCCGGCATGGCGGCCCATCACCACGCCGACATAGACGCCGGGCAGGGCGGCATTGTCCAGGTTGGCGCCGGCAAACGCCTGCGCCACGAAGCGCGCGGCCGATGGAAATCCCGGCGTGTGGTCGTTGCCCACCAGGTCGTTGTCGATGGTCTTGGGAATGTGGATGCAGCGCAGCGGGAAGGCCAGTTTTTCTGCTTCCAGGCTGAGGATGCGCAGCGTATCGGAAGAATCGTTGCCGCCGATATAAAAGAAGTGGTTGATCTGGTGCGCCTGCAGTACCTGGATGATCTCCTGGCAATACTTGAGATCGGGTTTGTCGCGGGTAGACCCCAGCGCAGAGGAGGGGGTGTTCGCCACCAGCTCCAGGTTGTGGCCGGTTTCCTGCGCCAGGTCGAGGAAGTCTTCATTGACGATGCCGCGCACGCCATTGCGGGCGCCGTAGACCAGCTCGACGTCGCGTATGCCGCGCGCCGCCAGCACCACCCCGACCAGGGACTGGTTGATCACCGCGGTGGGGCCGCCGCCTTGCGCGATAAGGATTCTTTTCGCTTGCATTTGCCTGCTCCTTGATCCGTCGTTGTATGGGCTGTTGCCTGATTCTACCCCGATAGCCCGGCCCGCATTGCCGCCGCGGCGGACGCCATCATTTTCCCCAGATTTTTTTGTACTCGGCGCGGTAGCCGTTATTCGGCTCAAAGGTATTCTTGTCGCCGCCGTGGAACGCGATGTTCTGCTCCGTCACCAGATAGGCCGGCGTGGTGTAGGCGCTGGCCTTTTCGCCGGCAAATGCGCGATTGAGTTCGTCGATGATCTGCCATCCCTGCTGGCCGAAAGGTTCCGGCACGGTGGCGATCTGCAGGCTCTTGCTGCGGATCCGTTGGTAGGCCGTTTCAGAACCTTCGCCGGCCGACAGCGCCTGGATCTTGTTGTTGGCGAGCAGGGTCATCGAAGCTGGTGTCGCCAGCAGGTCGAGGTAGCTGTCGTTGACGCCGATGATGTGCGTCCATTTCTTGCCGAAGCGTTGCTGCAGCGTCGCCAGCAGGGCCGGCATCTTGTCGGGCGAGGTGGCGATCGGCAAGGCCTCGACGCTGAGCAGGCTGCAGGTCCTGCATTGCTTGATCACCGCCACCACTTCATTCGACTTCGCCTGCGAATACAGGCTGGCCGGATCGGTGAACACCACCACGCCGGCCTTGCCGTTGGAATCGACCACGCCCAGCAGGCTGGCGATCAGGGCTTCTTCTTTCGGGTCGGCAGTGACGTTGGAAAACAGGCCGTCGCTAGGGCCGACCCGGGTCGATGCATGCCAGCCGACTACCGGGACATTCTGGGCATTGGCGGCATTCATTTCCTTGGGCTGCTCGTTGGCGTCGATACCGGCCAGCACAATGCCGCTGGGCTTCAGCGCCAGCGCGCGGCTGAAGGCTTCCGCATGCTTGTTGTCGACGCCCCAGCAATCGATCACGAAAACTTCCCAGCCGGCGACCGCGGCGGCTTCCTGCACGCCCTTGGAAACCCGCAAGACACTATTGTTTTTGAGATTGGAAGCGATGACGACGATGAGTTTTTTTTGCGCCGAGATTCTAGGGCCGCTGGTGGGGCCGTCCCAGCTGTTCTTGAAGGCCATCGCCTTGGCGATCTTGGCGTTGGCCCGGTTCAAGAACAAAGTCGGATCTTCCTGTGCGAATGCCGAACTGATAAAACCGAAGACAAGTGCTACCGTTACAAAATGAAAATTTGTAAATTTCATTATATTTTTTATCCGGATGTTGACTGCGTATGGTCGGAGCGGATTTCCCGCCTGTCTTTTATTGCAAATGAATGCAAACTATTATTCGACAACAACTCCCTGTGCTGCGACTGCCACCATCTCCCTTGGCCAACGCTGATGCCGCTTTCCGTTAATTCTGTCTCCTTCTGGAAAGGCATCCGCCTTGGCCCGCCTTAGCTTACGCAAAGGTTAAATAATTGTCTATCGGAAATCAAGTGCCGCCCTGATGCAAAGCACTTTTTGCGCCAGGCTGAAGAATGATTTTCTCCATCGCACTGCACCATGCAGGGGATTTTTTTGTTAAAAAAGTACATTCGGACAAAAGGGCTACCGGCCGTGGCGGCGGGTAGCCCTTTTGCGGTTGTTGCAGCAGGCGAAAGCCTGGTGTCAGGTCAGCGCTGAAGTGACCTTCAAGACCTCTTCCACGGTGGTGACTCCTTCTAGCACTTTCAGCGCACCAGCAAGTCGCAAAGGTTTCATGCCGTCAGCGATGCTTTGCTTTTTCAGTGCGTGGATGTCGGTTTCGGCCTGGATCATTTTTGAGAAGGGCTGGGTGATGGTCAGCAGCTCATACAAGCCGGTACGGCCACGGTAGCCGGTCTGGCGGCACTCGGGGCAGCCGACCGGATGGTAGACGGCGGCCGGTTTGGGCAGGTTCCAGTTTTCTACCAGTTGCGCCCAGACTTCGTCGGCGACCTGGCCATCGGCGCTCTTGCAGTGGCTGCACAAGGTGCGCACCAGGCGCTGCGCCATGATGCCGATCAGCGTGGTTTCCAGCAGATAGTAAGGTACGCCCAGTTCCAGCAGGCGCATCACCGCCGAGGGCGCATCGTTGGTGTGCAGGGTGGAGAGCACCAGATGGCCGGTGAGCGCGGCCTGGATCGCCATTTCCGCGGTTTCCAGGTCGCGGATTTCGCCCACCATGATGATGTCCGGATCCTGCCGCATCAGGGCGCGTACGCCGTCGGCAAAAGTCAGGTCGATGCCATGGTTGACCTGCATCTGGTTGAACGAGGCTTCCACCATTTCAATCGGATCTTCGACCGAGCAGACATTCACTTCGGATGTGGCGAGCGCCTTCAGCGTGGTGTACAGCGTGGTGGTCTTGCCGGAGCCGGTCGGGCCGGTCACCAGGATGATACCGTGCGGGCGCTTGGTCAGCGCGTCCCAGCGCAGGGCATCGTCTTGCGGGAAGCCCAGCTCAGGCAGCGTCTTGACCACCACGTCCGGATCGAAAATCCGCATCACCAGTTTCTCGCCAAAGGCAGTCGGCAGGGTCGACAGGCGCAGTTCGATTTCCTGGCCGCCGGCGGTGCGGGTCTTGATGCGGCCGTCCTGCGGCCGGCGCTTTTCAATCACATCCATCCGTCCCAGCAGCTTGATACGCGCGGTCATGGCGATCATGACCACCGCCGGCACCTGGTACACCTGGTGCAGGACGCCGTCGATGCGGAAGCGGATCGCGCTGAAATCGCGTTTCGGCTCCATGTGGATATCCGAGGCGCGCTGTTCAAACGCGT
This sequence comes from Collimonas sp., assembly GCF_035566555.1. Classification (GTDB taxonomy): domain Bacteria; phylum Pseudomonadota; class Gammaproteobacteria; order Burkholderiales; family Burkholderiaceae_D; genus Collimonas. The sequence continues at coordinate 18,237 of NZ_DATMRB010000024.1, forward strand.
ATTGCCACAGCCAGTCGACGATGTTGACGATATGCTGGTCGTTGGCGTCGACCTGCTTGTTGGTTTTGCCAAGCTCGACCAGCTGCTCGAAATTGTTGCGCAGCGCCAGCTCCTGGCCGCCCGATTTATGCGCGCTCTTGATCGATTTCGCCAGCGTGAAGAACTGTGTGATGTATTGCGTGATGTCGAGCGGATTGGCGATCACCAAGCGGATGTTGCGGCGCGAGATCTTGGCGATTTCGGCCAGCCATTCGGTGCGGAACGGCTCCGCGGTGGCGATCACCAGGTCGGTGGCGCTCAGCTCGACCGGCAGGATGTTGAAGCGGGTGGCGTAGCTGGCCGACATGACATCGGCCACTTTGGCGAAGTCGATCTTGAGCGGGTCGATCCGGTAGAACGGCATCTGGACCTGGCGCGCCAGCCATTCGGTCAGCCATTCCAGCGTCAGCACCCGGTGCGGCGGCAACGCCGATTGCCGCTTGCACTGGGCAACCGCGCTGAGCGGATGGATGGCGATCGCGGCGTTGCGGAATATTCCCTGGGCCTGGGTGTAGAAAGCCTTTACCTCATTCTTGTCGACCGTGCCGTCGTTCAGCAGCCAGGTAAAGATCTGTTGCAGGTCGAGTGTCTTGGGCGATGCATTGTTCATTGCGATAGGCGGTTGGTTGGGTGAGGCCGGCATGCGCCGGCACGGTGTCTAGTGTAGTGCTTCGCAAATAATGAAACTTCATAAACGGCGTCTTTTCGCGCCATGCGTGGTTGCAAATCCTCGCGATAGCCCACTATCGCTGCGGTTTGCGCGGGGCGGTCATTCGCCTAGCCTGGCACCAAAATTCACCATTTCTGAAGCTCCATTATTTGCGAATCACTACACTGGCGTAGCCGCTTACTGCGGCGAATGCCAGGCTTTGAGGCCGTTGACCCAGGATTTGGCCGGCAGCTTGGTGGCGGCGGTGATTTCCGCCGCGCGTTCGTACCAGGCGCTGAAGTCGAGCGGCGGCGCCTGCTTGAAAGCGATCGCGATCACATTGCCCTCGTGGACTTCCGGCAGGCACCAGACATCGTCGAAGGCAAACATCATGGCTTTCAGGTTCTTGGCATAGCTCGGATGGTCGCCGAACAGGTTGACGGTCATGATGCCGTCGTCCGTCAGGCAAGCCGCGCAGGCACTGTAGAACTCCGGCGTATCCAGCACCGGGCCGCGCGCGGTGGCATCGTACAGGTCGACCTGCAAGGCATCGATACTGTCATGGTTGAGCGGATCGAGCACGAAATCCATGGCGTCCATCTCGACTACCGACAGCCGTTCGTCTTCCGGCGGCAGCTTGAACATGGAGGCGCAGATCGCCAGCACCGAAGGGTTGAGCTCGATTGCGGTCACCCGTGCCGCGGGAAACTGGCGGTAGCTGAACTTGGTTAGCGCCGCGGTGCCCAGGCCCAGCTGGACGATATGCTGAGGCGCCGGATTGAACAGCATCCATGCCATCATTTGCTGGGCGTATTCCAGTTCCGGCCAGTCCGGCTTGCGCAAGCGCATGGCGCCTTGCACCCATTCAGTGCCGAAATGCAGGTAGCGCACCCCGTCCTGTTCCGACAGGGTGACAGGCGCGAACTTCGGTTTGCGGGGCGGCTTGGGAGTGTCTTTTTTTGCAACGGCGGTGCGCTTGCGCGGGCCTTCCATGCGGTTGGCGTCGGCTTCTATGGATTTGCGTTTGATCAGCATCAGGTGGATTTATTAGGCAAAAAGCAGGTAAACAAGGATATGCAGCAATGATACCGCGCCACAGCCGAATATTTGACCTAATTATTGCCATCCCTCGATTGCTGCATCCCGATTGCCATAGCGCCTAGCTGCACCGCGCTTGCGTTGATTGCTGCCGCTATCTGTATCCGTAGCGGCAGCCGATGAACATGGATTTTTTGCGGCCATCGCGGCCGGAGCCGGGGCCAGGGCTGCGATCCTGGTCGTAGACGAAATAGCCGTCGCGGCCGCACAATTCCGCGGCTTTCTTGTAGCAGGCGCGCCAGGACTGTTCGGCATCGGTGCATTCGACCAGGAAAGCGTCGCGGCCGTCAGGGCCATCGATGCGTTCGGAGGTGACGCAAGCGCCGAGCGCGAGCAGCAGCGGCAGGGCCAGCGAGAGTCGGCACGACGGGAAAAGTCGCCGCGGCAGGGATAGTCTTTGCATAGGCTTCTTGCTCCAGCTCATAGACTGAGACCGAGAGAAACGCATGCGGAAAGCGCTAGCACTAATGTCAGCGCGGCGGTATAGCGTAATAGATTTTTGTGCAGTGACGACATGTTCATTCCTTGAGAGATCAGAGCTGCTCATTTTAGAGAGCGGGCGATGTTCAAGGCTTGTCGATGTGTGCAGAAAGTGTAGGTATTTTGTAATCGGCGATCAGCGTTCTTGCAACATGATCCAGGCCGCCAGCTTTTCTGCATAAGGCCGTGTATAGGCCTGGCTGCTGGAAGGCAGCAGGACGATACGGTAGCGGCCGGCGTGTTCGCCCAAAGCCTTTAGTCCCAGCCTGGCGGCGGTGCCGCCGTTGAAGGCAATGGTGTGCAACTGCGGCAGCGTGGCGATCAGGCTGGTCAGGTCGTTATGCACGTGATCGCGGATATTGCTGTCCAGGCTGCCGTCGCGGCGCGCCTCGGCCACCACGTCCCACAGCCCGAAGCCGTGCGCCAGCAGCAGCGGCAGCCGCTCCGCATAAGGCAGTGCGGGCAGGTCGATGCCGATGACTTCGGCCAGCAGTTTCCAGAAACGGTTTTGCGGATGGGCGTAATACTGGCTGTGCGCCAGCGAGACACCGCCGGGCAGGCTGCCGAGGATAAGCGTGCGGACTTGCGGATCGACTACCGGTGGAAAACTGCGTTTGCGATTCATTTTGCTTGTAAAGCCAATCGTTATATGTGGGGACGGCGGTGCGATATTTATCGGGTATATGCAACTCCGGTGTTAGTCCTTAGTCAAAAAACCGTTAATCGCAGCTTGATTATAATGTGCCGGTATTCGAGGCAGTCACTGGCGAGCGCAAGATCGCATTTGAATCCCTTGGCCTGAAACGTAAAGAATGAGGACGCAAGCATGTCGAAAGCAGTCATGATCATCACCGGCAGCAGCCGCGGCATCGGCGCGGCTACTGCGTTGCTGGCCGCTGAGCGCGGCTATGCCGTGTGTGTCAACTATGTGCACAACCGCAGCGCCGCCGAGGCCGTGGTGGCAGCCATCCGCGATGGCGGCGGTGAAGCGTTGGCGGTCGCCGGCGATGTCGCTGCCGAAGCGGACGTGATGGCGTTGTTCCAGACCGTCGACAGCCAATTAGGCAAAGTCACGGCGCTGGTCAATAACGCCGGCATCCTGGAGCGCCAGATGCGCGTCGAAGAAATGGACGTGGCGCGCCTGCAGCGGGTGTTCAACACCAATGTCATCGGCAGTTTTCTGTGCGCGCGGGAAGCGGTGCGGCGCATGTCGACCCGCTGCGGCGGCCAGGGCGGCGCCATCGTCAACCTGTCGTCGATGGCGGCCAAGCTGGGTGGTCCGGGCGAGTATGTCGATTACGCCGCTTCCAAGGGGGCGATCGATGCCATGACCATTGGCCTGGCCAAGGAAGTGGCTGACCAGGGCATCCGCGTCAACGCCGTGCGCCCCGGCGTCATTTACACTGAGATACATGCCAGCGGCGGCGAGCCGGGCCGGGTTGAACGTGTCAAGGACAGCGTGCCGATGCGGCGCGGCGGCAGCGCCGAGGAAGTCGCCCGCGCGGTGCTATGGCTGTTGTCGGAGGAGGCCTCGTATTCCACCGGCACATTTATCGACGTCTCGGGCGGTCGTTGAAGCGCATCCCTGGTCAATGATTGAATAGACGGCAAGCTGGTCTTTTTGGCAAAAATCCGGCGAGTTTGAAAAAGTTGCTAAAATGCGCGGTATTGACCCGCAAGCTTGGTATGTATTAGACGGGGAAAAGTTTCTTTTCTGCACTATCATTGATTCAGCAATCCCTCTACTGGTGCGCTGATCAAGTTATCGTTGTGCGGAAATTTTAATGCAAGAGCAATTTACGATGGAGTTATCAAGAATGATGAAGAATCTGATTATTGTCGCTGCCTTGGTGGCATTGGGCGGTTGTGCCGTGACCCCGAATTCTGCCAACGTGTATACCAGCAGCCAGGCGCAGGGCGAACAATCTGTACGCATGGCCGTAGTGGATTCGGTGCGTCCGGTGACCATTGACAAGAACCGTGGCGGCAACGGCGCCGGCACTTTGGCTGGCGGCGCGCTCGGCGCGGTTGCAGCCGGTTCGACCATCGGCAAGGGTAATGGCTCGCTGGCGGCCGGCGTGGTTGGCGCGGTACTCGGCGGCATCGCCGGCAATCAGGTGGAAAACAACCTGAACCAGCGTCCAGGCCTGGAAATTACCGTACGTCTGAGTAACGGTGAACTGCGTGCGATTACGCAGGACGCTGACGAGCGGTTCAACGTCGGCGACCGTGTGCGCCTGCTGTCTTCCGGCGGCGTTACCCGCGTCACGCATTAATTGCCGAAGCCGCCGGCAGCCTGGCTGCCGGCGGTAAAAGCCAAGAGGTGAAACAGCGATCGCGATCGTTGTTTCACCTCTTTTTTTTATGGTCCGTTATGGATTACGACCAGCAAGGCGGTGGCGGTGCTTTTGCCGACATTTTTAATGTAATGGGGGCGGTCGGCGGCATATCTTGCCGTTTCGCCAACCTTGATTTTGCTCAGGTTGCTGCCGCTCTGGACTTCCAAGGTGCCGGACAGGACTGTCAAGTGCTCTCGGGACGCCGGTTCATGCGCTTCCGAATCGAGGCAGCCGCCCGGTTGCAGCGACAGTTCGTACCATTCGAACTGGCCGGCCAGTTCGATCGGGCCGAGGATGCGCAGCTCGCAATGACCGTCCCGCGAGCGTAGCGAGGGGGTGGCGTGGCTGGCCACGGTTTCGATCGAGGCCGGCACGACCTGATTGCCATCCACCAGCAAAGAGATGGGCACGCCCAGTGCGTTGGCCAGCCGCCACACCACGGCCACCGTCGGATTGGCCTGATTGCGTTCGATCTGCGACAGCATCGATTTCGACACGCCGGCGCGCTTGGACAGGGCGTCGAGCGACAGGCCATCGGCCTGGCGCAGCCTGACCAGGGTGTCGCCGACTTTTGGCGGCGCATCTTCCAGCATCTTATCTGCCATGCTTATTTTCCATGTTATTCACGCTGTTTTTTTCACTGAATTGCTGGGCATCTAGTTGACAGCCCGGTTATTGTGCATTATCGTGGAATTTATGTTCGATATATCGAATTTGAACAATATATTATATAAGATCGAGGCCGGCAATGACATCATCAGTGACACAAGAAGATACCCAAAACCATGGCGCTCCACAGTTCTACAGCCACCTGCGCGACGAACTGAGCGCAATTGAAGCCGCCGGTCTGCTGAAGAAGGAGCGCCTGATTCTCGGTCCGCAGGGCGGCAAGATCAGCACGGAAAGCGGCGAGCTGATCAATTTGTGCGCCAACAACTACCTGGGCTTGTCTTCTCATCCATCCTTGATCAAGGCCGCTCACGACGCCCTGGATTCACACGGTTTCGGCCTGAGCTCGGTGCGCTTCATCTGCGGCACGCAGGATATACACCGCCAGCTGGAGCAGCGCCTGTCCGCTTTTCTCGGCACCGAAGATTGCATCCTGTATGCAGCAGCCTTCGATGCCAATGGCGGCTTGTTTGAACCTTTGTTGGGTGAGCAGGATGCGATCATCAGCGATGCCCTCAACCATGCGTCGATCATCGACGGCGTGCGCTTGTGCAAGGCAAAGCGTTATCGCTATGCGCATAACGACATGGAAGACCTGGAGCGCTGCCTGAAACAGGCCAAGGCTGACAACGCCCGTTTCTCCATGGTGTTTACCGACGGTGTGTTTTCGATGGACGGTACGGTGGCGCAGCTGGATGTCATTCGTCAGTTGTGCGACAAGTACGGCGCGCTGCTGGGCGTCGATGATTGCCACGCCACCGGTTTCATGGGTGCCAAAGGGCGCGGTACGCACGAAGCGCGTGGCATCTTCGGCAAGGTCGACGTCATCACCGGCACGCTGGGCAAGGCCCTGGGCGGCGCCAGCGGCGGCTTCACGGCCGGCCGACGCGAAGTGATCGACCTGCTGCGGCAACGCTCGCGGCCTTATCTGTTCTCGAATACCTTGATGCCGGCGATTGTCGGCGCCTCGATCGCGGCGCTCGATCTGCTGGAAGCGTCCACCGAATTGCGTGACCGCCTGGAACGCAATACCGTCTACTTCCGCAAGGCGATCACCGAAGCCGGCTTTGACATCAAGCCAGGCACACATCCGATCGTGCCGCTGATGGTGTACGACGCCGTGGTCGCGCAAAAGCTGTCGCGCCGCTTGTATGAACTTGGCGTATACGCCGTCGGCTTTTTCTATCCGGTAGTGCCGCAAGGGCAGGCGCGGATCCGGGTGCAGATGTCGGCGGTTCACGATGAAGCCACCTTGCAGCGCGCAGTGGGCATTTTCCGGCAAGCCGGCGAAGAGCTCGGTCTGGTAAAGAATTAAAGAAAACGGTAAAGAGACTAAGATGAAAAAAGTATTGGTAATCGGTGCAAACGGACAGATTGGCACCGAACTGGCGGCGGCGCTCGTCAAACTGCATGGCGCCGGACAAGTTGTCACCAGCGATATCCAGCCGGCCGGCAAGCATCCGGAACTGACATATGAAACCCTGGACGTCACGGATGCGAAGCGTCTGGCCGAGGTGGTCGGCCGGCATGATATCGGTGAAATCTATCACCTGGCGGCGGCGCTCTCGGCAAAAGGCGAAGAGCACCCGGAGTGGGCCTGGAACCTCAACATGACCGGCTTGCTGAACGTGCTGGAAGTGGCGCGCCAGGTCAAGCTGTCGAAGGTATTCTGGCCTAGCTCGATTGCCGCATTCGGTCCTTCGACCCCGCGCGACAATGCGCCGCAGATCGGCCCTATGGATCCGAAGACTGTCTATGGCATTTCGAAACTGGCTGGCGAACACTGGTGTACCTGGTACGCGGAAAAATACGGCATGGATATCCGCAGCCTGCGTTATCCGGGCCTGATCAGCTATTCGGCAGAACCCGGTGGCGGCACCACTGACTACGCCATCCAGGCGCTGTTTTCGGCGGCCGACGGCAGCGCCTTCACCAGTTTCCTGGGTGAAGAAAGCACATTGCCGATGATGTACATGGACGATGCCGTGCGCGCTACCATCGAACTGATGAGCGCGCCGAAAGAGAATCTCAAGACGGCCGGTTCATACAATCTGGCGGCATGGAGCTTTTCGCCGCGCGAACTGGTGGCTATCATCCAGCAGCGCGTGCCGGCTTTCCAGGCCGCTTACAAACCGGATTTCCGCCAGGCGATCGCCGACGCGTGGCCGCGCTCGATTGACGACTCCAGTGCGCGGGCAGAGTGGGCATGGCGTCCTGCATACAGCCTGAGCGAGATGGTTGACGATATGCTGACGCATCTGGCCGGGCGCAAAGCTGTCCGGCAGGAAAAGCAGGTTGCCTGAGCTTCTGCTTGGGTTGGCTTGTGTTTCGGCTGAGCGCTAAGGCTTTTTCAGGAGGCGCCGAAATACGGGCGCGCCGGGATTAGGCGTTAAGTAAAATGCTGCACATCAGCGTAAAGGGCTGGAGACAACATGTCTTCCAGCCCTTTTTTATAAGCATTCGACTAACTTCCCGGCTATACCTGCATCAGCTGCCACGAAAAGTATATTCTTTTTAAAAAATCAACTAATGGCCGGAAGCGGCGCTTGCATTGATTGCATAAATTCGCTAGAGTGATAGCGTTGCAATCAATTGTGAGGAGCTGCAATGGCTACAAACCTGGTGGTGAGAAACGTGGAAGAAGAACTCACTCTGGCGCTCAAGCAACAGGCGGCGGCGCATGGCCGCAGCGCCGAAGCCGAGCATAGGGAAATCCTGCGGGCGGCGCTGCAGCGTCCGAAGCGGCGTTCGCTGGTCGAGTTCTTATTGAGCATGCCGAATGTCGGGGAAGACAGGGACTTCGATGCGCGCAACATCCAAGGGTAAATTCAGGAGCAATGCGTGTATCTGCTAGATACCAATGTGATCAGCGAATCCCGCAAAGGGAAAAAAGCCAACCGTGGAACCCAGGAATTCTGGCGCTCGGTTGATTCCGATGCGATTTATCTGCCGGTGCAAAGCATAGGCGAAATACGCCGCGGCGTTGAAATCGTAAAACGCCGCGGCGATTCAACGCAGGCCAAAATGCTGGAAATGTGGCTGCAGACGCTTACAACGGAATATGCGGATCGTATTCTGTCTTTTGATGACGACTGTGCTCAGGTATGGGGCTGCCTGATGGCCGCCGACAATCAACATCCGATCGATAAGCAAATTGCCGCGATCGCCTTGATCCATGACATGACAGTCGTTACCCGCAACACCAGCGATTTTATCGATACGGGCGTAGGCCTTATCAATCCATTTTTATGAAGCCTGGCGGGCCTGGCATACATGGCCGGCCGCGTCTCTATTTCTGCAACTGCCTGATTTGCGCGCGCAATTTTTCCGGTACCGGATAGTCAGGATACGCATGTCTGAATTTCTCCCATTCTTCCAGCGCATCCTGGCGCAAGCCCGCCTTCAGCATTTCATCAATCGCTGACAGCCAGGCCTCGGCTCTTGCCGGTGATTCTGGTTTTCCCGCGAGGGCGGCGGCGGGGGCTGATTCCGCTTCCGTTGGCGGTGCTGTCGCAACGGCGCCCGATGCCACGACCGGGGCAGGAGCAGGTGAGTATGTCGGCGCCGGGGGGGCAACCATTGGTGCCGGAGCAGGCGAGTATGTCACTGCAGGTTCTGCAGCCACTGATGGTGGATTGGCGGCGACCGAGGCTCGCGGCGCAATGATTGCCTTGGCTCTCGACGGCAAGGCTTCCGGGCTTGCCAACGGCGCTGGCGAAGCAGCGTAGTTTTCTCTAGCTACAAAGGGGGCCGGCGCTGGTGTCGGAACAGGTGCGGCTTGCGCATCCTGGGCCTGGGCCGGTGACTTCGCTTCCGGTGCGGCTTTTGCCACCGGCGGCGTGCTGCGGGCAGCGGCTTTGGCTCGCGCCGATTCCGGTTTTTCCTGGACTTTCTTTTCAACCGGCCCCACCGGCTCCACCGACTTTACTGATGGCGCTGTCGCCGCTGCCGGCGCGGGAGGCGGGGGCGCAGGTTCGGCCTGCGGCGTCGTGTCGTAAGACTGCGTCACCGGCTCTGTCTGCCAGCGCAAAGTCGCCAGTATTGCCAGCACCATGCAGGCGGCCATGCCCAGTTGCGTTGACCAGCGCATCAAGAACTGCGGTTTGGCTGGCTTGGCGGGTTTGCCGGACAAGGCATCATTGGCCGCCTGCGGCATCGGCGTTTCCGTTTTGAGCAGGGTCTCGGCCTGCGCCAGGATGGCGGCATCCAGCGCGGCTGAAGGCGCGGGCTGCGGCAGTCCCTGCAACTGGCGCGCCAGTTCGCCATGGCCTTGCAGGAAGGCCTCGAATTCGGCGTCGTCCAGCCGCTTGCTGTCTTCGGACGTCATGCCGCCTCCTCGCTGGAATCCAGGTCTGCTGTCAGTTGCTGCCGCAATTTGCGCATGGCATAGCGCAGCCGGCTCTTGATGGTCTCTTCCGGCGCGGCGACAATCAGTGCGATCTCTCCAAGGCTCATGCCGTTAAATTGCTGCAAGATCAAAACCTCTTTCTGTTCCCCTGGCAGCAGTCGTATCGCCGCGTGCAACCTGGCGATGCGCTCTCGGTTTTCCAGCACCGCTTCGGGTGCAAGCGTTTCCTGCGCTGTTTCGGCCAGGTAATCGAATGCCGCTTGTCCGTCGTCGCCTTGGCTCATTTCGCTGGCCAGCAAGGTTTGCTGCTGGCGCAACAGGTCGATCAGGCGATTGCGCGCGATCTGGAACAGATAAGTCCGGAACAGCGATTCCGGCTGATAGCGGGCGCGTGCATGGTGCAGGCCGGCCCAGCTGTCTTGCGCGATCTCGTCGACCCAGTCGCGGCGTGGCGAACGCCAGGCGATGAAGCTGTATAAACCCTGGCTGTGGCGCCGGTACAGTTCCCTGAACGCAGCCAGATCGCCGTCACGGTAATTGAGCATCAGCGATTCATCGGAAGGTTCGGCGGGCATGGCGGCAGCGTCTTTGCTCGGCAGGGCGGTAGCGGCGATTGTGACGCCTGCCGTGCAAGAAAGCAATAAGGCTGTGAATGCTTGCCTGCCAGCCATTTTTTGCTGGGGAAATTATTTTTTGCGGATTTAACCCCGTATTTGCAACTGCTCCGTTTCATATGACAAGCCGGCGTATCGGCACAAACGGAGAATGATATGTTACGAGCCTTGTTGGGCGCACTATGCGCACTGTTCCTGTTGCTTCCCGCAGCCCAGGCCCGGACGGTGATGCCGTCGCCGCTGATCATCGCTAACGGGGCCGAACAACCGATTGTGCTGCAAGGCCTGCAGGTCAACGGCGAGATCAGCGGCGGCATGGCGCAGACTACGGTGCAGATGGTGTTCTTCAATCCGAACCGGCGCTTGCTTGAGGGGCAGCTGCAGTTCCCCTTGCTGGACGGTCAGCAGATCGTCGCATTTTCGCTGGATGTCGAAGGGCGGCAGCGGCCGGCCGTACCGGTGGAAAAAGCCAAGGGACGCCAGATCTTCGAGGCAATCGAGCGGCGCAGGGTCGATCCGGGCCTGCTGGAGGCGACTCAGGGTAACAACTTCAAACTGAGAATCTATCCGATTCCAGCCAACGGTACGCGCACCGTGGAAATCAAGTATGTAGAGCCGTTGGCGCGCCAGGGCAAGAATTGGCAATATCGCTTGCCGCTGGCTTACGGCGACCGCATGCGCGATTTCGATCTGACGCTCAATGTGCACGGCGCCATGGCCGCGCCGCAGGCCAGCGGCAGCCTGGGCGCCATAGGCCTGGTACGGACCGGCGAGCAATACCAGATGCATGTCAATAAAAGCGGATTTGCCGCCAGCGGCATGCTCAATCTGCTGATACCTGCCAGCGAGAAGCCGCAGACTTACACCCAGGTGCGCGATGACGGCACATGGTTTGTCACTGAAATACCGGTGGCCGAGACGCATACGGCGCGCAGTTTGCCCAAGGTGATCGGTCTGCTGTGGGATAGCTCTGGCTCGGGGGCTGTGCGCGATCACGATGCAGAATTTGCCGTCCTGGATCGCTATTTCAAGGCAGCCGGCAATGTGGAAGTGCGCTTGACCCGCTTGCGCGACAGAGCGGAGGCGGAGCAATCCTTTCATATCGCCAACGGCAACTGGAACACCTTGCGCCAGGCCTTGCGGAACACGGTCTACGATGGCGCCAGTGCCTTGGGCGACTGGAAACAGGAAGCGGATGTCGGCGAATACCTGCTGGTGAGCGACGGCTTGAGCAATTATGGCAACGCGGCCTTTCCCAAGCTTGCCGCAGGTCAGCGCCTGTACGCCTTGAACTCGGCGCTGGCGGCCGACACCGGCTTGCTGTCTGCCTGGGCGGAGAATAGCGGCGGCCGTTTGATACAGATCACGGCGCAATCCGTGGCGGCGGCGACGCAAGCCTTGCTGAGCGAGTCGGCGCATGTAGCAACCTTGACGGCGGTCGGCGCCGGCGATTTGCAAATCGAATCGCGTGACGCAAAAAACGGCATATTGCGTATCGCCGGGCGTTTGCGTAATCCGGAAGCCCAGCTCACGCTCGCTACGCGGCAAAACGGCCGGCTGGCAAGCACGGTCATCCCGATCTCGGCAACGGCGCCGGCGCATCCGCTGGCAGCTTACCTGTGGGCCGGCTATCGCTTGCGCGAACTGGACGCCAACCGTGACTTGCATCGCGCCGAGATCCGCCGCATCGGTCAGCAATTCGGCCTGGCGACCCGTGAGACTTCATTGATCGTGCTTGAACGGCTTGACGATTACGTGCGCTACGACGTCGCTCCGCCGCCAGAATATCAGGCCGCGTTCAATCAGCTGAAGAAAGTGCGTGATGGCGATCTCAGGCAGGCGCGTAGCCGGCATCTGGAAAACGTGCTGCAGCAGTTCGAGCGTAAGATTGCCTGGTGGGAGAAAGATTTCTCTAAGGCGGACATGCCGAAGACCAAGAGGGCAACGCCGGATGCTCTCCGTAGCGATCGCCGGCGCGACGCCGGGATTCCGTTGCAGAGCGCATCGGCGCCGGAAATGGCGGCGCCGGTAGTGGCTGCGCCAATGCCGCCGCCGGCGCCGGTTGCAGGGTTGCAGCGGGCATTTGAAGCAAGGGAAAATTATGCGTCGAAATCGCTTGGCGGCAGCGATGCCGCAACCACGGCGCCACAAATCAGCGTGGCGCTGCAAAAATGGAGCGCCAATGCACCTTACATCGACCGTCTGAAAGCTGCGACAGCAGATGCTGTGTACGCCATCTATCTCGATGAAAAACCAGGCTACGCCAACAGCAGCGCTTTCTTCCTCGATGCCGCTGACGTCCTGCTGGAGAAAGGGCAGCGCGACCTGGCCCTGCGTGTCTTGTCGAACCTGGCGGAGATGGACCTGGAAAACCGCGCCGTGCTGCGCATACTCGGCTACCGTCTGTTGCAGGCCGGCGCCCCGGAGCTGGCTATCCCTGTCTTTGAAAAGGTAAAGCAGCTGGCCAGCGAAGAGCCGCAATCGTTCCGCGATCTGGGTCTGGCATATGCGGCCAGCAAGCAGTACCAGCAAGCCATCGATCAGTTGTACGAAGTGGTGCTGCGGCCATGGGATACGCGCTTTCCGGAAATCGAAACGATTGTCCTGGCCGAATTGAACCAGATCGTGGCGACTGCTGGTGTCCCGCTCGATACCAGCCGGATTGACCCACGTTTTCTGAAGAATATGGCGCTCGATTTGCGCGTGGTGATGACCTGGGATGCGGATAATTCCGATATGGATCTGTGGGTGACCGATCCGAATGGCGAAAAATGTTTCTACGGCTATCCGCTGACACACCAGGGAGGTCGCATGTCGCGCGATTTCACGCAGGGGTATGGACCTGAGGAATTCTCGCTGCGCAAGGCAAAGCCGGGCAAGTACAAGATAGAAGCCAATTACTACGGCAACAGCCAGCAGCTGATTGCCGGCGACACCACCTTGCAGGTCAAGCTGACGACCGCCTTCGGCACCCCTCAGCAAAAAGAGCAGATGGTGACGCTGCGCCTGAAGGACCGGCAGGATACGGTCTTTGTCGGTGAATTCGAAGTGGCCCAGTAATCCAGGCCGGCGGCAATAAAAAAGGGCTGCCAGACAAATTGTCTGGCAGCCCTTGATCGATTGCCCTGCAGAGCAGGTGGCATACCGGCCTCGAATTACTTGCCGGTCATGCCCAGCAGCATTTCATTCAAGCGCTTGACGAAGCCGGCCGGATCCGCCAAGGCGCCGCCTTCCGCCAGCAAAGCCTGGTCGAACAAGATGTGCGACCAGTCGCCGAACTTGGCTTCTTCGTACTTCAGGCGCTGCACCAGCGGATGGTCCGGATTGATTTCCAGGATAGGCTTGGAATCCGGCGCTTCCTGGCCGGCGGCCTTGAGCATGCGCAGCAGGTTGCCGGACAGTTCGTTTTCATCGGCCACCAGGCAGGCAGGCGAATCGGTCAGGCGGAAAGTGACGCGCACGTCCTTGGCTTTGTCGGCCAGCGCTGCTTTCATCTTTTCAACCAGATCCTTGAACTGGGTTTCGGTTTCTTCGTGCTGCTTCTTCTCGGCTTCATCTTCCAGGGTGCCGAGATCGAGGCCGCCCTTGGCAACCGACGCCAGTTCCTTGCCTTCGAAATCCTGCAGGAAGGACAGCATCCATTCGTCGACGCGGTCAGTCAGCAGCAGGACTTCGACGCCTTTCTTGCGGAAGATTTCCAGGTGCGGGCTGTTCTTGGCGGCGGCAAAGGTTTCGCCGGTGGCGTAATAGATCTTGTCCTGGCCTTCTTTCATGCGGCCGATGTAGTCGGCGAAGGACACGGTCTGGACGTCGCCGTCGTTGCTGGTGGAGGCAAAGCGCAGCAGCTTGGCGATACGGTCCTTGTTGGTCGCGTCTTCGCCTATGCCTTCTTTCAAGACCTGGCCGAACTCCTTCCAGAAGCTGGCGTACTTGTCCTTTTGCGCCTGCTCATCGCTGTTGGCCAGTTCTTCCAGCAAGCCCAGCACGCGCTTGGTCGAGCCTTCGCGGATCACGCGCACATCGCGCGATTCCTGCAGGATTTCACGCGAGACGTTGAGCGGCAGGTCGCTGGAATCGATCACGCCCTTGACGAAGCGCAGGTAGACCGGCATCAGTTGTTCGGCATCGTCCATGATGAAGACGCGCTTGACGTACAGCTTGATGCCGCCGCGCTTGTTGCGGTCCCACAGGTCGAACGGGGCGCGGCTGGGCACGTACAGCAGCTGAGTGTATTCGCTGCGGCCTTCGACCCGGTTGTGGGTATAGGTCAGCGGCGCTTCGAAATCGTGCGAAACGTGCTTGTAGAACTCGACGTACTGTTCTTCGGTGATGTCGGATTTGCTGCGCGCCCACAATGCGCTGGCCTGGTTGACGGTCTCGAATTCGTCCTTGACGACGGTTTCCTTCTTTTCTTCGTCCCATTCTTCTTTCTGCATCACGATCGGCAGCGAGATATGGTCAGAGTACTTGCGGATGATGGATTTCAGCTTCCAGGCCGACAGGTATTCGTCTTCGCCTTCGCGCAGATGCAGTGTGATGTCGGTGCCGCGCGATGGCTTGTCGATCGCTTCGATGCTGAAATCGCCGGCGCCGGTGGATTCCCAGCGTACGCCTTCGGTGGCGCTGGCGCCTGCGCGGCGGGTGTCGACCGTGATCTTGTCGGCGATGATGAAGGCCGAGTAGAAGCCGACGCCGAACTGGCCGATCAGCGCCGCATCTTTCTGCTGGTCGCCGGACAGTTTCGAGAAGAATTCCTTGGTGCCGGACTTGGCGATGGTGCCCAGGTGCGAGATGGCTTCATCGCGGCTCATGCCGATGCCGTTGTCCGAGATCGTGATGGTGCGTGCGGCCTTGTCGAAAGCGACCTTAATCTTCAGTTCAGGATCGTTCTCGAACAGGGCGCCGTTGTTGATCGCTTCAAAGCGCAGCTTGTCGGCGGCATCGGATGCATTGGACACCAGCTCGCGCAGGAAAATTTCCTTGTTGGAGTACAGCGAGTGGATCATCAATTGCAGCAGCTGCTTTACTTCTGCCTGAAAACCAAGGGTTTGCTTTTCGGATACGGCCATTGTTTCCTCTGTATAAACGTAGAAAAAGTGATGTGAAAATGATAAAAATCGGCGATAAAAAGGCAAAGCGGTCTGTCTGGCTCCGCTTTGGTCCTGTGTATTGGTCAAAAAATGGGGAGCAATCCGGATTTTACAAGAGCTGATTGCCTAGCGGCCACCTGACTTGCCTTATTTGCTACATTCCTGCTCTAGGAAGCGCCAGATAGCCGGGTCCGACATCGCTGCCACGTTGATCCGCATGCGCGAGGAGGGCAGCTGGCTGGGCGAGAACAGGGCGCCGGGCGCCAGCAGGAAGCCCTCGGCCAGGGCTTTTTCCGCCATCACGTTGGTGTCATGGCCGGTATCGGCCCAGACAAAGATGCCGGCCGGGGTGCTGATGTCGACCGTCATGCCTATCCTTTCCATCTGCCGGATGGTGCGGTCGCGCACGCTGTCGAGCTTGCCGCGCAAGCGGTCCAGATGCTTGCGGTAGTGGCCTTCGGACAGGATTTTATAGACCACCCGTTCGCCGACTTCAGCGCTGGTCAGGTTGGTCAGCATCTTGCGGTCGGCAAAGTGCTGGGCCAGCTCGAGCGAGGTGGCGATGAAGCCGGAGCGCAGGTTGGGCGAGAGCGTTTTCGAAAAACCGCCCATGTAGATCACGCGATTGAGCTGGTCGAGAGAGGCAATGCGGGTGGCCGGCTGGATCGCGGAGCCGGGATGCATATCGCAATAGATATCGTCCTCGACGATCATGAAGTCGTGTTCTTCGGCCAGCTTGAGGATCTGGAACGCCTTGGCTGCCGACAGCGAGGTCGAGGTCGGATTGTGCAGCACCGACACCAGCACATACAGCTTGGGCTTGTGCAGCGCCACCAGCTCCGCCAGCTTGGCCATGTCGGGACCGTCGGCCAGGCGCGGCACGCCGACCACCCTGGCGCCCAGCGCGGCGAACGAAGCAAACATCAGGAACCAGGACGGGTCGTCGACCAGGATCACATCGCCGGGTTGAGTAAAGTGGCGCGCCACCAGGTCCAGCCCCTGGGTCACGCCTGTCGTCGTGACGAACTGTTCCGGCGTGGCGGCGATTTCCAGTTCGGCCATCTTCAGCTGCAATTGCTGGCGCAGCGGCAAGAAGCCTTGCGGAATCCCATAGGACAGCAGTTGCGCCGGATTCTGCCGGCTGATGCTGCGCAGGGCGTTGGCGATCAGGTCGGCGTCCAGCCATTCGCTGGGGAACATGCCTGAGCCGGGCATTTTCTTGTTCGGCGCCTGCTGGTGCATATTGCGCACCAGCCAGACCACGTCAATCAGTTGCGGCTGCTTGTCGCCGGCCGGATTGCTGCCGCGTTCGGCCAACAGCGGCGAGCGTTCGCGCACGTAAAACCCGGAGCCGCGCCGCGATTCCAGGCAACCCTTGGCCACCAGCCGGTCATAGGCTTCCACCACGGTAAAGCGCGACACATTGTGGCTGTCGGCAAACTGGCGGATCGACGGCATGCGGGCGCCGGTGCGCAGCAAGCGGTCGCTGATGCGGGATTCGATGCTGCGCACGATCTGCTCGACCAGCGAGGTATCGCTATCGCGCGACAGCAGCTGTGGGGCGGACGGCAGCTGTGGCAGCTGGCTGTTGCTCAGCTTGCGGGGCGGGACTGTGTTGGTCATTGTGATGGTTACTGTATTGGTGGTTTGGCCGGAACAGTGTCAGAAATTACTTGTTTAACTGTATTGGTACTGTATTGGTTAATTGGCTTAGCATAGACCTAAATCCCCAATGCTGCAAATCCGGAAGCGAGTGCGCCATGCAAACATTATTCAAGCAACAGTCTCATACCTTGTCGGGCGGCAGCGTGCTGTCTGGCGTGACCGAAGAGCATGTGATCCTGAAAGTGGTCAGCGGCCGTGTCTGGGTGACTTTTGAAGGGCAGCCGGAAGACCACTGGCTGCACGCCGGCCGCTCATTAACTTTACTGCCTGGCCGCATGGTGGTGGTTGAGGCCGATCCTGGCAACAGCCGCATCAGTCTGAGCGGCTTGCCGCAGCGCGGTACGCCTAGCATCCTGAAGGCTTTGCTGGCACGCTTGCGCGGTCCAGGCTTCCACCCGGCCACCAGCGTGTCATGATGCTGCTGGAGACCTTACTGCCACTGGCCGTGTTTGCTTTCGTGTCCTCGATCACGCCGGGGCCGAACAACATCATGCTGACTTCGTCCGGCATCATGTTCGGCTTCCATCGCACGATTCCCCACATGCTGGGCGTGACCTTTGGCTTCGGCGTGATGCTGGTGCTGTGCGCCGTCGGCGTCGGCAGTCTGGTGCTGGCCCTGCCGTCTATCCACGTGATTCTCAAAACCCTGGGTTCGGCTTATCTGCTGTATCTGGCCTGGAAGCTGCGCAAGATGTCTTTCAAGTCCGAGCTGGAAAGCGGCCACAAGCCGATGACTTTCCTTGGCGCGGCAGCTTTCCAGGCTGCCAATCCCAAGGCCTGGATCATGGCCATCACCAGCGCCTCGGCGTTCCTGCCGCCGCTGCAGCCGATCTGGCTGTCGATTGGCCTGTATTGCCTGATTTTCTCGGTGATCAACCTGCCGTGCGTCGGCGTCTGGGCTGCCGCCGGTTCGGGCTTGCGGCGTTACCTGGCGCAGCCGGTGTGGCAGCGCGTATTTTGCGCGGCTATGGTGCTGCTGACCATTTATTCAGCGGTTTCGATCTGGCTCTGAGGGCAAGATCGTCCCGTTTCAATCCAATCAATCGATAAATAATCGACAAATAATCGATAAGCAGAAGACAGGCGACATGACAGACGAATCGAAGGGCATGTGGCTGGGGCTGGTCGGGGTAGCTATCTTCAGCCTGACCTTGCCGTTCACGCGGATGGCGGTGGCGGAACTGAATCCGGTGTTTGTCGCTTTCGGCCGGGCGGTGGTGGCGGCCTTGTGTTCCATGCCGCTGTTGTGGAAGCTGAAGGCTGCCTGGCCGCGCGGCGCGCAGTGGAAATCGCTGGCGCTGACGGCGCTCGGCGTGGTGGTCGGCTTTCCCTTGTTTTCTTCGGTGGCGATGCGCTACGTGCCGGCTTCGCACGGCGCCATCGTGCTCGGCATCCTGCCCCTGGCGACGGCCATGTTTGCGGCCCTGCGCTTTGGTGAGCGGCCATCGACCGGATTCTGGATTGCCGCCGTCGCCGGCAGCGGAATTGTTGTCGCTTTTGCACTCAGCCAGGGCGACGGCGGCTTGCAGATGGCCGACCTGGCTTTGCTGGCGGCCGTGGTGGCCGCCGCCATGGGGTATGCCGAAGGCGGTCGCCTGTCGCAAACCATGGGCGGCCAGCAGGTGATCGCCTGGGCTCTGCTGCTGTCGCTGCCGGTCCTGCTGCCGATTACCGCCTGGCTTGGCTGGCGCTATGGGATCAGTGCTTCGCCCAAGGCCTGGCTCGGCTTTGCCTATGTCTCGCTGTTCTCGATGTTCATCGGTTTCTTCTTCTGGTACAAGGGCTTGGCCCTGGGCGGCATTGCCCGTGTTGGCCAGGTGCAATTATTGCAGCCGTTTATGACACTGCTGGGAGCAGCGTTGCTGCTCGGGGAAGCGCTGGTGGGGCGCAATATGCTGTTTGCGCTGGCGGTGCTGGTTGTCGTCGGCTTTGGCCGCAAAATGGCGGTGCGGCGTCAGCCAGCCTGATGTTTCCGAAAAATAGGATGGCAAAATATAACGCCGCACTGGTCGCCAACTTGGCCTTAGGGTGAGATAATTGTTGGCTTCCCGCCTCAGGAACATGGCCTGAGCCCGGTGTTATCCCATTTACCCTGTCATTGCTGCTGGCGTCACAAGCGTTGGCAAATGATTATATTTTTCGGAGTATCTGATGTCTGTATATGAAAAGTTGCAAGCCCTGAACATCACTTTACCGGCCGTCGCTGCGCCTGCGGCTGCTTACGTGATGTATGCCCAAAGCGGCAATACGGTCTACCTGTCCGGTCACCTGTCCAAGAAGGACGGCAAGATCTGGGTCGGGCAACTCGGCAAGGACATCACGACCGAAGAAGCCAAGCAAGCCGCACGCGGCATTGCGGTTGACCTGATCGCTACCTTGCAAGCAGCTTGCGGCGGCGATCTGTTGCGCGTCAAACGGGTCGTCAAGCTGATGAGCCTGGTGAACTCGACGCCTGATTTTACGGAGCAGCACCTGGTCACCAACGGCGCCTCCGAACTGATCGGCGAAGTGTTTGGCGAGCAGGGCAAGCATGCCCGTTCCGCATTCGGTGTGGCACAGCTGCCGTTGGGCGCCTGCGTAGAAATCGAAATGATTGCTGAAATCGAATAAGACTCGCAGTACTGGTAGCGCGGTGCGGTGCTTCCCTCATTTGCGAAACACCGCACTTACCGCTGCCGGCCCAGGAGACGGCAGATCATAAAAACCATGGCGGTTGCAGTACAGGCTCGGCTTGATCCGGCCTGCAGACAGCCGCCTCTCAAAACAAGATCACTTGAAGAGAATTGTATGAAAATCGAAAACCCAACCCCGCTGCAATGGCGTTTCTCGGAACGTGCACAGAAGCTGCAAAGCTCGGCCATCCGCGAAATCCTCAAGATCACCATGCGTCCGGAAATCATTTCCTTCGCCGGTGGCCTGCCGTCGCCGGCGACTTTCCCAGTCGAGCGCCTGAAGGTCGCTTTCGACAAGGTCTTGTCGGATCAAGGCAAGGTCGCGCTGCAATATGGTCCGACTGACGGCTATGGCCCGTTGCGCGAATGGGTGGCCAACTCGCTGTCGACCGACGGCGCCAAGATCAACGCGAACCAGGTCATGATGACATCCGGTTCGCAGCAAGGCCTGGACCTGCTGGGCAAGGTGCTGATCGACGAAGGCAGCAAAGTGCTGGTTGAAACCCCAAGCTACCTGGGCGCCTTGCAGGCGTTTTCGTTGTACGGTCCGGAATTCGTTTCGGTGCCTAGCGATGACGGCGGCCTGATGCCGGAAACCGTGGCGACCCTGGGCCAGGGCGCGCGCATGCTGTACGCCTTGCCTAATTTCCAGAACCCGACCGGCCGCACCTTGTCGGTCGAGCGCCGCCAGGCCCTGGTGAATATCTGCGCCCAGCTCGGCCTGCCGCTGATCGAGGACGATCCTTACGGCGCCCTCAGCTATCGCGCCGAACCGCTGCCGAAGATGCTCAGCATGAATCCGGGCGGCGTGATCTACATGGGTTCCTTCTCCAAGATCCTGACGCCAGGCATTCGCCTTGGTTATGTGGTCGCCCCGCGCGCGCTGATCGAGAAGATGGAGCAGGCCAAGCAAGCCACCGACCTGCACACTTCGCAGCTGACACAGATGGTGGTGTATGAAACCATCAAGGACGGCTTCCTCGACCAGCATATCCCGACCATCCGCAAGCTTTACTCGGATCAGTGCGACGCCATGCTGGATGCGCTGCAAACCTACTTCCCGAGCGGCGTCAGCTGGACCCGGCCGGAAGGCGGCATGTTCATCTGGGTGACCCTGCCCAAGCATATCGACAGCACCAAGCTGCTGGCGGAAGCAGTAGAGCAACACGTGGCTTTTGTGCCGGGCGGCCCGTTCTATGGCAATACGCCGGAACAGCATACCTTGCGCCTGAGCTTTGTTACCGTGCCGCCAGCCAAGATCCGCGACGGCATCGAGAAACTGGGCAAGCTGATCGCTTCGAAAATCTAATCAGTTGAGGACAGAGTAATTCGCCACGCTACGGTGGCTCTTAAACACTTGCCGTGCACCTCTGTCCCCAATTTCTTAAAAGGCCGCCTGTCCATGGAACCGTTCGTGTCGCCGTCTTTGCAGCATTTCGCTTCCGATAACCAGGCGGGCATCTGCCCGGAAGCACTGGCCTATCTGCTCAAGAGCAACGACAGCGGTCACGAACCGTCCTATGGCGACGACGCCTGGACCCAGCGCGTATGCGACCGCATGCGCGATCTGTTCCAGACCGATTGCGAAGTCTTCTTCGTCTTCAACGGCACTGCCGCCAACTCGCTGGCGCTGGCATCCTTGTGCCAGTCGTATCATTCGGTGATTTGCCATGAATTGGCGCATATCGAAACCGATGAATGCGGCGGTCCCGAGTTTTTTTCCAACGGTTCGAAACTGCTGACTGCCAAGGGTGAAAACGGCAAGCTGACGCCGGATGCGATCGAGGCGCTGGTGACCAAGCGCGCCGATATCCATTACCCGCGGCCGAAAGTGGTCAGCATCACGCAATCGACCGAAGTCGGCACCGTCTATACGGTCGAAGAAGTGCGGGCGATCGCGGCAATCGCCAAGCGCCGCCAGTTACGGGTGCACATGGATGGCGCACGCTTCGCCAATGCCGTGGCAGCCCTCGATGTACATCCCTCCGAAATCACCTGGCGCGCCGGCGTCGACGTCCTGTGTTTCGGCGGCACCAAGAACGGCTTGCCGGTCGGCGAGGTTGTCGTTTTCTTCGACAAGAAGCTGGCCGAGGATTTCGCTTACCGCGTCAAACAGGCCGGCCAGCTGGCGTCCAAGATGCGTTTCATCTCCGCACCGTGGCTCGGCTTGCTGGACAACGACGTCTGGCTGCGCAATGCCCGTCACGCCAACGCCATGGCCGCATTGCTGCATCAGCGCCTGCTGGACATCACCGGGGTAAAAGTACTGTTCGAACCGCAGGCGAACGCCGTCTTTGCCGAGTTGCCGGACCACGCCGCCAAAGCCATGCGCGCGCGCGGCTGGAAGTTCTATCAATTTATCGGCGCCGGCGGCTGCCGCCTGATGTGCGCATGGGATACCCAGCA
This sequence comes from Collimonas sp., assembly GCF_035566555.1. Taxonomy (GTDB): domain Bacteria; phylum Pseudomonadota; class Gammaproteobacteria; order Burkholderiales; family Burkholderiaceae_D; genus Collimonas. The sequence continues at coordinate 40,306 of NZ_DATMRB010000024.1, forward strand.
AGAGACGGTGGAGCGCTTCGCTGCTGAGCTGCGCAGTTTGTGCGTCACCTGACTGCGCATCGCCGTGATATGGATGCTGGAGCCGGACCCTTCGTATCGAACGGGGCCGGTTTTTTTTGTCTTCAGTACCGCTGCTGGAGCACTGGTTTTTTGTAGTACTGATGTGTTTGTAAGTGTTCACGAAAAACGAATTTCAGATTTTGATCCGTAGCCGGTGAAGAGCTTTTCAATCTCCGTGTCGATGGTTTCTTTTGTCCATGTGACGAAACGGCGCCAGTGATACTTGGCGTGCTTCCAGAGGATTTCGATCTTGTTCAATTCGGGGCTGTAGGTGGGCAAGTAGAATAGCACCATACGATGATCAACAAGCCAGCGGTTGAGCGTTTCCTGGTCGATGTAATGGTGGATTTTTGTGTTGTCCAGAACGACCACTGTCATCTTTGATGAATCGCTTTCCTGAGCTGTTTGATCGAGAAACTGTACGACGGTAGGACGCTTGATGGATTCCTTGTAGCTTTGGTGTCGAAGCTGGTTGGCACCGAAATCCAGAGCGCCCAGAACTGAGCGCTTGCAATGTGGTTGAGGCACGATGCTGTGTGGTTTGCCTATTGGCGACCAGCCGCGCTGTACGGGCGGCGAAGCCGATATGCCAGCGGCATCAAAGTAGACAAGGCGTAGCATGTCATCACGCGCTGCTTGCTGCAATTTAGTGAGGACACGGGCTTTCATAGCGAACTCCTGTTCGTCTCGTTTTTTTTGAGTGAATATCGCCCACGTTTATAGGAGAAACCTGCACGCTTGAGTGCCACCGACAAGGTATCAAGGCCACATGGAAATGGCACGTCATGAACGGCTTCAATCTGCTGCGCGATCTGTTTGAGGGTCATCGATTCGGCTCGTGCTGCTTCCACGGCAGTTGTAACCATGGCGTCGGATAACGCGCGCGGACGACCGCCTTTATGCCCGACTAGCAAGCCGCATAGGCCCCTGTCATGCCAGGCATGGGCCCAGTTGTAGACAGACTTGGCGCTCACTTCAAGTTCTTCGGCGATGTCACAGATGCGTCTGCCATCGTTGAGTAACAGCAAGCCCAGTCCACGGGTCCGGAAGTCTTGATAGGGATGTTTGCGCGACAGTTGTTGCAAGGTTCGTTTCTCCGCTTCAGTCAGTTCAACTTTCAGTTTCATGAGCATCGGTTCGAGTTGAGATTGCCTTCAGACTCATAATCGTGAATTTAGTTTACCCGGGGCACTTATGCTCTTCTTGCAAATATTCCAGCACAAATTTGGATCTGTACGTTGCATGGTCAACTCCAACTCGGTAACGAACAGTATATTTCGGAACTAGTAGAACTTTCTTCCCGTCGCATGTAGGCAGTTCGACATACTTCTGACTCCAAGTGCCAGAGTTGATATCCCAATAAAAACCTGAAGCCACGCTTCTGACGGGAATACTGTAAAGGTCGCACTGTGCCCTTGTGTATGAAATCAATCCGGATCTAATAATATTAGTTGTAATATCAGAAATCTTATCGCGACCGATACCGGGGATATACAAGGCAAAATCAGGAAGATCTTCGAGTAATGTACTTTTTGCAGC
>NZ_DATMRB010000025.1:0-48247 GCF_035566555.1 Collimonas sp.
TGGTGCTGATCATCATGCTGATCATCACGATTCCGATCCAGAATCATGCGATCAAGCTGAACATGCCGACCGGTAATCCGCCGCCGCCGCTGGCTCTGCCAGTGGTCGACACGGTGGATATCGATCCGAGCGGCACGGTGATGTGGAACGGGACGCCGATGGCGAACCGCGCAGAACTGGAAGATCGCCTGAAGACGGTGGTCGCCGGCGGCAACATCGATGAAGTACATCTGCGTCCGAACAAGGCGGTGGAGTATAAGTCGGTCGCGGCCGTGATGGCGTCGGCGCAGCGTCTGGGCGTCACCAAGATCGGTATCGTCGGCAATGAGCAGTTCATGGAGTAACAATTAGGTTTTGTTTTTTTGCACCATATAATAGGCAGGTTTAGGGCGCGCCCTGGAACCTGCCTATTTTCGTTTTCGATTGAAAGAATGCCATGTCAAAATTACGCTTCGCTCCCATGTTTGTGTTGTTGGCTGCAGTCGGTTTCAATGCGACGCTTCCTGTCCTGGGTCTCACCCAAAGCGCTTACGCTGCCGATGATGCAGACAAGGCGAAAGTCGAAACCGTGCGCCCGGAAATCGGCACGCCGCTGCAGGCAGCACAGGCTTTGATGAAAGAACAGAAGTACAAGGAGGCGTTGGCGAAAATCGCGGAAACAGACGCTGTCGGCGACAAGACTGCCTATGAAACCTATACCATCGACCGCATGCGCGGCGCCGCCGCGGCAAGCGCGGGCGATGCCGATCTGGCCGCCAAGTCATTCCAGGCCGTGATTGCTTCCGGACGCCTGGCCCCTGCCGATCAGGCCAAGATCGTGAAGGCCCTCGGCAACTTGTATTACGAAGCGCAGAATTATCCAAAGGCGATCGAATGGCTGTCGCGCTCCGTCAAGGAAAGCGGCAGCGATCCGGAAACCCGCACGCTGCTGGTCCAGTCCTATTATCTGAGCAATGACATTCCGCGCGCCACCACCGAACTGCAGGCAGACATCGCAGCGGATGAAGCTGCCGGCCGGGCGCCGACCGAGATCAACCTGAAGCTGTTGATCAGTTGCGCGCTGAAGAGCAATGACAAGGCCGCTTACCTGGCCGCGCTGGAAAAACTGAACACCTACTATCCGAAGAAAGAATACTGGGCCGATCTGATCAACAAGGTGCAGTCAAAACCTGGCTTTTCCGACCGTCTGATACTCGACGTCTATCGCTTGAAAGCCGCTACCGTACAACTGCAGACCAGCACGGAATTCACCGACATGGCGCAGCTGGCCTTGTTGGCGGGTTTCCCGGCCGAAGCCAAGAAGACCCTGGAGCAGGGTTATCAGGCCGGTTTGCTGGGAAGCGGTCCGGATGCTGCCAAGCAAAAGCGTTTGCGCGACCAGGCGACCAAGGCCGCGGCCGACGACCTCAAAACCATGGCGCAAAGCGAAGCTTCGGTCGCCAGTTCCAAGGAAGGCACCGGGCAGATCAATCTCGGCTACGCGCTGGTAACGGCTGGGCAGTTTGACAAGGGCCTGGCGCTGATGGAAGACGGCTTGAAGAAGAGCGGCGTCAAGCGTAGCGAAGACGCTAAATTACATCTGGGTATCGCATACCAGATGGCCGGCCAGAAAGACAAGGCGATCCAGGCCTTCAAGTCGGTGCAGGGAACGGACGGCGTTGCCGATCTGGCGCGTCTGTGGGTGATGCAGGTGAACCATCCGGTGAATTGATGGCCCCGGGCAGTTGCTAAAACCAGAGACAGAGTTGTCCGCAGCGATCTGCGGCGACTCTGTTTTTTATTGGGAGGGAGCAGGGCCGCTGCGGGCCTGCTCCCGAACCGTTTAACCCTTAGGACCTCTAGGTGCGACAGGTGGAATCATGTCGGCAGCCTGCTCAGGCGAGAGCGTCTGCATATTCGATTTCTTGTTCTGCTTGGATGGCAGGTTGCTGCCGGTGGTGTAGACGTTTTCCTGGTTGGCCGATGCGCTGTCTTGGTTGGTCTCGGTCGAAGTCATTGCACATGCGGATACGAGCGGCAGGATTAGAGCGCTGATCAATAAAGTTTTCATGGCGGGCTTGGTTTGTCTCAAAAGGTTAGGTATGAATGTCTGCTGAATACAGATCGACATGTACTACAGTATGTTACATACTAGAACTGCAAGATAACATAGTTGCTTTTAGAAAAGTTAAAGCAATGTAAAAAAAATCACCGCCCGCTTATCCGCGAGCGTCTGATGACAGCATGACTCTTTGCTGACCTGATTTCACCCCAAATCACAACGGACAAAACATGTATCTCAAACACGCACTTGCTTTATCCGCAATCCTCAGCAGCGGCGCCGGCATCGCCCAGCAATGCCCGGCCGCCGGCCAGACCCTCAACTACCCCACAAGCAAGAAAGTCGACCAGACCGACGATTATCACGGCGTCAAGGTGGCCGATCCCTACCGCTGGCTGGAAAACGCCAACGGCGACGACACCAAGGCCTGGATCGAGGCGCAGAACAAGCTGACGCAAGGCTACCTGGAGACGATCCCGGCACGTGCGGCGATCCGCGACAGGCTCACCAAGCTGTGGAACTATGAGCGTTTCAGCGTGCCGTTCAAAGAGGGCGGCCGCTACTTCTACAGCCGTAACGATGGCCTGCAAAACCAGGCTGTGCTGTATACGGTCAAGCACATCAACGATGAGCCGCGCCTGCTGCTGGATCCCAACACGCTGGCGGCAGACGGCACGGTGGCGCTGGCGGGCATAGCCGTCAGCCCGGACGGCAAGTATCTGGCCTACGGCACCGCGGCTTCCGGCTCTGACTGGAACGAATGGAAAGTGCGCGACATCGAGAGCGGCAAGGACACTGCCGACCATCTGCAATGGGTGAAATTTTCCGGCGCCTCCTGGGCTCACGACAGTTCAGGATTTTTCTACAGCCGCTACGACGCGCCGAAAGAGGCGACCAAGCTGGCCGACGTCAATTATTTCCAGAAACTGTATTTCCATAAAATGGGCACGCCGCAGTCGGACGACGTCCTGGTCTACGACCGCCCGGACCAGAAAGAATGGGGCTTTGCCGGCCATGTCACCGACGATGGCAAATACCTGATCGTCAGCATTTCGCAAGGCACTGAACAAAAGAACCGCGTCTACTACAAGGACCTGGGCAAGAAGGACGCCGCCATGCAGCCGTTGCTCGACGATTTCGACGCTTCCTACGATTTCATCGACAACGATGGCCCGGTGTTCTACTTCAACTCGAACAAGGATGCGCCGAAGGGCAGCATCATCGCGATAGACACGCGCCAGCCGCAGGCCGCGAAGTGGAAAATGATCGTGCCGGAAGCGGAGGAGACCTTGCAGGGCGCGAATGTGGTCGACCAGCGCCTGGTGCTTGATTATCTGAAAGACGCGCGCAGCCAGGTCAAGGTTTATACGCTGAACGGCAAGCTGGTGCGCGAGGTGGCCTTGCCCGGCATCGGTTCCGCCAGCGGTTTCGGCGGCAAGCGCAGCGACAAGGAAACCTTCTATTCGTTTACCGGCTTTACCACGCCGGCCGCGATCTATCGCTACGACCTGGCAAGCGGCAAGAGCAGCCTGTACCGGCAACCGAAAGTCGATTTCGATCCGAGTGCTTTTGAAACCCGCCAGGTGTTCTACAGCAGCAAGGATGGCACCAAGGTGCCGATGTTCATCGTCTCGAAAAAAGGCATCAAGCTCGATGGCAGCAATCCGACCTATCTGTACGGTTATGGCGGCTTCAATATTTCGCTGACGCCGACATTCTCGGTCGCCAACCTGGCCTGGATGGAAATGGGCGGCGTCTACGCCTTGCCGAACCTGCGCGGCGGCGGCGAATACGGCAAAGCCTGGCATGAAGCGGGCACCAAGCTGCACAAGCAGAATGTGTTCGATGACTTCATCGGCGCGGCGCAATGGCTGATCGCCAACAAGTACACCTCGCCGCAAAAGCTGGCGATCGGCGGCGGCAGCAATGGCGGCCTGCTGGTCGGCGCTACCATGGTGCAGCGGCCGGATCTGTTTGCGGCGGCGATTCCGCAAGTCGGCGTGATGGACATGCTGCGCTTCCATAAATTCACTATCGGCTGGGGCTGGACTTCCGATTACGGCTCTTCCGACAATGCCGATGAATTCAAGGCGCTGTACGCTTATTCGCCTTTACATAACCTGAAGCCTGGCACCTGCTATCCGGCCACGCTGGTGACCACCGCCGATCACGACGATCGCGTGGTGCCGGCGCACAGCTTCAAGTTTGTGGCAACGGAACAGGCCGACCAGGCCGGCGCGGCGCCGGTGCTGATACGCATCGATACCAAGGCAGGGCATGGCGCCGGCAAGCCGACCTCGAAGCAGATCGAAGAAGTGGCTGACCGCTGGGGATTCCTGACCAAGGTGCTGGGCATGCAGGTGGCGCCGGATGGCGCAGCAGTTGCCGGTGACGTGGCAAAGCCAGTCGCAAATTAACCCCTGGCTTTAGTAGTTCAAAAAAAATCCAGCGGGTCTTCACGACCGCTGGATTTTTATTATCTTGCTTTTTTCAAGCGCAGATTTTTTTCTTATGCGCTTGCTTGTCATGATGCTTTTTTCTCTGCCGGCATGGCATGGCACTCATGCTTCAGGTCGTGATAGCACTCGCAGGCCCTGGCTTCCAGGCCGTCGCGGTCGAGCACCGTCAGGTGTCCGCGCGCATACTGGATCAATCCTTCTTCCTGTAGCTTGCCGGCCGCTTCCGCCACCGATTCGCGGCGCACCCCAAGCATGGCAGCGATCGCACTTTGGGTAACGCTGATTTCATTGTCCGGCAGGCGATCCAGCGTCAGCAGCAGGCTGCGGCACAGTTGCTGCGGCACGCTGTGGTGACGGTTGCAGACGGCGGTTTGCGACATCTGCGTGATCAATTCCTGCGTGTAGCGCAGCAATAGTTGCTGCAAAGCGCCGCCGCGCGCAAATTCTTCCAGCAGGATACTGGCCTTGAGGCGGAAGCCGTAGCCGGCGCTCTTGACCGTGGCCCGGTTCAGGCTCTTGCCGCCGCCCATGATCAAGGTGATGCCGAGTACGCCTTCGTTGCCAATGACCGCTGTTTCCGCGGAGCTGCCGTCCTTCATGTCATGCAGCAGAGAGACGATGCTGCTGGTGACGAAATAGATGTGCCGGATCGGGCTGTCTGCTTCGCAGACGGTCATGCCGAACGGCATGGCGACAAATTCGAGATGTGGCTGCAGGCGTTTGAAGTCGTCGCCAGGCAGGGATGCAAGGATGTGGTTCTGCAGCGGGTTGTGCCCATACAGGCCAGCAATGCGAAGCGAGCTCATGTTTTGCGCGCCGAGCTGGATGAAATCACCTTTGCTTGCGCCAGGCACGGCGGCCAGTACGACTGCCTTCTTGTTCGCCGCGTTTTTTGCACTGCTGTTGCTACAACCATTCAATACGTAAGCCATCGCCGTCTCCTTCGAGGGGTGGTAGTTCTGTGCATTGATAGTCGCAGTTGCAGGCGGATTGAGGAATCGGCGGATTACCTCTTCTGTTGTAGGACTTCACTGACACGATCATTGACTTCCTGATCGAGCCGGCGGTCGCGTCATGTTATGAGAATAATAATTGTCGGCCAGCACCTTGCGCGGAGGCCCGGAGAGACGATGGCCACCAGGAAGGTGGCCATCATGGCGGATGTCTAGCTGCCGGAACTGCCGGCGCCGCTTGCGGCAGGCGCGGCGGCATCTGGCGTGGACGGTGCAGGAGCCGGCGCCGGAGTAGGCGCGGGCGCCATGGCAGGAGGTGCTGCTTGCTGCGCGGCAGGTGCGTTCGCGTCATCGGCTTTTTTACATCCGGCGACCGCGATCATTGCAAATGCTGTAACCATCAGGGTATGTTTGAGTTGCATGTTTTCTCCATGAGACAACGAGGCATGTCAAAACCGCAGCTGTCAAAAAAATAAAAAAAGAATTACTGACGGTTTTATTTTTGTTCAAAAAAACCAGAATGTAAAGTTGTAATCGGCAATCCGCTGCTGCCGAAATTTCAACACCAGCCCGCAAACCCTTATGCAGTGCGGTGATAGCGCGTTTTTCGAGAAGCCGCCTTTAAGTGGCGTAGCGCACAAAAGCGATCTCCGTTTGCCGTTAACCTTGAGTCGTGTTGATGCGGAAACCCTGTCGGGTGATCCCGTATTTATTCAAAGCCGGACCCAGCTGCGATGTACAGATCCAGCCGTTTCATGCAGGCTCGGGATCATTCCAGCTGGGCCATTCCAACTTGAAAGGATCTATCATGAAACCTATCTACACACTTATTTTCGCCGCTGCGGCGTTGGCTGCTGCCGGCGCCGCCCAGGCCCAGACAGCGGCAGCCGCCGATGGCGATGCCAACGGCGGCCAAGTGATGATGGTGCCTGTCCCCGGCACCAATCCCGCAGCGCAGGCTGATCCGCTGGTGCAGAAGCGTCAGGCGGACAGCGACGCCAAGGCCGAATACAAGGCGCGCACGAAAGCGGCGAACACGGAAATGAAAGTGGAAAAAGCGGAAGCCAAAGCCGATATGAAACAACAGAAGGTCGATGCAAAAGCTAACCGCGACAAGGCGATGTCCAACGATGCCGCATCGCAGTAAACCGGTGTCGCCGTCTGCCCGGTCCTGAGCCGGGAAGGCGCTCCGGCACTGGTGTTGGCAGCCAACACGTAGCAATAACATACTAGCGCAAAGCAGCGCATGACATTAAGATGCGGACATCTCAAAGGAATCGTCCATGCCGCATCCCACTCCTTCCTCAAGTTTTGCCGCCGGCGCCCGCGACAGCCTGCCCATGCTGGTGGGCGCGGCGCCGTTCGGCGTGATCTTCGGCGCCCTGATCGCTGCCGGTCCGCTGGTGGCATGGCAGGGCCAGTTCATGTCGCTGAGCGTGTTTGCCGGCTCCAGCCAGTTCATTGCGGTGGGCCTGGCGGCAGCGCAGACCGGGATCCTGGTGATCTGGATGGCGACCTTCATCGTCAACCTGCGCCACATGCTGTACGCGGCGACCTTGCTGCCCTACGTCAGCCATCTGCCGGCGCGCTGGCGCGGCCTGCTTGGCTTCCTGCTGACCGACGAGACCTTCGCCGTCGCCAACGCCTACTATCACAAGCACGGACAGACGCCGCTGGGGCACTGGTATTTTCTCGGTTCGGGCGTGGCCATGTACGGCAACTGGCAGCTGTGGACATTGATCGGATTATTGTTCGGCGAAGCCTTCCCGCAATTGCAGACCCTGGGCCTGGATTTCGCCATGGTGGCGACCTTCATCGCGATCGTGGTGCCGCAACTGTTCCGCTTTCCGCAGCTGGCGGCGGCGATCGCTGCCGGCGCCTTCGCCTGGTTCCTGCGCGGCCTGCCGTACAAGCTTGGTTTGCTGGCGGCGATCCTGGCCGGCGTCGGCGTCGGCCTGGGGATCTCGCACTGGCAAGCGCGCAGCCGTGCAGCAAGGGGTAAAGCATGACGTACACATTGATGATCGTCGGCATGGCGCTGATCACGGTCTTTATCAAAGCGGCGATTTTCATGCTTGGCGAGCGCGCTGCCTTTCCAGTCTGGCTGAAAGAGGCGCTGGCCTTTGTCCCGGTCACCGTGCTGACGGCGATCATCGTGCCGATGGTGCTGGCGCCGCATGGCCAACGCATCGAACTCAGCTGGCGCAATCCGCAGCTGATTGCAGCCTGCGCGGCAGTGCTGGTGTGTGCCGCGACGCGCCGCCAGCTGCTGACTATCATGGTCGGGCTGGCAGTCTTCTTTGCCTGGCAGTTTGGCGTGCTGGGACAGTAAGATTTTTCAGGCTGCGGCCGGTTTCACCGGCGGCTTCTGCATTTTTCCCACCATGCCAGGAATTTCGGCCACCAGCGCATCGATGGCAACCCTGGTTTTCGTCGGCAGATAGCGTGACTGCGGCCACACCAGGTAAATTTCGGTAGGCAGCACGCTCTCGCTGTCCATCACCAGGGCCAGTTCGCCGGCGCGCGAATGCTTGGACATCAGCCAGCACGGCAGCCAGGCCAGGCCGGCGCCCGCCACGGCAGCGTCGGCGATGGCCTGCAAATCGTCGAACACCAGACGGATATCCACCTGCGGCTTGTGCACCTCGCCACTGCTGTCGCGCACGCGCCAGGGTTCCAGCCGGCCTGCGCGGCCATAGGCGATGCCGACATGTGCGCTCATCGCCGCAATGTCGGCCGGGGTGCCGTACTCCGCCAGGTAAGATGGCGCCGCGCAGATGGCCATGTCCTGCGTGGCCAGGCGCCGCGCCACCAGGGTTGTGCTGTCGGGCAGGCTGCCGCTGCGGATCGCCAGGTCGAATTTTTCTTCCACCAGATCCACCACCTGATCGCTGAAGGACATTTCAATCGTCATGCGCGGGTGCCGGCGCGCCAGCGCCAGCAATACCGGCGCCACGCAATGGCGGCCAAACAGCACCGGCACGCTGACGCGCAGGCGGCCGATAGCTTCGCTCTTGCCGCTGTCGAGCGCCGAGACGCCGGCATCCAGTTCGGCCAGCGCGCGCACGCAGCGCTCGTAGTAAGCCTGGCCGTCTTCGGTCAGGCTCTGGCTGCGTGTGGTGCGTTGGAACAGGCGCACGCCCAGACGCTGCTCCAGCCGGGCGATGCTTTTCCCCACCGCCGAACGGGTCAGCCGCATGCGCTGCGCTGCCACCGCAAAACTGCCGGCTTCGACTGCTTCCACGAAGGCGCTGATGCCATGCAGGCGATCACTCATTGATTGTATCCATATACGCTACATACATAGTAAAAAATGACATCACTGGAGAATAAATAGCTTCTATATGATAACAGGCAATCCCTGAGCAAGTGCTGCCGCAGCAACTGCCAGGTCCCGGACCGTGTGAACCCAACAGGAGAATTTCGTGCAAGCTTATCAAATTCAATCAGGACAAAAGATCGCAGGACTGGAACGGGTCCAGCGCCAGAGTACGCCGCTTGCCGCGCATGAGGTGAGGGTGCGGGTGCATGCGGTGTCGCTCAACTACCGCGATCTGATGATTGCCGATGGCAGTTACCTGAGTAGCGGCGACGGTCCGGTCATTCCGGCTTCCGACGGCGCCGGCGAAGTGATCGAGGTGGGCGCCGGCGTTACCCGCCTGCGCGTCGGCGATCGTGTCGCCGCCTCGTTTTTCCCGGACTGGATCAGTGACGCGCCGACGCCGCAGGTCACCAGCCGGGCGCTGGGCGCTGTCACCAACGGCATGCTGGCCGAAGAAGTGGTGCTGCACGAGCAGGCTTGGGTGACGATTCCGGCGCATATGGATTATGTGGAAGCTTCCACGCTGCCATGCGCCGGCGTGACAGCATGGAACAGCTTGTTTGTCGAAGGCGGCTTGCGTGCCGGCGACAGCGTGCTGCTGCTGGGCACCGGCGGTGTGTCGGTCTGGGCCCTGCAGATCGCCAAAGCCGCCGGCCTGCGCGCCATCATTACTTCTTCCAGCGACGAAAAACTGGAGCGCGCGCGGGCGCTGGGCGCCAGCGCCACCATCAACTACAACAGCACGCCTGAGTGGCAGGACGAGGTCCTGCGCCTGACGGCTGGCCGCGGCGTCGATCTGGTGCTGGAGGTCGGCGGCCAAGGAACGCTGTCGCGCTCCATCCGCAGCGCCAGGATGGGCGGCACGATCGCCATCATCGGTGGCGTCAGCGGGTTCGGCGGCGAGCTCGATCCCTTTGCGCTGATCGGCGGCGCCAAGCGCCTGTCTGGCATATTTGTGGGAAGCCGCAGCATGCTGGAGGAGCTGAGCCGGTTCACCGAGCTGACGGCGCTGCGCCCCGTGGTGGATCGCGTATTTCCATTCGCGCAGGCGGGCGAAGCGTATGCGCACCTGGAACGGGCGGGGCACTTTGGCAAGGTGGTGATTGAAGTCGCCAGGTAAGCGGGCCGGGCGTTTTATCAAGCACCCGCAGGGCGATCGTATCGCCCTGCGGGCTGCTGCTTAGATCGTGATCAGCAGATCGGGATCGAACAGCTGGTTTTCCTGTTTGCCGTCCCGTGCATAGCCGCGCGGATTGCAGGCCACGCGCGTGGCGCCGATGCGATAGCCGAAGCTGTCATGCAGATGGCCGTGTAGCCAGAGGGCAGGCTGCCATTGCAGGATGCGTTGCTCCAGGTCCGAGACGAAGCAGGCGTTCAGCGCCGAACCGGCAAAGCGCGGATGCACGCTGCGCGGACTGGGCGCATGATGGCTGATCACGACTGTGGGGCCGTCGTGCGGCTGCGCAAATTGCTGTTCCAGCCAGGCTACGCTGTCGTCGAACAGCCGTTGCGAGTGTGCCGGCGTGAACAGTTCAGGGGAATCTGGCGCCACGCGTATCCGCGAAAAATCCCTGACCAGTTCCACTGCCTGCTGCAGGCCAAGCTGACGTTGTTCTGCATCGCTGAAAAATCTGAAATCGGTCCATAACGTACAGCCGAGGAAGCGTACGCCATCCAGCGTGATGCTCTGTTTGTGCAGCACATGCACATTGCTGCCTGCAGCCGCAAGCTGCAGTTCAGCGACGGCGCCGTCCAGGTCGCGTCCGTAGAATTCATGGTTGCCGGCTACAAAAAGCGTGGGCACGGTGAATTGCCTGGCCCATTCGATGGCCTCTGCCGGCCGCCAGATATCGCCGGCCAGCACTACCACGTCGGCGCCGGTTTGCGGTGGCGTCATGGGGTGGACCGACAGGTGCAGATCTGACAGCAATGAAATTTTCATGGCAGGAGCGACAGGGGGAAGGAGGGTGCATCGATTTTATCCGGTTCTGCAGGAAGCCGCGGGCCGCTGAAATCCGGCATGCTTTACTTTCGCAGCACCGTCTTGAGTGTTGCGGCCAGCAGCAGGCAGTGCTTATGCAAGGCGCCGGCAAAAGCATCGGCCAGCATCGAGGCCGGCCGATGCTGCGGCCGCACCAGGCTGACATGGAACGGCACCGATAACGAGAAGCGGCGCAGATGCAGGCCCTTGCCGGCTTCATCCATGGCGGTCAGGGGATTGACGATGGCGACCCCGAGGCCTTGCCGCACCATGGCGCAGACCGATGCCGCGCTGGCGGTTTCGATCGCCATCAGGCGTTCTGTCGCATGCCGTTCGAAAATTTCATCCAGCTGCTGCCGGTAGCTGTCAAACACCGACAGGTTGATGAAGCGCTCTCCCGCAAAGTCACCAGGCGTCAGTTTCTGTTTGGCCAGCAATGGATGGCCGTCCGGCAGCACGCACACCATGTCTCCTGAAAACAGAAGCGATTGCGTGGTGGCTGCCGGCACGGCAAGCGTCTCGGTGATGCCGATGTCGTGACGCTGGGAGCTCAGCCATTCTTCCAGCAAAGGCGATTCCTGCGGCGTGATGCTCAGGCCGACGGTCGGGTAGTCGTCGAGAAAACGGCGGCATGCGGCCGGCAGCAGGGTCTGGGCAAAGGTCGGCAGGCAGATCACGGAAAGCTGGCCGTGCTCGAACTGCCGTATCGAGCCGGCCATGCTGACGATGCGTTCCAGGCCCACATAAGAACGCCGCACTTCTTCATACAGCGCCAAGGCCTGGGTGGTGGCTTGCAGGCGGCCGCGCACGCGCTCGAACAGCGCCATCCGCACCAGCGATTCGAAGCGCGCCAGCTCGCGGCTCACGGTCGGCTGCGAAGTGCGCAGCAAGGCGGCGGCGCCGGTCACGCTGCCGGCCGTCATGACTGCCCGGAATACTTCGATGTGCCTGAGTGTGATGGACATTTTTTACCTGCCTGGGGTTGCCTGACCTATATCGTATATGAATAGAGATGAGAATAACTGATATTTTATTGAATGGGATATTTGAGGGATGATATGGTCCATATCGACAATTGTCCTGGAGAATTTGCATGAATACGGCCCTGCTTGATACCTTTCCTGAACTCGCCCGCCAGTACGGCACGCCGCTCTGGATCTACGACGCCGCTACCATCGTCGAGCGGATAGGCCAGCTCAAGGCCTTCGACGTCATCCGCTTCGCGCAGAAAGCTTGTTCGAATATCCACATCCTGAAACTGATGCGGGAACATGGCGTGATGGTCGATGCGGTGTCGCTGGGAGAGATCGAGCGCGCCTTGCTGGCCGGCTATAGCCCGCAGGGATCGCCGGCCGGACTGGTGTTCACCGCCGACCTGCTGGATCCGGCTACCCTGGCGCGGGTCACACAGGCCGATATCGAAGTCAATGCCGGTTCGATCGACATGCTGGAACAGATCGGCAAGGTCAAGCCTGGCCATCGTGTCTGGCTGCGCATTAATCCGGGTTTCGGCCATGGCCACAGCGCCAAGACCAACACCGGCGGCGAGAACAGCAAGCACGGCATCTGGCACACCGACCTGGAGCGCGCCTTGCAAGTGATCCAGCAATACGGGCTGCAACTGGTCGGGCTGCATATGCACATCGGCTCCGGCGTCGATTACGGCCACCTGAAGCGCGTCTGCGGCGCCATGGTCGACACGGTCAAGCGGCTCGGCTGCGAGCTGGAAGCAATCTCCGCCGGCGGCGGCCTGTCTATCCCTTACAAGGAGGGCGAACAGCCTATCGACGGCGCCCACTACTTTTCGATATGGGATGCCGCACGCAAGGAAATCGAAGCGCATCTGGGACATGCAGTCCGGCTGGAAATCGAGCCGGGCCGTTTCCTGGTGGCGGAAGCCGGTGCGCTGCTGTCGGAAGTGCGGGCGGTCAAGGATAGCGGCAACAACCATTTCGTCCTGGCCGACGCCGGCTTCAACGACTTGATGCGGCCTGCCATGTACGGCAGCTACCACGCCATCTCGGTGCTGCATCGGACGACCGCGGCAGATGCGGCGGAAGCGCGGCCGACGGTGATTGCCGGCCCGCTGTGCGAATCCGGCGATGTCTTCACCCAGCACGACGGCGGCGTGGTGGCGCCGCGCCTGCTGCCGCAAGCGCAGGTGGGTGACTACCTGGTATTCCATGACACTGGCGCTTACGGCGCTTCCATGTCGTCCAACTACAATAGCCGGCCGCTGCTGGCGGAAGTCATGCTTGAGCAGGGCGTGCACCGGCTGATCCGGCGCCGTCAGACCGTGGCCGAACTGATCGCGCTGGAAACCGAGGTATAACAGCGCTCGGGAAAATATCGGCAAGCATCGTTCCATAAAAAAAACGGCATCCAGGAAAATCCCGGATGCCGTTTTTGCGTCAGCGCCGATGAAAATCAGGCGTGCAGGTAGGCGTCCTCGCCGTGCAAGTCTTCATCCATGCGGTCCTGCGTTGCAGCGCCGACCTTGACCGGCGTGAACAGATTGATCAGCCACAGCATGCCGTAGGTAAAGGCAAAGGCCCAGATGCCGGAGATGATCACGGCGCCGCACTGGGCGAAGAAGAACGATGTATTCCCCAGCAGCAGGCCGTCGGCGCCGTTGGCGTTCCACGCCTTGGAAGCAAACACCCCAAGCAGGATGGTGCCGGCCATGCCGCCGACGCCGTGTACGCCCCAGACGTCAAGCGCATCGTCCCAGCCCAGCCGGTTCTTCAGCGCCACTGCATAGAAGCAGATCAGGCCGGCGCAGATGCCGATGATGGCGGCGGTGCCGAGCGAGACATAACCGGCGGCTGGCGTGATGGTCGCTAGGCCGGCGACACCGCCGGTCAGCAGGCCGATGAATTTCGGCTTCTTGTGATAGAACCATTCGATGAACAGCCAGGTGATGGCGCCGAACGAGGCAGCGACGTCGGTATTCAGGAAAGCCGAAGCGGTGACCGCATCGACGCGGAATTCCGAGCCGGCATTGAAGCCGTACCAGCCAAACCACAGCAGGCCGGAACCGAGCGCAATCAGCGGCACATTGTGCGGCTTCAGCTCGACCTTTTGGCGGCGGCCGACATACAGCACCGAAGCCAGGGCGGCGAAACCGGCCGTGTTGTGCACCACGATGCCGCCAGCATAATCGAGCACACCCCATTTCGCAAACAGGCCGTCAGGACTCCATACCATGTGCACGAACGGGAAGTAGACGAAGACCAGCCAGCCGGTCAGGAACAGGAAATACGCCTTGAAGGTCACGCGGTTGGCGAAGGCGCCGGTGATCAGCGCCGGCGTGATGATCGCAAACATCATCTGGTAGGCGACGTGGACGATCAGCGGTATGCCGGCATCGTTGCCGGTGTACATGCTGGACAGCGTGATGCCATGCAGGAAGGCGTAGTAGGTGGGGTCGCCGACGATGCCGTGCCAGGAAGGACCGAAGCACATCGAATAGCCGAAGGCGAACCACAGCACGGTGGTCCAGCCGAGCGAGATGAAGCTTTGCATCATGATCGCCAGCACGTTCTTGCGTCCGACCAGGCCGCCGTAGAAGAAAGCCAGGCCTGGCGTCATCAGCATCACCAGGCTGGAGCAGAGCAGCATGAAAGCCGTATTGCCGATATTGATCGGCATGATTGAAGGTGTCATGGATAACTTCTTTTAATTGTTTTAAGTGAATTAACTGAGCAGGAAGGAGAAGCCTCCGAGCGTCGCCTGGAGCACTCCGCGTCCCGGCCGGCATGCGGCCGCCAAACCTGGAGAGTGAATCCTATACATAAGCAGCTGCTTATATAAGACGACAAAAAATCCTCTGATCCGGTATCTCAGGTATTGAATCCCTTATCCCTTCTTTACGTTCGCCACTCCGGCGCAAAGCCCCGTGTTTATTGGCTTTCCATGGAATTGTCGGATTGCTATCCGGCGCTTTCCGGCAGTGCCGTCCGACGGTAGCGATACCAGCCGGCCCGCTTGTCTCATCGGCGCAACGGCTGCTTCGCCGCCGTTGCGCGCGATCATCGTGACAAAACGGTCACACAGCCTTCATACGCCTGAAATATTTGCGCTTGATACTGCGTGCATCAAAAATTGCCCTGACGGAAAAGCATGGCTGAAATCACCCACCTGCCGACGATACATAGCCGTTCATGCGCATGCCGCAGCCACAGTAAATTCCCTTCCCAGCGTTACCCATTCCAGGAAAGAACAGGACCATGACCACAAAGAACCGCCGCCATTTCTTGCGCACCGCCGGCGCCACCGTTGCCGCCACCGCCTATTCCATGAGCGCCAATGCGGCCTTCCCGGAAGCCATCCGCCGGGCGCTGGCGATCCCCGCCAACAACAAGACCGGCACCATCCGCGATGTCGAGCATGTGGTTATCCTGATGCAGGAAAACCGTTCCTTCGACCATTACTTCGGCACCCTGCACGGCGTGCGCGGCTTCGCCGACCGTTTTCCGATCCCGCTGGCCGGCAACCGCAACGTCATGCAGCAGACTTACACCAACAACAGCAAGCAGTCGCGCGTGATCCTGCCTTACCACCTGGACAGCAAGATCGGCAACGCCCAGCGCGTCAACGGCACGCCGCATACTTATGACAATGCGCAGGAAGCCTGGGACCTGGGCCGCATGAACAGCTGGCCGACCTACAAGCAGACCCAGTCGATGGGTTACTACACGTCGGCCGAGCTGGATTTCCAGTTTGCGCTGGCCAATGCTTTCACGGTCTGCGACGCCTATCACTGCTCCTTCCATGGCGGCACCAATACCAATCGCCTGTTCCACTGGTCCGGCACCAACAATCCAGCCGGCGACAAGGGCGGCCCGGCCATCGACAATTCGCAAGACCATCTGGAAGTCTCCACCTCGCCAACCAGCTACAGCTGGAAGACCTATCCAGAGCGCCTGCAAAAACAGGGCGTGTCGTGGAAGGTCTACCAGAACATGCCTGACAATTTCACCGACAATCCACTGGCCGGTTTCGTCGCCTATCGCCAGTCTAATGAGCTGCGCGGCAACGTCGCCGGCGGCGATAATGCCGGTTCGCCTTTTCCAGCCTGGCAGGCCAGCGACGATGCCAGCAATCCGTTGTTCAAAGGTGTCGGCAACACCATGCCGGACGGCGGCTTCCTCGCGGCGCTGAAGGAAGACATCGGCGCCGGCACCTTGCCGCAGGTTTCCTGGATCGTCGCGCCTGCCACCTACAGCGAACACCCCGGCCCATCCAGCCCGGTGCAGGGCGCCTGGTACGTGCAGGAAGTGCTGAACGCGCTGACCGCCAATCCGGCGGTGTGGAGCAAGACCGTATTGCTGATCAATTTCGACGAAAACGACGGCTTCTTCGACCACGTGCCGCCGCCTTGCGCGCCAGGCTTCCAGGATGGCGAGCTGGCTGGCTATTCCAGCATCCCGACCGACGGCGAGTATTTTTCCAGCAAGGCCTCCGTCACTTACGAAAAGCGTCCTTATGGTCCTGGCCCGCGGGTGCCGATGTACGTGGTGTCGCCATGGAGCCGCGGCGGCTGGGTCAACTCGCAAGTCTTCGACCACACCTCGGTGCTGCGTTTCCTCGAAGCCCGCTTCCACGTCAAGGAAGAAAACATCAGTCCTTACCGCAAGGCGGTCTGCGGCGATCTGCTGTCGGCCTTCAACTTCGCCCATCCGAACGATGAAGTACTGCCGACGCTGCCGAAGCGCAGCCGCGCCGAAGCTGATGCCGTGCGCGCACAGCAGGAGAAGCTGCAGCAGGTTGCGCTGCCGTCCGAAGGCACCCAGGTGTTCCCGATGCAGACTGCCGGCATCCGGCCGTCGCGCGCCTTGCCTTATGAATTGCATGTCACTGCCCGCACCCACGTGCGGCGCAACGATATCGTC
Source organism: Collimonas sp. (assembly GCF_035566555.1). GTDB lineage: Bacteria > Pseudomonadota > Gammaproteobacteria > Burkholderiales > Burkholderiaceae_D > Collimonas. Next base: position 16,651 of record NZ_DATMRB010000025.1, read on the forward strand.
CTGAGCTTCCGCAATACCGGCCGCGCTGCCGCCGTGTTCCACGTCTACGACCGCCTGCATCTGGACCGGGTGCCACGCCGTTATGCGCTGGAAGCCGGCAAGGAATGGCAAGACAGCTGGGACCTGGGCGCGGATCGCGGCGCCTACGATTTGTGGGTGCTGGGCCCGAACGGTTTCCACCGCGCCTTCCAGGGCAATCTGTCGACGCTGGATGCGGACGACAGCGCGCTGCCGGAAGTCAAGCTCAGCTACGACGTTTTCGGCAAACGCATCTGTCTGACGATGATGAACCGCGGCGAGAAATCTTGCGTGCTCACAGTCAAGCTCAACGCTTATCGCAAGGCTGGTCCGTGGACCTTCCACGTGCCGGCAGGCATGCAGCTGGACCAGCACTGGCCGGTCGGCAGCCAGGGCAACTGGTATGACTTCACCGCGACCGCGCCGGTGGGCGGCTTCAGCCGGCGCTTTGCCGGCCGCATGGAAACCGGCGCCCACGGCGTCAGCGACCCGGCGATGGCTTTGACCAGTTAAGCAAGGGATGCAATGGCGGCGTCCGGAGCGATGGGCGCCGCAGCTTGAACAAAAAAGCCTGCGCAGAGCGGGCTTTTTTGCGGTCAAAATAATATTTTTTTGATATCGTTTCTTGTGCCCGCTGTCATGCGCAACTATCAATTTTGCCAGTTGTTGTATCAAAGTGTGACTGCTACTCTGGGGCCGTCCCACACAAAATGGTTGGAAAGACAACTTGCATCCATCCAGCGCGGGTTGTCGGAAATTGCAGAACGGTTCGTGAGCCATGAATAGTACCTTGCCTGAGTTGATTGAATCCCGCCTCGAAGTGCAGCAGCATGAGTTCTTCGGCGTACCGGTGCATAGCACTTGCTTCCCCCATCCACTCGACGCCCGCCTGCACTGCGTCGAGAGCACCGTCAGGTTTACCAGCGGCGGCTGCGATGAACATGCGTATTTCGGACATGCTGCGCGCCAGGATCCGGATGCCGCCATATTTGCCTCGTGCAGCGAGATCCTGCAGAAAATGCTGGCCTCGCTTGCGCTGTTCAGCCACAAGCAATTTGCCGGCGGCTTGCCGGGCCGCTATCTGTTCCGCGCCGGCCAGGCTGGTCCTTACTTCGCGCATCAGTTGCTGCTGCGGGAAAAGGAGGCTGGCGCGCCTGCCGTCGCCAGCAGCAACGGCCTCGGACTGCAACGGCATATCGGTGCAGCTATCGAGCAGGCCAGCCTGGAACTGCTGGAGCAGCATATCTTGCTGTCGATGTGGTATTCCGGCCGGCAGCTGGCGCTGCTGGATGCGACCGAGCATCTGCCGAACGGCTACCGGATCGCCTACTACACCACGGACGATCCCATCCCCTTTGTGCTGGCGGTGCTCAGTTCGGCGCAGCAGGATGTTTTTTTCTGCGGCTCTGCGCTCAAGTGCAAGTTTTCCGAAGCCTTCGAGCAAGCCCGCAGCGAAGCCTTGCAGCTGTCGGCCAAATTTTTTGTCAAAGGCTTGTTCTCGCCGGCGCAGGGCAACCTGGCTTTCCATGGCAAGGTAGCGCAAACCATGGCCAGGGTAGCTTATCTGCGCGGCGCCAGCGCCGCCGCCATGCATGCGCACCTGGCGTCGCGCCTGGCGCCGGCATCCGGGAAAATCCGCAAGACTGACGACTTCAAGGATATCCTGAGCCTGGCGTTCCGGCGGCTGGACGATATCCATTATGTCGCGCTGGGGCGATGGCAGGATTTCGTGCTGGTCAGGGTGCTGATCGATGAAGCGCTGACGCCCAGCCAGATGCGCCATGCCTACCGCGCCACCGGCCATCTTCCCGATCCGTTCTTCTAAGCGCTGCAGCTCTTTACCAATCGCGCGGCCAGGGTTAATGTGTCGCCATGGCCCACATGCAAGACCGGTACCGGCTAGCGCCGGCAAGGGCGCGCAAAGAAAGGGGGGAGCCGTGGATATCCAGTACAAGAAGATCGACCCGAACAGCAATTTCAGCCGGGCGCTGGCGTTCAGGCGGGATTCCTTTGTCTGCAGTTTCGGTTCGGACGAGGAATTCTGGAAGGAGGTCGGCGCGGAAGGGTGCACCTACCGCGACAAGATGGAGCAGCGCAAGGACGAAGAGGCATGGTGCTACTACCACGTCTGGCACGCCGGCCGCATCATCGGCCAGCTGGAATTCCGCAGCTTCTCCGACTGGGACAAGCTGGGTTATGTACACCTGTTCTACCTGATCCCGGAATACCGCGGCATCGGCGTTTTCGACCAGCTGCACCGCTTTGTCGAGGACCGGCTGATCATGGCCGGCTGCAGCGGCGCCGTGCTGAGCGCCAGCAAAACCAACCTGGCGGCGCTCAAGGTCTATGAGCGCCACGGCTGGTACTGGCTGGGACCGAATCCCAGGCACGCCATGCTGGATTTCTACCGCATCGACTTCAACTGACGCCCTTATTTGGCAGGGCTGTCGGTCGCCTCGGCACGCACGATGGTGGTGTGGTCGACTTCATCTTCATTGCCGATATCCAGCTCGGCCCTGACGGCGTACAGGGAACCCTTGGGCACCACGATCGTCAGGATTTCATCGTATTCGGCGCCCGGCTCGATTTCATAGCCGTCCAGGTAGCGCTTCAGCAGGTCGGTGCTGTACAGCAGCGGCAACGCGTCCAGCCGCATGATGCCGTCCTTGGCGTCGCCGGGGATTTTGCGGACCGTGACCAGCAAGCCATCCTCGCCGGGCTTCACCACTACCTTGCCGATGTTCTTCGGTTTGACATGGATGATCAGCAGGCTTTGTGTGTCGCTATAAGCCCTGCTCTCGGCCGATACCAGCACCTGGATATTGGTGTCCGAGCTGCCAGTGGCCGAAAACTGGAAAGCGGCCCACAGGCCGCCGGCGGCAATGGCGACGATCGTGACGGATTTGAGGAGAAAGTCGGTCCAGTCGCGTGCTTTCTGAAGATCCATAGAATGTGTTTTCCGCTGTTTTTAAAATTCGACTTCGCCGGGGATAATTTCCTGGCTGCAATTACAATAAACGTCGAACTGCGGGAAAAGGTTGACTGGCGCGGTAAATTGCAAGCCGCGGTTGCGGCAAAGGGGAAGGCGGGAGGGAGGGGGGAGACAGATGCACAATTACGGTGCACCTGCCTGCAGGTAGCTTGGGCCGAGTGGCGCTCAGCGCATGTTGCCGGTATGGCCCAGCGAATAGCGGCCAGGCTGCGGCCACACGGTCAGGCCATGCGGCTCCATGCCGACCGGAATCGACTTGACTTCGCCGCTGCTGGTGTCGATGGCATACACCACGTCGTCGAAGCGGCCGGACAGCCACAGCATCTTGCCGTCGGCGCTGACGTTACCCATGTCAGGACTGCCGCCGCCGGGAATCGGCCAGGTATTGAGCACCTTGCGCGTGGCGAAATCGATCACCGAGACGCTGCCCTTGCCCTTGCGCGGGCCGTGCACTTTGTTGGAGCCGCGGTTCGCCACATACAGCTTGCTGCCGTCGCGGCTTGGATACAGGCCATGGGTGCCGATGCCGGTCTTGATGAAGTCGATCTTGGTAAAGCTTTCGCCATCCACCACATACACGCCGTCGGCCATCATGTCGGCGACGTAGAACACCTTGCCGTCCGGCGAGATGCGGATATCCTGCGGCATGCCTTTCTTGGCCAGCTGCAGATAGCCGACTACCTTGCGGTTCACCATGTCGATCTTGGCCAGGCTGCCTTCGAATTCGCAGGTGAACAGCGCGTACTTGCCGTCTATCGAGAAATCGGCGTGGTTGATGCCTTTACACTGCGGCACTTCGATGCTCGATTCCAGCTTCATGGTATGGGCATTGCGGAAATCCAGGCGCGCATGCGCTTCCACCACGACGATGGCCTGCTTGCCGTCCGGCGTGAAATACATATTGTAGGGATCATCCACCATCACTTCCTTGCCCGGCTTGCCGGTCTGCGGATCGATCGGGGTCAGGCTGCCGTCGGGACGGCCTTCGGCATTGTTGGCGACCCACAGGGTTTTCAGGTCCCAGGCCGGCACCACGTGCTGCGGGCTGTAGCCGACCTTGTACTTGTCGACCACTTTGAGCGTGGCAGGATCGATCACATACACTTCATTCGAACGCAGGTTCGGCACGTACACGCGCTGCAGCGCGCCCGCCACGGCCGGGCTGAAATGGCCGGCGGCGGCTTCGCTGTACAGGTTGGCCGGGTTGACCACCGGCGGCATGCCGGCCACGGTAGTTACTGCGGGGGCAGCTGGCGCGGCAGACGCGGCGCCGGCCAGGCACAAGCCGGCCATGGCGGCGGCCAGCTGTGTTAAACGGGAAGACAAGAATGGCATGACAGTTCCTTTGATCGAGTGCAGCGTAGTAAATATGGGTAGCGCGGCGCATCAGCGCGCGGCAGTGTCTTTCTTGAGCGCGGCGACGGTGCGCGCAATGATCGCATCGATGCCGAGCTGGCCCAGCTCAGCCGTGGAGCGGCGCGGATCGCCGCCGTACACGCCGTCAGCCAGGCCGAGTTTCGGCGCATTGCGCAAGCGTTCCTGGCGCACCATCTGCGGCGCCACCGCCAGCTGCAGCGAGGTGTCCGCCAGCCCGGCATGGGTGCCGATCTCGTCGTCGCGGAAGCCGCGCTGGCGCAGCAGCTTGGCGTAGCCGTCGGAGCTGGCGTCATAGTACTCCGGCGGCATCATGGCGCGCGCCGGCGAGCCGCTCCAGGACTTGTTCAGCTGCGCCACCACTTGCCTGACATCGTTCAGGTAGCCGCCATGGTCGCCGAGGAAGACCACGTTCTTGAAGCCGTGCACCTTGAAGCTGTTGGCGGCGGCAACCAGCATCTTTTCAAAGACATCGTCGCTCACCGTGATGGTGCCGGGAAAATGCATGTGCGAGGTCGGCGGCGCGTAGCCGCCTTCCGGCACGTAGGCGATGACCGGCGCCACCAGCGCGTCGCCGAGTCCTTCCGCGATGCGCTGCGAGAGTATCTTGACGCGCACATTATGCTTGCCGAGCGCGACGTCCGGCCCGCTCTGTTCGGTGCCGCCGATAGGGATGATGATGGTGCTCTTGCCGGCCAGGATCTGGTCGCGCAGCTCGGTCCAGGTCAGTTCTTCCAGGAAGACGGTTTTGGGCGCCTGCGCCAGGACTGCGTGGGCGGCGGTGATGAGAATGACGGAAGCAAATACGTGTCGTAAGAGGCGTTGCATGGATGTTCCTGATCGGTATACCTGTGTTTTTGTAAAGTCGGCCGCCAAAGCGCAGCCGGTTCAGCGCAGATCAGACCCGGGCAGCAACGGTTGGTTCAGTGGCGATGCAATGATTATCGCACTGTCAGGTGATAAGTCGTGGTCTGGCGGTATACCTGCCCCGGCCGCAGCACCACCGCTTCGGCGTCGGGACCGTTGATCTGGTTGGGATAAGCCTGTGCTTCCAGGCAGAATCCGTCGTGCCGGGCGTAGGGAGCGGCGCCGCGTCCCTGTACCCCTTCCAAGAAATTCCCGCTGTAGAACTGCAAGCCGTTTTCAGTGGTCGCTAGCGACAGCTGGCGGCCGGACCCGGGGTCGTAGACGGTTGCCACTTCGCGCAAGGTCTGCGGCTTGCGGCCCTCGCCCGGTACTGCCGGATGTTGTGGCAGCAGGCAATAGCAATGATCGAAGCCGCCGGCCAGCTTGAGCTGGGGATCTGGCCAGGCCAGGCGCGGCCCGATCGGCGCCGGCTGGCGGAAATCGAAGGCGCTGCCGGCGACGCTGGCGGCAGCGACCGGGATCAGCTGGGCGTCGATCTGCAGATACTGGTCGGCGGCAATGGCCAGGATATGGTCGTAGATATCGGCGCTGCCGCCGTTCAGGTTGAAGTAGCCGTGCGAGGTCAGGTTGAGCGGCGTCGGCGCGTCGCTGCTGGCGCTGTAGTCTATGCTCAGGCGGCCCTCGTCATCCAGGCTGTACAGCACGCTGACCTGCAGCTTGCCGGGATAGCCGGCCTCGCCTTCCGCCGATTCCAGCGTCAGCCGCAAGCCGTCCGGCCCGGCCGCGGCTTGCCACTGCGCCAGGTGGAAGCCGCTGTCGCCGCCATGCAGATGGTTGCTGCCTTCGTTGCGGTCGACCAGGTAGTCGGCGCCGTCCAGCGTAAAGCGGCCGTTGGCGATACGGTTGCCCCAGCGTCCGATCAGGCCGCCGAAGTAGGGCGGGTTGCTTTGATAGCCTTCGCAATCGGGATAGCCGAGCAGGATGTCGGCCACGCGGCCATAGCGGTCCGGCGCCCACCATGAGACCAGGGTGGCGCCGCAGTCGCTGATGGTGATCCGCATGTCGTGCGCATTGCGCAGGGTGTAGAGGGTGACGCCGTGGTCGGCGCTGGTGCTGGTGATGGTGGCTTGGCTCATGGGCTGGATTGCTTTTCTGTCTGTTTATTAGGGGCGGCGGTGGCCATCCGGTCCTGGTATTCGCGTGGGGTGCAGGCCAGCTCGCGCTTGAAGACGGCGTGCATGTACTGCAGCGAGGTGAAGCCGCAGCTGACGGCGATTGCGGCGATGCTGCGCGCCTGTTCTTGCCCCTGCGCTTGCTGCATCTCCAGCATACCCTTGGCGGCGTCCAGCTTGAAGCGCAGGATTTCGTCATGCACGCTGCGCCCCAGCTCGCGCCGGAAATACCACTCCAGCGATGAGCGCGAGACGCCGACGTAATCCGCCACCTGTTCGGTCTTGATGCCCTGGCAGGCGTACTGGCGGATGAAGTGCATGGCTTGCATCACGTGCGGATGGTTGAGCGCTTCATGGCGGCTGGAAGCCAGCACGTTGATGCCGGCCGGCGGCACCAGGATGCGGGTGCCGGCCAGGCGTGCGCCACCACCCACCTGCAGCATCTGGTGCAGCAGGTGGGCGGCGCTGCGGCCCATCTCGCGCGTGCCCTGGATCACCGAACTGAGCGGCACCCGGGTCAGGATGCGCGCCAGCGGGTCGTTGTCGATACCGATCAGCGCTACCTGTTCCGGCACCGCGATGCCGGCGCACAGGCAAGCCTGCAGCAGCTGGCGCGCCCGGGCGTCGCTGACGGCGATGATGCCGATCGGCTTGGGCAGCGTCTGCAGCCAGGCGATCTGCTGTTCCACCGCGGTATCCCAGGACGGCGCGCTGGTGCCAACGCCGCGGTAAATTTCGCCCTGCATGCCATCGCGCAGCATCAGCGTGGCGAACGCCTTTTCACGTTCCTGGGCCCAGCGGTTGACCGCCGCTTCGGGCAAGCTGAAACAGGCAAAGCGGCGCAGGCCTGCTTCGATCAGATGATCGTAGGCCAGCTTGACCAGCTTGAAATTGTCGGTGGCCACATAGGGTGTGTCGGCCGGATAGTCGCCATCGTCGGCATACGAGCCGCCTACCGCCACCACCGGCAGGCTGACCCGCGCCAGCGCTTCGCAGGCGGCCGGATCGTCGAAGTCGGCGATGATGCCGTGGCCCTGCCAGCGCTCTATGCCTTGCAGGCGGCAGCGGAAATCCTCTTCCAGGAACAGGTCCCAGGCGGCACGCGTGCTGCTCAGGTACTCGCCGATGCCGGCGATGATGTCGCGGTCGAAGATCTTGTTGCCGTTGAACAGCAAGGCGATGCGGTGCACCGCCGGTATTTTGGTCATCCTGCGTTCTCCTGGATTGTCGCAAGCGTGCTCTCTGCGCGAGTCTTGGGCAGCTTGTCAATCTGTCACCAACGGCCTCGCTCAAGCTGGCCTTGTCTGATTGTACCCAGCGGCAGCGGCGGCGTCAGGCCAAATGGCGTTTTGTGCGACTGCAATAGAAAGAATCGCTAGCGCATCTGGCGGATTTCGTAATTGTGAAGCGCTCCCCTCGGTTGCTAGTATGGCCCACACCAATACAGCGAGACTGCGCTTTGCAGTGCCGCGCCATCTACCGACCGGAGACCATCGATGAGTTACTTCCCTGCTGTTACACCTATACTTTTCGAGGGCAAGCAGGCGCAATCGCCGTTGGCTTTTCGTCATTATGAAGCCGACAAGCTGGTGCTGGGCAAGCCGATGCGCGAGCATCTGCGCATGGCGGCATGCTATTGGCACAGCTTTGTCTGGCCTGGTTCCGACGTCTTCGGCGCCGGCACTTTCCGCCGTCCTTGGCATGGACCCGGCGACGCCATGGAGATGGCGCATAAGAAAGCCGATGCCGCTTTCGAATTTTTCAGCAAGCTGGGCATCGACTACTACACCTTCCACGATACCGACGTTGCGCCAGAGGGCGCCAGCCTGGCCGAATACCGCAACAACTTCGCGCAGATGCTGGACGTGCTGGAGCGCAAGCAGGAACAGACTGGCTTGCGTCTGCTGTGGGGCACCGCCAACTGCTTCAGCAATCCGCGCTTTGCCGCTGGCGCCGCCAGCAATCCCGATCCGGAATTGTTCGCCTACGCGGCGGCACAGGTGTTCACCGCCATGAACGCGACCCAGCGCCTGGGAGGCGCCAACTATGTGCTGTGGGGTGGCCGCGAAGGTTATGAAACCTTGCTCAATACCGATCTCAAGCGCGAGCGCGAACAGCTTGGCCGCTTCATGCGGCTGGTGGTGGAACACAAGCACAAGATCGGTTTCAAGGGCACGCTGCTGATCGAACCGAAACCGCAGGAACCGACCAAGCACCAGTACGATTACGACAGCGCCACGGTCTACGGCTTCCTCAAGGATTACGGCCTGGAGCGTGAGATCAAGGTGAATATCGAAGCCAACCATGCCACCCTGGCCGGCCACAGCTTCCATCATGAAATCGCCACCGCCGCTTCGCTCGGCATCCTCGGCAGCATCGACGCCAACCGCGGCGATCCGCAGAACGGCTGGGATACCGACCAGTTTCCCAACAGCGTCGAGGAACTGACGCTGGTCACTTATGAAGTTCTGAAAGCCGGCGGCTTCACCACCGGCGGCTACAACTTCGATTCCAAGGTGCGCCGCCAGAGCCTGGACGAAGTGGATCTGTTCCATGGTCATGTCGGCGCCATGGATGTGCTGGCGCTGTCGCTGGAGCGCGCCGCAGGCATGATCGAAAACGACCTGCTGGCGCAGTTCAAGAGCCAGCGTTACGCAGGCTGGGACAGCGGCATCGGCCAGGATATGCTGGCCGGCAAGCTGAGCCTGAGCGATATCGCCGACCATGCCTTTGCCAAACAGCTCAATCCGCAAGCCGTGAGCGGCCGCCAGGAGATGCTGGAAAATCTGGTCAACCGCGCCATCTTCGGCTGACGCCATGTTCATCGGCATCGATCTGGGCACCTCCGGCGTCAAGGCGATCCTGCTGAACCGCAGTGGCCAGGTGCTGGCCAGCGCCAGCCAGCCGCTGTCGCTGCTGCCGCAGGCGTCGCAAAACGCGCTGTGGCGCGAGCAGGATCCCGCCGACTGGTGGCGGGCGTGCGAACAGGCGCTGGCGGATTTGCTGCAGGCGGCCAGCGCGATGGGAATCGCCGGCGGCGCCATCGAAGCCATCGGCCTCACCGGCCAGATGCACGGCGCCACCGTGCTGGACGACAAGGGCCAGGTATTGCGGCCGGCTATCCTGTGGAACGACGGCCGTTCGTTTGCCGAATGTGCCGAACTGGAAGAACGCGTTCCGGCGTCACGGGAGATTACCGGCAACCTGATGATGCCTGGCTTTACCGCGCCCAAGCTGCTGTGGCTGGCGCGCCATGAGCCACAAGTGTTCGGGCAGATCGCCAAGGTGCTGCTGCCCAAGGACTGGCTGCGTTATCGGCTTACCGGCGACTACGCCAGCGACATGTCGGATGCCGCCGGCACCATGTGGCTGGATGTCGCCAGACGCGACTGGAGCGATCAACTGCTGCAGGCCACCGGCCTGAGCCGAGCCCATATGCCGGCGCTGTATGAAGGCACGCAAATTACCGGCAGGCTGAAGGCCGATCTGGCGCAGCGCTGGGGGCTGGCGCAGATACCGGTAGTGGCTGGCGCCGGCGACAACGCCGCCGGTGCGATCGGCGTCGGCGTCGTCCGTCCCGGGCAAGCCATGCTGTCGCTTGGCACTTCCGGCGTGTACTTCGCCGCCGGCGCCGGCTTCCATGCCAATCCGGAGCGTGCGGTGCATAGTTTTTGCCATGCCTTGCCGGCCACCTGGCACCTGATGTCGGTGATGCTGTCGGCTGCGTCCTGCCTGGATTTCACGGCGCAGCTGTGCGGCTATGCCGACGTCACCGCGTTGCTGGCCGATGCCGGGCAGCGCGATGCAGAACTGGATGACATCGCAGCCGATGCGCCGTTGTTCCTGCCTTACCTCAACGGCGAGCGCACCCCGCATAACAATCCCGCCGCACAAGGCGTGTTTTTCGGCCTGCGCGCCGGCACCACGCGCGCCGACCTGGCGCTGGCGACCCTGGAAGGGGGCGGCTTCGGCTTGTGCGACGGCATGGACGCTGTCGACGGCTGCGGCATCGCCGCCGAAGAAATCACGCTCATCGGCGGCGGTTCGCGCAGCGCGTTCTGGGCGCAGATGCTGGCCGATATCAGCGGCCGCCGGCTGGTGCGGCGCCAGGGCGGCGATGTCGGGCCGGCGCTGGGAGCGGCGCGGCTGGCCCGCATCGGCGTCGCCGCCGACAGTGGCGACCGCGCGTCCCTGAGCGAGATCTGTCCGGTGCCGCCGCCGCTCGCCAGCTATCAGCCCGATCCCCAGCGGCACGCGCAATACGCCAAGCGCCGGGAGAAATTCGCACTGTTGTACCAGCAGTTGTTACCCGTGTTTTCAGCATGATGTATCAAACGCGGTCAAACGCGATCAAGCGGAGTCAAGCGCAGTCAAGTGTAGTCATACGAAGTTAACTAAAACTAATGGAGACCTAGCAATGAACAAGATCCTGAAAAAAAGCCTGTTGGCAATGATGACTGTGGCGGCATTTTCGCTCGTCAGTTCGGCCGCGATGGCCGATGCCAAGAACCCGAAGATCGGTTTTTCCATCGATGACCTGCGGGTGGAGCGCTGGGCGCGCGACCGCGATTTCTTCATCGCCGCCGCCGACAAGCTGGGCGCCAAGGTGTTCGTGCAATCGGCCGATGCCAGCGAACAGCGCCAGATTTCCCAGATTGAAAACCTGATTTCGCGCGGCGTCGACGTCATCGTGATCGTGCCGTTCAACGCCACCGTGCTCAGCAATACCATCAAGGAAGCCAAGAAGGCCGGCATCAAGGTGGTGTCTTATGACCGCCTGATCCTGAATGCCGACATCGATGCCTATATTTCCTTCGACAATGAAAAAGTCGGCGAGATGCAGGCCGAGGGCGTGCTCAAGGCGCAGCCTAAAGGCAATTACTATCTGCTGGGGGGATCGCCCACCGACAACAACGCCAAGATGCTGCGCGAAGGACAGATGAAGGTGCTGCAGCCGTCCATCGACAAGGGCGACATCAAGATCGTCGGCCAGCAATGGGTCAAGGACTGGAGTGCAACGGAAGCGCTGTCCATCGTGGAAAACGCGCTGACCGCCAACAATAACAAGATCGACGCCATCGTTGCGTCCAACGACGGCACTGCCGGCGGCGCGATCCAGGCGCTGGCTTCGCAGAAAATGGCTGGCAAGGTGCCGGTCTCGGGACAGGATGCCGATCTGGCTGCAGTCAAGCGCGTGATCGCCGGCACCCAGGCCATGACGGTGTACAAGCCGCTCAAGCTGATCGCCTCGGAAGCAGCCAAGCTGTCGGTGCAGCTGGCGCGCAATGAAAAGCCGGCCTACAACGCCCAGTATGAAAACGGCGCCAAGAAGGTCGACACCATCTTGCTCAAACCTACCACGCTCACCAAAGCCAATGTTGACCTGCTGGTGACGGACGGCTTCTACACGCAGACGCAGATCGCCGGCAAGTAGCAAGTAGGGTGGGCACCTGTGCCCACGCGTGAATTTCATGCACCGCTTATCACATTAAATCACATTAATATCACATGAGCGGGTGGGCACGGTGTGCCCACCCTACCGGGAAACAATATGTCCGACTATCTGCTGGAAATGCAGGGCATCGTCAAGGATTTCGGCGGTGTCCGCGCACTCGACGGCATAGACATCAAGCTCAAGGCCGGTGAATGCCTCGGCCTGTGCGGCGAAAACGGCGCCGGCAAATCGACGCTGATGAAAGTCTTGTCCGGCGTCTACCCGCGCGGCAGCTGGCAAGGTGAAATCCTGTGGCAAGGCCAGCCCTTGCAATCGCAATCGGTGCGCGACACCGAAGCGGCGGGCATCATCATCATCCATCAGGAGCTGATGCTGGTGCAGCAGCTGTCGGTGGCGGAAAACATCTTCATGGGCCATGAAATCACGCTGGCGGGCGGCCGCATGAATTATCCTGCCATGTATAAGCGCGCCGGCGAACTGATGCGCGAACTGAAAATGCCGGACATGAATGTAGCGCTGCCGGTCATGCAGTACGGCGGCGGCCACCAGCAGCTGGTGGAAATCGCCAAGGCGCTCAACAAGCAAGCCAAACTGCTGATCCTGGACGAACCGTCTTCCTCGCTGACGGCGTCCGAGATTGCGGTGCTGCTGGACATCATCCGCGACCTCAAGGCGAAGGGTGTCGCCTGCGTCTACATCTCGCACAAGCTGGATGAAGTGGCCGCGGTATGCGACACCGTGGCGGTCATCCGCGACGGCAGGCACATCGCCACCACTCCCATGCACGACATGAATGTCGACCAGATCATCACGCAGATGGTGGGCCGCGAAATCACCGCCATGTATCCCGACCAGGAACATGACATCGGCGAAGTGATGTTTGAAGCGCGCAACGTGAGTTGTTACGATGCCGACAATCCCGGCCGCAAGCGGGTCGACGATATTTCTTTCACGCTGCGGCGCGGGGAAATCCTTGGCGTCGCCGGCCTGGTCGGCGCCGGCCGCACGGAACTGGTGTCGGCCTTGTTCGGCGCTTATCCCGGCCGCTGCGAGGGCGAGGTCTGGCTGGAGGGCGTCCAGCGCAAGGTAGGCAGCGGCACGCCGCTGAAATCGATACGGATGGGCCTGTGCATGGTGCCGGAAGACCGCAAGCAGCACGGCATCGTGCCGGACCTGAATGTCGGCCAGAACATCACGCTGACCGTGCTTCAGGATTTCTCACACCATGGCCGCATCGATGCAGAGGCTGAGCTGAAAACCATCCAGGGCGAAATCGGGCGCCTGCAGCTGAAGACCGCCAGCCCCTTCCTGCCCATCACCAGCCTGTCCGGCGGCAACCAGCAAAAGGCGGTGCTGGCGAAAATGCTGCTGGCGCGGCCCAAGGTGCTGATCCTGGACGAACCGACGCGCGGCGTCGATGTCGGCGCCAAGGCTGAAATCTACCGCCTGATGGCGGAACTGGCGCGGCAGGGGGTGGCAATCATCATGGTGTCGTCCGAACTGGCAGAGGTGCTGGGCGTGTCCGACCGCGTGCTGGTCATCGGCGAAGGCAAGCTGCGCGGCAACTTCGTCAACCAGGATCTGAGCCAGGAAACCGTGCTGGCGGCCGCGATCGACCAGTCGTCGCAGTATCTGACATCACAGCGGACGGCGCAGCCGGAAAACGCTGCCGGCAATCATCAGGAATCACAATGACCTCTATCAATCTCAAGCAATTGTTCCGACAGTACAAGATCATGGCCTTGCTGATCGCCATCGCCCTGATCTGGGCCTTCTTCAGCTGGAAAACCGAAGGCGGTTTCGTCACCCCGCGCAATCTCTCCAACCTGTTGCGCCAGATGTCCATCACCGGCATCCTTGCCTGCGGCATGGTGCTGGTGATTATCGCCGGCGAGATCGATCTCTCGGTCGGCTCCATGCTCGGCCTGCTGGGCGGGGTCGCTGCCGTGCTGGACGTGACGCATCATATGCCGCTTGCGCTCAATCTGTTGCTGGTGCTGCTGATGGGACTGGCGCTTGGCCTGTTCAACGGCTATCTCACGGCTTACATGCGGATTCCCTCGTTCATCGTCGGCCTCGGCGGCATGCTGGCGTTCCGCGGAATTTTGCTGGGTGTCACCGGCGGCCTGACCATCGCGCCGGTGTCCAGTGACCTGGTCTACCTGGGACAGGGTTATCTGCCGCCGCAATTCGGCATCGTGCTCGGGATCGGCCTGTTTGCCCTGGCGCTGGTGCTGAGCTGGCGCCGCCGCAGCAACCGCCAGCAACACGGCTTGCCGCTGCCGCCCGTGTGGCGCGACGCCGTGCGCGTGCTGCTGATCGGCGCGGTGCTGCTGGCTTTTGTGCGCACGCTTAACACTTACGACGGCATTCCCGTGCCGGTGCTGCTGTTATTGGCTTTGCTAGGTCTGTTCAGTTATCTGACCACGCAAACCGTGTTCGGCCGCCGCATCTATTCGGTCGGCAGCAATATGGAAGCAACCCGCTTGTCAGGCGTCAACGTGCAGGCAGTCAAGCTGTGGGTGTTCGGCATCATGGGCGTGATGTGCGCGCTGGCAGGGCTGGTCAACACGGCGCGGCTGGCGGCCGGTTCGCCTTCGGCCGGCAACATGGGCGAACTGGACGCGATTGCCGCCTGCTTTATCGGCGGCACTTCCATGCGCGGCGGCTACGGCACGGTGTATGGCGCGCTGATCGGTGCGCTGGTGATGGCCAGCCTGGACAACGGCATGTCGATGCTGGATGTCGATACCTATTGGCAGATGATCGTCAAGGGCGGCATTCTGATGCTGGCGGTGTGGGTGGATGTCAGCACGCGTGCCAGCCGTTGAGCGCTCATGATGCTTGGCATCGTCGCAGGAAACGGACCGAGTCATCTGGGGTCAGAGTCGACTTTCGCGGCGCTTTTTCGCGAAACTCGACCCCCCACATGACGGATTCGGAGAAAGGCAGAAAGCGCTGCATGGGATTTTTCCAAGCTGCGAGCATGTACTCCGTAGCCCGCTAAGTGGGGTCAGAGTAAACTTTCTGCAAAAAGCCGCAGAAAGTTCACTCTGACCCCACTTAGCTGCGTGTGTGGCGTGCGACAAAAAACAGATGGCTTTGTCTGAATTTCTCAATGGACCTCGATAATTTCAAACTTGTAGCCGACGCCGTAAATCGCATGGATGACGTTACGGCCGTCGAAAAAGGGTTCCAGCTTGCGCCGCAGGTTCTTGATGTGGCTGTCGACCGCGCGGTCGGTCACCGTGCGGTAGTCGTCATGCAGCTTGTCGAGCAGCTGGTCGCGTGAGAATACTTGCCCCGGGGCTGCCGCCAGCGCTTTCAGCAGCCGGAATTCCTGCGGCGTCAGGTTGAGCGCGACGCCGTCGATGCTGGCGCCATGCAAGGCGTCGTCGATATGCACGGCTGACGGCGCGGCGGCGCTGTCGCGCTGGCGCCGCCGCAGCATCGCCTTGACTCGCGCCACGATTTCGCGCGGGCTGAAGGGGGTCTTGCAGATGTAGTCGTCGGCGCCCAGCTCCAGTCCCTGCAGACGGTCTTCCTCGCCGATGCGGGCGCTCAGCATCAGGATCGGCACGTCGCTGAACTCTCGCAGTTCGCGGCAGATCTGCCAGCCGTCGCAACCCGGCAGCATGATGTCCAGCAGGATCAGGTCCGGCATCCGGCTGCGCACCTGCGGCAGGGCTGCGCGGCCGTCGCTGATCCAGCGCGAGGCATAGCCGGCGGCGGTCAGGTAGGTTTGCAGCAGTTCGGCCATCTTCGGCTCATCTTCGACGATCAGGATGTCTGCGCAGAGCGGGGCGGAAAACTTGAAGTTATCGGTCGGCATGGCGGCTCTTCAAATCAGGCTGGCGGGCAGCCGGATGCTCAGGCGCAGGCCGCCGAGCGTGGAAGCGTCGGCGCTGATGCTGCCTTCATGTGCTTCGACGATGTGCTGGCAGATCGCCAGCCCAAGGCCGGCGCCGCCATGAGCCCGGTTGCGCGAGGCGTCGGCGCGGAAAAAACGTTCGAACAGGCGCGGCAGCGCTGCCGCCGTGGTGCCGGGGGCGCTGTCGTCGAACTGCAGCAGCCAGTGCTGCTGTTCGCGTTTGCCGCCGATCTGCAGGCGGCCGCCGCTGTCGGTGTAGCGCAGGGTGTTTTCCAGGATATTCTTGAACAGCTGCTGCAGGCGGCCGGCGTCGGCATGCACCAGCATCGGCTGTTGCGGCAGGTCGATGGCGACCGCCAGGCCGTGCTCGCGATAGATATCTTCGTAAGACTGCAGGCTGGTCCGCAGCAGCGCGCCGATATCGATATCGGCCTTGCGATAAGTCAATGCACCGGCATCGGCCAGCGACAATTCGTATAAATCGTTGACCAGCTTGTTGAGTGTCGCCACTTCCGACTGCAAGGACCTGACGGTATCCATGCCGGTGTCGAGCAAACCGTCTTCCATCGCTTCCAGCTGGCCGTTAAGTATGCCCAGGGGAGTGCGCAATTCGTGCGAGATGTCGGCCATGAAATCGCGCCGCATTTTTTCATTGCGTTCCAGCGTCAGCGCCAGCTGGTTGAAATCGGCGGACAGGCGGCCAACTTCATCTTGCGTTGCCACCTCGACCCGGGTGCTGTAGTCACCGCCGGCCAGCCGGTGCGTGGCCTTGGTCAGGCGCGTCAGCGGCGACAGCAAGACATTGGCGATCTTGATGGCGATGAAACCGGTGAACAGAATCGACGCCAGGCCGATCAGCAGGTGGGCCAGTAGCTGCTTGTGCTGGAAGCGCTGGTCGATGGCCGTGATCACGCTCTCGAAAGGCGTCAGCGCCACCCAGCCGATGATGACGCCGTCGCGCATCAGCGGCCGCAGCAAGGCATCTGCCTGCATGCCGCGGAAGCCGATCACGAAGCCGCGTTCGGCATCGAGCAGGGTAAAGCGCAGATGGGCGCCGGTCAGGTCGGAACCGGAGGGCGCGGATTTCGACGAGGGTGCATCGGAACCGTACTCAGGGCGGGTGCTGCGCAGCACGGCATACCAGATGCCGGGATTGTCTTTCATGAATTGCCAATTGCCGTGTTCGCGATATGACTGCTCCAGGCGCGGTATCAGTTCATCCATCCGCTCCTGCGCCTGCTCATTCAGGTAGCCGAGGAAATCGTGGGTGAAGCTGAGGCGCGCCACCACGCTCATGGCGATGATCACCGCTATCGCCATGGCCAGCATGGCATAGAAGAGTTTCAGTCGGATGCTGGTTGCGGGCAGGATGAGACGCACAGGGTCCTTGGCAATGAGTCGATTTGCGGCTTAGGGTAGCAAGGAAAGCCGCTCTTGGGAAGATTTCCGGGGTCGCCTGTTTCTTCATTATTCCTCCACATTTTGTTCTTACCATGGCAGATTCGATAAATTCCAAGATCGACGTCGTGTTTCTGCGCAAGTTGAAATGCGGCTGCGAGCCACGCCATGCTACCAAAAAAAACCTTGCTCACACTGACGCTGACCCCGTTGCTGGCTGTTGCCATGCTGGGCGCCTGCTCCAGATCCGCCGATGCGCCGGCGCCAAAAGCCGTGGCCGAAGTCGGCATCGTCACCGTGAAGCCGGAGCCGCAGTCGGTGTCGACCGAGTTGCCAGGGCGCACCGTTGCCTATCTGACGGCGGATATCCGGCCGCAGATCGGCGGCATCATCCAGCGCCGCCTGTTTACTGAAGGCGCCGACGTCAAGCAGGGGCAGGCTTTATATCAGATCGATCCGGCCACCTACCAGGCCGCGGCCGACAGCGCCCGGGCTTCGCTGGCGAAGGCCGAGGCGACGTTGCGCGCCTCGAAGCTGAAAGCCGAGCGCTATGTCGAGCTGAACAAGATCGATGCGGTCAGCAAGCAGGATAACGACGATGCGCAAAGCGTGCTGAGTGAAAACCAGGCGGCGCTGGAAGTTGCGCGCGCGGCGTTGAAGACCGCTGCCATCAACCTGGAATTCACCCGCATCACGGCGCCGATCTCGGGCCGCATCGAAACCTCTACCGTCACGCCCGGGGCGCTGGTGGTGGCGCAGCAGAACGTCGCCTTGACCACCATACAAAAGATCGATCCGATCTATGTCGATGTGACGCAGTCCAGCGTCGACGTCTTGCGCATGCGGCGCGAACTGAGCAGCGGCAACATCAAGGCGGTCGGCCGCGACGAAGCGCCGGTCAGGCTGGTGCTGGAAGACGGCAGCGTCTACGCGCAGCCGGGCAAGCTCAAGTTCACCGGCCTGAGCGTCAACACCGGCACCGGCATGATCACCTTGCGTGCGGAATTCCCGAACCCGGACGGCTTGCTGTTGCCGGGCATGTATGTGCGGGCGCAGCTGGAAGAGGCCGTCGATCAGAGCGCCATCCTGGTGCCGCAGAAAGCCGTCACGCGCGACGCCTTGGGGGCAGCCACGGCGCTGATCCTGAACGATGCCGGCAAAGTCGAGCGGCGCGCGCTGACGGTGGGGCGCGCCATCGGCAACCGCTGGTGGGTCAACGATGGCCTGAAGGCAGGCGACCAGGTGATCGTCGACGGCCTGCAGAAAATCAAGATCGGCGACAGCGTACGGGCAGTCGACATGAGCGCAGCACCGCTGAAAGCTGTGCCGCAGCCTGTGACATCGCCGCAGATCAGCGCGCGCTAAGAGGAAGATCATGGCGCATTTCTTTATCAACCGTCCCATCTTTGCCTGGGTCCTGGCCATCGTCATCATGCTGGCCGGCGCAATTTCCATTGTCTCGCTGTCGCTGGAGCAGTATCCCGACATCGCTCCACCCAAGGTCAACATCCGCGCCAACTATGCCGGCGCCTCGGCCAAGACGCTGGAAGACTCGGTCACGCAGGTGATCGAACAGCAAATGAAGGGGCTGGACAACCTGGAATACATGTCGGCCTCCAGCAGTTCTGCCGGCCGCACCAACATCACCCTGAATTTCAAGGCCGGCACCAATCCGGACGTGGCGCAGATGCAGGTGCAGAACAAGCTGCAACAAGCTACTTCCCGCCTGCCGCAGGCGGTGCAAAGCACCGGCGTGACAGTGACCAAGGCCGCCAGCGACACCTTGATGATCGTGTCGCTGGTCTCGGCCGACCCCAAGGTCACCGGGGTGGATATCGGCGATTTCATCAGCAGCACCTTGACCGATCAGATCAGCCGGGTGGAAGGCGTCGGCGACGTTACCGCCTACGGCACCAACTACGCGATGCGCATCTGGCTCGATCCTGCCAAGCTGCTGAAGTATGCGCTGATGCCGTCCGACATCAACCGTGCGCTGGAATCCCAGAATGCGGAAATTTCTGCAGGCCAGCTGGGCGGCTTGCCGGCCGTCCAGGGGCAGCAGCTGAACGCCACCATTACCGCCCGCAGCAAGCTGAGTACGCCGGAGCAGTTTCGCCAGATTATCGTGAAAGCGGCCAGCGACGGTGCCGTGGTCCGGCTGCAGGATGTGGCGCGGGTGGAAATCGGCGCGGAAAGCTACGACGTCAAGGCCCAGCAGAACGGCCGCCATTCGGCGGCGCTGGCGGTGCAGCTGGCGTCCGGCGCCAACGCTCTGGCAACCTCCAAGGCGGTGCTGGCCAAGATGCAGGAGCTGGAACCGTATTTTCCGCCGGCGCTGAAACTCAGCAGCACGGTCAGCTATGACACCACGCCATTCGTGCGGGTCTCCATCAAGGAAGTGGTCAAGACCCTGCTGGAAGCCATCGTGCTGGTGGTGCTGATCATGTACCTGTTCCTGCAGAACCTGCGCGCCACCTTTATTCCGGCCATCACCGTGCCGGTGGTCTTGCTCGGCACCTTCGGCATCCTGTCTCTGTTCGGTTATTCGATCAACACCTTGACCATGTTCGGCATGGTGCTGGCGATCGGCCTGCTGGTCGACGACGCCATCGTGGTGGTGGAAAACGTCGAGCGCCTGATGGCCGAACAGGCGCTCAGTGCGAAGGAAGCGACGCGCAAGGCCATGTCCGAGGTCAGCGGGGCGCTGGTCGGCATTGCGCTGGTGCTGTCCGGCGTGTTCATTCCGATGGCGTTCTTTGGCGGCTCCACCGGCGTGATCTACCGCCAGTTTTCCATCACGATCGTGTCGGCCATGACCTTGTCGGTGCTGGTCGCCCTGACCCTGACGCCCGCCCTGTGCGCCACCATGCTCAAGCCGCACGCCCATGGCCAGGCCGCACAGAAGGGTTTCTTCGGCTGGTTCAATCGCACGTTTGAGCGCAATGCGCGACGTTACCAGTCTGGCGTCGCCGGCGTGCTGGGCCGTGGCCGCCGCAGTCTGCTGACTTATGTGCTGATTGTCGCGGCGATGGCGGTCTGCCTGATGCGCTTGCCTACCTCCTTCCTGCCGGATGAAGACCAGGGCGTGCTGAACGCCCAGGTCCAGCTGCCGGTGGGCGCCACCGAGGAGCAGACCACGCAGGTCATGCGCACCGTGCAGCAGTATTTCCTGAAGCAGCCGGAAGTGATCGACGCCTTGCTGTCGATTACCGGCTCCGGCTCTAGCGGCAATAGCCAGAACGTCGGACGCGCTTTCATCAAGCTGCGGGATTGGGACAAACGCAAGGAAAAATCCCAGGGCGCGGCGGAGATTGCGCGCCGCGCCAACCGGGATCTGGCGAAGATACGCGACGCCAGGATTTTCGTGACCCTGCCGCCGGCAGTGCGCGGCCTCGGCCAGAGTTCCGGCTTCGATGTGCAGATGAAGGATGTCGGCGGCGTCGGCCATGACGCGCTGATGCAGGCGCGCGACGAGTTCATCGCCTTGGCCGGCAAGAGCGACAAGCTGGCCAACGTGCGCACCACAGGCCTCGACGATACGCCGCAGTTCCGCGTCGAGATCGACGACAGCAAGGCCGGTGCACTGAGCCTGAGCACGGCGGACATCAACTCCACCATGTCGACCGCGATGGGCGGCACTTATGTCAACGACTTCCTCAACAACGGCCGCGTCAAGCGCGTCTACGTGCAGGGCGATTCAGCGTCGCGCATGCAGGCGCATGACCTGGAACAATGGCACGTGCGCAATGCCGCCAGCCAGATGGTGCCGTTTTCTGCCTTCACCAGCGCCAGCTGGACTTACGGACCATCCCTGCTGGAGCGTTACAACGGCGTTTCGTCCTTTGAAATTGTCGGCGAACCGGCGGCCGGCGTCAGTTCCGGCGTGGCGATGCAGGAAGTGGAGCGCATCATGGCGCAGATGCCGGCCGGGATAGGCTATGAATGGACCGGCCAGTCCTATCAGGAACGCCTGTCCGGTTCGCAGGCGCCGTTGCTGTATGCGGCCTCTATCCTGTTTGTTTTCCTCTGCCTGGCGGCGCTGTATGAGAGCTGGTCGGTGCCGTTCGCGGTGATCCTGATCGTGCCGCTGGGGATCATCGGCACGGTGCTGCTGACGTCGGCCAGCGGTTTGTCCAACGATGTCTATTTCCAGGTCGGTTTGCTGACCACGGTCGGCTTGTCCTGCAAGAACGCGATCCTGATTGTCGAATTCGCCAAGCAGCTGCACGAATCCGGGAAATCCTTGCTGGAGGCAACGCTGGAAGCGGTGCATCTGCGCCTGCGGCCGATCCTGATGACTTCGCTGGCGTTCATGTTCGGCGTGCTGCCGCTGGCGCTCGCCAGCGGCGCCGGATCTGCCAGCCGGCGCGCCATCGGCACCGGCGTGCTGGGCGGGACCATATCGGCAACGCTGCTGGGGATTTTCTTTACCCCCTTGTTTTACTATCTGATCTGCCGCCTGATGCAAAAGCGCCGAAACACGGTGCCGGCGGCGGCAGAACCGCAAAAGGCAGGTGAGTGATGCGCAATACCTTATTGATCCCTGGCCTGGCGCTGCTGCTCGGCGGCTGCGTCAACCTGGCGCCGGACTATGCACGGCCCGCCGCGCCGGTGCCGGCAACCTGGTCTCAGAGCAGCAGCCAGGGCGCGGTGCAAGATGCCGCCGCTGAAATAGCCTGGCGCAGTTTCTTCACGGATGCGCGTCTGCGTGAAGTGATTGCGCTGACGCTGGCCAACAACCGCGACCTGCGGGTAGCCGTGCTGAACATCGAAAAAGCGCGTGCCCAATACCGGATCCAGGACGCCGCCAGCTATCCTGCGCTTGGCGTCGCCGCCAGCAGCAGTACCGTGCGCACGCCGGCCAGCCAGGCCAGCGGCAATGCGGCAGGCATCGCGCGCAACCAGAGCGTGCAGCTGGGTTTCAGTTCCTACGAACTGGATTTTTTCGGGCGCCTGAAAAATCTCAGCACGGCTGCGCTGGCGTCCTATCAGTTCAGCGTGGAAATGCAGCGCAGCGTGCAGATCAGCCTGGTGGCGGAAGTCGCCGGCGCCTGGCTGACGCTGGCGGCCGACAATGAACGCCGGCTGCTGGCCAAGGATACCTTGAAGAGCCAGCAGATTTCTTACGATCTGAGCCAGCGCAGCCACGCCATAGGCGCTACCTCGGGCCTGGATTTGTCGACGGCGCAAGCCAGCGTCGAAGCCGCCCAGGTGGATCTGGGCGAATTCACCAGCCGCGTGCAGCAGGATCTGAATGCGCTCAACCAGCTGGCCGGCGCGGCTGTGCCGGCGCACTTGCTGCCGGACAGTATCCCGCAAACCTCGGCAGCGCTGCTGGCTACGCCGGCGCAGCTGTCGTCGGACCTGCTGCTGCAAAGGCCCGATGTGCTGGCGGCCGAACAAACCCTGATTGCCGCCTACGCCGATATCGGCGCGGCGCGCGCGGCATTCTTCCCTAGCATTACGCTGACTGCCGCCGGCGGCACCGCCAGCAGCAGCCTGGCAGGCCTGTTCAAGCCGGGCAGCGGCGCCTGGAGTTTCCTGCCGGCTGTCAATCTGCCGATATTCAACGCCGGCAGTAACCGCGCCAGTCTCGACGCCGCGAAAGTCAGCAAGGAAATCGAGATCGCCAACTATGAGAAGGCGATCCAGATAGCGTTCCGCGAAATCGCCGACGCGCTGGCCGAGCGGGCGACGCTGGATCAGCGCCTGGGCGCGCAACAGCGCCTGGCCGATGCCTCCGGCAAGAGTTATCGCTTGTCCGAGGCGCGTTACCGCAGCGGCATCGACAGCTATCTGAATTCGCTGGTGGCAGAGCGCAGCTGGTATGGCGCCCGGCAAAACCTGATCTCCCTGCGTCTGCTGGAGCAGAGTAACCGGATCAATCTGTACAAGGCGATGGGAGGAGGATGGAGCGACCCCTGAGCGCGCCGCCGCATGAGATATTGGCGAAGTTGAATTTATGTCATCGGCCTGAGTTCGTACCGGGGTAGTACAGTGCTGCTCAAACCACCGGGCCAGTTTGTGGGGCCGAGCCCTGACGCCGCGGGCCGGATCGTGATAGCCTTGCACGTCGGGCTCGCCAAGCCTGCACCGATCTTGTCCGCGACTGCCGTTTGACTTAGCCCAGACCCGAAAGCCCTTGCGATGAATACCCAGACTATCCTCACCTTCACCGCGATGGCGGCTTTGTCGATCCTGAGTCCCGGTCCCTCCATCCTGCTTAGCCTGCGCAATGGCGCGACCTACGGTCCGCGCTCGGTGATGTGGTCCGGCCTGGGTAATATTTCGGGCGTGTTCTGCCTGTCCACGGCCGCGATACTCGGCCTCGGCGTCTTGCTCAAGTCATCCGCGCTGGTGTTCGGCGTGGTCAAGCTGATCGGCGCCGGCTACCTATTCTATATCGGCGTGCGCCACCTGTTCGGCCGCGGCACGGTGCTGGCGGTCGAAGTCGAAGCCGGCAAGGAAGATATCCCGCCCAAGCGCCGCCAGCTGTATGGCGAAGCTTTCCTGACAGCCGCCACCAATCCCAAGGCCGTGCTGTTCTTCACCGCGCTGTTCCCGCAATTCATCAGCGCCAAGACTGCCTTGCTGCCGCAGTTCCTGATCCTGATGGCGATCTTCATGACGATCTCCTACAGCACCCACCTGAGCTACGCCTTCATCGCCTCGCGCGCCCGCGGCGTGCTGCTCAAACCCTTGTTCGCCAAATGGCTCAGCCGTTTCGTTGGCGCTGCTTTTATTACTTTCGGTTCGCTGTTGCTGACCCTGCGCCGCCAGGCCGTATAAGTACAAGCGCCTGCCTCCAAAGCAGGCAATTGTTGAACTGATAGAATGACGCTCGTCATCATTGGAGCCGGACATCCTATCCTCATGAATCCCTCTTTCTTTCGCTTGTTGCTGTGCGCTGCCGTGAGTGTGCTGGTGGTCGCGCATGCCAATGCCGACACCACCGTGCATTCAATCGATCAGGTGCGTGGCGCCATCAAGAACCCGGATGCCCGCGCCGCCTTCGACCGCGAAATGAGCGGCGCCGCCTTGCCGGATGGCTTCGGCGTGCAATTGCCGCCAGGCTTCAGCAAGAACCTGCTGGCGGCGCAACTGGCGCCTGGCAGCGACCCGGCGCGCGTGATCCTGGCCGGCGCCAAGCCGTGGCCGCAGCGGCCTGGCTGGTATGTGGCGGTAGTCTGCCTGGCCGTCGCGCCCGTGCCCCAGGACTTGAAGAACCCGGCATCCTCCTGCGACGGTTTCAGCGACAGCCAGGATAAACAGATCTGGTTCGGCGTCTTCGAGCGCAGCGGCGATGCCGCGCCGCGCTTGATCGCCAGGACTGAAGAAGCCGTCGCGGTTGCCACCGACTGGGGCGCGACCAATATCGACACTCCGCAGGCGATCGGTTCGGATGACGGCAAAGGACCGGCAACCGGCCTGCCGGACAACTGGCAACGCTTCGATCTGGCGCCTTACCTGCTGCGCGACGGCGACTACGCTTTTGGTGTGCGCGCCGGATGGTTCGAAGGCTATGCCGGCGGCGGCGCTTCGTTCGAAGCCTTGTACCTGTTCCATATCGACGGCAAGGCGCTGCGGGTGGTGTTTGCCCAGCCCATGCTGTTCGACAAGATGATTGCCGGCGACTGGCACAAGGACGGCACCCGCAGCCATGACGTTTCTTACGGCAGCAATGCGCTCAGTGTGCTGCCTGCCATGCACAGCGGCTTCCACGATCTGCAGCTGCGCGAACAGCATGGAAAATGGCGCCAGACCTTGCGCTGGTCGGACGGAACGAAGTCTTATCAGGTGCAGTGAGCGCTGACGAACAACGGCCTGCTGCAATAAACTTCAAAGACAAACCCGGCAAAATGTGGCATCGTAAGACGCAAGCGCGATGTCATGTCCGCAGGCTGCCGTGAAATGGCCAGGCGCCGGCAGCGCGGAAAATTTTGAACCGGAGCAGGGGAGACCATGAAGCTGACATACTGGGTAGCCGCCAACCTGGAAGGCGACAAGACCGACGCCATCATCGCCAGGACCAGGCACGACTGCGAGCAAAAGATCCTCGCCTACGGCAATCCGGCGGAATACGCCCAGCCGGTAAAAAAATCCTTCCTCTACGACGACGTATTCGACCTGTTCGAGATGGCCACAGCCAAGGACGGCGGACGCGGCATGGGATAGCACTTCCGCGGCCTTGCTCGAAGCAGCCGGCGCAAATCCGGCAACATCAATTCCATAGGAGACACCATGAGAAAAAATGCAATGCGCACATTGCTAGCGGCAGCTTCATGTTTCATCTGCGCCACCGCTTTCGCCCAAACGGACAATGCCCTGATGGCCGCCGCCAGCAAGAAGAAACCGGAGTTCTTGCGCGACCTCGCCACACTGGTGAATATCGATTCCGGCACCGACGACGCCAAAGGCCTGGGACAGGTAGAGACCTTCCTGGCACAACGCCTCAAGAAACTGGGCGCCAAAGTCGAGATCGTCGCCGCACCGCCTTCAGCCGGAAAAATGGTGCTGGGCACCCTGCAAGGCAAGGGCAGCAAAAACATCATGCTGATGATCCATTTCGATACCGTCTTCGGCGTCGGCGAAGCCGCCAAGCGGCCGTTCAGGGTCGAAGCTAACAAGGCCTTCGGTCCCGGCGTCGCCGACGCCAAGGGTGGCGCCCTGATCGTGCTGTATGCGGTGGACCTGGCGCGCGAGCGCGGCATCGATAACTACAAGACCCTCACCGTGCTGTTCAATCCGGATGAAGAAAAGGGTTCCGCGGGCTCGCGCGAAATGATACGCAAGCTGTCTGCCGACCAGGACTATGTGCTGATCTATGAACCGCCTGAGGCCGACCGCGTGACCGTCTCCACCAACGGCATCGCGCATGTGAACCTCGACGTCAAGGGCCTGGCCTCGCACGCCGGTTCGGCGCCGGAAAAAGGCCGCAACGCCGCCGTCGAAATTGCCAACCAGATCGTCCAGTTGAAAGACCTGGGCGATCCGGTGAAAGGCACCACCGTCAGCTGGACCATCATCCAGGCCGGCGACCGCGCCAACATCATTCCCGACAAGGCCAGCGCCATCGCCGACATGCGCATGTCCGACCTGAGCGAAATCGCGCGCGTCCAGGCCGACGCCGACAAGATCGTGCAGAAGAAGCTGATTGCCGGCACCGAGGTCAGCGTCAAGGTCGAATACGGCCGGCCGCCGTTCAGCAAGAACCCGGCCAGCGACCATCTGGCCGCCGTCGCCGACCAGATCTACCGCGAGCTGGGCAAGAGCATTGCCCCGGTCGGCATGCGCTACGGCACCGACGCCGGCTTCGCCTACAATCCGAAGAGCGGCAAGCCGGTGGTGCTGGACGGCATGGGCATCGTCGGCGACCGCATCCATTCCTCGGATGAATGGGCCGACCTGGACAGCGTGGCGCCGCGGCTGTATCTGACGACGCGGCTGTTGCAGACCCTGGCAAAGCCGGACAGCGAATAGCGTGCCCGCCGGCGACGGCGCGGCGCATATCGGGCTGCCGGCTGAATCGAGCCTGGCAGCCCGGACCAGCAGTTTTTTCAGGAGTGCAAGATGGCTGACCTGTCTTTGACGATGCCGGCTGCCCAGCCGGACAGACCCCCAATCCACGGACTGGCGGCAGCTTTTTCCTTGCTGCTGCTGGCGCTGGTCGCCATGTGGCTGGCGCAGGCCGTGTCCGGGCGCCAGGCGCTGCTGTTTGCGGTGGGCGCGGCGCTCGGATTTGCCCTGTACCACGCCCAGTTCGGCTTCACCTCCGCGTTCCGCGTCTTTATCTCCGAGCGGCGCGGCGCCGGTCTGCGCGCGCAGATGGCGATGCTGGCGCTGGCCTGCCTCCTGTTCTTTCCGGCGCTGGCCGCCGGCTCGCTGTTCGGCACCCCGGTCAGGGGCAATATCGAGCCGGTCGGCGTATCCCTGCTGACAGGGGCATTCCTGTTCGGCATCGGCATGCAGCTCGGATCCGGCTGCGCCTCCGGCACGCTCTATACCGTCGGCGGCGGCAGCATCCGCATGATCGTCACCCTGTTCTTTTTCATCGCTGGCTCCGTGCTGGGCACCTTGCACCTGAGCTGGTGGGCAGCCACCCCACATCTGGCCGGCATCTCGCTGCTGAAGCAGTTCGGACTGATGCCGGCACTGTTGCTTAACCTCGCGGTATTCGCCGGCATCGCCGCGCTCACCGTCGTACTGGAGCGCCGCCGCCACGGCAGCTTGCCGTCGCCCGCTTCGACCAGCGGGCCAGGCTGGCGCCGCATCCTGCAGGGCTCATGGCCGCTGCTGGCCGGCGCACTGGCGCTGGCCGTGCTCAATTTCGCCACGTTGGCCCTGGCCGGCAGGCCGTGGGGCATCACTTCCGCCTTCGCCCTGTGGGGCGCGAAACTGCTGGCCGCCGGCGGAATAGACGTCGCCTCCTGGCCCTACTGGTCCTCGGCCGACAAGCTGGCGCAGCTGAACGGCAGCCTGGCGACCGACATCACCTCCATGATGAATGTCGGCATCATGCTCGGCGCCTTGCTCGCCGCCGCGCTGGCCGGAAAGTTCGCACCGGTGTGGCGCATCCCCTTGCGCTCGCTGCTGGCCGCCATCGTCGGCGGACTGCTGATGGGCTACGGCGCCCGGCTAGCCTACGGCTGCAACATCGGCGCCTACTTCAGCGGCATCGCTTCCGCCAGCGTGCATGGCTGGCTGTGGTTCGTCGCAGCGCTGATCGGCAGCTACTTCGGCGTCTGGGCGCGGCCTTTGTTCGGGCTATCAAGAACTTAAAATTCATCCGCGGGCAGCAGCCAGTTCCTGGGCAGGCTGTAGTGCTGCTCGCTCAGCAGATCGATGCCGCAATCCAGCTGCTCGACCCAGTCTATGAAGCGGGCCACCATTTCCGGCCCCTGGAACATGCAGCCGTGCTGCGGCACGATGCACTGGATATCCAGCTGCCGCACCATCGCCGCCCACAAACGGCAAGCACGGTTGCCGCTCATATAGCGCCGGTGAAACGATTGCATGCTGCGCAGGTGCGCCGAGAAATCCGTCACCGGCTGCGCCGCATCGCTGTTGCTCACCATCGACGCCCCCAGGTCGCCCGAGAACAGGATCTTGCTGATGGGATCGTAGAACTGGAAATTGCCTTCCGAGTGCAGGAAGTGCGCCGGCAGCGCTAGCACCTCGCTCTGGCCGATCTGGATGCGCAAGCCGTCGTCCGGAATAGAGATGATGCGGCCGGCGGTTTTCCCCGCCGGGCAAAAATGCGGGATGAAGCGCGACCACAGCTTGGAGATGACCACCTGGCATCCCGAGCCGGTCAGCCAGCGGCCGACCGAGGCCACGATGTCAGGATCGGCATGCGAAGCCAGGATGTATTTCAGTTCCTTGGGCGGGAAGAAGCGGCTCAGCGCGATGAACAGTTCGTTGTAAGTCATCTGGCCGCCGGGGTCGATCAGCGCGCCTTGACCGTGGTCGCAGATGAAGAACTGGTTGGTCTGGACGACTTCGCCTTCATCTTCTTCCACCAGGTCGGAAAACATGACGCAGACGTGCTGGCCGTTGTTGAATAGCTCGGTTGCCATTGATTTTTTGGGGGGAATGAATAATCGATGAGCGTAGTACGGAGTGGGGCTGTGGTTCTTTGATAAATATCAAATTATTGACAGATCTAATGGATTTAGAACTGTAGTAAAGGGACGTAAAATTTGTTCCTGTGGAATGTCGACTTTTAGATTTGAGAGATCGTTGAAAAGAATACCAATCATTCCAACGCTGGAATTAAATGTTGCAAAGAATATGCTTACCAATCCTTCTATTTCATCCGCACCGTAGCTATAGGTGAATTGATCGTTTAGGGGGAAATTTTGCCATTTTAATTTTGGAGTTCCTGTCAAAAATGGTGTCACAATTTGGATAGGTATCTCGTCAGTTTTAGTGGCGTTTGTAAACCAAAGAAAAATTACTCCCCCATCGTTACTCAATATTCGTCCGGTATGAAGATAATGAAGGCTCAGAAAAAGTTTCGTGGCGCATCGTTTAACCCGCTCATGGATTTCAGGATGTTTTAGCGATATCACAGGAACATCTCGAGTGCTTTGCCCAGGCTCTAGCTGTCTCCCCGTTTCTGTCAACCATCTTCGTATTTGATTTGGGGATTGAAAAAATGAACGATAGATTGCTGGAAGACGCTCATTTACGGCCATCAGCAGTTTTTTAGTTTGTTCTGATTTGGCTGCATCTAAATGTTCCTGATTTAATCGGCATAGCAATGCAAATAGTGCCTCATCGCTGGCAGTTGCATTGTTGCAGCGGGTACAAGCGGGAAATACATAGCCTTCCGGCCATTTACGTTGGTCAAAAATGGATCGAGATGGCCAATGGTCTTCTGTTGTGGCTGGCGTTTGGCCCGAGCAATAGCAACAAATAGGGTGTTTTGTGAGGAATGCCTTTAGCCGCTTGCTCTTGCTGCCCATAGATTATTTCCTCATAAAAAAGGGGAGGCAATTTCCGTTGATTGAACTCTGATTCTTACGAAATATCTGTGCTATTTGTCATAAATCTCTTCAGTC
The DNA here is from genome assembly GCF_035566555.1 of Collimonas sp. Classification (GTDB taxonomy): domain Bacteria; phylum Pseudomonadota; class Gammaproteobacteria; order Burkholderiales; family Burkholderiaceae_D; genus Collimonas. The sequence continues at coordinate 46,361 of NZ_DATMRB010000025.1, forward strand.
AAAATGATTATGCGCTTCTTATCATTGTGCTTTAGACGATGAAACATCATTAGTAATCTAGCTAAATCATCATCCGCAGCGTAAAAATAAGCCGCCGGTACATTCAATACCGAAGCAAGCCGCTCCACCATAGAAAGATCCGGCACATGCTTCCCTCGCTCATACTGATTCATCCTCGCGCTTGCAGACATCTCGTCAATTCCAGCGATGACGCCAAGCCGTTCCTGGGACAAACCAGCCTCTAATCTGGCTTCTTTAAGCCTTTTTGCCAGTGACATTTTTGCCCCAAAAACTAAGATATTCTTAGTTTTCTCTTGATGTTACACTAAGGAATACTTAGTATTGGGTTACGTACACGTCGAACGTAAAATCATCATGAACCAACTCAACGCCTACTTCTCCCTAAACAACAAAGTAGCCCTGGTCACTGGCGCAGCACGCGGCATCGCCCTCCACATCGCCTGCGCACTCAACGCCGCAGGTGCCCGGCTGGCGATCCTCGATGCGCGCGAGCAGGAGGGCCATGCCGTCGCCAGGCTGTTCGGCAGCGAACAGGGCAGGGCCAGGTTCTGGCAGCTCGATGTCAGCGACAGCAGCGCGGTGCGGCGGGTGATGGCTGCGGTCGAGGCTTACTTTGGCCGTATCGATATCCTGGTCAACAGCGCCGGCATCGACGCCGACAATCCATCGGCGCAGGGCCTCTCGATCAAACAGTGGGAAAACGCCATGCAGGCCAACGTCAACGGCAGCATCCTGTGCAGCAAGCACGTGCTGGCGGCGATGGAGCGGGCCGGCGGGGGCGCTATCGTCAACGTGTTGTCCTTGTGTGCGATGGACGATGCGCGCCAGGAAGCGGCCGATCATGCGGCGCGGGCGGCGCTGCGCGTCGCCGGAATGAACGCGATGCGCTATGCCGCAAGCAATATCCGCGTCAACTCAATCCACCCGGGCTTGCTGCGTCCGCCGTCGCTGGCGGCGGCCATGCGTAAGCAAGGCGACCTGACCTAGGCGCTGGCCGACATGGCGCAGATGCGCATGCTGGCCGGGCGCGGCTCGGCTACCGATGTGGCGGCGGGGATCTTGTACCTGGTGTCGGATGCCAGCCGCTATGTCAGCGGCGCTGAGTTTGTGATTGATGCGGGTTCTGGCCGACGCTGATAAAAAGACCGGAACCGGTGATTTTGGCCGGGAGAAGCTGTGATACAGTATTATTGGTAAAATATCATTTTTTCCGCTTGGCAATATGTCGACCCACGCATTACCTCGACATCACTTCACTACTTTGGCGATCCAACGAGACGGGATGCACATGGAAATATCATCGGTCTAGATCCTAACAAACCACCTAAAAAATGGGCTCCACGCTTTGACCCCGTTGTGTTGAAGACGAACTCTATTATCGCTACCGACAGCGGGTGTTTTTACTGGGCGTGGCAGAAAATAAATCGGAAATGTGACAATGGGATAGAGCCTTCAGATGTCAATGGTATAAACATTGCAGTGAATGGAGGGGGATTTGGTTATTACGAAAGGCAAGCTTATACAAAATATCTGGCGCGTTATTTCCTTGATGGGACGGATACCAGTGCATCTGAAGAATTTATTACACCAAGAAACCATATTTCTGTAAGAGTTAGCTATGAAAAACCTGAATAATAAAAGCAGTTTTAACTTCTTTATTTCGTTCATATTTTTATTTTTTTCGGTTGAAATGGCGCAAGCAAAGCCATTAATTGGAGAGTCTGACTGAGGTTCCCTCTGTTTTTCGTCTTCCAACAGACGACTTCTATGCAGCTCGTTTTTCCTGATTCTGTTCACTGATCCAGCGCTGTAGAAACTGGAACGGCGATTTATAACCGAGGGTCGAATGCAGCCGCTTGCGATTGT
>NZ_DATMRB010000026.1:0-14846 GCF_035566555.1 Collimonas sp.
GCCACCGCCGTCGCCGACGCCAGCGTGATGCCCTTGTAGGCCGGCCCGAACAGCATGTCGAACTGCAGACCCGAATCGATCAGGGTGCGTGCATAAAACTGCGCCAGCTGGCCCAGGGCGGCGCCCTCGTTAAACATGCCCGCATTAAAGAAATACGGCGAGGTGCGTCCTGCCTTGGTGACAAACTCGCCGAACTTCAGCACACCGGCCTTGACCGCAAATTCTATAAATTGTTGACGTAAATTGTTCAAAATGCACTCCAGACGGTTGATGCTGACAAATTTTGTCGCTGTTTACAAACCAAAAGCGACACCAGACCGTCATTTTAAATGGAGTTCATCCGCTCCACAGCAGTAACTGCAAACAACGTGCCTGCCAAGCCGATATTTTTCGTACAGGCCTGTCTACACGTCCAGCCTGCGCTTCGGTTATCCTTGGCGTCTGACCCGGCACCACTCCATCTTATTTTTTTACCAACGACCAACATGCCAAGAATCATTTCTGCCAATCTCAACGGTATCCGCTCCGCAGCCAGAAAAGGCTTCTTCGAATGGCTGACCAAACAGTCCGCCGATTTCATCTGTGTCCAGGAACTGAAGGCGCAGGCCGCCGACATGACGCCGGAATTCCTGGCGCCGGAGGGCTATGTCGGGCATTTCCACTATGCCGAGAAAAAAGGCTATTCAGGCGTCGGCCTATACAGCAAACGCAAGCCGAATGCGGTCCGGATCGGCTTCGGCAATGAAGAGTTCGATGCCGAAGGCCGCTACGTGGAATGCGATTTCGGCGACCTGACGGTGATTTCACTGTATTGCCCGTCCGGTTCGTCCAGCGAAGAACGGCAGATCGCCAAGTTCCGCTTCATGGAAGCGTTCCTTCCGCATCTGCAGGAACTCAAGGCCAGCGGCCGCGAAGTGGTGATTTGCGGCGACTGGAATATCGCCCACCAGGAGCGCGACCTGAAAAACTGGAAGGGCAACAAGAAAAATTCCGGCTTCCTGCCGGAAGAACGCGCCTGGCTCACCCAGCTGTTCGACGAAGTCGGTCTGGTCGATGTCTTCCGCAAGGTCGACCAGCGTGAAGAGCAATACACCTGGTGGAGCAATCGCGGCCAGGCCTGGGCCAAGAACGTCGGCTGGCGCATCGATTACCATATCTCCACCCCGGGCATCGCCGCCAACGCACACGCCGTGGCGATCTACAAGGACGAGCGCTTCTCGGATCACGCGCCGCTGACGATCGACTACTCCTGATTCACCTCGGCGGTTCCGGCGGCGGCCTGGTGTAGTGCTTCGTCAATGGGGGGAGCGCTACACTAGACTGGCTGGCCGTCGACGAACACGATCAGCTCGCCCTCGCCGAATTTGGTCCACACCTCATTCGTGGTGAGCGGTTCGGTCACGATCACCGCCACCCGGTCCTGCGGCGTGGTCACCTGCGAGAAATCGACGCTGACATCGTCATCAGATAGATGGGCTTCGGCAAACGGGAACTGCCGCACGATGTAATACAGCTTGGTCGAGCAGTGCGTGAACAAGGCCGAACCGTCCGACAACATCATGTTGAAAGTGCCATGGGCAGCGATTTCGCTGGTCAGCCCGCGCAGCGCCAGGGTCAGCTCGGCCTGCGACGGTGGCGTGTCGCCGAAGCGCTGCCGCAGCTGCTGCAACATATAGCAGAACGCCAGTTCGCTGTCGGTATTGCCGACCGGCCGGTACGGTCCATCAAGGCGCGGCGCAAATTCCTTGAGGTCGCCGTTATGGGCGAATACCCAATAGCGGCCCCACAACTCCCTTACGAACGGATGGCAGTTTTGTAGAGCTACCTGGCCCTGGGTAGCTTTACGGATATGGGCGATGACGTTCTTCGACTTGATCGGGCAACGCCGGATCAGTTCCGCTACCGGCGAGGCGATCGCCGCCTGGTAGTCGACAAAGTGACGCACGCCGCTGCCTTCGAAAAAAGCGATGCCCCAGCCGTCGCTATGATGATCGGTCTGGCCGCCGCGGGTGGCGAAGCCGGTAAAACTGAACACAATGTCGGTCGGCACATTGCAATTCATTCCAAGTAACTGACACATATTCCTGAACCAGGTGAGAGAGACGTAATTGACCGCAGCGCGGCAAAAAGGGTTGCCACACTATTCAGTTTGATAACGGTATCACGCAGCCGCCGTAATAAAAAGTTAAATATGGTGGCGATGGTTGCGGTTGCGACCTCCGAAGGCCCGGCCACAGCCGCGCTGCACATCAGTTCGCCGCAATACCTTGTATATCTTGCGCCAAATGGAGCGCGCGCGCTTTGCCAGCAATATGTGGGAACAAATGCGCGCCGGCATCAGATCCGGCGCCTTATAACAAGGAAGAGACAATGATGACACTGGCCCTTCGTACGCAGTCTGTACGTTCACACACTTGCATATCCAGCCTGGTCCGGCGCCTGCTGCTGCCGTTGGCCCTGCTGCTCGGACTGGCCAGCGCCGCCGATGCGGCCGAGCTGCCCAAGATCATCTATGTGCGTCCGGTACCCATGAATGACGACGTGTTGCTGCAACAAGGCAGCAGCGGTGTCAACAACGCCGCCAAACTGTACAAGATGCAAGCCAGCACCCTGGAAAGCCAAGCCACCCGTGCCAGTCGCCTGCAACAGCTGGACAATGCGGTCAAGCAAGGCGCCAAGATCGTGGTGGTGATGGGAGTCGAATTCAAGGACTTGCTGGACAGCGTAGCGCGCCAGGCGCCGCAAACCCGTTTTGTGATCCTCGAGCATTGCATCGACAACGCCGCCAGCAATGTCACCTGCATCACTTTCCGCGAAGCCGAAGCCAGTTACCTGGCCGGCATGCAGGCGGCGCTGGTCTCCGCCAGCGGCAAGATCGGCCTGATCGGCGCCAGCAACACGGCCTTGCGGCAAAAAAACAGCGAGGCATTCAGCAATGGCGCGCGCGCCGCCAAACCAGCCATTTTCGTGCATGAGCCGTTGTGGGTGGACGGCGCCCAGCCATTCAACGATCCGCCGCGCGCCGAAGCGCTGACCAAGACCATGCTCGGCGACGGCGTCGATGTGATCTGGGCTGCCGCGGCCGCCAGCAATTCCGGCGTATTCAAGGCGTTGACGCCGCAAAACCACGGCAAAGCCATCGGCAGCGGCGTCAACCAGTGCATACAGGCGCCCGGCAAGGTGCTGGACAATGTCGAAGTGCATGCCGATAGCGCCATCATCCTGGCGGTCGGCCTGCTGGCCAACGGTTCGACGGCGCCGCGTTTCGATTTCGGCCTGAAGGAAGGTGCGGTGGCGCTGACCGCGCTAGGCCTGGATGCCGCCTATTCGGAATGCGACATCCTGCACCAGCGTCCGGTGCTGCAAAAACTGCGTGAAGCCAGCAGCGCAATCATCAGCGGCAAGCTGAAAGTGGATTAAATGGCGGCCGCCGGTTGATTCTGATAGCGTTGTGCTTTTATTTATCCTGGAGCATGGCGCATGGATCAACTGGCAGCGATGCGCGCTTTCCGGCGCGTGGTGGAAAACGGCAGCTTCACCGCTGCCGCCGCCGAACTCAACCAGTCGCATACCATCGTGTCACGCCAGGTGCGGCAGCTGGAACTGGAGCTGGGCGCGCAGCTGCTGAACCGCACCACGCGCCGCTTCGCGCTGACGGAAGCCGGTCAGGATTATTATGAACGCTGCCGCCAGATACTCGACCAGATCGACGACGCCAGCCAGGCGGTGTCAGCGCACCAGACGAAGCCGTCCGGCACCTTGCGCATCAACGCCCCGATGGCCTTCGGCACGCTGGAACTGGCGCAATGGCTGCCGCAGTTCATCCTCGCCAACCCGCAGCTGAAAGTCGACCTGGTCTGCAATGACCGCCTGGTCGACATCATCGAAGAAGGCTTCGATGTCGCCCTGCGCCTGACCCGCGGCTTGCAGGACTCGACCCTGATCGCCAAGCGGCTGGCGAGCTGCGAAATACTCCTGGTCGCAGCGCCGGCATATCTGCAGCGGCAAGGCGCGCCGCAACAACCGGCCGACCTGGCGCAGCATAACTGTCTGACCTACACGCTGGCGCAGAAACCCAGCGAATTCGAGTTCTATGCCGCCGATGGCAGCGAGCAGACGGTGACCGTACGCGGCAACCTGCAAGCCAATACCGGCATTGCCTTGCGCTCGGCGGCGCTGGCCGGACTGGGCATTGCCACCACCAGTTCTTTCATCGTGCATGAAGATCTGCGGCGCGGCGATCTGCGGCGGGTGCTGCCGGATTTCACGCTGAAGCCGCGCGACCTGTACGCGATTTATCCGCAAAACCGGCATTTGTCGCCGAAGGTCAGGGCTTTTGTCGACTTTGCCGTAGCCTGGTATGCGACGCCGCGCTGGGATTAAGCCGGTACTGCCTTAGTGGAAGCGGAAATGGCCGGTCCCAAACAAGCCGATCAAGCCGATGGCGATCAGATAAAAAGCCACGATATAGTTCAACAGCTTGGGCGTCACCAGGATCAGGACGCCGGCAATCAGGGAAACAATCGGTACGAGCGAAAAATGTATGTTCATGGACAGTCTTTTTTTATGATGGAAAATGCAAGCCATCGCGCGCCTGCAACTGGCCGGAGATTCTACAAGATCGCCGCCATCATGCGCGGATTTTCCAGAGGGAATTGTGAGGAAGGAAAACATGGCGGCTGACCACGACACATTCAGCGTCCGCATCGAACCGAAGGGATGGCTGTTCACTGCAGCTGCCGGCCTGTCGTTGCGTGAGGCGGCGCGCCAGTCAGGCATCGATTTGCCTAGTTCCTGCAGGAACGGCACATGCAGGACCTGCATGTGCCGCCTGCTCAGCGGAGAGGTACGCTACCAGATCGAGTGGCCGGGCCTGAGCAGCGATGAAAAGAAGGACGGCTACATCTTGCCCTGCGTCGCCCAGCCGCAATCAGACCTGGTGATCGAAGAACCGCGCGCCACGCGCCTGCCGGGGTAAAGCGCGCGTCAGGCAGCGACAGGATTCTGCAAACGCGCCGTCACGGCCCGCTGCTGCTGCGTCAAACCGCCGAAGCCGTAAGCCGCCGCCCGGACATCGTGCACGTGAACATAGCTTTCATGGTGCAGCTCGCCCAGCAATGCGCCTATCTCCTTGAAAACGGCATCAATATAGCGCGCCTTTTCATTGGCGGTATTAGTTTCATCGGTGATGCGGATATCCAGGAAGAAGCTGGTTTTTCCTTGCGCCGTCAGCGAGGGCCCGCCGACAAACCAATGCGCCGGGTCGACATGCGAAATCGCGATCGAGGTCAGCCCCGGATCCTTGTGCAGGATTTCCGCGGTCAGGCGCGACAGGGTGGCGGCCACCTTGGCGGAAACCCCGGTATCTGGAGTGGTGGATAACAGTACGGTAAGTATGGGCATGATGTGCTTTCGTTCGTATCTGGTGGGTAAATAAGCAAGTAACGCTTGCAGCAACAAAGAGGCAATTCTTTTCTACGCGACCAGCTCCAGGATTTCACTGGTGCTGCGGATTTCAGCGATGGCGTCCGACATGCCGGTCAGCACGGCGCGGTGCAAATCCTTGTGATTGACCGTACCGCCGTCCCAGGCGTCGATGTCGCGGGTAGCGCTGGCATCGCTGCCGATGATGACCTGATAGCCGTTGGCGGCGCCGTCGAAGGCGGTGGCGGAGATACAGTTATTGGTCATCAGGCCGCTCAGGATCAGCGTCTTGATGCCGCGCGCCTGCAACTGCTGCTGCAGATCGGTGCTGGCAAACGCGCTGGCGAAGGTTTTGCGGATAGTGGCGTGGTGTGCGGCGCGCCGCACCTCGGGATGAAATTCCGCCATCGCTGTATTTTGCGTGAACAGGGGCCGTGCCGGCGAGCTCCATTGCTGGATATGAAACACCGGCATGCCATGCTTGTCGGCCAGGGCGATCAGGCGGTTGGCGTTGCGTACCACGGCCAGGCCGTCAGGAATCGGCAGCTTGCCTGTGAAATACTCATTCTGGATATCGATCACCACCAGCGCCGTTGTTGTCGGTTCCAGGCGGGTGCTGGCGCCGGCGCCGGCGATGCTGCGGATGGTGGGATTACGGCTCAGGCTGTTGTTCGAGGCATTCATGTGGGCTCCTGGTGGTGAGTTGGAGTACACAGCTTAAGTCCGCGAACAACGATAGGACAGCAGGCAGGCGGCACATGATTTGTGCTGAAACAACACAAATCGGCATTATGGAAATTGCTTATATAGCATCAAACAGGTGGGCGAGTAGCAGCAAGCGGGCAGCACCCTCAGTCGCCCAGCGGCAAAGGACTGGATGGCTTGATCTCTTCCAGGCAAACCATGGAGCGCACTCCTGCCACCCCCGGCACCTGCATCAGCCGGTCCGTCAGGAATGCCGAGAGCGACTTCAGGTCGCTGGCTGCGACCTTCAGCAGATAGTCGAAATCTCCCGAAATCGTGTAGCACTCCAGGATTTCCGGAAACAGGCGGATTGCCTTTTCCAGCTTGCGCACCTGCTTGAACTGCTCGCGCGCGATGTTCAAATTGACAAAAGCCACCACGCCCAGGCCGATCGCCGCCGGCTCCACCTGCGCCGCATAGCCGCGGATGATGCCATCCTTCTCCAGCCGCTGGACCCGCCGGTAGCACTGCGGCGGCGACAGGTTCACCTGCTCGGACAGTTCCACGTTGGAGGCGCGCCCATTGGTTTGCAGGGTGCGCAGCAGGATACGGTCATAGCGATCCAGTTTTTCCGTCTTATTTTCCATGCTTGTCTCCATATATGCACGATTCGTGCGTATTACATCGAATTCATGCGTCATTATGCACAAATATTTCCATCGCTTGTGATTATCATGTAGCCAGATGCAATACACCTATACAACAGCATTTTGCAGCTACCTCTAAGCGTCTCAGCCAGCGTCCGCCGGCGGACAAAAAGTCAGCGGCCGGTCCGCCTTTGACCAAGCTAGGTTCTTAGAAGTGGCCTCACCAGGAGCAGACCATGAAGAACCATGCAATTACTCTCGAAGACCGATACTGTGCGCACAACTATGAACCGCTGCCGGTAGTGCTCAGCAGCGGCAAGGGCATCTGGCTGTGGGACCAGGATGGCAAGCGTTACATGGACATGATGTCGGCCTATTCCGCCGTCAGCTTCGGCCACAGCCACCCGACCCTGGTCGGCGCCCTGACCAAACAGGCAGCCCAGCTGGCAATCGTCTCGCGCGCCTTCTACAGCGACCAGCTCGGACCATTCCTGCAACTGCTGTGCGAAATGACCGGCATGCCCAAGGCTTTGCCGATGAACAGCGGCGCCGAAGCTGTCGAGACCGCAATCAAGGCGGCCCGCAAATGGGGCCACAAGGTCAAAGGCATCGCTGAAAACAGCGCTGAAATCATCGTTTGCCATGGCAATTTTTCCGGCCGCACCACCACCATCGTCGGCTTCTCCTCGGAAGCACAGTACCGCGACGGCTTCGGGCCGTTTTCCGGCGGCTTCCCCAGCGTACCGTTCGGCGACGCTGCCGCCATGCAAGCCGCGATCACGCCGCGCACCGCAGCCTTCCTGCTGGAGCCGATCCAGGGCGAAGCCGGCATCATCGTGCCGCCCGACGGTTACCTGGCAAAATGCCGCGAAATCTGCGACCGCCACAACGTGCTGCTGATCTGCGACGAAGTCCAGACCGGCCTCGGCCGCACCGGCCGCCTGCTAGCCAGCGACCATGAAGGCGTCAAGCCGGATGGCCTGATCCTGGGCAAGGCGCTCGGCGGCGGCTTGCTGCCGGTGTCGGCATTCCTGGCCCGTGAAGACTTGATGGCGGTATTTACACCCGGCGACCACGGCAGCACCTTCGGCGGCAATCCGCTGTCGGCAGCGGTCGGCCACGCCGCGCTGCGCCTGCTGCGCGAAGAAAAGCTGGCGGAAAACGCACAACGCATGGGCGAGCGCCTGCTGAGCGGCTTGCGGGCGATCCAGCACCCTGCGATCCGCCAGATCCGCGGCAAAGGCTTGCTGATCGGCATGGATCTCGATCCTAGCTTCATTTCCGCGCGCGAATTCTGCGAACGCCTGATGGAACAAGGCATCTTGTCGAAAGACACGCATGACACCGTGGTGCGCTTTGCGCCGCCGCTGATCATTACCGCCAACGACATCGACGCTGCGCTGGAAGCCATCCGTCACACATTTACCACCCTCGATACACCTGCAACTCACCTGACCGAAAGGAGCTACGCATGACCAACCACCTGCTGGACCATACCGCGGAAGACACATTCTTGATGTGCGCTCCGGATCATTTTGAAGTGTCGTATGTCATTAATCCGTGGATGGCTGGCAATATTGCGCATGGCAACCGTAGCGTCGCCATGGAGCAGTGGCTGGCATTGGTGGAAGCTATCGGCCAGGTCGCCAAGATCAAGATGATGCCGGCCATGCCGGGCGTGCCTGACTTGGTGTTCACGGCCAATGCCGGTGTCGTGCTGGGCAACAAGGTGGTGCTGTCGCGTTTCCGTCACGTTGAACGGCAGGCCGAAGAAGTCTATTTCGACGCGGCCTTCACCGCACACGGCTTTGAGGTGCTGACCCTGCCGCCGGAACTGCCTTTCGAAGGCGCCGGCGATGCGCTGATGGACCGTAGCGAAAGCTTGCTGTGGTTCGGTCACGGCCACCGTTCGGATATCGCCTGCGCTACCCGCCTGTCGGAATTGCTGGAGATCGAAGTGCAGCCGCTGAAACTGGTGGATGCCCGCTTCTATCACCTGGATACCTGTTTCTGCCCGCTGGCCGGCGGCTATGTGATGTATTTCCCGGAAGCATTCGATGCCGCTTCGCAAGCCGAAATCACGGCCCGCGTGCCGGCCGACAAACGCATTATCGTCGCCAGCGAAGACGCCTTGCACTTTGCTTGCAATACCGTCAACTCCGGTCGTCACATTTTCCTGAACCAGGCTTCGGACGCGCTGGTGGCGCAATTGCAGTCGCACGGCTTTATTGTGCATCAGACAGCATTGACCGAATTCCTCAAGGCTGGCGGCGCAGCGAAATGCCTGACCCTGAAGCTGAATGAACCACATCAAAGCGCAGCACAGGCGGCCCGGCAGGAAGCTGCCTAGTCATCAACGGTATCAGCTGTTGAATATACGCAAGCCATTGATTTAACGTATAATTTCTGGCATTGCCATTGCAAATAACCCGGCGCTATCGGCGACCGGGTTTTTTGCGTCCCTACTGACCAGAGTACGCTAATGACGCCTCCAGCAACACGCCCTGCCGTATCCACCGAAACCCGTCTGCGCGAGTTGCTGGCGCAGCGCATCCTGATCCTGGATGGCGCCATGGGCACCATGATCCAGCAATACAAGCTGACGGAAGAAGATTACCGCGGTGGTCCCAACGGCCGCTTCATCGATTTCACCGGTCCCGGACGCGAGTTGTTCGTCAAAGGCAATAACGAGCTGCTGTCGCTGACCCAGCCGCACATCATCAGCGCCATCCACGAGGAGTACCTGGCGGCCGGCGCCGATCTGATCGAAAGCAATACCTTCGGCGCCACCACCGTAGCGCAGGACGATTACCACATGGCGCACCTGGCCTACGAAATGAATGTGGCCTCGGCACGGCTGGCGCGCGCCGCCTGCGACAAATACTCCACGCCGGAGAAGCCGCGCTTCGTTGCCGGCGCGCTCGGCCCGACGCCGAAAACCGCATCGATCTCGCCCGACGTCAACGATCCGGCAGCGCGCAACGTCACCTTCGACCAGCTGGTCGCCTCCTACCTGGAACAAACCCGCGGCCTGGTGGAAGGCGGCGCCGACGTGCTGCTGGTGGAAACCATTTTCGACACCTTGAACTGCAAGGCGGCGCTGTTCGCCATCGATACCTTCTTTGAAGAGTCGGGCCTGCGTCTGCCGATCATGATTTCCGGCACCGTCACCGATGCTTCCGGCCGTATCCTGTCGGGCCAGACCGTGCCGGCGTTCTGGAACTCGATCCGCCACGCCAAGCCGCTCACGGTCGGCCTCAACTGCGCACTGGGCGCGGCGCTGATGCGTCCCTATGCGGAAGAACTGTCCAAGATCGCCGACACCTTCGTCTGCATCTACCCGAACGCCGGCCTGCCCAATCCGATGAGCGACACCGGTTTCGACGAAACCCCGGACGTGACCTCCTCGCTGCTGAAGGATTTCGCCGAAAGCGGCTTCGTCAATATCGCCGGCGGCTGCTGCGGCACCACGCCGCCGCATATCAAGGCGATTGCCGACACCGTGGCCAAGATCCCGCCGCGCGCCGTGCCGGAAACCACCCCCGAAGTTACTTATGCGATGCGGTTGTCGGGCCTGGAGCCCTTCACCATCGACGACAGCTCGCTGTTCGTCAACGTCGGCGAACGCACCAACGTCACCGGCTCCAAAGCGTTTGCCCGACTGATCCTCAACGAGCAGTACGACGAAGCGTTGGCGGTAGCGCGCCAGCAGGTTGAAAACGGCGCCCAGGTGATCGACATCAACATGGATGAAGCGATGCTGGATTCGATCGCCGCCATGCAGCGCTTCCTCAACCTGATCGCGTCCGAACCGGATATCGCGCGCGTGCCGATCATGATCGACTCGTCCAAATGGACAGTGATCGAAGCCGGCCTCAAGTGCGTGCAGGGCAAGGCGGTGGTCAACTCAATCTCGATGAAAGAAGGCGAGCCGGAATTCCTGCGCCAGGCCAAGCTGTGCCGGCGCTACGGCGCGGCAGTAATCGTCATGGCTTTCGATGAAAAAGGCCAGGCCGACACCTTCGAGCGCAAGATCGAGATCTGCGAGCGCGCCTACCGCTTACTGGTAGACCAGATCGGCTTCCCGCCGGAAGACATCATCTTCGATCCGAACATTTTCGCGATTGCGACCGGCATCGAAGAACACAACAACTACGCCGTCGATTTCATCAACGCCACGCGCTGGATCCGTGAGAATCTGCCACATGCCAAGATCAGCGGCGGCGTCTCCAACGTCAGCTTCAGCTTCCGCGGCAACGATCCGGCGCGCGAGGCAATCCACACCGTGTTCTTGTATCACGCCATCAAGGCCGGCATGGCCATGGGCATCGTCAACGCCGGCATGATGGGCGTCTACGACAACTTGCCAGCCGAATTGCGCGAGCGGGTCGAAGACGTGGTGCTGAACCGCCGTGAAGACGCCACCGAGCGCATGATCGAAATCGCCTCGACCCTGAAGGCCGGCGACAAGAAGGAAGAAGCGACGCTGGAATGGCGCAGCGGCACCGTGCAGCAGCGGCTGGCGCACGCGCTGGTGCAAGGCATCACGCAGTGGATCGTCGAAGATACGGAAGAAGCGCGCCAGGAATTGCTGAACAACGGTGGCCGCCCCATCCACGTGATCGAAGGACCGCTGATGGATGGCATGAACATCGTCGGCGACCTGTTCGGCCAGGGCAAGATGTTCCTGCCGCAGGTGGTCAAGTCGGCGCGAGTGATGAAGCAGGCGGTGGCGCATCTGATTCCCTATATCGAAGAAGAGAAGCGCCTGCACGAAGAGCTGACCGGCATCGCCGCCAAGCCCAAGGGCAAGATCGTGATCGCCACGGTCAAGGGCGACGTCCATGACATCGGCAAGAACATCGTCTCAGTGGTCCTGCAGTGCAATAACTTTGAAGTAGTGAACATGGGCGTGATGGTGCCGTGCTCGGAAATCCTGGCCATGGCGAAAGCCGAGAATGCCGACATCATCGGCCTCAGCGGCCTGATCACGCCGTCGCTGGAAGAAATGGCCTACGTCGCCAAGGAAATGCAGCGCGATCCCTACTTCCGCAGCGTCAAGATGCCGCTGCTGATCGGCGGAGCCACCACCAGCCGTGCCCATACCGCAGTCAAGATCGCACCGAACTATGAAGGCCCTGTGGTCTACGTGCCGGACGCGTCGCGCTCGGTCTCGGTGGCGCAATCGCTGCTGACGCCGGAACAGCGCGACCAGTACATCGATGAAATCGCGGTCGATTACGAACGCATCCGCGAACAGCACGCCAACAAGAAAGCGGTGCCGCTGCTGTCGCTGGCGGCGGCGCGCGAGAACCGCACCCGTTTGCAGTTTGCACCGGTCAAGCCCAAGTTCATCGGCCGCCGCGTGTTCAAGAACGTCGATCTCGGCACCCTGGCGCGCTACATCGACTGGGGTCCGTTCTTCCAGACCTGGGACCTGGCCGGCCCGTATCCAGCCATCCTCACCGATGAAGTGGTGGGCGAAGCGGCCAGCAAAGTGTTTGAAGAAGGCCAGGCACTGCTGCAGAAACTGATCGCCGGCCGCTGGCTGACCGCCAACGGCGTCATCGCCTTGGTGCCTGCCAATACTGTCAACGATGACGACATCGAGATCTATACCGACGACACGCGCAGCAAGGTAGCGTTCACTTATTACGGCATGCGCCAGCAAACCGTCAAGCCGGTGATCGACGGCGTCGCCCGGCCGAACCAGTGCCTGTCCGACTTCATCGCGCCGAAATCTTCCGGCATCGCCGACTACATCGGCCTGTTCGCGGTCACCAGCGGCATCGGCATCGAGAAGTACGAGAAGCGCTTTGAAGACGCGCATGACGATTATTCCTCGATCATGCTGAAATCGCTGGCCGACCGCCTGGCGGAAGCGTTTGCGGAATACATGCATGAAAGGGTGCGCAAGGATTTGTGGGGCTATGTGCCGGACGAGGAATTGTCGAACGAAGCCCTGATCAAGGAGAAATATAGCGGCATCCGCCCTGCCCCCGGCTATCCTGCCTGTCCGGAACATACCGTCAAGGCCGACATGTTCCAGCTGCTGCAATGCGATGAAATCGGCATGCAGGTAACCGAGTCGTTCGCCATGTTCCCGGGCGCTGCAGTGTCCGGTTTCTACTTTGCCCATCCCGAGTCAAAGTATTTTGTGGTCGGTAAAATCGGCGATGACCAGGTCAACGACATGGCGGCCCGGCGCGACGTCAGCAAGGAAGATGTCGAGCGCTGGCTGGCGCCGAATCTATAAAAGCAAAAATACAAAAGGGGGCGCACGACGCTCCCTTTTTTTATCTGCTAAGCTGAAATTGTATTGCAATGGAAGAACTCAACGCGCCGGGCAAGGTCCAACGGTTGAATAATCCAATTGCAGATGAGGAGCTTGGCATGCGTCAAAGCCTGGTGTTGAAACAGCAATTACAGGAATCCATCGATTCGGAAATCGCCCAGCGCTCGCAGCAGCATCGCGCCAAAATGGCTATCCTGCGCAATCGCGACGTGCACCTGCGGGCCAATGGCGGCGCCGTGCCGCCCAAGCCGCTGCTATTGCTGGCGCATGGCGATTCGTGGTTCGACTATCCCCTCAACGGCAATGCGCTGGCCTTGCACAGCACCGACATCATCGCTCAGCTGGAGAACATGGGCACGGCCCATCCGGTGATCATGAACCTTTCGCACTACGGCGATTCCAGTTCCGATGAAATGGCCCTGCCCAAGCAGCAGCGCCTGATCGCCTGCCTGCAGGATGCCACCAACTGGGTCAACGGCAAGCCCGACGCCATCCTGTTTTCCGGCGGCGGCAACGATATCGCCGGCGACAAGTTCTGCATTTTCCTGGATGACGCCAGCGCCGGCGGCAGCGGCCTTGACCGCCAGCGCTTCCCCAGGCTGCTGGCCATGATCGAAGCATCTTATCTCGATCTGTTTGCATTGCGCGACAAGTACGCGCCGGGTGTGCCGATTTTCGGCCATTGCTATGATTTTGCCATCCCCAACGGCGTCCATCCGTCATGCGCCGGCCCCTGGCTGCTGCCATCGCTGACCTTCGGCGGCTGGACTGCCGACCAGGGCAGTGCGATCGTGCACCAGGCGCTGACAGCCTTTGCCGCCACCTTGCGCGCACTGGCGGCGGTCCCAGCCAACAATTTCATCCTGATCGAAACCCAGGGTACGCTGGCCAGCACTGACTGGGCCAACGAACTGCACCCCTATCCGGCCGGCTTCAAGAAAATCGCCGCCCGCTTTGTCAGCGCACTGGGACAACGCTTTCCAGGACATATTTAAGCAAGCAATCCGCCATCGCAACCGTCGGCTAGCGAAGGTACCCTGACAGCCGACCTTATCCTTTAGGAATACGTCCCATGCCCTCACTCCGCTTTGGTAAACATCCGCCGAAACATGACTACCGCACCCTGCGCCTGAAAAACTACCTGGGCGCAGAACTGGCGCCGCCGCCAGCCTCCTATGACGTGCTGGCACGCGTCTATCAGAAGCTGGGCACGAGCGATCCGGCGCAATTGTTTCCCATGGACGGCAACGATACGCTGGGCGACTGCACCATTGCCGCGCTGGCCCACGCAATCACGACCTACAACGGTCTGGTCGGCACCCAGAAGATCCCGGCCAAACAAGCCGTGGTGAAGCTATACATGCACCTGACCGGCGGCGTCGACTCCGGACTGAGTGAGCTCGATGTGCTGAATTACTGGCGCAAGACTGCCGTTTCCGGGGAAAAATCTACGCCTATACCAACATAGACGTCAAGAACCACACCCACATCCAGCAGGCGATTCAATTGTTCGGCGGCGTCTACCTGGGGTTCCAGGTGCAGGAAAACTGCCAGCAAGAATTCGAAGCGCACCAGCCATGGACGGC
Organism: Collimonas sp.; assembly: GCF_035566555.1. Lineage (GTDB taxonomy): Bacteria > Pseudomonadota > Gammaproteobacteria > Burkholderiales > Burkholderiaceae_D > Collimonas. Next base: position 14,637 of record NZ_DATMRB010000026.1, read on the forward strand.
CGGCAAGCTGACTAACGATGGCCATGCAGTGTTCGCAGTGGCGTATGACGCCGCCGGCGTCACGGTCCTGACCTGGGGCAACGTGCAGAAGGCCACCTGGGAATGGTGGGATGCATGCGTCGACGAGGCTTATGCCATCCTGCCAGCGGAAGCCAGCGTTGCCGACTTTGCCCCCGGTTTCGATTTTGCGCAGCTGCAGGCGGATCTGGC
>NZ_DATMRB010000027.1:0-31687 GCF_035566555.1 Collimonas sp.
GCCAGATCCCGGCCTGCCTGGAAGGCGACCGCTGGTTCCACAACGATATCGTGGTGGCGCAGTCGTTCGTGGTGAGCGGTTCGGTGCGTAATGCGGTGGTCAAGAAGATCGGCGAGTTCGCCTGAGCGGATTAAGGAGAAGGAGGGCGGTTCAGGGAATCGCCTTTTGTCAGATGTAAATAAAAAAGGAGCCGCAATCACGCGGCTCCTTTTTTCACGCCTGCGAGATTTGCGGCAGGCTCATTCCGACCACAGCTTGCCAGCGGTAGCCCAGTTCTCGCGCTTGACTTCCTGAATGATGATGTCCACCGATTCCGGTCCGCAATCCAGCGTCTTGCAGGTGGCTTCGGTGATGGCCTGGACGAAGGCGCGTTTTTGTTCCGGGCTGCGGCCTTCGAAGAGTTGTACATTGAATGTCGGCATGCTTGTCCTTGGTGTGAGAGTTGATCAGTGCTGGTAGCCGGAATCGACGGCGTCGAGCTGGCGCAGCAGCGCCGGCCATTCCAGCAGGCCTTCCGGGCTGCCGTCGCCCAGCAGCTGGTCGCGCGTCTTGCGGCAGATGTCGTGCGAAGGCATGTTGAGCCGGCCGCTGCCGGCATGGGCCTTGAGTTGTATTGCGCAAGCCTTGTCCAGCGTGTCCATCAGTACATAGGCCTCGGCGATGCTGTGGCCGCAGACCAGGCTGCCGTGGTTGCGCAGCAGCATGGCAGGCAACTGCCCCAGCTTGGCGATCAGGCGGCTTTGCTCGGTCGGCGTCAGCGCCAGGCCCTCATAGTCATGATAGGCAATCTGCTCATAGAAGCGTAGTGCGTGCTGGGATAGCGGCAGCAAACCGCCGGCCTGGATGCCGATAGCTACCGCATTGGTGTTGTGCAGATGCATCACGCACATGGCGTCCGGGCGTGCCGCGTGGACTGCGCCGTGGATGGCGAAGCCGCTGACATTGACCTGGTAGGGCGAAGCGCCGACGACGCGTCCCTGGGCGTCGATCTTGACCAGGTTGGAGGCGCAGACTTCATCGAAACGGTAGCCGAAGGGATTGAGCAGGAAATGTCCCGGTTCGCCAGGGACGGTGGCCGAGATGTGGGTATAGATCAGGTCATCCCACTGCTTCAATGCGCACAGGCGGTAGCAGGCTGCCAGGTCCTTGCGCACCTGCCATTCGGCGCTGCTGATGGTGGAAAGATTCGCGTTCATGGTATTCCAGACGGTAAAACGCGCGCCGATCGATGCCACGATCGGCGCGCATTGCAGTGATGCAGTATCAGCTTAACTGAAACTTAGAAACGATGACGGATACCGAAGGCAATACTGTTGCCGCTGCTTTGGTCGGTGATCTTGTCATACATGTAGACCGTGTACAGATCGGTGCGCTTCGACAGGTTGTAGTCGTAGCCCAGGGATGCCGTATCGCGCTTCAGCGAGCCGCCGACAGCCGCGCCGTCACGCTTGGTGTCCGCCCAGGAAGCCAGGACCGCGCCGTTGCCGAGCGGGATGCTGGTGCCGAGCTGGAAGGTCTTGTCTTTCAGGTCGATGTCATGCGAGGTCTGGTCGTAAGTGGCAAACAGCTTGGCGACGGTGAAGTCGTAGGTGGCGCCCAGGAACCATGCCGACTGGCGCGCCGCCACCAGGCCGCTTGGCAGCGGGATGTTGGTGGCTGGCTGCACGTTGCCCGGCGACAGTTCCAGCGGGTTGTTGACCTTGACCCGTTGATAGTAGGCGGTCAATGCCAGCGGGCCGTGGAAATACAGCACGTTGGCGCCGATATTGTTCTTGCCGGTGTTGCCTGCCTGTTCACCGAACTGGTAATGGAAATTGGCTTTCAGGCCGGCGAAATCCGGTGTCGTGTAGATGACTTCATTGCTCCAGCCGGTATCGCCCGCGACCGAATTGGTCCAGCCGGAAGCATTGAACCATGGCACATCCATGTGCAGGATCAGCGGCGACAGCTGGAACGAATCGCCGAACGGATTGAACAGGATCGACGGCAGGAAGTTCGGCGCCAGGTCGCGCCCCAGGGATACCGCACCGAAGCCGCCGACCAGGCCGACGTTGGCGTCGCGCGAGAACAAGGTTTCATTGCCGTCGAAGCGGCCGGCCTGGCCGGTGTCGGCGCGGAAGAACGAGGTCAGGTTGAATTTGGCGGACAGTCCGCCGCCAAGGTCCTCGGTGCCCTTGAAGCCGAACCACGAAGTGGTCATGCCGCCGCTGTTGACGACGCTGGTGCGGCCGGAATCGCCGCTGTACTTCATCGAACCGATGTAGTTGTCGACCAGGCCGGTCACCTGGACCGTGGTCTGCGCCATCGCCGGCAGCGCGACCGTAGCGCCGAGAGCGGCAGCCAGATGCAGCTTTTTCAATTTGTTTTTAACTGGGTACATCCCTGTCTCCTGATTTTTATATGTGGGAAAGAAAGTTTTGAATCTATTCATTGTTGAAACAACACACGTCTGTGTTTTAGTTACGTTCCGTGGTACCGCCACGGCGGGTGATAAAACCGTTGTCAGGCCGAAAACGGGTGCGTGCTGCGCCAGTGGTCGGCGATATCGATGCGGCGGGTGATCCAGACCTGGCCGTGGCTCTGTACGTAATCGAGGAAGCGCGCCAGCGCCGCGGCCCTTCCGGGACGGCCGACCAGGCGGCAGTGCAGGCCGATCGACAGCATTTTCGGCTGGTTCAGGCCGTGCGGATCGCCTTCGCGGTAGAGCACGTCGAAAGCGTCTTTCAGGTAATCGAAGAACTGGGTGCCGGAATTGAAGCCTTGCATGGCGGCGAAGCGCATGTCGTTGGTGTCCAGGGTGTAAGGTACGATCAGCTGCGGCTTGCTTTGCGCCGCACCGTTGCCATCCTTGAAACTGACCTGTTCCCAGAACGGCAGGTCGTCGCCGTAGTGGTCGGCGTCATAGCTGAAGCCGCCGTGTTCCATGACGAGGCGGCGGGTATTCGGCGAGTCGCGCCCGGTATACCAGCCGAGCGGGGCGCTGCCGGTCAGTTGCCGGATGACGCTGACTGCTTCGGCGATATGCGCGCGTTCGGTGGCTTCATCGATATTCTGGTAGCTGATCCAGCGCAGGCCGTGGCAGGCGATTTCGTGCCCAAGTTCTTGAAAAGCGGCGGTCGCTTCCGGGTTGCGCTGTAGCGCGCGCGCAACACCGAACACGGTCAGCGGCAGGCGGCGCTCTTCAAACATGCGCAATAAACGCCAGACGCCGGCGCGCGAACCGTATTCGTACAGCGATTCCATGCTCATGTGGCGCGCCGGGAAACTCTGGGCGCCGACGATTTCAGAGAGGAAGGTTTCCGAGCCGGCGTCGCCGTCCAGCACGCAGTTTTCGCTGCCTTCTTCATAGTTCAGCACGAACTGCAGGGCGATCCGGGCCTTGTGCGGCCATTGCGGATGGGGCGGCGTGCGGCCGTAGCCGGTCATGTCGCGCGGATAATTGGGGTCGGTGTGGATAGTCATTGCTTGGCCTGGAGTATTGATCTGGTGTTCTGGATTATGTGGGCAGCAGCCATGATTAATATATGCCGGATAGTATATTGACCTAGACCCTGCGGTATATCATTTGCTCGATACTCGTTTTCAACTAATCGATATAGGGATTTATCATGGGGAAGTTAAGCACGCATGTTCTGGATATTACCCAGGGCAAGCCGGGCGTAGGCGTCAAAATCGCGCTGTATTCGGTCACAGCGGCCGGCCGCAGCCTGTTGAAGAACGCCGAGACCAATCAGGACGGCCGGGTGGATACGCCTTTGCTGCAGGGTGAAGAGATGCAGGCCGGACAATACGAGCTGGTGTTTTCGGCCGGGGACTATTTCGCTGCGCAAGGAATTGAGCTGCCGGCCCCGCGTTTTGTTGATCGCGTCACGCTGGCTTTTGGCATTGCCCATGCCGATCAGAACTACCACGTGCCGCTGGTGGTATCGCCATGGTCGTATTCCACCTATCGCGGCAGCTGAATACTCCCGCCGCTCTAGTGTCGTGTCCTGCCTCATCTGTCGGCATCTCGCTGGTCCTTGACCCGTATCGCGTCGTTGCGCCTCGTCGCCATAGCCCCGCTATGTCTCCTCGGCACGCCTAGCGCTACCGGCCAAGGCCGGCGCGATATACCGACAGATGAGGCAGGGCACGACACTAGCAAACGGGGTGCGCCGGCCAGGCATGCCCCGCATGACGACAGACCCCGGGTCTATCGTCAAATAACCACATCCGCAAGATCAATCCGCCCTCCCTATAAGCTTTGTGCTAAACTGTGTCTCAACATTTTTCGATAAATGGCGGACCGGTTGCAGCTTTAGCCCGGCCGGCCGGATTGAAATCTAAGGAATGAGCGGTGCACCCGTGGTGCGGCCGTCTTGTTCAAGTCTTATTGTCCCCGCCCTCATTAATCCTCCTCTAACGGGCGCTGGACAGCAGTATCAACAGCTTTCTCTTTGACCGGGCATCAGGCAGATTTACGACGCCTGCCGTTGAACATAAGCTCTGCGAATTTTTTAATAAAATTTAAATAAACTACGTCGTACATGAATACTATTGAGGCCAAGAAAGTCCTCGAAACTGCATTGCTCTGTGCTCACGAGCCGCTGTCGCTTAACGACTTGAAAAAGCTGTATGCGCGAAATGGCGAGGATAGCGGTGAGGATGACGGCGAAATCAATGCAGATACGATCAGGTCTATGCTGGAGGAGCTGCGTTCGGACTGGTCGGACAAGGGCATCGAGGTAGTCGCCCTGTCCACCGGCTGGCGTTTTCAGAGCCGCCCGGAGATGAAAATCTACCTGGAGCGCCTGAACCCGGAAAAACCGCCGAAATACTCGCGCGCCACCCTTGAAACCTTGGCAATTATTGCCTATCGTCAACCGGTAACCCGCGGCGATATCGAGGAAATCCGTGGCGTCACAGTCAATTCGCAGACTGTGAAGATGCTGGAAGAGCGTGGCTGGATCGAGGCCATCGGCCATCGTGACGTGCCGGGACGGCCGGCCCTGTTTGCCACCACCAAGCATTTTCTTGACGATCTCGGCCTGACCTCGCTGGATCAGCTGCCGCCGCTGCAGCAGGTTGCCCGGAATGACATGCAGGAAGGCAATCTGCTCGAATTACAGGCGCTGGAAGCGGATCTGGAAGCGAGCATGGAGGCCAGGGCGGTATTGGATGCCGCCGCGGCCAAGGAAGCAAATGAAATACAGCTAGAGGCCGAACTGGCAGAGCTGGATCTGGAGCCGGCAGCAGAGATTGCCGCCGAGGTCCCTGCCGACGCAGAACATATTGCAGAACCAGTGGCGGAAGATGTTGTCGATGGCAGCATCGGCAAATCGGAAGCCATGACGGAAAATGCAGCGGAAACGGCTGAGGAGATGACTGCTCAGCCACAGGAAACAACCGCTGCATCGAATGAAACCCACACCAACGACCAAGCGCCCGCATCGGATGATGAAGCCACGCCAGGTCGGCATAACCAACACCTGAATAATGAACCCACCTAGTTCCAATGATGCACCGGTCGTCGACGTGACAGCCGCCACTGAACCGAAGCCAGCTAAAAAGCCGAGAGCGCGCAAAGTCGCGGTTGACGCTGCGGCCGTTGCAGAGGCGCCCGTTGCGGCCGAACCGGTCAAGCGTGCACCGCGTGCGCCGCGCAAGAAAGTCGCCGCGGCCGTCGATGAAAACAGTGCAGCATCGGAAGTTGCTCCTGTGGCCGCAAATGCAACTGAAGCAATGACCCCGGCAGCGGCTCCGGCCAAGCCGAAGGCGGCGCCGCGCAAGAAAGCGGCAGCGCCTGCCGAACCGGTTGCCAGCGTAGAGGTGGTGGCGCCGGCGGTTGTCCAGGCGGCGCCGGTGGTGGTGGAAGCCGCGCCCTTCGTCAGTACGGCGGATCAGGACAGCGCGCCGCGTGAGCGGCCGGTCAAGCGTGGCGTGCGCGGTCCGCGTGCCTTGCGCAGCAACCGTGCCGCCCAGCGCGCACAGGAATCTTCAGCTGCTGCTGAAGCCGCGGCCGAGGGCGGCAACCTGGCTGCCGCTGACGGCCAGCCGGCAGTAGTCCAGAATGGCGAAGCAGGCGAACAGCGTCAGCCGCGTGGCGAGCGCAACAATGGCCGCGGCGCCGATCGCAACTCGCGCGAACGCCCGCAAAAAGGCAAGAAGCCGCAAGCCCAGAGCGGCAAGCAGGGTCAGCGCGGCGGCAAGCCGGCGGGTGGCCGTGGCGCCGACGCCGACGAGGTCTTTTCCTTTGTTACTTCCGAATCGTTCGATACGCTGGTGACGACAGAAGATGCGAATGACCGTCGCCAGGCGGCGCAAAAGGCCGTCCGCCGCGACCTCACGGCGGAAGACGATGCGCCTAAGCTGCACAAGGTATTGGCGGAAGTCGGCCTGGGTTCGCGGCGCGACATGGAAGAATTGATTATCGCCGGCCGGGTATCGGTCAACAGCGAGCCGGCCCATATCGGCCAGCGCATCCTGCCGACCGACCAGATCCGCATCAACGGCAAGTTGCTGCAGCGTAAAGTCAGCAAGCGCCCGCCGCGGGTGCTGGTATACCACAAGCCGGCTGGCGAAATTGTCAGCCACAACGACCCGGATGGCCGTCCATCGGTATTCGATCGTTTGCCTAACATGAAGGCAGCCAAATGGCTGGCCGTCGGACGCCTGGACTTCAATACCGAAGGCTTGCTGCTGTTTACAACCTCCGGCGACCTGTGCAACCGTCTGATGCATCCGCGTTACGGCATCGACCGCGAATACGCGGTGCGTACCCTGGGCGAACTGGAGCAGGGCATGCGCCAGAAGCTGCTGGCCGGCGTCGAGCTGGAAGACGGCCTGGCGCAATTCACCAAGATTGCAGACGGCGGCGGCGAAGGCATCAACAAATGGTATCGCGTGGTGATCGGCGAAGGCCGTAACCGTGAAGTGCGCCGCATGTTCGAGGCGATCGGCCTGACGGTGTCGCGCCTGATCCGTACCCGTTACGGCGCCATGACGCTGCCGCGCGGCCTCAAGCGCGGCCGCTGGGAAGAGCTGGAAGAGAATGCAGTGCGCGACATGATGGCAGCGTACGGCCTGGACAAACCGGCAGCCGGCCAGAATGCCGGCGGCGGCAAGGGCCGTCCCGATTTCAACAAGGATCGCGGCGAGCCTAACGGCAATCGCGCCGACAGTGCGCCGCAGGGCCCGGGTGTGGGGGTTTACCGTGGTGACCAAGGCGGCTTTGGCGGTCAGCGTGGCAATCAGGGGCGTGGCCCGGGCGGCGGCCAAGGCCGTCCGCAAGGCGGTGGTCAAGGCCGGCCACAGGGTGGCGGCCAAGGTCGCCCGCAAGGCGGCGGTGGCGGCGGTCAGCCGCGCAGCCGTCAGCCTGATCCTTTGCAGACTGCGCTGGGCTTCCCGGATGCCGGGCAGCATCGGCGTAATGGCGGCGGCAGCGGTTTTGCCCGTCCGGCGCGTCCCAACAAGACGGCCGGCGGACCGACAGGCGGCGGACATTTTGGCGCGCAAGGCGTGCCGCGCCGCCGTCCACGCGGCTAATCGGCAGTTTCTTGCCATGGCGGCATTTTGCCGCTGTGGACAGGATGAAAAGATGTGGCGGGAAGTGTTGCAATAATGTTCAATTTACCGTCTGTGAACGGGGGATTGTCAATAAATGCAAATTTCCTGCATTGCGGTACATAGCCCAATCGTTTATAATTTACAAGTTAACAGAAGTCATTAACGAGATTTAATGCGAAATTAAATTGGAAATGAATCGAAATTTCAATTTGATGCGCAGCCGGTCTCGCGAAACTGCTTGAAATGACAAACGATAAGAAGATGGGCAGATGCCCATTTTTTTTTTGCTTTTCGTTTTTAGCGGTTTTTAAGTTGTGCTTGCCGCTTGTGCGTATATATATCGGGTCTGCAATCGTCGAACCGGTAGCTATTTATAGGGAGTTGCCTTGCAGTTGCTGGAGCTGATTGAAACAACCGTGGTTGGCATGGGCTACGAGCTGGTCGAATTCGAAAAGGCCGCGCGTGGCTTGTTGCGCGTATACATCGACTTCACGCCGGAAAATGCCGAGCAGGGCCAGATCACGGTAGAAGATTGCGAAAAAGTGACGCATCAACTGCTGCACGTGCTGACGGTGGAAAATGTCGTGTACGAGCGGCTGGAAGTATCGTCGCCAGGCCTCGACCGGCCGTTGAAGAAACTGGCTGACTATGTGCGTTTCGCCGGCAAGGAAGCCATCGTGAAATTGCGCGTGGCGATGCCGGGCGCAGCGCATCGCAAGTCGTTTCAAGGCGTCCTCGGCGAACCCGACGGCGAGAACTTGAAAATCGAATTTGAAACAAAAGATGGGTCGGCGGTGTTGGATTTCACGCTCGCTGACGTAGATAAGGCACACCTGGTGCCGCAAGTGGATTTTAGGAGTCGCAAAGCATGAGTCGCGAAATTTTATTGTTGGTCGATGCGCTCGCGCATGAAAAAAACGTCGATCGGGATGTTGTGTTCGGTGCGCTCGAACACGCGCTTGGACAGGCAACCAAAAAACGCTACGAGGGCGACGTCGATATCCGCGTCACGATCGATCGTGAAACCGGAGAGTTCGAATCCTTCCGCCGCTGGCACGTTGTGCCGGATGAAGCGGGTCTGCAATTGCCGGACCAGGAAATCCTGCTGTTCGAAGCCAAGGAACAGATTGACGACGTTGAAGTCGACGACCACATCGAAGAGCCGATCGAATCGGTGGAATTCGGCCGTCGCTTTGCGCAAGACACCAAGCAGGTCGTGCTGCAACGGATCCGTGACGCTGAACGGGAACAGATCCTGGCCGACTTCCTGGAACGCGGCGATTCGCTGGTCACCGGCACCATCAAGCGCATGGAACGCGGCGACGCGATTGTCGAATCGGGCAAGATCGAAGCACGCTTGCCGCGCGACCAGACGATTCCTAAGGAAAACCTGCGTATCGGCGACCGCGTCCGCGCCTTCATCCTGCGTATCGACCGCAATGCCCGCGGCCCGCAAGTGATCCTGTCGCGCACCGCGCCGGAATTCATCATGAAGCTGTTCGAGCTGGAAGTGCCGGAAATCGAACAAGGCTCGCTGGAAATCAAGTCGGCGGCGCGTGACCCTGGCGTGCGCGCCAAGATTGCCGTGTTCACTGCGGACAAGCGCATCGATCCTATCGGCACTTGCGTCGGCATGCGCGGTTCGCGCGTGCAGGCCGTGACTGGCGAACTGGGCGGCGAACGGGTCGATATCGTGCTGTGGTCGGAAGATCCGGCGCAGTTCGTCATCGGCGCTTTGGCTCCGGCCAATGTTTCTTCCATCATGGTGGATGAAGAGAAGCATGCCATGGACGTCGTCGTCGATGAAGAAAACCTGGCCATCGCTATCGGCCGCGGCGGCCAGAACGTGCGCCTGGCGGCAGAACTGACCGGCTGGCAGATCAACATCATGACGGCGGAAGAATCGGCGGATAAATCGGCGGTGGAAACTGCTGCGATCCGTACCCTGTTCATGGAAAAGCTGGACGTCGACCAGGAAGTCGCTGACATCCTGGTGGAAGAAGGCTTCGCCAGCCTGGAAGAAATCGCCTACGTGCCGATTACCGAAATGCTGGAAATCGATTCGTTTGACGAAGACACCGTCAACGAACTGCGTAACCGTGCCCGCGATGCGCTGGTGACGGAAGCGATTGCTTCGGAAGAAGGACTGGAAGGCATGGAAGATGCCCTGGTCAACTTCGAAGGCATGGACCGGGTTACCGCCGGCAAGCTGGGCCTGGCGGGAGTCAAGACATTGGCTGCCTTCGCCGCCCTGGCGTATGACGAATTTGGCGCGATCCTGGCTTTATCAGCCGACCGTGCGCGTCATTTGATTGAAGAAGAGTTTAAAGATGTGACCGACGATGAGATGAAACTCATCGATGCCAAGTACGATGATCATGCCAAGGCCCTGCAGGCCAAGGCATGGAATACAGCGGAAGCCAAGTGATCAAGTGATCCGAGAGGTTCCGTATCGTCTGCCGCGCCACATAGAAAAAGAGGACTGAATGGCGAGTAACAATGTAGCCCAATTTGCTACCGAACTGAAAATGCCAGCGGATCTGCTGCTGACACAATTACAGTCGGCTGGCGTCCAGAAAAATTCGACTGACGACGCCTTGTCGAAAGAAGACAAGGATCGCCTGCTGGAACACCTGCGCCGTTCGCACGGTGCGGTGCCAGATAGCGAAAAGAAGAAAATCACGCTGACCCGCAAGGAAACCACCGAGATCAAGCAGGCTGACGCCACCGGCAAGTCGCGCACGATCCAGGTTGAAGTACGCAAGAAGCGTACTTTCGTCAAGCGTGACGAGCCGGTTGCCGAAGTAGCGGCAGCTCCGGTCGCGCCTGCTGCGCCCGTCGTCGACGAAGCGGAACAGGCACGTCGGGTGGAAGAAGCTCGCCGTCAGGCAGAATTGATCGCTCGCCAGGAAGCCGAATTGCTGGAAAAACAGGAACGCCTGGCCAAGCTGGAAGCTGAGAAGGAAGCGCAAGCCAAGGCTGCGCAAAAAGCGGAAAACGACGCCAAGAAAGCTGAGCTGGAAGCCAAGAAAGCCGCTGCGCAAGCACCGGCTCCGGCGGTAGCCAGCGCTGACGCGCCTGCCAAGCAGGAAGATCCTGCGGCAGAAGAAAAGAAACGCCTGGCTAGCGAAGAAGCCAAGCAAAAGATTGCGCAAGCCGCCAAGGACGCCGCCGAGAAATCCGCTGCGACCGAACGTGCCCGCAAGGCCGTGCAGGATGAAGTGGCGCAGATCAAGGCCATGATGAATGCACCGCGCCGCGTGATCAAGGCGCCTGAGCCGGTAGCGCCAGTCGCTGCCCCGGCCAAGACTGCCGAAGGCACGCTGCACAAGCCAGCCGACAAGAAGCCGGGCGAGAAGAAAGACGACAAGAAGGTTGTGGTCGACAAGAAATCGATCAAGTCCGCTAACGTCTCTTCGACCTGGCAGGACGACGCCGCCAAGAAGCGCGGCCTCGGCATCAAGACCCGCGGCAACACCGGCGGCGGCCGCGATGGCTGGCGTGGTGGTCCTAAGGGCCGCCGCGGTTCGCATAGCGACGATCACGAAAGCAATTTCCAGGCGCCGACAGAAGCGGTCATCAAGGATATTTATATTCCTGAAACCATTACCGTCGCCGAACTGGCGCACAAGATGTCGGTCAAGGCTTCGGAAGTCATCAAGCATTTGATGAAACTGGGCCAGATGGTCACCATCAACCAGGTGCTGGACCAGGAAACTTCGATGATTCTGGTCGAAGAAATGGGCCACACCGCGCACGCTGCCAAGCTGGACGATCCGGAAGCATTGCTGATCGACGGCGAAGAACATGCCGACGCCGAACTGCTGCCGCGCGCGCCGGTGGTCACCGTCATGGGTCACGTCGACCACGGCAAGACCTCGCTGCTGGATTACATCCGCCGCGCCAAGGTTGCATCCGGCGAAGCCGGCGGCATTACCCAGCACATCGGTGCGTATCACGTGGAAACACCGCGTGGCATGATCACCTTCCTCGACACCCCGGGCCACGAAGCGTTTACCGCGATGCGTGCCCGTGGCGCCAAGGCGACCGATATCGTGATTCTGGTGGTGGCAGCCGACGACGGCGTGATGCCGCAAACCAAGGAAGCGATCGCCCACGCGAAAGCCGCCGGCGTACCGCTGGTGGTGGCGATCAACAAGATCGACAAACCGGGCGGCAACCTGGATCGCGTCAAGCAGGAACTGATCGCGGAACAAGTGGTGCCGGAAGAATACGGTGGCGAATCGCCATTCGTGCCGGTATCGGCCAAGACTGGCGAAGGCATCGACAACTTGCTGGAACAAGTCCTGCTGCAAGCTGAAGTGCTGGAACTGAAGGCAGCGGTTGCTGCCCCTGCCCGCGGCCTGGTGGTGGAAGCGCGTCTCGACAAGGGCCGCGGTCCGGTAGCAACCATCCTGGTGCAGTCAGGCACCTTGAAGCGCGGCGACGTCGTGCTGGCGGGTTCGGCTTATGGCCGCGTCCGTGCGATGCTGGACGAAAACGGCAAGGCGATTTCCGAAGCCGGTCCGTCGATTCCGGTCGAAATCCAGGGTCTGACAGAAGTGCCGGTTGCCGGCGAAGAAGTCATGGTCATGGCAGACGAGCGCAAGGCGCGCGAAATCGGTCAGTTCCGTCAAGGTAAATACCGTGACGTCAAGCTGGCCAAGCAGCAAGCCGCGAAGCTGGAAAACATGTTCGACCAGATGGCCGAAGGCGAAGTCAAGAACCTGCCGATGATCATCAAGACCGACGTCCAAGGTTCGCAAGAAGCGTTGGTGCAATCGCTGCAGAAGCTGTCGACCAGCGAAGTCCGGGTACAAGTGGTGCACGCCGGCGTCGGCGGCATCAGCGAGTCGGACGTCAACCTGGCAGTCGCTTCCAAGGCCGTGATTATCGGCTTCAATGCCCGCGCCGATGCACAGGCACGCAAGCTGGCGGAAGCCAACGGCGTCGACATCCGTTACTACAACATAATTTATGATGCCGTGGACGAGATCAAGGCTGCGATGTCCGGCATGCTGTCGCCGGAGAAGCGCGAACAGAACCTCGGCCTGGTGGAAATCCGCCAGGTGCTGCTGGTCAGCAAAGTCGGCGCGATTGCAGGTTGCTATGTGCTCGAAGGCCTGGTCAAGCGTGGCGCTTCGGTCCGTCTGCTGCGCGACAATGTGGTCTTGTGGACAGGCGAGCTGGATTCGCTGAAACGCTTCAAGGATGACGTCAAGGAAGTCCGTTCCGGCTTCGAATGCGGTCTGACCCTGAAGAACTTCAACGACATCAAGGAAGGCGATCACCTCGAAATCTTTGAAGTCGAAGAAATCGCGCGTACCCTGTAATAGTCAAAGCACACGCACGCAGCTCGGTGCGTAAGGCAGGAAAATCGGGCTAACAGCCCGATTTTCGTTTGGTAATATCATGTGGTTTCGTAGGGTGGGCATGCAATGCCCACGCGGATACATATGGCGCAATTGCCGCGTGGGCACTTCGTGCACGCCCTACGGCGCGTCGGTTTCGATGCATGGTTTGCAAGGTGGGTATTCTGCCTGCGCGTCAGCTGAAAAGTTGTTGGTAGTTCATTTGTGAAAGATATAGCGCGTAACAGCGCCGAATAAAAGTATGGCTAAACATAGTAAATCCATCCCCGGCCGCGGCCTGCGCGTTGCAGACCAGATCCAGAAGGACTTGTCCGAGATCATCGTGTTCGAGCTGAAGGACCCGCGGGTCGGCATGATCACGATTACCGAAGTGCAGGTGACGCCGGATTACGCCCATGCCAAGGTGTTTTTCACGATGCTCAACGACGACAAGGAAGCGATTGCGAATACCGTCAAGGGCCTGACCCAGGCCGCCGGTTTCCTGCGCAACCAGCTGGGCCGCCGCCTGTCTATCCACACCTTGCCTGCCTTGCATTTCATCCATGACAATTCGACCGCCCGCGGCGTCGAGATGTCGCGCCTGATCGACCTGGCGAATGCAACCCGTTCCAAGGACGACGGCCAGGAGTGAACGATTGCCTGACCGGATTGGCTTAGGCCATCCTGATCGGCAGTTCTTGCCAGTCATTTGATGCGGCTTGCCACGGCAAGCCGTTTCCGTTTTCCCCTTTTTGCATTGCTACCATGGCATCACGTCCACCCAAAAGAATCCGCGTCCCGCTGAATGGCGTCCTGTTGCTGGACAAGCCGGTCGGCTTTTCCAGCAATGACGCATTGATCAAGGCCAAAGGCTTGCTCAATGCGCAGAAGGCCGGCCACACCGGCACGCTCGATCCGTTTGCCACCGGCGTGCTGCCGCTGTGCTTTGGCGAGGCCACCAAGTTCGCCCAGGATTTGCTGGACGCTGACAAGACTTACGAAACCTTGATACACCTGGGAGTGAGTACTACCACCGGCGATACCGAAGGCGAAATCCTGGAGCGCAAGGACGTCAATGTCAGCCGCGCGCAGATCGACGCCGTGCTGGCGCAATTCCGCGGTCCGATCAAGCAGGTGCCGCCGATGTATTCGGCGCTCAAGCGCGACGGCAAGCCGCTCTACGAATACGCCCGCGCCGGCATCACGCTGGAACGCGAAGCGCGCGAGGTGAGCATTCACACACTGGAATTCCTGGACTACCAGGCGCCGTTCCTGCGCCTGCGCGTCGCCTGCAGCAAAGGCACTTATATCCGTGTGCTGGGCGAAGACATCGGCAATGCGCTGGGTTGCGGCGCCCATCTGCAGGAGCTGCGCCGGGTCCAGGTCGGCCACCTGACCCTGGACGGCTGTATCACGTTGGAACAATTGACGGCTACCGAGCCGGACCAGCGCAGCGCTTTGCTGGCGCCGGTCGACAGCCTGCTGCTGACGTTTCCTGAAGTGTTGCTGTCCGAACCGCTGGCCAAGCGCTTCCTGCAAGGCCAGCGTCTGACGCTGACGAAAGAAGGCGTAGCCCTGCCGGCCCAGGCTGGGCGAGTGAGGGTTTACCTGCAGCCGGCTGATCAAGTGTCCGCAAGGCAATTGCTGGGCACCGCGCAATTGCATGAGTACGGCGTCCTGGCGCCCGAACGCCTGATTGCCACCGCACAGCCTGTATAAATGTCTTTTAAGCAACGATTATGCCGGGTTTGAGGCAGCAACTCGTTGAAATTACAAGGCTTTTCATAAAGTAGTGCAGCGCGTCATGCTATAATGCGCGGCCTCCCAAATTCCGCTACATCTGCCGTACTTCTGTGCAGTGCCTTAGCGAGCATGTTTGGCCGCATTTGTAGCAATAAATAATCTCGCAATAAATATTCTGCGCAATCGTAACTGTAACCTGCGCACTTACTAAGTTCTTCAATCTCCAAACTGACCATGTCAAACACACCTCGCGCTATCCGCAACATTGCCATCATTGCCCACGTTGACCACGGCAAGACCACTCTGGTTGACCAATTGCTGCGTCAATCCGGCACTTTCCGTGACAACCAGCACGTCGATGCACGCGTGATGGATTCGAACGATATTGAAAAAGAACGCGGCATCACGATTCTGTCGAAGAACTGCGCAGTCGAATACAAGGGCACGCACATCAACATCGTCGACACCCCTGGCCACGCCGACTTCGGCGGCGAAGTCGAGCGCGTGCTGTCGATGGTCGACAGCGTTTTGCTGCTGGTCGATGCGCAGGAAGGTCCGATGCCGCAAACGCGTTTCGTGACGCGCAAGGCGCTGGCGCTGGGCCTCAAGCCTATCGTCGTGGTCAACAAGATCGACCGCGAAAACGCAGATCCGCAAAAGGCTGTGAACGCCACTTTCGAACTGTTCGACAAGCTCGGCGCCACCGACGAGCAGCTGGACTTCCCGATCATCTACGCATCGGGCTTCAAAGGCTATGCAGGTCTGGAAGACACTGTCCGCGACGGCAACATGGAACCGCTGTTTGACGCGATCCTGAAGCACGTCCCAGCGCGTGAAGACGACCCTAACGGCCCGCTGCAACTGCAGATCACTTCGCTGGAATATTCTTCCTACGTCGGCAAGATCGGCGTTGGCCGTATCCTGCGCGGTAAAGTCAAAGCCCTGCAAGACGTGGTCTGGATGAATGGCCCGGACGACAAGCCAACCAAGGCCCGTATCAACCAGGTGCTGACTTTCCGCGGCCTCGACCGCGTCCTGACAGATGAAGCGCTGGCTGGCGACATCGTGCTGATCAACGGCATCGAAGAAATCAGCATCGGCTCCACCATCTGCGCACCGGACCATCCGGAAGGCTTGCCGATGCTGAAGGTTGATGAACCGACCCTGACCATGAACTTCATGGTCAACAACTCGCCGCTGGCTGGCCGCGAAGGCAAATTCGTCACCACCCGTCAGATCAAGGACCGTCTGGACCGCGAACTGAAAGCCAACATGGCATTGCGCGTGGTACAGGCTGAAGGCGATGATTCGACCTACGAAGTGTCGGGCCGCGGTGAATTGCACCTGACCATCTTGATCGAAAACATGCGCCGCGAAGGCTACGAGCTGGCCGTTTCGCGTCCACGCGTGGTGTTCAAGATGGTTGACGGCGTGCGTCAAGAGCCATACGAAAACCTGACTGTCGACGTGGAAGAAGTCAACCAGGGCGGCGTCATGGAAGAACTGGGCCGTCGTCGCGGCGACCTGCAAAACATGGAACCGGACGGCAAGGGCCGTGTCCGTCTCGAATACCGCATGCCAGCACGCGGCCTGATCGGCTTCCAGGGCGAATTCATGACCCTGACCCGCGGCACCGGCCTGATGAGCCACGTGTTCGACGAATACGCACCGGTCGACACCTCCAAGGGTGAACTGGGCGGCCGTCGCAATGGCGTGCTGATCTCGCAGGACGACGGCGCGGCAGTTGCTTACGCTATCTGGAAACTGCAGGATCGCGGCCGCATGTTCGTCAGCCACAATGACCCGGTCTACGAAGGCATGATCATCGGCATCCACTCGCGCGACAACGACCTGGTGGTCAACCCGATCAAGGGCAAGCAGCTGACCAACGTCCGTTCTTCCGGTACCGACGAAGCGGTGCGCCTGGTGCCGCCAATCGAAATGTCGCTGGAATATGCGGTTGAGTTCATCGACGACGACGAACTGGTCGAAGTCACGCCGAAGAGCATCCGCCTGCGTAAGCGCTACTTGAAGGAACATGAGCGTAAAAAGGCTTCGCGCGACGCGTAAGCTGCTCAGTGCACCGGACCTCTGGTCCGGCCGCTAAAAACCCGCCGATCCGTGCCCTTGTCCAGAGCACGTATCGGCGGGTTTTTTATTGGCGAGCCCTCGTAGGGGGGCACCTGTGCCCACGCGGAACGCCGATCATGCGAGGAATGAATTCAGCGTGGGCAGAAATCTGGCCATCCTACGTAGGCTCCGCAGTCCGTGACGAGGTATTTCTTGATGTTCAGGCGACGCTCGGGCTCGCCGCATGCTGCGCCTTCAGCACCTCTCCGATGGCGTCGAACAACTGGTCGATCTGCCCCGGTTCGATGATCAGCGGCGGCGACAGGGCGATGATGTCGCCGGTGGTGCGGATCAGCACGCCTTTTTCCCAGAAGCACTTGAGGAAAGCATCGAAGGCGCGCGCGCCCGGCTTGCCGGCAATCGACTCCAGCTCAATCCCGCACACCAGCCCCAGGTTGCGTACGTCCTTGACGTAAGGCAAGCCCTTCAGGCTGTGCGCCGCCTGCTCGAAATACGGCGCCGTCGCGGCGGCGCGGTCGAACAGGTTTTCGCTCTTGTAGACGTCCATGGTCGCCACTGCGGCGGCGGCCGCCAGCGGATGGCCGGTGTAGGTATAGCCATGGAAGAATTCGATGGCGTTTTCGTTGGCGGCGCTCATGAAGGCGTCGTGGATATCCTGGCGCACGATCACCGCGCCCATCGGCACGCTGGCGTTGGTGAGGCCCTTGGCGCAGCAGATCATGTCCGGCACCACGCCGAAATAGTCGGCCGCAAACGGTGCGCCGAGGCGGCCGAAGCCAGTGATCACTTCGTCGAAAATCAGCAGGATGCCGTATTTGTCGCAGATGGCGCGCAGCTTTTGCAGATAACCCTTGGGCGGCAGGATGACGCCGGTCGAGCCCTGGATCGGCTCGACGATCAAGGCTGCCACAGTGGCGGGATCATGCAGCGCCAGCAGCCGCTGTTCAAACTCGTCGGCGATCTCGGCGCCGTGTTCCGGCAAGCCGCGCGAAAACGCGTTGCGCCCGATGTCCAGCGGATGGCGCAGATGATCGACGCCGGCCAGGGTCGGGCCGAAATGCTTGCGGTTGCCGGCAATGCCGCCGACCGCGATGCCGCCGAAGCCGACGCCGTGATAGCCGCGTTCGCGGCCGATCAGGCGCGTGCGCAAGCCGTCGCCGCGCACCCGGTGATAGGCCAGTGCGATCTTCAGCGCGGTGTCCACCGACTCGGAACCGTCATTGCAAAAGAACACCCGGTTCAAGCCTTCCGGCGCGATCGCCGCCAGCGCGCTGGCGGCTTCGAAAACCTTCGGGTGGCCCATCTGGAACACCGGTGCAAAGTCCATTTGCGCCGCCTGCTTCTGGATCGCATCCACGATCTTCGGATGGCAGTGGCCGGCATTGCTGCACCACAGGCCGGCGGTGCCGTCCAGGATCTGGCGGCCGTCGTCGGTGGTGTAGTACATACCCGCTGCCGAGACCAGCATGCGCGGCTTGCTCTTGAACTGGCGGTTGGCGGTAAACGGCATCCAGAAATGGTCGGTATTCAGGGGGCTGGGCATGGGGTCTCCTTGATGGTCGGCGGCGCGAATCCGGCGCCGGCGACTGAGCCGATGGCGGATCCCTGTTATTGATGGTAGTACGTTTATGCCGCTTGCGGTAGAGCCACTTTGCGCTGCGCACGGCGCAAAGCGGCTGAGCCGGCTGCGCCATTCCGGCGTTGCGCTGCAAGCTTGCGGACTTCCCATTAGACTGAGAATCCATGTCCAATCGGGAGTTGAAGCTATGGCAACAGGCAAGCGCAAGCTGGGAAATTCATCGCTGCAGGTCGCGCCGCTGATGTTTGGTGGGAACGTGTTCGGCTGGACCGCTGACGAGTCGATCTCGTTCGCCCTGCTTGACAGGTTTGCCGATGCCGGCCTGAATTTCATCGATACCGCCGATGTCTATTCGAGCTGGGTGCCGGGCAACCGCGGCGGCGAATCGGAAACCATCATCGGCAAATGGCTCAAGCGCAGCGGCAAGCGAGCGCACATGGTGATCGCCACCAAGGTCGGCAAGCCGATGGGCGAGGGCAAGGCCGGCCTCGGCAAAGCCTACATCCGGCAAGCGGTGGATGCTTCGCTGCAGCGGCTGCAGACCGACTATATCGACCTTTATCAATCGCATGACGACGACAGCGGCACACCATTGGAAGAAACCCTGGGCGCCTATGCCGAGCTGGTCAAGGAAGGCAAGGTACGGGTGATCGGCGCCTCCAACTATACGGCAGAACGGCTGGCCGCCGCGCTCCAGGTCAGCCGGGACAACGGCTTTCCCAGCTACCAGTCGCTGCAGCCGCAATACAATCTGTACGACCGCGCCGAATATGAACGCACACTGGAGCCGTTTGCGCTGGAACACGGCATCGGCGTCATCAGTTATTACTCGCTGGCGAGCGGTTTCCTGAGCGGCAAATACCGCAGCGAGAAAGACCTCGGCCAAAGCGCGCGCGGACGGGCGGTCAAGCAGTATCTGGATGCACGCGGCTTGCGCATCCTGGCCGCGCTCGACGACGTCGCCGCGACGTATGCCGCCAATCCAGCCCAGGTTGCGCTAGCCTGGCTGATGGCGCGTCCTAGCATCACCGCGCCGATCGCCAGCGCCACCAGCCTGGCGCAGCTCGACGACTTGATTGCCGCCACTCGGCTGCAGCTGGATGCGGCGGCGATTGCCCAGCTTAACAGCGCCGGCGAGTGATTCTCCCGCTGCGTTGCAGATGGCCATGGCATCCTGTCAGCTTTGACAGGATGCCAACTACCTCCCTTGTGCTATAGCATAAATTTGCCCGTGTCCATACGGCAAGGGTCCATTTAACTCTTCAAGAGGGGTAATCCATGGTCAGTTTTCAGAAATGGTTGGCGGGCGTCACGTGTGTGGCGGCAATCGTTGTCAGCGGCTCGGCTTACGCAGCAAAGGCCGATATCCAGGTCACGATCCAGGAAGCGAGTGCGAAAGGCGAAGCCGGCGCCGGCAAGGTGCTGTACACCATCAGCAACACCAGCAGCGCGCCTTTGCACATCCTGAATTGGGAAACGCCGCTGAACGGCGTCAGCGGCGACTTGTTCAGCGTCGCCCTGGGCGGTCAGCCGGTGCGCTATGTAGGGCGGCTGGTGAAACGCAAACCGGCTAGCGACAAGGATTACATCACGCTCAAGCCGAATGAAAGCCGGGCAGTCGAGGTTGACCTCAGTGCTTATTACGAGATGTACCGCGGCGGCCAGTACGTGGTCAAATACAAGCGCACTGCCGAAACCCTGGTACGGGAAGCCGGCAATGCGGTGCTGGCCAAGAGCGGCGCTGCGGGCGGCAGCATCACGCTGGACACCAATGCGCTGCCGTTGAATGTTGACGGCGGTCCGGCGCCATCCTCCAAGCAGACTTCCGGCGATTTGCTGGGAGCGATCAACGCCAGCTGCTCGACCAGTTTCGCCAGCTGCAGCAACAGCCAGAAGACCGCGCTGACCACGGCTCGCAGCGACGCCACCTCGATCGCCACCAATGCCAAGAGCTACCTGGCGGCCAACAAGACCGGCAGCCGCTACACCTGGTGGTTCGGCGCCGTCACCAGCGGCCGCTATGCCACCGCCACCAGCCATTACAACAACATCAGCAGCGTGCTCGGCAACCAGTCGTACAAATTCGACTGCAGCTGTACCGATTCCGGCACCTACGCCTATGTCTATCCGGACCAGCCTTACACGGTCTACCTGTGCGGCGCCTACTGGAACGCACCGGCCAACGGCACCGATTCCAAGTCTGGCACGCTGGTGCATGAAACCAGCCACTTCACGGTAGTGGCCGGCACCGGCGACCATGTCTACGGCCAGAGCGGCGCGCACAGCCTGGCCACCAGCGATCCGGATTCGGCGCTGGACAATGCCGACAACCATGAGTATTTCGCAGAAAATAATCCGGCGCGGCAGTAAGCGGGGAAATAGACTGGCAGGGATGCGTGATGAACAGATTGCGCGCTCCGGCCAGTTACATGCCTGGCACGTGAAGATGATTGAATTCAGCCGGTTTCAGCTGAGGCCTGATCAGTTATCGGTTCGATGTCCGCGCACGGAGTAGCGCTGGCGCCAGTCCCGGGCCAGCACTGCCAGCACCGAGGTATTCCACCAGCGGCCCTGGAAAAAACGGTTTTCCAGGAACAGCGCCTCGTGCCGCATCCCGAGGATCTTGCAGAGCCTGATCGCCGCCTGGTTTTCTGAAATCGTTTCCGCGTAAATGCGATGCACTCCGCGCTGCTCAAAGCCGAAGGCCAGCAGCGCATTGCCGGCTTCCAGCGCATAGCCTTTCTTTTGCCACTCGCGCCCAAGTTCGCAGCCCACCGATGCCTGCTGGTCAGCTTCCAGGCGGATGCCGCAAGAGCCGATCAGGTCGCCGCCCTTGGCGACTATCGCAAACTGGTATTTGCTTCTCGGCTGCTCAAGACTCTGGGTGATGAAAAGATCCAGCAAGGCATCCGACTTGTCGGCCGAGACATCTTCCTCGCTGTAGAAGCGGGCGAATTTCTGATCGTCGCGCAAGGCTCGGTAGGCATCCCTGTCCGCCAGGGAAAAGTCGCGCAGAACCAGATTTTCTGTCTCTATCGGTTGCATGGATTAGCCTATGACCATGATTGGATATGGTCTCGATTCGTTTGGTTATTGTACGACCAATATTGTTAAATTATAAAATAATCATGATGTAATTCTTGTATGAGCATGTATTGCGAGAGACCGATTGCAAATTCCAGGCAGGGGCTATTGCGTTTGGCTTGGTGAACTTGAGAGAAGTTTTGCCATGATATATAATATTTGTTATATGCAAGGAGGCAGCATGCTGACATTTAAAGTGACCACTGTCGGTTCATCGGAAGGTTTTATCCTGAACAAGGAGGCGAAAGCCCGGCTAAATGTACAGAAGGGGGATACGCTCTACCTGACCGAAGCCCCTGACGGCGCATACAGGATCACGCCCTACAATCCGGATTTTGAGCGGCAAATGGCATTGGCTGAACAGATCATGCATGACGACCGCGAAGTGCTGAAGGCGCTGGCTAAATGACGTCATGGCGTTGGATTGGACGTGATCTGGCTTATGCCGTTCACGAAAGTCAGCTGGCAACGCATGGCGGATTAGACGGGATCCGTGATTTAAGCGCTGTCGAGTCGGCATTGGCCAGGCCGCAGCAATTGGATAACAACGGCAATCCGAAACCGGATGCAGCCGATCTTGCCGCCGCTTATGCTTTTGGTCTGCTGCGCAACCATGGTTTCAGCGATGGCAACAAGCGTACGGCATGGGTTGTCGCACGTGTCTTTCTTGCCGATAATGGCTTCAAGCTGCAGTTTTCAAGCATGGAGGCGATTAGGGCCATGGAAGCCGCCGCGGGCGGTTCGCTCACCGAGCAAGAGTTGGCGCAATGGTTTCGCCAGAGGATCGCTGGCTAATCCGTACAGCCGGAAAACGCAGTGTTCGCCGCAGTTTCCATGCGATCAGCGCACAATACCTACAGATCAAGCGAAGTAGCGCATAAATTACATCACGATATGCGCGTGAAATCAGCACAGAACCTAATGAAATCAGTCAATTACAATAAACGCCGCATCTCTGTCGCGCCCATGATGGACTGGATAGAGAAGTAAGGATTTATGCGGTGTTTCAGGCTATCGTGTGCAATTGGTGTGCAACGGGTTTCAGTGAGTCTCGTCCGTCCAGTCAACTCAGTAATTATTGATTCTTTATGCGGCTGCGGTGGCTTCGGTGCCGGGGGTGGTGAATATCAGAAGTAAGCCAGGAAAAAGGAGAAAATCCTGTTCCATTTTAGAAAAAGGATTAGAATCAGACCCGTACCTCATGTAGTTTATGAAGTATAAACAAGAACGACCCGCTATCCTTAATAGGAGGCAGGTCATCATCGAAAAATTGTCAGAAAGGACAATAAGTGCATGCGAAACTAAACTTGCAGTTCCACACTAATTCATTCTTGGTCGATCTTCACATCAAAATATCGATTGCAGTCGGTACTTTGATTTTGCTGCTAAAGGACAGCAATATTTTTTAGTGTTACTTCGCACCTCAAAAATCGTTCACTCTTTTGGGGTGCCATTTTTACTAACGCAAAGCATTACTAACGGTTCGATTCTATCGCATATGATAAAAGTGTGCAATTTTTTGGTTACGTAATTTGTCTCGTACAGCGAATGCGTATGTCAATATTAGTGCTGTTTGTTTTTGGTGATGCCAAATAGATAGGGAAAAATCTCGCATGTCTTGCTTGCTACTGCTTGGTGCTGGTTTTAGTCGAAACTGGGGTGGCTGGCTGGCTTCGGAGGCTTTTGAGTATCTATTAGGATGCCCAGAGGTACGTGGAAATCGCGCGCTATCGGAGTTGCTTTGGAGGAATCAAAGCAGTGGCGGTTTCGAGGGTGCGTTGGCAGAGCTGCAGGTAGAGGCGATCCGTGATCCTCAGCGCTACGGTGCTGATTTAACATCATTGCGGGGGGCCGTTACTAGCATGTTCAACGACATGAACAGTAGCTTTTCTCATCTAGTCAATTTTGAACCGCAAAACCATGCCGACAAAAGCATACGCGGATTCCTAACGAAGTTCGATGCAATATTTACGTTGAATCAGGACCTCCTTCTGGAATACCAATATTTGGCGCACGAGGTCTCCTTGTTATCAAACAGAAGATGGAAAGACTCTGACCTGCCTGGGATGGAACCTGCCGAGGTAGCAGCTCAGGGGCATGGAGATCGATGGATAAGTCGCTGGCGACCGAAGGACGCAGCGTTATTCAGCGTTGATCCTGGGTATCAGCCTTACTTCAAGCTCCACGGATCAGCAAATTGGATAGACGGTCACGGTGGATCGATGTTGGTCATGGGAGGTAACAAAGCCCATGCAATCGGCCTTTCACCAATTCTCCAATGGTATCAGGCCCAATTCGCAGAATACTTGGCTCGACATGATGCTCGATTAATGGTGATTGGTTACGGATTTCGAGATGAGCACATCAACCAAATTATATCGTCTGCGGTCGCCAACAATGACCTGAAATTGTTTGTCGTATCACCAGATGGAGCTGATCAAGCGAGGAAAGTCGGTCTTCAGCCGGGTGCGGCAATTCAGAAGCGAACCGACCTCGAGGATACCTTCCAACGCAGCTTGATCGGAGCATCTCGACGGTCATTGCGGGAAATATTCGGACCTGGTGACGACATAGAGTTTGGGAAGCTCCTGAGATTCTTCGCTGCTTAAAATATTTTTCTTTGCCGCGTTCAACCATAATTTCTTAAGATTTTTCAGTCAAGGCATCGCTCTGCATTTTTCTCATCTGTGCATATTCGAAATAAAAATCTAAGCTGCCAAAAGTGATAGCACGAATGCTAAACAGTTTTTCTTTAAAAGATTCTGGACCTTGAACATTGTCTAATAAAATCAGTAGTTGAGGAATGCTCAAGAACCAGCAATGGTAAAAGAACTGAGCACTTTCATTTTTGATTCGGCTTAATTTTTCGACTTGTTGATGTGATCTTTCGAGTACCTTATTTAATTTTTCAAACCGCTTTTGCAAGCTGGTATCGCTTCCCTGATATTGCTCATTTAGAGAGTATCTTGTACTAAGACATATCTCCATAAATTGCTTTAGCAATGTTCTATCTTGAAAACTTCCATAGTCTAATAGTGTTACAGCGATACGTTCAACACTACGTCCTTTCAGTTCTAGAAGTGTTACAAGACCGTTATTTCTCAATTCGATACTTTGATTGCTTGACAGTCGCAGCTCGTGTTCTCCAGCTTGTATTTGAGCCTGCAGAAGGCTCTCTGCTAGATCAAGTATCAAGTAGATATCAATCCCTGACCTCGCTTCAGGCGTCAGCATTTTTTTCTTAACTTCTATGAAAAAAACTGTTTTTTCAGTTTCTATCACGAGATCGCATTCACCATCTTCATCGTCGATACGATATGTTCCTTCGATCGCTGAGATTTGGTGTTTTTCTAGGGCATTCCGCAGAATTTTTTCGGTGCCGGGACCAAGTATTTTTTTGCTAAATACAGGAGTAACAGGTTTCAAGCGTACAAGCAATGACTGTAGAAACGCAGAGGCACACACAGCGCGGTCGAGCAACAGAAAGCGCTTGCCACCATGTCGTAATAAAGGATGCAAATAAAAATCGCTGTTCGTGGACAAGGTTTCAGGCGTTATTGATACTGACGTATTAAAAGGTCTTAAGAAGTTTTGGTTTGCTCCAGATATGGGATGGCTTAGGACGTCCGGTAATCCCCCCACAAAAAAGTATCAGTTAAAAGTAGAATTTTCTTAAATGCGATTTTGAGGAAGTTTTACATGAAGACATCACGCTTTACCGAAAGTCAGATCATCAACATTTTGAAGCAGGCCGACGCCGGCACGCCAGTGCCGGAGCTTTGTCGTGAGCACGGGATGAGTTCGGCCTCGTTCTACAAATGGCGTAGCAAATACGGCGGCATGGACGCGTCGATGATGACGCGGATGAAAGAGTTGGAAGATGAGAACCGTCGGCTCAAGAAGATGTACGCCGAAGAGAAGCTGAAGGCCGAGATCATCTCGGAGGCGATGCAAAAAAAGTGGTGAAGCCATCTCACCGACGTGAGATGGCACAGGCGGCAGTCCGAGCGCATGGGATCAGCGTCAGCAGCGCATGCGCGACTTTCGCGATCAGCCAGACCTGTTATCGCTACAAGGCAAAGCTATCGGAAGATAACGAGCGTGTCGCGGACTGGTTAATCCGGCTGACCGCGAACCAACGCAACTGGGGCTTTGGCCTTTGCTTCCTGTATCTGCGCAATGTCAAAGGATTCAGCTGGAACCACAAGCGCGTCTATCGGATATATCGAGAGCTGGAGTTGAATTTGCGAATCAAACCAAAAAAGCGGCTTACCAGGGAAAAGCCCGAACCGTTGTCGGTGCCAACGTCGATCAACGATGTCTGGTCCATGGATTTCATGCACGATCAGTTGTCGGACGGGCGCAGCATCCGTCTGTTCAACGTGATTGATGACTTTAATCGGGAAGGCTTAGGCATCGACGTTGACTTCTCCCTGCCGGCAGCTCGCGTCGTTCGGTCGCTTGAGCAAATTATCGAATGGCGGGGAAAGCCGATGACGATTCGCTGTGACAACGGCCCCGAATACATCAGTTCGACACTGGCCGCGTGGGCAGAAAAGCGTGGCATCCAGATCAGCTTTATTCAACCAGGACAGCCACAACAAAATGCTTATATCGAGCGCTACAACAGAACGGTTCGCTATGACTGGCTCGCACATTACCTGTTCGAATCCGTCGATGAGGTTCAGGAATTTGCGACGAAATGGCTCTGGACATACAATCACGAACGCCCGAACATGGCGCTCGGCGGCATCACCCCGAAACAAAAATTGGCCCTTGCGGCTTAGCCTCTACTTTTAACTTTGCTTAAAAATGGGGGGATTACCATCTCTCCATGCATCCCAAACAGCTGGATGATCTTCTTTTTTAATTTCGATTGGAACTACCACTCGCTGCCCGTCGATTACTGCGGAACCGTGCAAATCAGATCGTTTGTCGTTAGCCGCGTGAGGCTCTTTCTCAATTTGTACTCCCAGTGGCAACATGCGATCGCGCAACATTTTGTGCAGTATGTCCCGGCAGTCATTTTCTACTTTTGGTTTTTGGTCGCCATTTGCGCGCTCGCGCCAGAAAAGCCGAAGTGAGTTAGTGTCGTCAAATCTAATTTGTCCCGCGATTAACTTCAAATGGTCGATGAGCAATGCCATCATGTCTTGTGCATTTGCTGGAGAATTATTGGCAAGAGTTTTGGCAACCGCACTCACTGTAGGATATTTAAATGCAGTTGCACGGGCAAGCTTACTGTAGCCATAATGACTTGCCTCGAGTGTTATAGCCCAACGTTCTAGCTGTGGTAGGGCACGTAAACGCAACAATTCAATTCCCGTAGTCAATTCTGAATTCGACGATAACTGTTGAATAAGTGAGCGAACTAGATTACCGAATTCATCGTTCTCCGAAAGATTTCTAATGCCAGAAGCGGGCCACATAGGCGAAGCATGCGGAGCTAAAATTTCAATCAATTGACCAAGAAGTTTTGGATCATCTATTTCAAGTATTTTCCCGTTAATCGCTTGATTTTCGATGGAGCGGCCCATCTGCAGTATCCGCTCAACGTCACTCCCAACAAATTTTGTAAGTCGATAAAAATGTTTTTGGTCATTTAGCCTGGCGACAAATAGTGCTATGCGTTGATGGCTATCAATTTTTCGATTTTTGAGCCGAGTATTGAGAATATTTTCAAAGATATCAGCATCAAGATGACATTTTGATGCAGGTAAAAGTGTATTGTTAAGAAGATGTATTTGCGCGGATGTGGCCTTCTCTGGAAAGCAATTGAGTAGTGAGGGCAATACAAATTGAGCCAGAGTTGTCGGGCCATCTTTACTGACCATTTCATGTAAGCCTACTACGTGTGGATGGACTTCTTTTTGAATAGCATTTTGTGCATATTGAAGAAAAATATCTCTAATAAGTTTTGATTTTTGTTTAGCAAGAATCGTGTGCCAACTTGGAGCATTTCCCCCGTCTACAAGAGAAAAAGCAAACAATGTTTGCGCAAGTTTGTCGCTCCACATCAGGGGCACGTCCGAGGTTTCGCTGACCAGAATATCGGCTGCTAATAAACATGCCGGTTGAATAAGGTAGTATCTCTTTTGCGTTCCTACGTGAAGTTTAATAACCTCCGTTCCCGTAGGAAGATCGGTTCGCCAAAGTACCGACTTCAATCCTTCAATTGCACGAGTAGCGCCTATTGCATCTATCCCCAGTAGCTCCTGTACTCTTTCTTCTGGCGTATTTCCATCGAGGAAGGAAGAATTTCCGGCATATGCATAAGCAATATCGTGAAATAATCCCGGAACCGCAGTTCCAGCATATATCTTGGGTAAATGTGGAGCCATTTCCCTTTGTCGTTCCGAACGCTCGGCAGTGCGTTCTACGGCCTGAGTTCTATTCAGAATGAATTCTTCCCTGGACCAATCATTTAGATCGCATGTCCAAATTTTTTGACACCAGAATTCAGCCAGTGGCCATTTAATTTGGTGCTTGGCAATCCATTCAGTTACTTCTCCGATTCCAATATCAAATTGGTCGGAGGCTTTAATTACGGCCAATGCGGCTCGCTCAACACAAATTTTTGCGACATGTTCGGTCGAAGTTTTGGATGCCAATCCAAGCATCCAGTTATACCAATCTCTCGGTCGACGCGCTCCATAAAGCAGGTATTCACAACGCAACCACTCCATATGGAAATTTTTGACGTTGGGGGAAATCTGAAGTAACGCGTACGCGAAAAGATTTTTCTGACGTTTTGGATGCAATGAAAGCCATGCTCCTATGTTATTTGATTCCTGTGTTTTTAGGGCTGAGGTGCCATACTTCGTGGAGACTCCATGCAGCCATCGATACAGGCGGTCGATAGGTTCATCTTTTCCTCCCATTGCAACTACCTTGGAGATGAGTTTTCCTGCAAAGCTTTGTATTTCATATTTGTCTAAAAGCTCCCAATTCTGTTTCACAATTTCTACTAGACTGTCCGCTAAAATAGGCAAATTTATTGGCTCGGTGTGGAGAAAAATCTCCACTTCCCAAAACATGTGATAACGACCAAGGAAATTAGCTTCCTTTCGAGGATGGAAGTATTTCATTACTTGATTTGCAGATATGTGTGCGGGGTAGAGTGCGGTCAGCAAACGTCCCATTAATTCATCATTTGAATCAATTATTGTTCCGTTTGCAATTTGATCTAATAGACGCTTTGTCGTAGTAACATTGAGTATAGATTTTTTGAGAAGAGCACTTAGGGCGGCTTTGCGTATTGTCCCGTCATAGCTGGAGTCTCGAACAATTTTAGGCAATGATGGATATAGACTTTGCATGTCTTCACCGTGTTCAATAGCGTTCAATACGCACTCAAGAAGTGCTTGGTGTGCTGGTTCGCGAGATGGTTTATCCAGCAGAGCTCGAAAAATTTTCTCCATATCAGCAGTGCCCAGAGCCCCAAACGGATGAGACTCCCAATTTTCGTTACGAAACCAACGGAATTTTTCTCCTTCCTTATATAGAGAGGCAAGGATGTGACATTTCTCTGTTGTCGAAAACGGGTGAACATCGCCGTATAAAACTAGGCCAAGTGGATCGCGTTCAATTAGAAATTTTCGCTCTCTAATGCAGTGCGTCGTTAGCCAAGCAAAAAGACCTCGCAAAGGCTCAACGATTCGGCCGTCGAATGCTTCCATCAATGCAAGTACTCGACTCATCGGTAAACCATTTTTAATATGATGAGAGATTGATCTGGCGGCCAAAAATTCTACAATTGTACGGTGACGTGGGGTACGGGTTTTGCCCTCGGTGGCAAAAAGCTTGCTGCTAAGGACACGTACAGCGCTATCAGATGACACGCCAAGCGCTGTAGGTAGATCATCAATTAAAATTTCCCCGCTTGTTGCCGAGGCAGTATCTACAACGTAGGAGCGGCTGTCAGAAAGTAGGAGAAGAGCGCACAGTATCCCAGAGTCGTTCAGTATTGATTCTACGTTTGCGGCATTGTGTCTCTGAGCTGTGCGATGGTCAGAATTATGTTCCATCGCTAGACTACGACAGGCAAGCAAATACGTTTCTTGACGACTGGCCGGCCAATGATCACCTTTAACTGCTTCGACGAGAAGATCAAGAAGAAGAGGATTTCCTAGGAGAGAGGCAACGCGTTGTTGATTGGCCCTTTCTAAAAAAATACGAGGATCTGAAACTCTATCTGGTGTCCATTGTGTGAGTATTTTGAGTATCTCACTTTCGTCTAAAGGTTCGAGCGACAACTCTTCAACAATACCTGTTGATGCTACTGCGCAGAGATTCGTTGTGTCCGATTGAATCCATTCCGCCTCCCGGCAAGATAATCTAAACCTAGGTCGGCCAAGTACATTCAGCCGTATTCTGATTTCATCAAGCGGACCACTGTGAGTGCTTGAGCTAGCACGTCGCTCATCCAAAGCATCAATGAACAAAGTTTTTCCGGCCGATCCAGCAGGCAGGCCAATGGTCACAAAATCGCGCGCAGTGATTAGTATTGACCCATAAGGATCCGCTGCGCACTCTTGACTGAATGCGGTTGATTTACCCATACCTGGTTCACCAAGTAACACGTAGGCGTCAAGATGTCTCCACTCTGACAGCAACAGCGTTTCCCTCCCGTGGGTTGCCGAACGCTTAGTGGCTTTGCGTGGCAGGAGAAAATCGTTAGTTATTGGCATGGTATGTATTTCTTCGTTAGTTGGCGGGGAACGCTAAAGTGGTGTCAATCGGTTCTAGTAATTGGAACAAAACACGTGGTTTTCAGCTACGAGCACGTTGGCTAACGTTATATATTCACCTCTGGATTTTCTAATCTGCCACAGCATTATTCGCGATCAACAATATTACTTGCAATATAAATAATACTCTGTAAAGATAGCCTAGTGGCAATTTTATGGACTGTTTATGGCAATGAGAAAAATAGTCGTTGTGGGTGACAAGACGACTACTAACGGCGTGATCCTGCCGAATGCGAATTCAACGTTCTCTTTAGGCAATGCAGGACATAAAGCGGCGCTAATTGGTGGGCAAGCAACCTGCTTAGCCTGCAAGAACGAGGGAGTCATTGCTAAGGCCGGTGGGCCACGGCGAATGCAATTCATGGGTGAGGTAGCGCTGGAAAACGATATCGTCATCTGCGGCTGTCCTGTTCATCCAAAGCTCATAGCGGGCCTTCATCAAACAATGACCTATGACGACGGCATAGAGTCATCTGGTCCCGTATCGCCTCCTACCGGCGCTGGTGCCGCGTCTGCCGCCGTTGCAGCGGCTACAGCAATTGCCTCTACTGGCAGCACTCAGGATACCCAAGAAAAGCAAGGCAAGCGTTTCCTGTTCCAAGACAGCGAGACCGGAAAGCCAATGGCGAACCGTGCATATCTTGCCAAAGTTGGTGGGGCTCAGCAGAGCGGCGTTACTGATGGGGATGGATACGCCAATGTCGATGCAGCTCCTGGGCAGACCATTCAATTGCACATGATATTTAGTGCCCCTACGGGCGCTTTGAAGCACGGAGATGTTTGAAATGGGAACAGACGCGCATTACACGCCGACGCAGTGGACAACAGCTTTTACTGAGTCAGACTACATATGCAAGCCATTCAAGCTGGTTACTGTCAATGACAGAGCAGCGACTCGGGAAGCAATCATTACTCGTGTTCGACAGCAAGGTATGGAGTTCGTAGAGCGATCCAGCTGGGCTGCACATAAGAACCGTTCAGAGAAAATGAAGGACGACTGGAATTACTCTAAGATAGCCATCCATCATGCCGGACGTAGTTTCTCCTGTGGGCCTGCGGCACTACAATTACAGGAAATCCAAGGTGAACAAATGCAGCGTATCTCAGCGGACGATATCGGCTACCACTATGCCCTCGATTGTTTTGGGAATGTCTTTGAGGGCAGAGATATCCGGTTCAAGGGAGAGCACGTGCATAACTACAATACCGGCGTAATTGGCATTGTATTGCTGGAGAATCTGGCAGAGCCTGAAGAGGGCGGAGATACGGTATCAGCAGTGCGGAAATTTTTTAGTGCAATGGGTGCCAATGAGCAGCCTGTCGTACCGGCAGCACAAAGCGAATCAGCTACAAAATTCATTGCTATATTGCGTGAGTTCTTCGCCATTACTACGTTAGGTGGCCAGAGGTGGCCCCGTTTGGTTGGACACGAATTTGAATTCGTTAGGTGGGGCTTTGCGAATGTAGGGTTATCCACGGCGCCGCTCGCCGGCCCATGCGCAGGGCAAGAGCATGCGGCGCGGTGGGTAACCCGGCCTGCCATC
>NZ_DATMRB010000028.1:0-6155 GCF_035566555.1 Collimonas sp.
TCCACAGCATGCGGGTATCGGTCCTTGGCTGATAGCCAATAGCGCGCACCTTGGAACGATTGCCATAGACGAATGCGCCGGAGGCATCCGTCGAAAAGAAAGACGGCACCTCGTGGCGCTCCATGAAGCCGCTATCGATATTCTCAGTCGTATCCTGCTCCAGACGCAATATCGGCTCTTGCTTAAAAATGTCTTGCAGGCGAATGAACGTGACTTCGCGGCCATCGGTATAAATCGCACCGCCCTCTTCCTGCAGCACCTTGGCGACTTCGTAGCTCGGCACGCCGCCGGCATAACAGGCAAAGCGCGCAATCGGGTAATCCGCATTGATTTTGACGCGTGCGCCACACGCGCCATAAATACTACCCAGCGTGTTGCCCTCTTTGATTACCGCTGTCTTGCGACGGAAAGCGATCTGATGACAAGGCTCAAACAGCGCCACAATGTGTAAAGCGGCCATCTGGTCGCTGCCCTGGACGTTGGCCGACACCTTGCTGCGCTGAACCTGAACGATGCGAAATACGTAGCCTTCACTGGCTATGCTAATGGTTTCACCTTGCTTGAGCCCCGCTACCGTTGCCGCTGTCGCCCTGACGACAGCTTCCAGCGTCATCGGCACCGGCGCCAGATCAGAATGCAGGCAAGCGCTCAGCAGCAGATCGCCGCGCAGCACCGTGCCGGAGGACAAAATCAGTTGCATGCGCTACACCGTCACGATAGGCATGCAGAACATCAAGCGCTGCACGTCCGTCTCCTTTTGGACGATATCCTGGGCGATCTCGGACGCCGAGCGGCCATAGACATCCACGCCGAGCGAGCGCGACGCCTCCAGGTAGACCGCGTTTTCTCGCTCGACGTACAGAATGAACAGTGGACGCACAATCGCCCATTCGCTCTGCGTCAGCGGCGTGTCGATCTCGACAAAATCGCTCGATGGATACAGATCATCGGGAACGGGGAAGCGCGGATACGACGAAGACGAATCCCATGGATCACGCACTTCGGGCGACATCCCTGCGACGGGAGCCGCCGGCAGTAAAGCATCAAATGGCCCGAATCCACCGCAAAATCTAGCGGCGGCCAGCGCTTGGGCAAGCACCGTTTCCTCCTCCAGCACAATGCCCACCGGGCGCTCCTTTGCCAGAAAGAGCAAGGCCAGCTCCTTCAGCGGTTTAGAAAATTCCGCCACGATGCTTAAATATTGCCCGGAATTTCTTCGTTGAAATAATGGAAAAACAGCGTGCCCGAGATATTGAGCACCTGGGAACGGTTTTCCCAATCGCGATCCGGGTTATCCAGCTGGATGAAGCAGTCGTAGATCGGCTTGGCGACGGAGAACTGGGACGGCGTGCCTTCATATACTTTGGCGTTGAATTTGCCGCCAGTACGAATCAGGTTCAGCATCATTTTAGAGACATGGCCGGCCTTGGTCTCCATCAAGGTGATTTGACCTTGCTGGTTGATCTTGACCTGCTGCGCCTCCCACTTCGCCGAGCCGAGTGGCATCGGAATTTCAATTTCGCCAGCGCTAGAAAGCTCAGGCCACGGAAACTGCTTAGTCAGCAGCCACATCTGCTCAAAGCCCTCGATTTCGAAGGCAGCATCGCTGGAGATAGCTTTGTCGCCCATCGCCCGTGTGGTGTTGTAGAGGCTCTGTAGGTAAGCTGGATTCGATACGGTCATATTCCCTCATGCGGGTCAGTTAGGTGATGCGCCTAACTTTACCGGCTCATGACGGCCTTAAATGGGGGGGTTTTCCATACTCGGCATGCTTACAGGCGTACCGCTATTTTATTATTCGGTTAGCAATACTTGCAACTATACGTCAATGCCGTATAATAACGCCCATGTACACAGTCATCGAAACCGAAATTTTTCAACGATATGCGTCAGAAATATGGTCAGATGCCGAACGCGAAGAGCTGATTAACTGGATTGCCGCCAATCCATTATCTGGCGATGTGATACCAAGTACCGGCGGCTTACGTAAGGTGCGCTACGCACGTCGGGGAATGGGTAAACGTGGAGGCGCGCGAGTTATTTATTACAACCTGCTCGATAACGGCCAAATCTGGTTGCTGATTGCCTACACAAAAGCCAAGTTCGATAACTTGCCGACCAATTTCTTAAATCAACTTCGAGAGGAAATGCATCATGGATAA
Source organism: Collimonas sp. (assembly GCF_035566555.1). GTDB lineage: Bacteria > Pseudomonadota > Gammaproteobacteria > Burkholderiales > Burkholderiaceae_D > Collimonas. The sequence continues at coordinate 2,163 of NZ_DATMRB010000028.1, forward strand.
AGAACTCGATCAATTCCAAGCCGATCTACTCAAATCGGTACGCGACATGAAGACCGGTAAAGCGGCTCGCTCAACAGTCGTTGCGGTCTCGCCAATTGCCAAGGCACGCACCCAATCTGGGTTGTCGCAGTCGCAGTTCGCAGCACTCATGGGCGTGTCGGTGCGCACGCTGCAAGAATGGGAGCAAGGTCGACGTGACCCGTCTGGCGCAGCCCGAACATTATTGAATATCGCCATGCGCCATCCGGAAGTCCTAATCGAAGAATCTCAGCATACGGCATAAATTCCAATTTAAGCCCCTGCTGACATTCCTCCGGTCACCACATGGGCAATTTTGCGGTCTCGTAAGTCTTGTCCGACGTCAGACTTTGGCGCCACGACCGTCACCGACGTATTCGACGGTCTAGCATTGAGCTGCGTCGCCGGCAATATTGACGCGATTTCGGGGATATCCGGCATCTTCGCTATAGCTGGCGCGGTCGGTATATTCAGGATGGCAGAGATATTCGGCACCGCTGGTGATAGCGGCGTCACTGCCAGCGATGGCATAACACTCTTCGCCTGCATCGCTCTCGCATCCTGCGCAAAAAACTCGCCCATGCGCATTTTGTTGCCCATATTTTGATAAGCGGCGCCAGCAGAGATCGTCCCGTCACCATACAGGCTTTTATTGTTTTTGATGACGGCCTCAATCCGCAAGCGCTCGCTCTCACTCACCTCACGACCACCCACCAGCGCATCCCGCACAGAGGTTTCAGGATTATTTTTCACCGCTTTCAGGATGCGGCCGGCGTCACCATCGCCGAGATTGTGATAGGCGTAGACGTTCGCCGCGTCGTCCGTACCGCCGAGCTTCCTCCCCTTTGCAATATTCTCACGGGTAAATTCAGCCAGCATGCCAGCCTGAATTTTAGGGTCGCTCCGATATTTCTCCGCATCTTGCTTCGACAATTTCCCCGCGCCATCGATGCCATACTTGCCGCCATATTTATTGATCATGTCGGTCCAAGTACCGTCGATAAACTGGCCGTAGCCGTGGGCGCTCGACAACCTCTTACCGTTTTTCTGGATCGGGGCGGCGTCCTTATTAAAACCACTCTCGAAATGCGCGATCTGCGCCACCACACCAGGGTCAACGCCAGCAGAACTCGCTCCGCCGACCAGGTAGTCTTTCGCGGCCTGCCAGCGCTCATTGACCACACGACCAATAGGTGCGGCCATCTTGGCAACACGTTCCTGCCCATAATTGGCAGCGGCACCAGCGGCGGCAGTCACTGGTTTAACCACATGCTGGTCGACGGTCTCCACGGCACCAACAGCCGTATTCTTGATTGCCGTAGCCGCGTTGGTGACATTTTCCTTGACGTCAATTCCGGTTTTTTCCTTGACGACATCGTTAGCAACGTTTCCCGCCTGAACGGCGAGATCCTTCACCACATTGGCGGCATTCTTGGCAATCTCAAATTTATCCTTAAAAAAGCCCGTAATCGCATCCCATCCATCACTGAACTTCTGAACGCCAGCGTCCCAGGTTGCCGCGATCTTGTCGCCAATCTCTTTCCAGTCAAAGGTAGATAGCCATTCGCCAGTGACTTCACCCAGCTTGTCGCCGATGAAACCACCGATCATCGCACCAATCGGACCACCAAAAGCCAGCCCTATGCCGCCGCCAATCAACGCACCGATGCCACTGCCGCCCCCGGCAAAACGGCCTTTCCGATTTTCTGCCGGCGTTTTGTCAGGATCATCGCTACCGAACATGCTGGCCAGCGCAGAACCGCCCGCCAGCATTGCGCCAAGCAGCGGTAGGCGCCGGAACAAGCCCTTGCCGAGCCCGAACAACCCCTTACCACCCTTCCCAAGCAAATTCCCCAGCATCCCGAGTCCGGGAATTTTTGGCGCCAAACGGCTCATCAATCCCCCGGAGCTGCCGGCGGCGGGCTTCTTCTCAATCGCGGCCAGCTTGCGCAGTTGCGCCTTGCTGAATTCCGTCTCATCCCGGCGTAATCCCCGTAACTCGGTCCAGAGTCGCTTGAACCAAATAACCTTCTTCTTTTCTTCCCCGTCACGGCCAAGCATCTCGCCGAAACCACGTCCGATCGGCGTCACAATCGCACTGAGTTCCTTGGCGGCGGCGATGGCAGGATCCACATCCGGCGCACGGTCGATCGCATTCGATGCCATGGCTCCCACCGCACCGATTCTTCCCGAAACAGCCGAGCGGCCATCGGTGCTTTCGCCCTTTCCATTGCGTTCACTCGGCTGATCTTGCCCGGCGCGCGGCGCATTTGGCGTAATCGCCCGATCTGTCCGCACGAACCTGCCATTGGCATCGCGGCGCACAGTTGCAGGAAAGGCTGCCCGCAGCACATCCTTACTGACAACCGCCGTCTTCAGCAACGACGTAGGCTGCACAACCATCCTGGAGGTGATCTGTACTACCTTGGCACCCGCGGCGCTTTGACGGCGCGGCAATGCAAGAACTCGGGCCGTACTGCTCTGGGTAGCCCGTTTGGCGGCAGCGGCGCTTGAGGTGAGCGCCTGACGGATGCCACGCACGTCATCCTGAATAGCCGCCCATAATTTAAGCGCCTCGCCCCAATCAGCAGGATCACCTACCAGGAAGCCAAAGCTATCGGATTGAATTGTCATGTCAAGCTACCGGAAAGAAGGAATCGAACTGCGAGAACGTCATTTGAATTTCTTGCACCGTGTCGTCTCGCCGCGACAAGTCAAATTCAATGCTGGCCGGACGCATATATAGAACGCTCTCGTAGCCGCCGCGATTGCTCGCATCGGTAATAAAGGAATGCAAGATACGGATCTTGACCAGGTATTCGATGGGTACGCCGACGCAACCGTCCCGCTTGGTCGCCGCTGCTGCTTTCGATTCAAACCATTTTTTGAGCGTGCCCACCGAATCGTCCATGGTGGTCAACCGCATATCGACAGATTCCAAGCTATGCACCGAATCTATCGACGCTGACCCGACCCGCATCTTGTCCCCGGTAATCGTCCAAGGCGAATAATTTACTTCAGTCGCAAACAAGTTGAACATACTGGCGCCGTCGCCGGTCATCAGCTTCGACACCAACGAATCCATGCTGGACGGCATCATATCCGTGACTTCGACCAGAAACAGGTTTTTCTTGGCATACCGGGTTGCTGAGCATTCATCAAATATCGCCTTGGCTTCCGCCGGCGTGATACCGCCCAAGAGTGGTGTCGGCGTGGCCCAATACGCCGCCAATGCAGCCAGGCCGTCCACGCGCGGGAAATAGTTCGCGAGTAGCCCCGAATCCAGAACAGAGAGCGCAGCACCACCGAGATCACCACTCAGCAGCTTATTGCCGACACCCAAGCCCGTATTGACCAGGGCGCCCAAGCGCGGCGGTAGATATTTCTTAGCCTGGCCAATGGCAGCAATGGCGCCGGCGCTCTTTGGCAAGGCAATGCTATTGGCAACGTTATCAAACAGTCCCAATGTCGCTCTCCTCGACAGCTTTAGCGGCCATGGCCTTGGCGTAGGCAGCGGCTTCATCTTCGTCTAGCAGCATTTGCTTCGCCAGGAACATCGCAGTCGTCTTCTCGTCCAGGCCCATCTCCTTGATCTGGGACATGACCTGCGCCAGCATGGCGGCCGAATTTGCTGATTCCAGGCGCGTTCGCTGCTTCTCGGCCTCCATAGCGGAAATGGAACCGTAGAAATTGATATTCCAAGGGCGCTCCTCCTCAGAAAACACGATCCCGTAGCGATGCATCGTGTGCAGATCAATGACGGAATTGAAGAAGTCGGACAGCGCGCCACGGATAATGCGCGACTTTTCCGCCACCTGGGCGCTGACACGGAAGAACCCGCCGTCGCCCAGCCCTCCGGACAACTGATCGGCGAAGCCCAGCATCGACAGGTCTACCCCCAGCGCGCCACCCAGGAGGCGCGCATGCATCATCACATCCTCGATCGACAGTTCGCCATTGCGGCCCGAGTCGCCA
>NZ_DATMRB010000029.1:0-19225 GCF_035566555.1 Collimonas sp.
CTCCAGGTGCAGCAGCTCGGTGGCCTTGGCCACCAACGGGTCGATCAGGAAAAACACCAGCACCGAGAAGGCGCCCAGGCGATATAGCACGGTGTAGATGAAATCGGTCCAGCGCGCCCGTTTGTCGCTGAAGGCATGCACCGGAATCCAGGCTTCCAGCGGCCGCAAGACGAGGAACAGAACGATCAGTTCGCAGACGCCGATCAGGAACCATTCCGTGCCGTCAAATGCATCCTCCAGGTATTCGCTGAAGCCGGCATGGAACATGAGCGGCTGCACCACTGCCTCGAACAGCCAGGCCTGGACGGTGGCAAACCAGTTTACCAAGGTATCAATCATTATCTATCATCTATCACTAACTTCTGCTGTTCCAGCGATGGCGATTCAAATTGTCCGCCTGTCCCGGCAAATGCTGCGGGCTGTCGCGCAGGGTGGCGAAACAAAATCCCTTTTTCTCCAGGCCGCTGATCAACGGTTCCAGCACTGCCGGCGCCCAAGGATCCTTGCGCGACCAGATACCTAAATGTGCCATGACAATATCACCATCGCGCAGATTTTTCAGAGTACGCTCCAGCAGCAACTGGTTGGGCCATTTATCGCTGGGCAGTTCATCGCCCGAAAAACCGGCATCGGCCCAGGCTACGTGTTTGTATCCGCATGCTCCCCCCGCCTCCAGGGTACGCGGCGTGGTATGGCCGCCTGGCGTGCGCCAAAAATGATCGATATGGCTTCCTGTCAGTTCATAGAAACGCTGATCGACACGTTTGATCTCTTGGCAATATTGCTGCGGGCTCCAGGCCAGCAGCTTGCCTGCATTGGCGCCGAATTGCGGCTTCACTTCGATCTTGCCGTCGGGCAGGTCGCGCTTGGCGTAGACATGGTCAAAGGTATGGCTGCCGAATGCGTGGCCGTCGGCCACCAGCGATTTCCAGAACGGCGCCCAGGACGGATCCAGGGTGTAGTCGCCATTCACGGTCTTTTCATTGGCCAGGAAAAACGTGGCTTTGATGTGGTGTTTGCGCAGGGTCTGGGCGATGTACTGCGCTTGCGACTGGCTGCCGGTGTCGAAAGTCAGGTAGATGGTGCCGGCGCTGCAAGCCTGCGGCGCTGCCGCCGGCTGCGCCAGCGCCAGGCCGGCTGGCGCCAATGCCGCCAGCGTCGCTGCGGCGGCGGCCAGGCCGTGTTTGCCCGAGGACAGGAAGCGCATCACAGATCCGACGCGCGGTTATTGAAATAGATGCCGTGCGGCGAACGGCCCACCGGGATCGACTTGATCACCTTGCGCGTCGCCAGGTCTACCACCGAGACCTTCTTGACCCAGCGCTGGGTGACCCACATGGTCTTGCCGTCTGCCGTGATTTCCATGCAGTCCGGACCGCCCGGGACGCTGATGCTGCCGACGCTTTCCAGGCTGTTCAGGTCCAGCACATTGATGGTGCCGGCGACGCGGTTGGAAACGAAGACGTGGCGGTTGTCGCCCTGCGGACGGAAGTTGTGGGCGCTGTCGCCGGTCTTGATTTTCTTGACGATCTTCTGCGTACGCCAGTCGATCACGGCGACATAGTCGCTGCCCATCACGCCTACCAGCAGGTATTTGTTATCAGGCGTCATGTAAACACCTGCAGGCTGCTTGCCGACCGCCATAGTCCATTTGACTTTTTGCGTCGCCAGGTCGACCGCCGCCAGCTCATCGCTGCCCTGCAGGCTGATGAAAGCCAGCGAGCTGTCTGCCGTGAACGCCATGTGGCTAGGCATCGACGGCAGCGGCAAGCGTTTGGCGATTTTCAGGTTCTTGCCGTCGTAACCGTAGATATCGATGCGGTCAAGGCGCAAGCCATTGGCGATGAACCATTTCTGATTGGGAGAAAAACCGATCTGGTAAGGATCGACGATATCTTTCACCTGGCTCTGGATCTGGCCGCTTTTCGGATCCAGGAAGAATAGCGAATTGCCGGTGGCGGCAGCGACGATGAGTGACTTGTTATCCGGTGTCGGCATCAGGTGGTGCGGCTCCTTGCCGACCGGGAAAGTACCGATTTCCTTGTAGGTCGTCTGGTCCAGCAAAGTGATGGTAGCGTCGCGTGAATTCAGGATGACCACCGTGTTGCCGGCGGCCGCAGCGCTTGGAGCAGCGGCTGGAGGGGTTGCCGCGAAAGTGGAAAATGCTGCTAAGAAACCGAAGGCGGCGACCAAGGAACGACGTACAAAAACGGACATGACTAAACTCTGAAAAGCAAAAACAAGCATTTTACCGCGCATGAATGACACCTATAGATTTAAATAACTTACCAGCCAGAGCGAGGCCTCCCACTAGATTGGCGGCGGGCACAGCTAAGCGGCCGGATTTTCGATTACACTGCACTACCTGAGGCAGCATGGGCGCTTTAACACGCCCGGTTAATGCACTTTGCGGATTGACTCGTTGAATAATTCGCAAATATTTGACCATTTTACAACTTTAGCAAATTTTAAGAAGGATTCTCATGTCGACAACTACTACCGTTTCCGGCCTGCAGTACGAAGAAATCACCGTTGGCGATGGCGCCGAAGCAAAAGCCGGCAACCATGTGACCGTGCACTACACCGGCTGGCTGCAGAATTCCGACGGCAGCGCCGGCAAGAAGTTCGATTCCAGCAAGGACCGCGGCGATCCGTTCGAGTTTCCGCTGGGCGCCGGCCATGTCATCAAGGGCTGGGATGAAGGCGTACAAGGCATGAAAATCGGCGGCGTGCGCAAGCTGATCATCCCGGCAGCGCTGGGTTACGGCCCGCGCGGCGCCGGCGGCGTGATTCCACCGAACGCGACCTTGATTTTTGAAGTTGAACTGCTGGGCGTATAAGCCCCGCCTGAACCCGACGCTGCTGCCTGATGAAACTTTCCAATTTGCCTGACCGGCTCCCCATGAAACGCTGGATGGCAGCATTGCTGGCCACGTCCCTGCTGGGCGGCTGTACGGTAGTAAGCGTCGCCGGCAGCGTGGTGGGGGCCGGCGTCAGCGTCGGCAGCGCGGCTGTCAGCGTTGCCTCTACCGTGGTGGAAGGCGGCGTCAAAGCCGGCTCCGCCGTGGTCGGCGCCGTCACTCCCGACTGATCCGATTTTCTCCCTTCATTCCAAGAGACCTCCATGACACTCCAAACCCAGTTCGCACAAGCCCAGGCCGACTCCAAGACACTCAGCGAGCGTCCTGACAACATGACCATGCTGAAGATGTACTCGCTGTTCAAGCAAGGCAGCAGCGGCGACGTCCAGGGCGAACGCCCAGGCATGACCGACTTTGTCGGCCGCGCCAAATGGGATGCCTGGAACGAGCTGAAAGGCACCAGCCAGGATGATGCCCAGCAGCAGTACATCGATCTGGTCGAAAGCTTGAAAGACTGAATTCCGCTCTGCCAGAAAACACAAAAAGCACGAAATAGATTTCTATTTCGTGCTTTTTTATTTTTAAGCCACTTTATTTACCAGCCAGCGTTACCTTGCCCAGCACTTCCGGATTGAGCAGGTTGGGCGGGTACATCCGATCTTTCCCTGGCAGTAAAGCCGCCAGCAGATTATCCGCCGCGCAATCGGCCATCGCGCGCCGCGTCGGCTCTGAAGCGCTGGCGATATGCGGGGTCAGCACCACGTTCGACAAACCCAGGAAATCGGGATGCAGCGCCGGTTCGTTCTCGAACACATCGAGCCCTGCCGCGGCAATCTTCTTGTCGCGCAGCGCGGCGATCAGCGCCAGGTCGTCGACGATGCCGCCGCGCGCCAGGTTGACCAGCGTGGCGCCCGGCTTCATCAAGGCCAGTTCGGCGCTGCCGATGGTGTGATGCGATTCCTTGGAATACGGCAGCACCAGGATCACGTGATCGGCGGCGCCCAGCAGCTCTTCCTTGCTGACATAGCGCGCCTGGTTGGCGCGCGTTTCCAGTTCCGGCGCCAGACGCGAACGGTTGTGATACAGCACCTGCATGTCGAAGCCCATCGAGCGCCGCGCGATCGCCTGGCCGATGCGGCCCATGCCGATGATGCCCAGCGTGGCGCCATGCACGTCCGCGCCCAGGAAACTGTCGTAGCGCCACTGCTTCCAGTGGCCGGCGCGCAGCCAGTGCTCCGCTTCCGTGACGCGGCGCGCGGTCGCCATCAGCAAGGCCCAGCCGAAGTCGGCCGTGGTTTCATTGAGGACATCCGGGGTATTGGTGACCATCACGCCGGCCTTGGTGGCGGCCGCGACATCGATATTGTTGTAGCCGACCGCCTGGTTGCAGACTGCCTTCAAGCGCGGGCTGGCCTGCAGCAGCTCAGCCGAGATGCGTTCGCTGGCGGTGGCGATCACGCCATCCTTGTCGTGCAGTTTTTGCGCCAGCTCGGCGGCGCTGAAAATGCGGTCCTCCTGGTTGCTTTCGACCTCGAAGTATTGCGCCAGCCTAGTGATCACTGCCGGGAACACCGCCCGCGCCATCAGTATCTTTGGTTTCATCGTCCTGCCATCAGCGGAAAAAAATCAAGGTCATTATGACAAACAGCGGCAACAGCACCACGCAAGCCCAGCCCATGTAGCCGAAGAAAGACGGCATGCGGATGCCGCGCTCTTCGGCGATGGCCTTCACCATCAGGTTCGGGGCGTTGCCGATGTAACTGTTGGCGCCCATGAATACCGCGCCGCAGGAAATCGCTGCCAGCGTCGCCGCCAGCCGGGTCATCAGTTCGCCGGCGTCGCCTGAAGCCGTGTTGAAGAACACCAGGTAGGTCGGCGCATTGTCCAGGAACGAGGAGAGTATGCCGGTCGCCCAGAAATACATGATGTTGTTGGGCTGGCCGTCGGCGCCGGTGACGGCGCTGACCACCAGGCCGAAAGCGCCCTGCTCGCCAGCGCGCAGCATGGCGATCACCGGTGCGATGGTGACGAAAATCCCGGCAAACAATTTAGCCACTTCAAGGATAGGTCCCCAGGTGAAATCGTTGCCTTCGCGGGCGATTTTTGGCGTCAGCCAGAGCGAGACCAGGATCACTACCACCAGCAAGCCGTCGCGCAGCAGGTTCTGCAATTCCACCGTGGTGCCGTAGATGTTGTAGCTGATTCCCGGCTTCCAGAAACCGCTCATCAGCACCAGCAACACGACCAGCGCCAGCAAGATGAAATTGAATTTTCCTTCGAAGCGCAGCCTGGCGTCGTCCGGCGTCGGATCGAGCGACGGCGCAAATTCTTCTTCACGCTTGTGGAAATAAAAACGGTCCAGCAAATAAAAGATCACTAGCAGGGAAACCCACATGAACAAGGTTTCGCCGAAGATGTTCTTGAGGGTCCAGGAGAAATCCACGCCCTTCAGGAAGCCCAGGAACAGGGGAGGATCGCCGAGCGGGGTCAAGGCGCCGCCGGCATTGGCGACCAGGAAAATGAAGAAGACCACGATATGCACCACGTGCTTGCGGTTGTCGTTGGCCCTGATCAAGGGCCGGATCAGCAGCATCGAAGCGCCGGTGGTGCCCATCAGGCTGGCCAGCACCGTGCCGATCGCCAGCAAGCCGGTGTTCAGGGCCGGCGTCCCGTGCAGGTTGCCGCGCAGGCAAATGCCGCCGGCCACCACGAACAAGGCGGTCAGCAGAATGATGAAGGGGAAATATTCCGCGAGGAAGGCGTGCACCACGCCGGCGATCGCCATCGGCACGCCGAAGCCGAGCGCGCAGGGAATCAGGAAAGCCAGCGACCAGGCCGCTGCAATCTTGCCAAAATGATCGTGCCAGAATGCCGGAGCCAGCAAAGGTCCGAGCGCAATCGACAGCAGCAGGCCCATGAACGGCACGCCCCACCACGCGGACAGCTGGGCGCCGTCGAGTTCGGCGGCCTGCGCTGCGACGGGCAGGCAGGCGATCAGGATGGCAAGTATTTTTTTATGCAATGTAGTCTTCCGGATAAGGTGATCGAACAAAAAACGCAGGCCATTCTAATCGCAAACCCGTGTTGAATAAATAACAAAACAACACTATTGCCCAGCCGCCTTGTCCGGCTCTGCTATCTCGAAAACCTGGCGCAGGTAGCTCAGGTAGGGCTGGTCATCGCACATGTTCTTGGATGGCGTATCCGACAGCTTGGCCACCGGCTGGCCATTGCACCGTACCATCTTCATGACGATTTGCAAGGGCGTATAGCCGAGATCGTTGGTGAGGTTGGTGCCGACGCCGAAAGCGACCCGGGTGCGGTCCTTGAAGCGCAGGTACAGCTCGTTGACCTTGGCGAAGTCCAGGCTGTCGGAAAACACCAGCGTCTTGGTTGAAGGATCGACGCGGTTGTCCTGATAATGCTTGATCAGGCGCTCGCCCCATTCGAAGGGGTCGCCGGAATCGTGGCGGGCGCCGTCGAACAGCTTGCAGAAGTACAGGTCGAAGTCGCGCAGGAAAGCGCCCATGCCGTAGACATCCGACAAGGCGATGCCAAGGTCGCCGCGGTATTCCTTGGCCCACATTTCAAAGCCGTAGATCTGCGAATCGCGCAGCCGCGGGCCGAGCGACTGGCAGGCCTGCAGGTACTCATGGGCCATGGTGCCGAGCGGCGTCATGCCGTATTTCATGGCGAAATAAACGTTGGAGGTGCCGACCAGATGCTGGGCAAAATCGCGCTGCAGGGTCTGCACCACTTCTTCATGCCAGCTGCGGGAAAAGCGCCGGCGCGTGCCGTAGTCCGCCACCTTGCAGCCGGCCATGGCCGGATTGTCGCGGATCAGCGCCATCTTGCTTTGCAGGCGGCTGCGCCCTTCCGCATGGTCCGGCGTGCTCTGGGTGGCGCGGAAATACACTTCGTTGACAATCGCCAGCACCGGCACTTCAAACAGGATGGTATGCAGCCAGGGGCCCTTGACCGTGATATCGATCTCGCCGTTGTCGGCCGCCGAAGGCTGCACGCTGATGTATTTTTGCTGCAGGTGGAACAGGCTGAGGAAATCGATGAAGTCGTTCTTGATGAAACGCATGCTGCTGAGATAAGCCAGCTCCTGCTCCTGGAAACGCAGGCGGCACAGGCCGGCGATCTCGTCGCGGATTTCATCGACATACGGCCGCAGGTCCACGCCCTGGTTGCGGCACTTGTAGCGATACTCCACTTCCGCCGCCGGAAAATGATGCAAGACTACCTGCATCATCGTGAATTTATACAGATCGGTGTCGAGCAGCGAAGTAATGATCATGGTGTCTGAATACAGGGCGGTGAGGAAAGGTAGTTGGTGCTTGCAAGACTTGGCCGGCGCCGATTCCGCATCTTACAGCAGCAGCCCTATTTATTGCATTCGCTGTGATAACGCGCTTCCAGCCTGCTGCGTTCGTCGTACTGCACGACGGCGGCGCTGTTCTGCTGGTAAGACCTGCTTGGATCGTTACGTGCAACGCCTGGCGGGAGAAAGTCCGGCTGGGTTGCCGGCGCTGCAGTCTGGGCGCGCCTGATCTGCTGCTGCAGTTCATTGCAATGGCGATCATCTTTCAGATTCAGGCCATTGCCGGCGGCGTTGGACTGCGATTCGCCTTCCGGGGCCGCCAGCAATTTCTTGCGGTCTTCGGCAGACAGGCTGTTGAAGCTGGTGCCGGCGGTGGCAGCAGCGTTGGGAATGGCGTTGGTGGGGCCGGTAAGCGGGCCGGCAGCCTGGGCCGACAGCGCCGCCATGCCGATCAGGGCCAGCGGCGCAAAACGAAGAAACGATGGGAAACGCTGAGTCATGGCAATCCTCCGTGGATCAAATGGGTGGAGTGTCTGCCGCGCCTTGAGACGCAGGGCACGACAGATTTGCGCTGCGACATAAAGACCTTCGTTTGGCGGTATGGCTGGCAAAGCTTATGACAAACATCTCGCGGGAGATGGCAACATGACAATTCTAGCTCACCCGCCATGGCGCCATGCATATTTTTTATTTATCTTCAGACACTGCATGGTCTGGCTCGAAGAAACACCAGTGCACCTGCGGCCAGCGCTGCTGGATGCCGGCTTCGATGCGGTTGATCGCATCCACCAGCGCGACGTCGGACGGCTGCGGCCGCATCACCGCCTGCACCGCGATCATGACCTGCTCGCCCCACTGCATGGAAATGAGGTTACGGACGCCGGCGACGTCAGCGTCGGCCTGAATGTAGGCCTGGATGGCGGCATGCACCTCAGGCGCCGCCGATTCTCCTGTGACCATGGCTTTTACCTCGCGGATCACCAGCACCGCGACGATCATCAGCAGCAGGCCGACCGCAATCGTGCCGCAGGCGTCCCACAGCGGATTGCCGGTGATCACGGTCAGGGAAACCGCGACAAACGCCAGCGCCAGCCCGGCCAGCGCGGCGATATCTTCGCCTGCCACCACCATCAGCTCCGACTGCCGGGTTTCGCGGAACCACTGCATGAAGGGCTTGCCTTGGGCAATCTTGCGGATTTCCACCAGCGCCCCGCGCAAGGAAAAAGCCTCCAGCACCACCGACACGCCCAGCACGCCGAGCGCGATCCAGGGAGTGCTGATCGGCTGCGGATGCTTGAGATGCTCGATCCCTTCCATCACCGAAAAGGCGCCGCCGACAAAAAACAGCAGCAAGGCCACCATCATCGCCCAGAAATACACCACCCGCGCGTAACCCATCGGATGGGAGGCATTGGCCGGCCGTTTCGCTTCTTTCAGGCCGATCAGCAGGAATACCTGGTTGGTGCAGTCGGCCAGCGAATGGATCGCCTCGGCCAGCATCGCCCCCGAGCCGGTATAGGTGGCGGCGGCGAATTTCGCCAGCGCGATGCCGCCATTGGCGCCCAGGGCGTAAAAGATGGCCTTGGTGGAGCCTTCACTGGAAGATGACATAATTAATCCGTAGCAACAAAGGCTGTAACGATAGCCAGTTTGGCAAGTTCGTGCAAGCAATCCGTCGGCGCCGCAAAGCCGCCGTGCGGAGTATGGTAAAACCATGGAATCCGGCGTTTTCCCGCTAATGTGAATTTCACATTTGCTTATATGGATTCTATATAACAGCAGTTTGTGAGAAAACCCGAATTACCTTAAAATACAAGGCTTTGCGACTGGGTAAATTTATAGTAGGGCAAGCAATGGCCCGAAACTGTCCAGGCGCCGCCTCAATACCCGCATCAAGACCATTATTTACAGATAGGACTGTTGTTATGACCCACGTTGTGACCGAATCTTGCATTCGCTGCCGCTATACCGACTGCGTGGATGTGTGCCCGGTTGATTGTTTCCGCCAGGGGCCGAATTTCCTGTCTATCGACCCTGACGAGTGCATCGACTGCGCGGTATGCGTCGCCGAATGTCCGGTCAACGCCATCTATGCCGAAGAAGACGTGCCGGCGGATCAGCAGCAATTCATCAAGCTCAATGAAGATCTGTCGCGCCACTGGCCGTCGATCACCAAGACCATCGCCCCTCTGGCCGAAGCCGAGGAATGGAAAGATGTCAAAGACAAATTGGAGTTTTTGCAGCGCTAAGCCAGCCTCGCGCCGCCCGTGCAGCATCGGCGGCCGGAACGCCAGCGGCGCATGCCCATCAGTAAAGCCAGGCCATTGCCCCCAGCCACAGCGCAGCACCCGTCGCCACATCAACGCGAAATTTTCATCCAATCGCCGTCGCAGCCATCGCTAGCATCAAGGCCACGGCGTTTTGGGGGACTCAACCGAAACAGGAATCAGATCGTCGTATGGATACCACCGTCAAACTTGCACCCGCACCTACTTCCGCCAACAGCGTGATCGAAACCGATGCCGTCATCGTCGGCGCCGGTCCGGTCGGCCTGTTCCAGGTCTTTGAACTCGGCCTGCTGGAAATCAAGGCCCACGTCATCGACTCGCTGCCGGTGGTCGGCGGCCAGTGCGTGGAACTGTACCCGGACAAGCCGATCTACGACATCCCTGCGGTACCGGTCTGCACCGGCCAGGAACTGACCGACAACCTGCTCAAGCAGATCGAGCCGTTCGAACCGACCTTCCACCTGAACCAGGAAGTGACGCTGGTGGCACGCCGCGAAGACAACCGCTTCGATCTGGAAACCTCGGCCGGCACCCGTTTCATCACCAAGACCATCTTCATCGCCGCCGGCGTCGGCTCGTTCCAGCCACGCACCATCAAGGTAGACGGCATCGACCAGTTCGACAACACCCAGTTGTTCTACCGCGTCAAGGATCCGCTCCAGTTCCACGGCAAGAACCTGGTCATCTGCGGCGGCGGCGACTCTGCGCTGGACTGGGCGCTGGACCTGGTCGGCAAGGCTGAATCGGTAGTGCTGCTGCATCGCCGCGAAGAATTCCGCGCTGCCCCTGCCTCGGTGGCCAAGATGAAGGCGCTGTGCGAAGCCTATGAAATGCAATTCCTGGTCGGCCAGGTTACCGGCCATGAAGCCAAGGACGGCAAGCTGAGCGAGATCAAGGTCACCGGCCCGGACGGCGTTACCCGCCGCCTGCCTTTGGACACCCTGCTGGTATTCTTCGGCCTGTCGCCGAAACTCGGCCCGATCGCCGAATGGGGTCTGGATATCGAGCGCAAGCAGCTGCGCGTGGTCGATACCGAGAAGTTCGAAACCAATGTGCCGGGCATCTTTGCGGTGGGCGACATCAACACCTATCCGGGCAAGAAGAAGCTGATCCTGTCGGGCTTCCATGAAGCCGCGCTGGCTGCTTTCGGCGCTGCACCTTACATCTTCCCGGACAAGAAGATCCACATGCAGTACACCACCACATCGCCGAAGCTGCACAAGATCCTGGGCGTGGAATCGCCGGTGTTCGACTAAAACTCGGACTAAAGTCAGACGCTGTACACAGAAAAGCCTCCCGGGCAGTCATGCCTGGGCGGCTTTTTTATTGCAATAAAGCAATAAAACACCTTTAGCATCGCCTGATGAGTCGTTTTCACTCTATTTTCGACTCACATATTGAGTCGATTATGCGATATAATCGACTCAGAAAGCGAGTCGATAAACCCATGCAATTACCTCATCTGATCTGGCAAGAACCCGACTGGCCCCAGCTGCGCTATGACGAAATGCGGATCAGCGCTGAAATCGCGCTGGCCAGGCGCGCCCAAGGCATCGTGGAAGGCAA
This sequence comes from Collimonas sp., assembly GCF_035566555.1. Lineage (GTDB taxonomy): Bacteria > Pseudomonadota > Gammaproteobacteria > Burkholderiales > Burkholderiaceae_D > Collimonas. The sequence continues at coordinate 11,043 of NZ_DATMRB010000029.1, forward strand.
GCTGGCGGCACTGGGATTTGCGCAGCGGCAGGAGCTGGCGGCGGAAGCCTGGAGCCAGGAAGCGGTTGCCACCGCCGCCATCGAAGGCGAGCGGCTGGACTTGCAGGCAGTGCGCTCATCGGTCGGCCGCCGGCTCGGGGTGGCCGGCAGCAAGGGACCGCAAGCCGCTCGCCATGTCGATGGCTTGCTGGACATCATGGACGACGCCATCAGCAATGCCGCCGTCCCCTTGAGCGATGAACGCCTGCAGGCCTGGCAGGCGGCGCTGTTCCCGACCGGCTTTTCCGGCATGAGCAAGGTCCGCGTCGGCGCTTACCGCGAACACGCCGAACCGATGCAGATCGTCAGCGGCCGCCTTGGCCACGAAAACATCCATTACGAAGCGCCCCCTTCGGCGACAGTTCCGGCTGAAATGCAGCTGCTGCTCACATGGCTGAATCGCAGACAGGAAGCAGACAGCCTGGTGCAGGCTGCCCTGGCCCACCTCTGGTTCGAAACCATCCATCCTTTCGAGGACGGCAACGGCCGTGTCGGCCGTGTGCTGATCGACCTGGTGCTGGCGCGCGACAGCGGTGACAGCAGCCGCCTGATCCGTATCTCGCAACGCCTGCTGGAACAGCGCGACGACTATTACAGGCAACTGGAACTGGCGCAGCATGGCAGCCTGGATGTGACCGATTGGATCACCTGGTTCGTGACGCAGGTCCGGGTCGCCTGCGAGCAAGCCTCGCTGGTGATTGACGAGTCGCTGGCGAAGGCAAGATTCTGGTTCCTGCATCGCGACAAAGAACTCGCTCCGCGCCAGCGCAAGCTGCTGAATGCCTTGCTGGATGCCGGACCGGGGGGCTTCGAGGGCGGCATGAGTACGAAGAAATACGAACACCTGAGCGGCGCCTCGCGCGCCACCTCTTCACGCGACCTGATTGAACTGGAACAGATGGGGTTGCTGCGGCGCGCCGGCGCCGGCCGTTCGACACGCTACCACCTCAACATCGAGGGCTGGGGCAGCGAATAGGCAACCCGTCGCACTGGCCTTGAGCTTGCCTGGTAAACGTAAAAACGCCCTGGATGCATCAGCATCCCGGGCGTTTTTCATACAGCTAGATTATTACTGTGCCGCTGCCGGAGCAGCTTCGCCGCCTTCATCAGACTGGGCTGCCTTCATCGACAGTTTCAGACGGCCGCGATCGTCGGTCTCGAGGACCTTGACGCGCACTTGCTGGCCTTCTTTCAGGTAGTCGGCGACGGCATTCACGCGCTCATTGGCGATCTGGCTGATGTGCAACAGACCGTCTTTGCCCGGCAATACCTGGACGATTGCACCGAAGTCCAACAGTTTCAGGACCGTGCCTTCGTAGACCTTGCCGACTTCAACCGAAGCCGTCAGCTCTTCGATACGGCGCTTGGCTTCCTGGCCTGCAGCAGCATCCACCGAAGCGATAGTCACGACGCCTTCGTCGCTGATATCGATCTGGGTGCCGGTTTCTTCGGTCAGCGCGCGAATCACTGCGCCGCCCTTGCCGATCACGTCACGGATTTTTTCCGGATTGATCTTGATGGTGATCAGGCGCGGAGCGAAATCGGACAGCTCGGTCTTACCGTGCGGTACCGCTTCCTGCATCTTGCCCAGGATATGGATACGGCCTTCTTTAGCTTGCGCCAAAGCGACCTGCATGATTTCCTTGGTGATGCCCTGGATCTTGATGTCCATCTGCAGAGCAGTGATACCGTTAGCTGTACCAGCCACCTTGAAGTCCATGTCGCCGAGGTGATCTTCATCGCCCAGGATGTCGGTCAGGACGGCGAATTTGCTGCCATCCTTGATCAGGCCCATGGCGATACCGGCCACGTGCGCTTGCATCGGCACGCCGGCGTCCATCAGAGCCAGGCAGCCGCCGCAGACCGAAGCCATCGACGAGGAACCGTTGGATTCGGTGATTTCCGAAACCAGGCGCACCGAGTAGCTGAAATCTTCCGGCGCCGGCAGCGCTGCTTGCAGAGCACGCTTGGCCAGACGGCCGTGGCCGATTTCGCGGCGCTTTGGCGTACCGACACGACCGGTTTCGCCAGTGGCGAACGGTGGCATGTTGTAATGCAGCATGAAGCGGTCCGAGTACTCGCCCATCAGCGCGTCGATCTTTTGTTCGTCGCGTGCAGTGCCCAGCGTGGCAACTACCAGCGCCTGGGTTTCACCGCGGGTGAACAATGCCGAACCGTGGGTACGCGGCAGGACGCCGGTACGGATCGTGATCGGACGCACGGTACGTGTGTCGCGGCCGTCGATGCGTGGCTCGCCTTCGAGGATCTGCGAACGGACGATCTTGGCTTCCAGGTCGAACAGGATGCCGCTGACTTCCGAAGAATCAGGTGCAGTGCCGCCGATCGATGCAGCTTCGGCAGCCAGTGCAGCGTTGACTTCAGCAGTTGCATCTTTCAGCTTGGTGGTGCGGGCTTGCTTGTCTTTGGTCTGGTAGGCTTCACGCAGCTTGGCTTCGCCGAAATGGGCAACGCGCGCGATCAGGGCGTCGTTCTTTGGCGCCGGGCTCCATTCGACTTCAGGCTTGCCGCCGTCGCGCACCAGTTCATGGATAGCGTCGATGACTGCTTTCGATTGCTCGTGGCCGAATACGACCGCGCCCAGCATGATTTCTTCCGACAGTTGCTTGGCTTCCGATTCCACCATCAGCACGGCGGTTTCAGTACCGGCAACCACCAGGTCCATGGCCGACTTGGTCAGCTGGGAAGTGGTCGGGTTCAAAACGTACTGGCCGTCGATGTAACCGACGCGCGCAGCGCCGACCGGGCCGGCGAAAGGAATGCCGGCAACCGACAAGGCAGCCGAGGCGCCGATCATTGCGGCGATGTCTGGATCGATTTCCGGATTGACCGACAGCACGTGAATGATGACTTGCACTTCATTCAGGTAGCCTTCTGGGAACAGCGGGCGGATCGGACGATCGATCAGGCGCGAGGTCAGGGTTTCTTTTTCCGAAGGACGGCCTTCGCGCTTGAAGAAACCGCCTGGGATACGGCCAGCTGCGTATGTCTTTTCAACGTAATCAACGGTCAGCGGGAAAAAATCCTGACCTGGCTTGGCATCTTTGCGTGCCACAACGGTAGCCAGCACGACGGTATCTTCGATCGATACCAGCACGGCGCCGGAGGCTTGGCGAGCGATCTCGCCAGTTTCCAGGGTGACCTGATGCTGACCATACTGGAATGTCTTAGTAACTTTATTAAACACAATATATCCTTTCATTTTGCCGACAGATTTTCAGGCGCTGTCGTTCACCTCACCACAGACGACTGCAACGCTGGCATTGCCAGCGAGTGTCATCTCCTTGCATAGAACTAACTTCTTGAAACTTGCGCAGATAAGCCACAAAAAAGCTGCTGCCAAAAGCAAAAATGCCCGCATCAGAGACTGATACAGGCATTTTTTTCAACTTATCGACGGACCAAGGACATCGTCGCGAAATATCGAAACAGGATGTCGCAGAAAATAACGTCGGCCGACGATGAGTCGCGCACTGACTATTACTTACGCAAGCCGAGTTTTTCGATCAGCGAGCGGTAACGGTTCAGGTCCTTACCCTTCAGGTAGGACAGCAGGCTTTTACGACGGTTAACCATCATGATCAGGCCGCGGCGGGAATGGTGATCCTTGGCGTGGGCTTTGAAGTGACCGTTCAGGTCGTTGATACGGGCAGTCAGCAGCGCAACTTGCACTTCCGGGGAGCCGGTGTCGTTTTGACCGCGCGCATTATCAGTGATAATAGCGGCCTTGGCTGTTTTTTCGATAGTCATGCTTTACCTTTCACAAGCGGTGTACAGAGTACGCAACCCTATGCACCGTGAACAAACAATTAAAAAATCCGGCCAAACTTGGCCAGACGCGCAGTATATAGCAAAAAACCTGCGGATTCAAATACTTAGCACGACACAAACAACAATCAATTTTGGAGCATAACCATGAAGCAACTCTTCCCTGCCCTGTTAGCCAGCCTGCTGTTCAGTCTCGGCGGTTGCGCCTCGCTGCTGGCGCCGCCGGTCACCCCCGGCGAACCCGAAGCGCGGGTGCTGGCGCGCCTAGGCAAACCCACCGGGACTTATCAGGACGGCAATGATGTATTATTGGAATATGCGCGCGGTCCTTTCGGCCAGGCAACCTATATGGCGAAAATCGGCCCTGACCAAAAATTAATTTCATATGAGCAAGTTTTAACCCTGGAGAAATTCGCCACCATCAAGGTCGGCCAGTTCACCCAGGCCGACGTGCTGCGCACCATAGGCAAGCCTTTCGAAACCATCTACTACGACCGAGTCAAGCTGAACGGCTGGAACTACGCCTACAAGGAAGCCGGCGTCTGGAATTCGGAGATGACAGTGTATTTCGACGACAGCGGCATCGTGCGCAAACTGGAAAACGGCCCCGATCCGCGCTTTGAACACAGCCGCTTCGGCAGATAGAAGCGCAGACATTACCTGAAAAAGGCTGCAACCATGATCCAACTCCCCGAGCGCCGGCGCGTCCAGGCCATGCTGGCCAGCACCCTGAACGAGTGGTTCAAGCAACGCTCCGGCAGCAAGGGTGCGGCGCTGGCTTTCTACACCCTGTTCTCGATGGCGCCGATGCTGATCCTGGTGATCGCAATTGCCGGCGCGGTATTCGGCGAACAGGCCGCGCGCGGGGAAATTTTCGGCCAGTTGTCGGGCCTGATCGGCTCGACCGGCGCCGACGCCATCCAGCTGCTGCTGGCGGCAGCCCACAAGAACCAGTCGGGGCCGGTGGCGGCGCTGATCGCCGTGGTCGTGCTGCTGGTCGGCGCCACTACCGTATTTTCCGAACTGAAGGATAGCCTGGACGAGATCTGGTACGTGGAACGGACCCGCCAGTCCGGCATCATGTCGCTGATCCGCACCCGCCTGCTGTCGTTCGGCCTGATTCTGGTGCTGGCCTTCCTGCTGCTGACCTCGCTGGTGGTCAGCGCGGCGCTGGCGCTGCTGGCCAAGTATCTGGGCGGCACCTGGATCAGCGTGACGACGATCTTTTCACCGCTGTCGCAGCTGTTCGCCTTCGCCGTGATCGCCAGCCTGTTCGCCTCGATCTACAAGATGCTGCCGCAGACCAAGCTGCCCTGGCGCGATGTCTGGATCGGCTCGATCGGCACCGCCGCCCTGTTCGTGCTCGGCAAATACCTGATCGGCATCTATCTCGGCAACAGCGGCGTCGCCTCCAGCTACGGCGCAGCCGGCTCGGTGATCGCGCTGCTGCTGTGGATCTACTATTCGGCGCAGATTTTCTTCTTCGGCGCTCAGTTCACGCGCCAGTACGCGCTATTCTTCGGCAGCCTGCAAGAACAAAATAAAAAAGCCGGCAATCTGACGACGCCGGCTTCCTGATTTCCTTTGGGCACGGTAGGGTGGACACCTGTGCCCACCCTTACCCCTTGTTTAGTCCTGATACGGCTCCAGCCCGCGCTCCGACAGGCGCAGGATGCGGCCGCAGCGGCGCGCCAGTTCGATGTCGTGGGTGACGATGACAAAGGCCGTGCCCAGCGTCTGCGACAATTCCAGCATCAGGTCGAAAGTCATTTGCGCGGTCGCGCGGTCGAGGTTGCCGGTCGGCTCGTCGGCCAGCACGCAGGCCGGCCTGGTCACCAGGGCCCGCGCCAGCGCCACCCGCTGGCGTTCGCCGCCGGACAGCTCGCCCGGCACGTGGATTACCCGCTCCGCCAGGCCGACCCGCGCCAGGATCTCGCGCGCCTGCTGCTGCGCATCGCTGCGCTTGAGGCGGCGGATCATGAGCGGCATGGCGACGTTGTCCAGCGCGGAAAATTCCGGCAGCAGATGATGGAACTGGTAGACGAAGCCCAGCGCATTGTTGCGCAGGTCGCCGCGGGTCTTTTCGCCCAGCGTGGTGAAGTCCTTGCCCAGCAGGCTGACATTGCCGGCGCTCGGCGTATCCAGCCCGCCCAGCAGATGCAGCAGGGTCGACTTGCCGGAACCGGAAGCGCCGACGATGGCGACCTGCTCGCCCTTGACGACGTCGATATCGATGCCGTTCAAGACCTTGACCGAGTAACTGCCCTGGGTAAAGGTCTTGCCCAGGCCGCGGCAGGACAGCACCACCGGACTATTGTCTTGATTAGTTGTATTGATTGTATTACTCATAACGCAATGCCTCGGCAGGTTTCACCCGGGCAGCCCACCAGCTCGGGTACAGGGTCGCCAGGAAGGCCAGCACCACGGCGACGCCGCCGATGGTCCAGACATCCGGCCAGCGCAGGTCTGACGGCAACTCAGTGATCACATACACGCTCTTCGGCAGGAACTGCACGTGCAGCAGGTTTTCGATGAACGGCACGATGACGTCGATATTCAGCGCCACCAGCACCCCGGCGCCGACCCCGATGGCAGTGCCGATCAGGCCGACCAGCGCGCCCTGGATCATGAAGATCTTCATGATCGAGCCGGGCGAAGCGCCCAGGGTGCGCAGGATCGCGATGTCAGCCTGCTTGTCGGTCACCGTCATCACCAGCGTCGATACCAGGTTGAAGGCAGCCACGGCGATGATCAGGGTGAGGATGATGAACATCATGCGCTTCTCGGTCTTGACCGCGGCGAACCAGTTGCTGTTCTGCTGGGTCCAGTCGCGCAGGTACAGGTTGGGCGGCAGCGTGGTCGCCAGCTGCTGCACGATCTGCGGCGCCTCCAGCATGTCGGTCACCTTCAGGCGCACGCCGGAGGGCGAATCCTGGCGGAACATCTTTTCCGCATCGTCCAGGTGGATGAAGGCCAGGGTCGAATCGTATTCATAATGGCCGGCCTCGAAAATCCCCGCCACGGTAAACTGCCGCAGGCGCGGAATCACGCCGGCCGGCGTCACTTGCCCCTGCGCCGCCATCAGCGTCACCTTGTCGCCGATGCCGACGCTCAAGGCATGCGCCAGCTCGATCCCCAGCACGATATTGAATTCGCCCGCTTTCAGGTCATTGAAACTGCCTTGCTTGACCTTCTTGGCGACATCCGACACCTTCGGCTCCTCGGCCGGCAAGACGCCGCGTATCGCCACGCCGCGCAGGACACCGTCGCGCACCAGCATGGCTTGCGCATCGACATACGGAGCGGCGCCGATCACTTCCTTGTTCTTGAAGGCTTGCGCCGCGACTTCTTCCCAGTTCTTCATGGAACCGGAAGCGTCGAACACTTCGATATGCGCCAGCACCGACAGCATGCGATCGCGCACATCTTTCTGAAAGCCGTTCATCACCGACAGCACCACGATCAGCGCGGCGACCCCGAGGGCAATGCCGGCCATGGAAATCAGGGAAATGAAGGAAATGAAGCTGTTGCGGCCGCTGCGCTTGCCCGCACGGGTATAGCGGATGCCGACCAGCCACTCAAATGGTAAGTTTTTTATGATGCTCAATGCGAGGCTCCCAAAATCAGCCCGCAGTTTGCCATAATTTGGCAAACTCACGGTACTTTACGGCGGAATGCGCTTGTTCAGATTGAAACCCGGCCTTATCGTTCAATATGGTCGGCCGAAATACCGGGCGGCACCGTCAATTGCCAAAACGAAATATACTCTCAAATATATACACAAATACACGGCCATATTCGTAAAACATCTTGCCGATGGCGGATGTCTACCCAAACAGAACCATTCAGAATTATTGAGGATCGCATCATGAAAAAAATCTTTGCGCTGTGCCTGGGCTTGCTGCTGGCGCAGGCGGTATCGGCGGCCAACCTTCCCTACGACGAAAAAGCCGACGCCAAGGCCGACGTCAGCCAGGCCCTGAGCCAGGCACAGGCCAGCAAAAAACAGGTGATCCTGGTGTTCGGCGCCAACTGGTGCACCGATTGCCGCGAACTGGACAAGGCGCTGCACGGCAAGAGCGCGGCGCTGATCGATGGCAAATTCATTCTGGTGAAGGTCGATGTCGGCAATTTCGACAAGAATCTCGATGTTGCCCAGTCTTACGGCAACCCGATCAAGAAAGGCATTCCGGCGGCAGTGCTGCTCAGCCCGGACAATCAGATCATCTACTCGACCAAGGCGGGCGAGCTGGCCGATGCCCGCCGCATGGGCGAGAACGGCATCTATGATTTCTTCAACAAGGAAATTGTAAAACGCTAGTTTCGTGTCCTGCCTCATCTGTCGGTATATCGCGCCG
>NZ_DATMRB010000030.1:0-49003 GCF_035566555.1 Collimonas sp.
GGACTGATAGAGGCATCAACCGGCAAATTCCATTAGGGCGCTGGCTCTGCCAGCAGACCGAATATATGGATGCAATCTAACCTTTCACCGTGAAACCGAATTACCACTTGCAAATTGAGGGCGTCCATATATGAACCCCTCGGGCTGGACCAAGGTTGATCGAGAAACTAAGCCGCTTGCCGAACGTGTTGTGCTTCGAATTGGTTAGGTGTCCGATATCCCAGCGCCGAGTGCATCTCCAGAAACACCGTCTGGCGCTATCTGCGTACCGAAATTACAGAGCCGTCCTACGCGGAACGGCGTTCGCGAGGGTATGGCGGGCGGGTCAATTCAGCAAGCAAACGAACAGAATGTATGCAAATATTGTGAATACTCTGCAACGCGCCAGAAAAGAGTCGACAGTAGATTTATATAATTTTGATTTGCGAGATCAAGCACTTGTTGCATATGTTTCATGGAAAGAAAACGATGAAGTTGCCGGCCTAGTGGTATTTCCTTCAATCGATAACTCGCCACTTGTCTTAACGATTCATAAGTGATCGCGGACGTTCAAGTCGTCGGCGCCACTAGGCGCCGACGTCAATGCATCAACTAATAGCTATCGACTTCGATAATCGCTTGGGCAAAGGCCTGTGGCGCCTCCTGCGGCAGGTTATGACCGATACCCCCGCTGATCGTTCGATGCGCATATTTTCCCGAGAATTTTTTGCGATAGGACGCGGGGTCGGGGTGGGGCGCGCCATTGGCGTCGCCTTCCAGGGTGATCGCAGGAACGCTGATCACCGGTCCTTCGCCCAGCCGTTTTTCCAGACTGTCGTAGCGCGGGTCGCCTGCAGCGAGATCCAGGCGCCAGCGGTAATTGTGAATCACGATGCCGACGTGATCCGGGTTGTCGAAGGAGGCCGCGCTGCGGTCGAACGTGGCCGTATCGAATTGCCACTTCGGCGACGCGGTTTCCCAGATAAGCCTGGCGAAATCCCGCCGGTATTGATCGTAGCCCGCCGCGCCACGGTCGGTGGCGAAATAGTATTGATACCACCACGAGTATTCCGCCTTGGGCGGCAGCGGTTGCTTGCCGGCATCAAGATTGGTGATCAGATAGCCGCTGACCGAGACCATCGCCTTGCAGCGCTCCGGCCACAGCGCCGCCATGATGCACACCGTCCTTGCGCCCCAGTCAAAGCCGCCAAGAATTGCCTTCTCGATCTTTAGCGCATCCATCAAGGCAATGATATCGAGCGCAACCACCGATTGCTGGCCATTGCGGAATGTGTCGGCCGAGAGAAAGCGCGTCGTGCCATGTCCGCGCAGATGCGGAACGATGACTCGGTAGCCCTTCGACGCCAGCAAAGGAGCGACATCGACAAAGCTGTGAATGTCGTAGGGCCAGCCGTGCAGAAGAATGACCACAGGTCCATCCTTAGGCCCAACTTCGGCGTAGCCTATATTCAGGACACCGGCATCGATCTGCTTCAAGGGACCGAACGAGGTGTTCGTTCCCAGTTTGAATGTGGGCAGTCCTGCAGCACCTGGCGCGCCTGACCGCGCTTGGGCGGAGCCGATCATGCCGAGTTGCGTGGCGGCGATGGCCATGGTCGCAGCGCCAAAAAAGGTGCGGCGACGTTGGTTGATTTCGTCAGACATATATTCCTCTCAGTGCGTTTGTGAGTTTGCAGCAGTTAAAAAAGTGGGCTCCCCGTGCAGATCCGATTGACGGCGGCGAAGTAGCCTTATGCGGGGACTGGCTCAAGGCTAAAGGCGTCCAATTCCTGTGCCAGGCTCTGGGCCGCCAATTTCACCAGCGCCTCGCCCTTTTCAGGGGTGGCTTGGCCAGGATCAGAGCCGACGCGGCCATCGGGATAGCGCGCACGGAATTCGAGCGCCTCGCGAATCGGGCCGGACGGCGCGATCTGCGGTGCGTAATGAGCGGACTTTCTGGCATGCGGGAGCGCCCATTGGGTGATGGCGATTTCGGACGGCGTCGCATGCGCGCCATGCCCTGACGGGAATTGCTCCCGTGCCAGTTCACCAACGCCCGGCAGGTCCCACCAGTTGCACAATTTCAAGGCATAGCCGGCCCGACGTTTGGCAAAACTGGCATCGGCATAGACCTCGGAGAAGGCCGCTTCGATCGAAGCAATATTGCCGCCATGACCGTTCAGGAACAGGATTTTTTCGAAGCCGTGTCCCGTCAGCGAACGGATCCAATCGCCGATAGCCGCGATGAAGGTGGAGGGGCGAAGCGAAATCGTGCCGGCAAAGGCCAGGTGGTGCTGGGCCATGCCAATGTTGAAGGTCGGCGCGACCAGGATGTCGGCCGTCCTCTCCGCCTCAAGTGCGATGATCTCCGGGCAGAGCCAGTCAGTGCCCAGCAGCCCGGTGGGACCATGCTGCTCATTAGAGCCGATCGGTACGACGATGGTGCGGCTGCGTGCGATGAACTGTTCGACTTCAGGCCAGGTTGAGAGATGCATTAGCATGGTAGCTCCTCTGCTTGCCGATCCTTATCGATCGGAATGGTTAAGATACGTAGATAGCGACATTGAATTAGCGTGCCGCTGGTGGTTTGCTGACAAGGATGATGCATGCCGCGGTAATCGGCAGTGCAGCGATGATCAAGATCCCCAGATGGGAATTGCCGGTGGAGACCTTGGCCCATCCGATGATGGCTGGCCCCCAAAAACCGCCCGACAAGCCGATCGTGTTGATCAAGGCAATGCCGCCAGCCGCAGCCTGGCCCTTGATGTGCTCGGATGGCATGGCCCAGAACACGGTGTATGCCATCCAGAACGCCGAGATCGCCAGAGTCAGCAGAACCAGTGAGGCCGTCAGGTGGCCGTCGGTGAAAATCGAGGCAGCGAGCAGTAAGCCGCCAACCGCGGCCGGTATTGCACAGTGAAGACGGCGCTCGCCCACGCGATCCGAGCGGCGCCCCATGTAGTACATGGCGAAGGCAGCCGCAATGTAAGGAAGCGCGGAGTAGCGGCCGAGCTGCAGGGTATCGGTCACGCCCTGCGCTGCAATCAGGCTCGGCAGCCAGAAACTCAGTGCATAAATCGTCGCGATGATGCAAAAGTACGCCGCGGCAAGCACATAGATCCTTGGATTCCTGGCCACGGCCCAGAAGGAGTGGGGGGCGGTGGCGGTCGTCAGTTCAGCTTCGAGCAGCTGCTTTTCACCTTGGCTCAGCCAGCCGACGTCAGCCGGCCGGTTCGGCAGAAAAAAACCTGCGGCAATGCCCAGCAGGATGCAAGGCAGTCCCTCGGCCAGGAACATCCACTGCCAACCGGCGAGGCCAGCTGTACCGGAGAGAGAAGTGATGAGCCAGGCTGACAAGGGACCGCCGATAATGCCGCCGAGCGGACCGGCGAGAAAGACCAGCGCGATGGCGCGCGCCATGCGTTGCGGACCGTACCAGCACGACAGGTAATAGATAATTCCCGGCGCGAAACCTGCCTCAAAAACGCCGAGCAGGAAGCGCATGGCATAAAACATCGGGACGCTATGTACGAACAGCATGCTGGCCGAGGTGATGCCCCACAGTATCAGGATGCGAGAAAATGTCTTGCGGGCGCCCACTTTTGGCAGCATGAGGTTGCTCGGCAGTTCGAACAGTACATAGCCGATGAAGAAAATGCCGGCTCCGACACCGTAGGCGGCATCGGAAAAGCCGAGATCGCTTTGCATTTGCAGCTTGGCGAAGCCGATGTTGACCCGGTCCAGATAGGCAAACAGGTAGCCGACCAACAAGAAAGGCAACAGTCGCCAGTTGATTTTTTGATAAAGCGCGCTCAGCTCACCGGCAGCGCCGCCAGCGGAGACGGCTTGCAGGTTTGCCTCTTTTGCGACATGCATGTTTTTTTGATCAGACGCGCTCACATCATCGGCAGCATCTGCGGTGTGGACGGATAACATGTTGGTCTCCTTGATGGCATTTCATATTCCATTCAGATGCTGCAGATCATGGCAATGATTGACATAGCGAGCAAGAGCAACTAAATTCACACTTCGTTCTATTTGAAGCAACGCAGCACCGCATGGCTGGAATCTCATGCCGGGCAGTGCCTGCCACCGGGAGGCAAGTGCATGCGGGAGATCAATCAACAGCGTCTGCGCTATTTTCGGGAGGTTCTGACGCACGGGACCATCCGCGGTGCGGCCGACAGTCTTAACACCTCGCCGTCGGTCATCAGCCGGCAGATCAAATTGCTCGAAGAGGAGCTGGGAACAACGCTTTTCGAGCGCGAGGCGCGTGGCGTCAAGCCGACCGCGGCGGCGATGCATTTGCTCGAATTCTGGCGCGGCTACCGCTCACACCAGGAAAAACTGACCGACCAGCTGCATTCGCTGCAGGGCCTGCAGCAAGGCGAGGTGCGGCTGGTGCTCAGCGAAGGCTATGTCGACCCTCTGGTCAATGAGGTGCTCGCACTTTTTTGTGCGCGCTATCCGAAGATTGAAATCAACATGACGATTTCGGCGGTGGACGAGATCTTGACCGAGGTCGCCGAAAGCCGGGCGCATATCGGCCTTGCCTACAATCCGCCACCGCATCCGCTGATCGAGTACCGTGCCAGCGCCTTGCAACCCGTAGTACTGCTGGTCCGCAGCGATCATCCCCTGGCCGTGCGCGGCGGGGCGGCCAGCGTTGCAGACATGCTCTCCTATCCACTTGCCATCATGCCGTCGACCTTTGGCATCGGCTATGCTGCCGCGATGCTGGAATTGGCGGAAAACATCAAGATCCGGCCAACGCTTGTATCCAATTCACTGACTGCGCTCAAGCAGTTTGTTGCCTATGAAAACTTCATGACGCTGATTGGCGAATTTGCCGCCTACCGCGAAATTGCGTCCGGCAGTCTGGCGGTGGTGCCGATCGATCACTCCCTGTTCCGCAACGTCCATGCACGGTTGCTGGTGAAAGCCGGAAGACCTCTGCCGGCGGCGGCCGTGGAATTGCTCAACTACGTTTCGCGGCATATGTCGATATTTGCCAAGCAAGTCTGATGGCATGCTTGCCGTTCAGGACCCGCCGAACCAGTTGTAGCCCTGATTCTCCCAGTACCCGCCAGGGTATTCGTTCGTCACGCTGATCGCCACGATATGCTTCGCATTTTTGTAGCCGAGCTTGGTCGGAATGCGCAGCTTCATCGGAAAGCCGTATTTCGGTGGCAGCACCTGGCCGTCGTAGGTCAGGGTAAGCAGCGTTTGCGCATGTAATGCAGTGGGCATGTCGATACTGGTCCAGTAGTTGTCTGCGCAGTGCAGCGACACGTACTTCGCCGTGATGTCGGCGCCCGCATGCTTCAGGAGACTGGAAAAGCGCACGCCGCCCCAGCGGCCGATCGCACTCCATCCTTCGATGCAGATATGGCGCGTGATCTGGTTTTCCTGCGGCATTGCCCGCAGTTCGTCGAGTGTCCAGGCACGCTTGCCATTCGCCAGGCCGCTCACCTGCAGCCGGTAGGAAGCAGCGTCGACTGCGGGCACATCGTCTATGTCGTAAAACGCGTTGAAGGGAAACGGCCGCGTGATCATCGATGCCGGATAGGTCGGCGCCATCTGGTTGGGATTGAACAGCAGCGCTTGCACCTTGTCGTTGAACGAGGATATTTTGCGCAGCATGGCGTTCACAGACGTGTCATTGGACAAATCACAGCCCGACAGCATCGCTATGCCGCCGAGCGTGAGAATTTGCTTGCCTAGCAGCCGGCGCGTCGGATCTTTCAGCTCTTTGCGTGCATCCTTGAGAATGGATTCAGCGTGAGAGGAGAGAAACGCACCGGGTTTCTGGGTCTTTTTCTGAAAAGCCATGATCAGTTGCTTTCCCGCTGCAGCGAAACTGCAAATCATTTATGTGGACCGTTTCCGCTGACTCCATCCTCGCAAAGCTGCGCAGGCTTTGTTAAAGAATCGGCGGAACGGGAGGTCTTCGTCGCGCGTTAGAACTGCGGCGCCACGCCGTCTTTTTCGACGAACAGCACGTGGGCGTCATAAATGCCGTTGGCGCCCGGCGTCACCACGACGAAGACCTTCTTGCCCGCCGTCAGATCGGCAGTGCTGGCCGGCACCGGCGTCACGACCGAGACGTTTTTCGGCACCGTCACCGTACTGGAGCCGCCCTTGTATGAGAGATTCAGTTCACGGCCACTGGCGCCGGTGACAATCGACACCACGTTGGCATTCGTCATCGTGCTCTTGGGACCGAAGTCATAAGCGAAATGTCCTTCGGCCGTACCGCGCGCCGCTTCAGGAAAAACGATCATCGACGTCGCGGTCAATTTGCCGTCGCTGCCGGTGAGCGCCGGCGTACCCACGTATGAACCGACTTTGGCGTCGGCAAGCTTGGCGGGTTTAAAAGCCGAAACCCCGATCTCCGGCTTGACGTCGACTTGCACGGTATCGCCGCTGTTCCGATGTACAGTCAGTATTTCGCCTTTGAACGAGACGATGTCGCCACGGATTCGCTCTGGCTTGACCCAAGGCGTTTGTGCATGAGACGCGCTGGAAAACGCAAGGGCGGCAATCAAGGCGCCTAGTTTGTAATGAATTGACATGAGTTACTCCGTCTAGATGGATGCAATTGAATCGGGACGCCAGAAGGGACGCTAAAAATGCGTCAGGCCAGTTGATTCTTCATGGCCAGGACCTCGATCGGCTCGATCGATGGCGGACTTGCCAGCAACTCGCCGGCGCGCGCCATCAGGGCGTCGGCCATGCTGCCGTGCAGGTGCGCCTGGCGATCCTCATCATTCGCGAAGGCGTCGAAGATACCGAACGTGGTCGGCGACAGCTTGAGGGCGAACCAGATCGGTGTGGTCGCCTCACGATTGGTCAGTTCAAGGCCAGCGATAAGGAAATCAGCCACCGCTTGCTCCTTTCCTGGTTTGGCTTCAAGTCGGACAAATAAAGCGTGCGTAATCATCTTTGTTCCTTAGTGTTCGCGTGAGGGATTCATGCGGTAAGGGTGACTATACGAAAGGGCTGGCTTGAGGTACATTGTCACAATCGACTATTTTGGTATCAATACCGCCATGCGAATTTATGTTCTCGCGCTCGAGGGAGTGTTCGACACTGGCCTCACCACCGTGCTCGACAGTTTGACGATGGCCAACAGCCTTGCGAGCGCGACGGGGATGGCCGCTGCGGGCTTCGAGATTACCGTGGTGGGCATGCGGCCGCAGGTGCATACAGCGCTTGGAATGCAAGTGCCGATACGAGACATGAGCGGCGCGCCGGCACCCGACTGGGTCGTCTTGCCGGCGATCAATCGCATGACGGCCGAAACGCTTGTGCCTGCGCTCGGCCGCGACGATGTGGTCGACGCATCAGCTGCCTTGCGTGCATGGCGCAGTGGCGGCGCCAGCGTTGCAGCCGCCTGTACAGGCACCTTCGTACTGGCTGAAAGCGGCTTGCTCGACGGTCTCTCTGCCACCACCACCTGGTGGCTCTCGCCGCTGTTCCGGCAGCGTTACCCGCAGGTGCACCTGGATGCACACCGCATCGTCGTTCCCAGCGGCGGCGCGTTGACGGCCGGAGCGGCCTTGAGCCACCTCGACCTGGCGCTCTGGCTGATCCGCCACAGCAGCCCCGAGCTTGCAGCGCTTGTCGCCAAGTACCTGGTCTTCGATGTGCGGCTGTCGCAATCCGTGTACGCGATCTCCGATCACCTTGCCCATTCGGACCCGCTGGTAGAACATTTCGACCGCTGGGTACGTGAGCACCTCGCTGCGGCCATCTCGCTCGATGACGCCGCCGATGCATTAGCGACCAGCAAGCGGACCTTGACGCGCCGCCTGAACGCGGTACTTGGTAAAACGCCCGTCGAGTACATCCAGGATCTGCGGGTGGAACGCGCTGTTCATCTGCTCAAGACGAGCACGCTCACCGTGGATCGCATTGCTGAGCAAGTCGGGTATGCGGACGGCGTCACTTTGCGCACCTTGCTGCGCCGGCGGATAGGTAAGGGTGTGCGTGAGCTGCGGGGCGCGTGAGTCGCGATGGCGGCTCCTGGCACCGTCAACCCGGCAAGTCATGCTGCGATTTCTTGAAAGCCCTGAGGGGCAAAGCTCAGGGCCTGGCCGGAGCAGACTTAGTCGGCCTTCACGCCTTCAACCTGAATCTGCAGGCGGGTGAGTGTCTTGAATCCATAATTGGTGCCCCACGCCACGCCGTAATCGGCACGGTCGAATTGTGCACTGGCGTCCGCACCGCACACTTCTTTCTTGATCAAGGGATTGACGAAGCACTTGAACGACTCAATCTTCAAGGTCAGCGGTTTGCTTACCCCATGAAAGGTGAACGTGCCCGAGACTGCGACCGGCGTATCGCCCTCGAAGCGAACCGAACTGCCTTTAAAGGTCGCGCTCGGATACTTGCCGACATCGAGAAAATCAGCGGACTTCAGCTTGGTGTCGAGCGGTGCATTTCCAGTGTCGATCGACTCGGCATCAATCGACACGTCGACTGTGCCAGTCTTCGCCGCGACATCAAGCGTGACGACGCCGCTGCTTCTGTTGAACTTGCCGCGCCACACTGAAATGCCGCCAAAATGATCAGCTTCGAAGCTGGGATAGGTGTGCCTGGGGTCAAGGTTATAAGTGGTCGGGACGGCCAAGGCCGAGCCGCCGATCAGAGCAAGAACGCCGGTTGCAATCAAGTGCCTGTTCAACGCGGCAGATCGTAATGTGGGGAAATACATGATGGCTCCTTGAGTAATAAACAATAAGACTATTGTAAAAATGTGGAGCAGGGCGGGCGCCTGTTCTTGCGCCCGCCATGACAACAAACCAGCTCAGTTCGCGTCAAGGAAGGATTGCACCGCTTGCACCGTCGCGGCAGGAGCCTCTTCCATCAGCCAGTGGCCGGAGCCGGGGATAATCACTGCCGTCACATTGCTTGCGGCGTTACGCATCTGCTCAGCCTGGCTTTCACCGAAGGACTTCTCGCCACCCACAGCCAGGACCGGCATGGTGAGCTTGGTCTTCACAAATTCTGCGTTGTCCACGGTATCCTTGCGGATGGACTGGAATTGGGCAAAACCCGCCTTCATGGCTCCCGGGCGCGCATACAGCTTCGCATAATGGGCGCGTGTGCCTTCATCAATCTTGCTAGGGTCGCCGGCAAAGTCATTCCAGAAGCGGTCCAGGTAGATGCGCTCCCGGCCTTGGACTAGCCGCAGTGCATCTTTACCGCCGAAATCAAAGTGCCAAAGTACAGGCAGGCGAACGATCTGTTCCCACGGCGGGATGCCCGGCACAGGGCCATCCATCACTACCAGTTTCGTAGTCTTATCGGGATAGCTGGCGGCATAGGCATAGGCGACCATGGTGCCGATGTCGTGGCTGACGATGTCCGCTTTGTCGATACCCAGCTTGTCCAGGATGGCGCGGATGTCGCCTGCCTGCGTTTTTTTGTCATAGCCATCGTCGGGCTTGGAAGAGAGGCCCATGCCGCGCAGGTCTGGCACCACAACCCGGTGGTTTTTAGCCAGCGCAAGCGCCAGTGGCGTCCACATATCGCCGGTATCGCCGAAGCCATGGATCAGCACTACGGCAGGACCGCTGCCGCCGACACGTACATAAAACTTGACGCCGTCAGCGTTGACAATTTCGCTCTTGAAGCTTGCCGGATAAGGAATGGGCTGGGCCAGCGCCGGCACGACGGCAACCAGTGCGGCAGCAGCGAGCAGACTCGCGCAGACGACATGTTTGAACGGGTTAAGCATGGTGAACCCCCAATGATTGGTTTCTGTGAAATCCGGTCTCGCATTGAGTTCCGGTGCGATGGACTGTACGTCCGTCAATGGGGCGGATAAAGGCCGTTTCCAGATTTACTGTTATTACACGGGGTAATCAATGGAGCGCTATTCTCGGCGGATTGCAGTGGAGTTCTTAGAGGGGATTATCGCTGCTGCCGTAGCAGGCAAGGGGAGGAGGGGATGCAGATGCGGGAGGAAATCATGACGCAGGGCAAGCTCGCCAAGAATATCCGCTCAGGCGCGCCGATGCTTAATGCGGATGCAGTTTTTCGACCAGGAAGTCAACAAAGGTGCGAACCCGCAGCGACAAATGACGCGCATGCGGATACAGGAGGAGGAAGGGCCGCGATGTGCCGCCATGTTGCGGCAGCAATTCGACCAGATCGCCGCGCGCCAGATCCTGTTCGACGATGAAACGATAGGTCTGGACCAGTCCGGCGCTGTTGCGTGCCAGAGTCGCGATGCCCAGCGCATCGTCGGAACAGCAATAGCTGCTGGGCGTAACGACTTCGATGATTTCCTGAGCGTTGACATGGAACGGCCAGGCGATTTTACGCCCGGTGCTGGGCAGCTCAAATTGTATGCAGTCGTGTTGCTGCAAATCTTCCAGCGTCTGCGGTACACCGGCGCGCTTCAGGTAAGCCGGCGTGGCGACCAGCACCAGCTCGGCGTCCTCAAGCTTGCGAGCGATCAGAGTGGAATCGGGAGGTGAGCGGCCGCGGATGGCCAGGTCATAGCCTTCATCGGCGAAATCGATGTTGCGATTGCTCAGATGGGTCTCGACCTGAACCTCGGGATAGCGCGCTCGAAACTCTGGCAGAAGCGGCAGCACACGATAGTGGCCGTAGGGCGTAGGCATGCTGATGCGCAGCACCCCGGACGGCGCACTCTGCCCGCCGGTGATTTCGTGTTCGGCGTCGACCAACTGGTCCAAAGCCAGCCGACACTGGTTGAAATATATTTGCCCCGCGCTGGTCAGGCGGATTTGTCGTGTCGTCCGTACAAACAGGCGCACTCCCAGACGCTCCTCGAGCCGCAAGATCGAGCGGCTAACTGCGGCCGGCGTCACCCCGGCGGCGTTTGCCGCGGACGTGAAGTTGCCATGTTCAGCCGCCAGACAGAACAGCTCGATGCTGCCTAGCAGGACATTGTGGAAGTTGCGTTTCATGCCGGATGCGCTACCTGATGTATTAACTCGATGGTCGGAGAGGCCGCTTATTTCACTAATAGCGGCAAGTATAGTCGATCAACGTCCAAGCCACGAACCGAGCCCGGCCCAGGCTCATATCCGCGGAATGAAGGCGTCATTGATTACATCGAGGAATAACTATAACTCTGGAAACCGCCTTTATCGCCCTGAATCGTCGACGTAAAGTGAACTTCACCGGAACTTGATGCAAGACCGGATTTCACTGAAACCAACTATTTTGGAGCTCATCATGACGCAACAGCAAAAAACCATCATCGTTACCGGCGCCTCGCAGGGCATAGGCGCAGGAATCGCTCGTGCTTTCCTGGCGCGCGGCTATAACGTCGTCGCCACCTCGCGCAACGTCAGCAAGTCCGAGGCATTCGAGCCTTCCGACCGGCTGGTCCTGGTGGACGGCGATATCGGCGATCTGGCCACCGCCGTCAAGGTGGTCGAGAGCGCCAGGCAGAAATTCGGCGGCATTGACGGGCTGGTCAATAATGCCGGCATTTTCTTCGCCAAGCCCTTCACCGATTACACGCCGGCAGACTTCAATGCGCTGGTGCACACCAACCTAGAAGGTTATCTGTATATCAGCCAGCTGGTGATCAGACAGATGCTGGAGCAAAAACGCGGCGGCAGCATCGTCGGCATCACGAGCATCCTGGTCAATACTCCGAACGCCGCTCTGACCACTACCGTGCCGATGATCACCAAAGGCGGCATCGATGCGATCAGCCGCAGCCTGGCCATGGAATATGCGAAAAACGGCATCCGCGTCAACGTGGTAGCGCCTGGCACCGTCGATACCCCGCTACACAAAGACAATCCGAAGGATTTCCTCAAGTCGCTGTCGCCCATGGGCACGATTTCCAGCACCGAAGACATCGCCGATGCCGTCGTCTATCTGACCGAAGCAAAACAAGTCACTGGCGAAGTGTTGCGCGTTGACGGCGGCGCGCACCTCGGCAAGTGGTAGACGGCAGCTGCGAGAACAACCGATTCCGCCATCGGCCTGGTTTTCGTGGCCGAAGCGGATAGGACAATACAATGTAGAAGGCTGTCCCATTCCGGTTTGTGGAAGACTCGAAAGCCGGACGGACGGTGGCAATCGTTATCTAATTTTGGCGCACATTAAAGGAAAGAAAATGAACAAGGGATATTGGGTAGTTGCGTATCGATCGGTATCGGACGAGTCCGCATTGAAAAATTATGGCGAGCTGGCCGAGGTGGCGATTGCGGCGAACGGCGGAACCATTTTGGCAAGAACCACGGGCGGACTAGAAGTCCATGAAGCGGGCCTGAAGCAGCGCACGGTTGTCGTCGAATTCGCCAGTTTTGAACTGGCGCAACGGACGTATGCCAGTGAGGCCTATCAAGCTGCGTTGCGAGCGTTGGGGACTGCTGCCGAACGCGATTTCCGTATTATCGAAGGTTTGGAGCAATAGCTATGAGGACAGGCAGTTTGCTTCGACGGTGCGTGGCGACAGCGTGTCTTGGGATATCGACCTCAGGCGAAGACCAGCCAGCGGCAGACATCTCACGCCTCCGACGCTTCTGCTTGCGTATCGTAGCGCGCCCTGGCTTCCTCAATCCCCGGACGATTGTCCCTTCCCCAGGATGAAAGCGCCCTTAGCAGCCCTATCAAGGAACTCCCCATGCTCGTGAGTTCGTACTCCACCTTGGGAGGAGTAGTGGGGTAGATCGTCCGGGTGACGAGGCCATCGCGTTCCAGGCCTCGCAAGGTCAGCGTGAGCATGCGGTGCGACACCCCGCCGATGGTGCGCAGAATGGTGGTGAAACGCTGTGGTCCGCCCGAAAGAACGCCGACCACCATCACGGTCCATTTATCCCCGATTCGGTCCAGCACCTGCGCCAGCGCCCGGCACTCGGCCTCGGTCTCGACATCGGGTTCAAGCGTCTTAACTTGCGACGGCTTCGAATTAGCCACGACACTCTCCAAATTCTTCAGTAAGGAACATCGGTGTTCGTTCCGCACTTAATTGTGCGTTCTTGTGAATGTATGCGATATCAAAGATAGTGTCACGTACAAATTGTTCGTAACCAATCGACGCACTGATCCAACTCGCTGGCGACTTGCGTCGATGTCATCCATGGAGTTTTAAATGAAAAAAACGATCGCTATCGTAGGCGCCGGTGAGGGTGTGGGCTTCGCCATTGCCGAACGCTTTGGCAGGGAAGGCTTTCAGGTCGCGCTACTGGCCCGCAATCTTGAGAAGACCAGCAGTCTCGCCGAGCGCCTGGCCCATCAGGGAATCACGGCCAAGGGCTTCAAGGCGGATGTCCTGGATCGAGCTAGCTTGACTGCCGCGCTTAACAGCGTGAAGGAGCGCTTCGGCCCGATCGACGTGCTGGAGTACAGTCCAAGCCCCGCCGGCCAGATGTCGCCACCACATAAGCTTGGCGTCGAAGAACAGGAGTATCACCTGAACTTCAACGTCCTGGCTCCCATCGTCGCCGTGCAAGCCGTGCTGCCGGACATGGTGGCGCAGAAATCGGGAACCATTCTATTTACCAGCGCCGCATCGGCGCAGCGCCCCCTCATCCTGACAGCGCCCTTTGGTGTAGCTGCCGGCGCGCTGCTGAACTACGTCCGCATCCTCAATCGCGATGTCGCCGCAGACGGAGTGTTTGCGGGCTTCGTCGCGATCGCCGGGATTGTTGTTCCCTCTGGACACGACGATGCACCCAATGCCGCGTACTTTCCGCCAGAAGTACCGCGCATCAAGGCAGAGGAAATCGCCGACTTGCATTGGCGTTTGCACATCGAACGCAACAACTGCGAAACGACTATCGGCAACGTCGATCGCATCTTCGCCATCCCTGGCTTCCGATAAGGCATGCGTTGCCGTGCTGCGGCTTGAATTTTTCTATCAATTGGAGAAGGTATGTCTAGGCTAAAAATAGATCTATATTCAGATATCGTGTGCCCATGGTGCGTCATTGGGCAGCATCGGCTGGACAAGGTTTTGTCCGAACGATTCCCGAATTTGGATGTCGATGTCGAACACCACCCATATGAGTTGATGCCTCATGCACCACCAGAAGGTCTTAGTCTGGCGGACTATTTTCGGGGTAAAGGCATTACGAACATGGTGCACGCTTTCGAACGACCTGAAGGAGAGGCGCGAGCCTCCGGCTTGCACCTGGACCTCAGCAAGCAGACATACGTCTATAGGACGATATACGCCCACACTTTGTTGCGTGCCGCCAGGGTACGTGGCACGCAGCACGCCTTAGCATCGGCGCTGATGCACGCATTCTTCCATGAGCGGCGCAATATTTCGGACCTGGAGACGCTCAGCGAGATCGCCTCGCATTACGGATTCCAACGCGAGGAGGTCCATGCGCTCTTGCAGGACGAGGCGGAGATCAAGAAGACGGAGACTGAAATTGCAAGAACACGGAACGCTGGCGTGTCGTCCGTTCCAACTTTCAAGGTCAGATCATTGACCATCGTGGGAGGGCGGTCGGAAGACGAGATAGCAACGTTTATCAACGACGCCATTCACGTCAGAGCCGAAATTCACTAGCTCGGGGATCATTGACGTAATCGTCACGGTCTCGTTGTCATAGAGTTGAGGCAGGTCCGCTGTTTCCTTGTGCTGGCCAAGGAAACAGCGTTCACTAGGGAGGTCTCGAGAAATCGTTGGTTGCATCTGAGGGAGTACTGGCACATCCGCAATTCGCATAACTGGAGAAGTGGATATCGCTTACACCGAGCTTCGCAGCACTATAGCGCGATATCCGGCACTTTTTTCACTTGTCCAGGGTGCTCGATGGGAACTGCCCCTTGAACGAAGCCCTCCAAACTTGGCGATGCGATAGTCAATTGCAAAGTTTCAGCGGTGCTTGCCCATGTCGTCGCAAGCAGCTGCGGGTTCTCATTGAGCTTTTGTCCATAAGTGGGAACGATCTCGCGAATTTTTTTCTGCCAGGCAGGTGTCTTCATCTGATCGGGGAAAACTTTCTCCAGCAGTGACAGCATGATCGCTGGCGAGGTAGAGCCACCAGGTGACGCGCCCAGCAATGCAGACACGGAGCGATCTTCGGAAACCACGACTTCGGTACCCAGCTTCAGTACGCCGCCCTTGTCGGGGATGTTCTTGATGATCTGCACACGCTGGCCGGCTTGCCACAAACGCCAGTCTTCGTCCTTTGCCTCAGGCATGTAGCGGCGCAGCGCCGCCATCTTGTCTTCCCTGGACAGCTCCAATTGCTGCGCGAGATATTTGACGAGTGCAAACTCATGGGCGCCGACTTGAAGTTGCGGAATGATATTGGACGGCGTGGTTGCCTTTGCAATATCGAAATATGATCCGTTCTTGAGGAATTTGGTGGACCAGGTGGCGAACGGCCCGAACAGCAGCACGGTTTTACCATCCAGCACTCGGGTATCCAGATGCGGCACCGACATCGGTGGCGAACCCGTATCCGCCAGGCCGTAGACCTTGGCCAGATGGCGCGAGGTAATGGCGGGATTATCCGTGACCAGGAATTCGCCGCCTACCGGGAAACCGCCATACTGCTTCGCTTCAGGAATGCCCGACAGCTGCAGCAGCGGCAATGCGGCGCCACCGGCGCCGATGAAGATGTGGCGTGCGTCAACGGTCTGAATCTTGGAACTATCCTTGATGTCGAAAGCCGATACACGCCAGGAGCCATCCTCATTGCGGGTGATCGAGCGCACCTCATATCCGGTGGTGATCTTGCTGCCCGCATTGCTGCTGAGATGCTTGTAGAACTGGCGGGTAATCGAGCCCAGGTTGACATCGGTGCCGAGCGGCGAACGGGTGGCGGTGACCATCTCGTCCGGCTTGCGGCCTTCCATCATGATCGGAATCCATTCAACAATCTTGGTCGGTTCCGTCGTCATTTCCATGCCAGCAAACAGCGGCGACGCCTTCAGGGCCGCGACGCGTTTGCGAATGAATTCACGGTTCTCCGGACCAAAGACCAAATTCATGTGCGGTGTCGAATTGATGAATTCGCGCGGATTGCCCAGAACGCCCTTGCGCACCTGATGCGACCAGAATTGGCGCGAAATCTGGAAATTCTCGTTGATGCCGATCGCCTGGGTAATATGCACTTCACCCTTGTCGTCCATCGGGGTGTAGTTCAGTTCGCAGAGCGCCGAGTGGCCGGTGCCCGCGTTGTTCCAGCCATTCGAACTTTCTTCCGCCACTTTGTCCAGGCGTTCGAACACTTCATAGGTCCAGCCAGGCTCCAGCTCGGACAGATAGACACCGAGCGTCGCACTCATGATGCCGCCGCCGATCAGCAGCACGTCCACCGTGCGATCCGCCTTGGCGGCGCGGAACTGGCCGCCGAACAGGACCGAGTAGCCGCCCCATACGGCTGCTGCGCCAACGGCAGCCCCAAGAAATTTACGTCGGGAGAAGCGCTTGCGTTTGGCGTTTGCTACCGTATTCTTGTTATTTGTTTGACTCATGGAAATTTTTCGTCGTAAGTAATGTAAGTAATATTGAAAGAGATAGGCACCCTCAATCAAAAACGGTGCCGGATACCGAAAAAACCTCATTCAACCGAGGAATAGGTGCTCAATTATGCTTGATTTGCGAGGTCATCACAAAACAAACAATTCCAATGACATTGATAGGATGTGAACGTAGCCGTGCCAGCAATGAAACCACGGCACTGCCGGTGCCGCCGCAACCAACCACGCCTACGCGCAACGCCTTCACAACTGTGGAGGAAAAGCAAACCACCGATCCGGGAAGCTAAATATAGCGGCCGGTTCTCACCAAGAAAGAGGGTAGGCGATGCGGAATTTACATTAAAAATCTAGTCGGTTTTCGTACGCTTCGGGCACCGACATCGAAGCGACCAAATCTCGAAAGCAACGCCGCAGCTTGTAACAGATCCATGCTGCTTTATGTGCGCTGGGCTTTGAGGGATCGTACGACCGGGTTGCTGCCTTTGCGCGGCAGTGACGCCTGGATCAACTGGATAGGGTCAACTTCGCAAGCAAAGGAACAGGTAGAGCAATGGAAGCCAGCATGTCGCCGACAGTAGGCGCTACTGCTTGTGCTTGCCGCATCAGCCACCGCTGGATTCTATTTCAGCAGTGGCGCGGTTCAAGGCGTCCGCAATGGATGCCTGCACCTGATTGGCGTCGTCGAAGAGATAGAAGTGACCTCCCTCGAAGTGACGGAAGCCGACATTGGTGCGGCTGGCATGCGACCAGGCTTGCTGGCCGCCTGTGCTCAGCAAATGATCCTGACGGCCTGCGAATACAGTCATCGGTAGCGCGAGCGGAGCAATCCGCGGAAGCGGAAAATATTTTTCTACTAGACAAAAATCTGCCTGCGCCATCCGGACCAGCATCTCGGCAATCTCCTTATGCTCGAAAATCTCGTCCGGGGTTCCACCCAGCGTTTTGAGATAGTTAAGAATAGCTTCGCGGCCCTGCGTATGCAGCGGCCCGGACGCACGCGGGCGGGGTGAAAATGGCGAGTTCGCGCCGGACACGCCAAGCCATGCTGGCGCCCGGCCCAGTTGCTCCATGTCGTGCGCAAAGCAATAGGCTAGCAGGGCGCCCATGCTATGGCCAAAGACAGCGTAACGATCCGGCAGCAAGGGCTGCAATTGCATCAGGTGGTTGCGCACCGCCGTCAACGTAGACAGTGCAGGCGAGTTTGCGCTGCGGCCGCGGCCGGGCAGTTCGATCAGCCACACTTCGATATTTTCCGGAAAGGCGGCGACCCAGCGGAAATAGCTCGAAGCCGAACCGCAGGCGTGATGAAGAACCAGCAGGCGGTGAAGCGCAGCGGGCCGTTTTATCGGGATCAGTATGGCGTTGGGCATCGTCGTCATGCTGTTCTGCTCCGGAAGCTGGCGTTAACGTTGCGGCCATTCCGCGGGTGTATCTAACCAGCCTGAAGACCATCCATGATATTGCCGATCATGCCAAAAATTCCGCGGCCTGGGCACCTGTAAACTTTTACAGGATGGCAATCTCCGCCTGATTATATATATTCCAACACCAATAGCGTTGAGGTAGTGAAACCAAAATTCAGCTCAAGGCCGGTGTTGCGTGTCTCAAGTTCTTGTCCGTCTGCTTATATAACTTCCCTTTGTTCCGGTACCGCGTTTCCGCTGCCGGATGTCGGTGATTTTTAGGTAGGCAATACGCAGGCGAAGTCCATGTATTGCTTTCTGGCGCCACGAATTCCACGCGTTGCCTGGAGTAAATTCTGTCATCGTCACCGCGGCTTTCCCGCCGCTGGCCGACGACATTTTGTTCAAGAAAAGCACGACGCCTGGCATGGTCATGGCGTTCTTCAGTCGCCAAAGGAGGCAGAATGGGATCGGAAAAAACGCTGGAAAATGAGGTCGTCTTTCAGGTTGTCGTCAACCATGAAGAGCAGTATTCCATCTGGCCGCAGCACAAAGCCGTGCCGCACGGCTGGCGCAGCGCCGGCCTGGCCGGCGACAAGGCAACATGTCTCGAATGGATACGGACAACCTGGGTCGACATGCGGCCTTTAAGCGTGCGTGAGGCGTCGCCGCGCTAAGTCTCAATGCGCTGCGCGCATGGCGCCTGGCCGACAGGCGCTTGAACGCAGGCAGCTCTCATATTTTATGATTCCGGGGATTCGCATGGCAGTCAACGATGAGTTAGGTGTGTTTTTGAATACGGGAATCCTGGCAACACGGACCCACGATGTCGGGCAGTTGATCCAGCTTCAGGAAGACATCATGCTGCGCTTCCTCAAGGCTAATTTTGAACCGGCGGCATGTGCCGAAATACTGCGCGCAGCTTTTATCCTGCATCCCGCGCTGGCAGAGCTGTTCGATATCGAATCGGTCGCTGAGGGCGGCTGCATCGCCAGCAAGGCGTTGCTCTACGATCTGCACCAGGACCGCAGCCAGTGGACCCTGGCGCTGCTGACGGATGATCGCGAGCCATACATATGCCAGGCCGGTGCTGCCGAGTTGCCGCAACTGGGTGCGCTGCTGCGCCGGGCATTGCAGCGGAACGAATGGCAGCCGCTGTCCGAGGCGCTGGCCGAGCCGCGCCTGCTGGAATACCGGCGCCCCTTGGCGGCAGCCGCCTTGTCCTGGCCGGAGTTCGAGGGGCCGGGCGTCCAGCGCCTGGAACACGCTTCTCTGCTGATTTCCTCCGGCACGACGCGGGTGTTGATCGATCCCATCAGCCTGGCGATCGGCGGCAATGTCGGCCTGCCTGATCTGAACCTTGCACCATCCAACTTGTCGGCCCCGGTTGACGCAATCCTGATTTCACACGGCCATCTCGACCACTGGCATCTGCCGTCCATCTTGCGCAATGGCGGCGATGGCGGCGTTCCGGTCATCGTCCCGCACATCCCGTTCGCCTCGCTGCTGTCGCAGGAAGACATGCATCAGTCGCTGCGCGAAGTGGGGCAGGCAGCGTTGTCGCCGTCGTGGGGAGAGACTGTCCAGATCGGCGATATCGAGATCGATATCCTGCCTTTCTACGGTGAACAGCCCACGGTAGGGGCGGCGGTGCCGGTGGGGAATATCCGCAACTGGGGGAACTGCTACCGCGTCACCACTCCGCAGTTCTCAGTCATCCTGCTAGTCGACAGCGGCTGTGATGCGATGGGTTCGGTCAGCGACGTTATCGATCAATCGCTGGCAAAGCGCGGTCCGCCGGACCTGATTCTGAGCTGCTGCCGGGAATTGCCCAAGGCGCCGTTCTGGCAAGGCTTGTTCACGTTCTGGATGGTGCTGCCACTGACCGAGCTGCAGCAGCTTCCCCAGGCCGGCGAGTCAGGCGACGGCCCTTCCATTACGCTGGGTCCCGAGGGGATCGCTGAAACCTGCCTGCGCGCGCGGACGCCCGCATTTGCGCCATACGCTAACGGCTACTGTGGCGTCGGCGTCGAGATCAGCGATATCGGCTGGGTCAATGGCGAGCCGACGGAAGCCGAAGTACTGGCGCTGATCGAGCAGCGCATCCGCTTGTTGCAAGGCGAGACCGAGGTAATCCGCTGGGTGCCAGGCGATGTCCTGCGCCTGGGCGAGGACGGCCGCTGGAATGCGTCCGGCTTTGCGGCGGCCGGTCTGGAGGCTTGAGTGATGGATAAACGCATGGTCATTGATATTCCGCGCATTCGCCGCGACCAGCATCCAGACTTGCGCCAGGTGTTGAAAGGCCGGACCCGGCCAGCGCTGCTGGAAGGGTATATAGAACATTGGCCGGCGTTTGGACGCTGGACGCCATCCTTCTTCGCTCAGCAGCACGGCGCGCGCGAGGTCCTGGTGGAAAGGTCCAGAGTGTCGCCGGTGCCGACCCAGCCCGCCGAGTATCTCGGGCAACGCCATTATGCAAAGGCGAAATTGGGAACGACAATACAGGGCATGCTGGAGCAGGGCAGCGCTTACGGCGGGTATATCACTTATGCCGCGATATTCAACGAGCTACCAGAGCTGAAGTCTGAGATTGCGCCTTTGCATGAAGATTCGGGATTCCCCCGCTGGATGCCCGGCTGGCTGCGCAAGAAACTGGTGCTGCGACCAGGCTTCTGGCTTGGACCGAAAGGGATGTCCTCGCCGATGCATTTCGATCGTCACGAAAACCTGAACGTCCAGTTGTACGGCAGCAAGCGCTGGGTTTTGTTTGCCCCTGGCCAGTCGTCCCGTGTCTACTACAAGCAGGACAGCGGCATGCCCGTGATCTACAGCCCGGTCGACATGAGTGCGCCGGATCTTGAACGCTTTCCCCTGCTTGCCGGCGCCGAGCGCCATGACTTCGTGCTGGAAGCGGGGCAGGTCTTGTATTTGCCGCCTGGATGGTGGCATTACGTTGAATCACAAAGCGACGCGATCAATGTCAACTACTGGTGGTGGTCGCCGCGCGCGGTGAGGACTGTCTGCCGGATTGAATGGGCCAGCCTGTGGCGTGCGCTGCGCGGCAAACTGAGGCGCCGGCATGAACTTGGCAACAGCAACAAGCCAACCTCAATGCCGCTTTGAAACGCGGCATGGCGATTGGCAGCCTCGATCGCGGGCGCCTGAGCTGGTTTGAAACTCGCATGCTTCTCATCTGAACAACTTCCAATTGTCCGAACAGCCATCTTTGTGGGGAACTGCAATGCAGAAAAAATTTGATTTCGCGGTAATCGACAGCTTGTACGAGTCGGGATATCACGGCCCGCGCGCGCTCGACCAGCCGGAATTTTACTGGCGCTCGATGCTGGGAGCAATGGTGCCGTACCGCGACAGCTATTTTCGGCCCTTGGGGGAGGAAATTGCGCCAAAGGATTCGCGTGAAGGCGTCGAGATGGAAGCTATCCGCTGCAACTACGATGGCAGTCGTTTCCATCACGAGCTGCCCATGAACCTGTCGTCCCTACGACAGTTCGCCAATCATTGGGATGCGGTGCTGCCAACCATCTCTGCGATCCGTGAAAATTATTGCGCCAGCCGCGGCCGCCCGGGAGCCGTGTCCACGGTTGACCTGTGGTTCATCAGCAAACTTTGCCAATTGCTGCCGGCCTACCTGATCCGTCGCCGCGAAGACAAGATCGATGCCGACAGCATACCGGTGGTGCCGTCGATTATCTATCGCATGTCGCTCGGCATGCACCGCATCGTCCATATCTCGCTGGTCAAGATGATGGCTTCCGGCGGCGATCCCGGCGCTGCCTGCCTGGATGCCGGCCAGTATTATCATATTGCCGAAAACGCCGGTCTGCTGATCGGCCGCAATTCGGTTTGCGCGGGGCCGCAGGCGATGGTCGGACAGGCTTATGGCGCCATGATCGGCCCTAGCGTGCCTGGTTCGGCGGAAGCCTCTTCCAATGATCCCGGCTTTTATCGCTATGCTGCGCTTTTCATGAAGCTGGAAGCTGAAAAATACATGTTTGCAGTGCGGGCGGCAATCCAGCTCAGGTCGCTGGTCGATGCCCTGGAGGGCGCGCCAGCCAATCCGCGCAGCCAGTCGTTTCGGGAGGAACTGCTGGGCTTCGAGTCTTGGTCTGCGGAGAATACCAGCCCGTTGGCGCATGAGATTGCCCGTGAAGACTTGTCCATGCTACTGCAAGGAGATCTAGCCGCATGCGATACGGCGTCGCAATGGCCAGTCGGTACGGTACGTGCTCACATGCTGGCCGGCCTGTCGCAGATCGTCGGCGTTGCCGACCAGCTGTGCCGCGCCAATCTGGGCACCCAGGGTGAGCTGCTGCTGACCCACATCGATGAACTGAGAAACCACCCACAGGAAACGGCGACGCCCGGGCTCGACGATTTTATCGGCATGGGATTGGATCAGGTTGCAGCGGGCATGGCGATGACTGCCCTGCACACGTACCGCCACAGCGAATATTGCGCGGCGCAGATATTCCAGTTTTTGCAGAACCAGCTGAACCAGTCGCTTGGGTACCTGGATGGCGCATTGACCTTCAGTGAAAGCGATATCGCGAATGTCTTCGGCCCGCGGCTGCCGCATTGCTATAGCGATTTCTTCAAGCGTTCATTTTCCAGGCAAGACTCGGCGACCCCGGCTTGACAACGATCCCTCGCACTAGCCGTCATTGACTGTATCCACTTGAATCAACCTCAGGGTTTCCCCATGCGTACTACTCCGCTTTCCACATTCCAGTATCGATTTTGGCTGGAATGGTCGTTGAATCCAGCTTCTGCGGCTTACACAACGCCGCTGGTGTTTCGTCTGTCCGGCCATCTGGAGCCGGACGCCCTGCGGCGTGCGCTGGAGTGCTTCGTTCATGACTACGATGAAGGATGCCGGTCCAGCTTCAAGGCCGACGGCGACCGGGTGCTGCGGCATGTGGCAGGGCGGATCGACGTCTTTCTTGATTTCGTCGACGCCAGCGGCGATCCAGCACCTGGCGAGCAGGATACGGAACAATGGATAGCCTCCAGGACCTCGCAGGTTTTCGCCCTCGACAAGGCGCCGCTGTTCCGCTTTTCATTGCGGCGAACCGGCAACGACCAGCATATCCTGGTACTGGCTTTTCCGCATATCATCTCGGATGCCTTTTCCGCAGCCTACATCATTCAATGCCTCACGTTGTTGTACAACCACTTTGCGGCTGGCGGCGCGATGCCGGTGGCGGAAATGGCGGATTTCTCCAGCTATCTGTCGCTCGAAGCGGAATACCTGCATTCTTCACAGCAAGAGCAGGATATTGCCTACTGGCGGCAGGCCCTGAGCGGACGCCAGCTGGGCGTTGTCCTGCCTGCTCCCGGCTCTGAGCAGGAGGAGGGCTGGAGCAGTCACCGCTTCGCCCTGGATGCCGACACCCTGGGACGGCTGAAAAACAGTGCGAAGCAGAATCGGACTACCTTGTTCCTGATCATGTCCAGTCTGTATGCGGTGACACTGGCGCGTGTTCATGACTTGAATGATTTCGTCATCACCTACCCAGTCAACATGCGGCCGCGCGGCTTCAAGGGAGCCAGCGGATGCTATGTGAACAACCTGCCGATGTGGATCTCGCTGCAGCGCGGGCAGACTCTCTCCGAAGTGGTGGCGCAGATCACAGCCCAGCGGGCGGAAAGCAAGTTGCACCAGCAGTTGTCGCTGACCGAGATGGTGGCTGCCCTGCGCGGCGCCGGCGCGTTAGCAGAGACAACGATTTTCAATGTCAGCATATCAGAAGCCTTTTTTGTCCAGGATGCGCCCATCGGATTCCATGGCGTCGAAGCGGAACTGCTGCCCGTCAGCAGCAACGAGCGTCCGTTCGACCTTAACCTGGCCTACCAGGTGACGGATGGCATTGCACTCAACATCGAATTCAACCGGGCCCGCATGTCAGCCGAGCAGGCAGCTGCTTTCGCTGCCAGTTTCGAGCTGGTAGTGGCGGCATATCTGCAAGCAGACGATAGCGGAGCTTATGCTATCGAAGTGCATTCGGCAGAGCAGCGGAGCCGCCTGGAACAATACTGGCATGGCGCGGGCAGCGACGCGGACGGTGCGAGCTGGGTCGAGCGCTTTGCCGCGCAGGTGGCGCGGACGCCGGATGCCATGGCGCTGGGCTTTGGCAGCGAGTGGCTGACGTACCGGGAACTGGACCAGCAGTCGGCGCGGTTGGCGGGCTACCTGCGGCAGCGCGGCGTCGTGCCGCATTCCCTGGTCGGGTTGTGCTGCGAACGTTCTATCGAAATGGTACTGGCAATCGTCGCCGTCCTGCGCGCCGGCGCCGCCTACGTGCCGCTGGATCCCGAAGCGCCGCCGGAACGTACCGGGCAGATCGTGCGCGACGCCGGCCTGAGCATCTTGCTGACCCAGGCTGCCTGCCCGCAGCATCTGGCCGCTAGCGGCATGGCGATTTGCGCGCTGGAACACCGGCAGGAATGGCTGTCGGCCCAACCCTTGGAATCTCAGCCGATTCATCTCGATAGCCTGGCTTATGTCATTTATACCTCCGGCTCAACCGGCACGCCCAAAGGCGTGGCCAATACGCATCGCGCTCTGATCAATCGGCTCGATTGGCACGGAAGTTTGCTGGAGCAGGGAAAAGCGCCGCGCGTGCTGCAGAAAACACCGTATTACTTCGATGTCTCCGTCTGGGAGTTCTTGTGGCCGCTGCAAAGCGGCTTTGAACTGCTGGTCGCGCCGCCTGCCATCCATAAAGATCCGGAAGCTTTAAAGAAATTGCTGGTGGAACAGGGGATCGGCGTCGTGCATTTCGTGCCGTCGATGCTGAGCGCATTTCTCGATGCGTTTGATGAGCAGGATTTTCCTCAGTTGCAGCTGGTGGTGTGCAGCGGCGAAGCCTTGTATGCCGAACAGGCCGACATGTTTTACCGGAAACTGCCCGGCTGCCGGCTGTACAACCTGTACGGCCCTACCGAGGCAGCGATCGATGTCAGCGCCTGGGCCTGCTTGCCGAGCAGTACCGCCGCGCTCGCATGTGTGCCGATCGGGCGGCCGATCGACAACGTTTCCCTGTATGTGCTGGATTCCAATCTTGACCCTTGCCCGCTGGGCGGACGCGGCATGCTGTATATCGGCGGAACGGGTCTGGCGCGCGGCTACGTCGGCCGGGCCGACCTGACTGCGGAAAATTTCATGCCGGATCCCTATGCCGCGGCGGCCGGAGCGCGCATGTACCGCTCCGGCGATCTGGCGACGCTGGACGAAAACGGCGTCATCCATTATCTGGGCCGTCTTGACGAGCAGGTCAAGATCAATGGCAACCGGATTGAGTTGCGCGAAGTCGAAGCCTGCCTGCTGGCATTTCCTGGCGTGGTCTTGTGCGCGGTGGTGCCGGTCGAAATCCAGGGGCGCGTCAGGCAGCTCCACGCTTATGTCGAAACGGTGCGCGACAGCGCCGGCTGTCATCCGGAACGCTTGCACGATCACGTCACCGCCTGTCTGCCTGACTATATGCGGCCACAGCGCATCGATGTGCTGGACAGCATGCCGATGCTGCCGACAGGAAAAATGGACCGTCGGCGCCTGCGCCAGATCCTCGACGCCAATGACCGGCAACATGCGCCGCCGAGCCGTGAAAAGACTGCCTTCCAGAGCGAGCTCGCAAGCGAGTGGGCAGCCGTGCTTGACGTTGCGGATATCGCCTGCAGCGACAATTTTTTCATGCTGGGCGGCAGTTCGATCCAGGTCATCCAGCTGACCGGCCGGATAAACCGGCGCTACGCTCTGTCGCTGTCGCCGCAATTGCTTTTTGCAGCGCCTCTGCTAGACGACTACGGCAGCAAGGTCCTGATGGCGATTGCCATGGATGCAAAGCAGAAAAACCGGCTTGAAAGCCTGTTCGAGCAACTGGCGCCGGAGGATATGGATGCCTTGCTCAAAATCGTTTCATCTTCGGGAGTGCCGGTCTGATGTCGCTGAATGAATCCATCGAAACAAAACGCAACAGGCTGCTGGCCGCTTTTTCGCGTATCAGCCCGGATCAAGCCTTCGCCGGGATTTCCCGCCAGGCGCGCCCGGCGGCGATTCCTGCTTCCGACGAGCAGCATCGTTTGTGGCTGCAGATGTCCATCAGCGGAGTTTCAAGCCATTTCCATATCCCCCATGTCCTGGATGTGCATGGAATGCTGGATCGCGCGGCGTTCGTGGCCGCAGTCCAGGATATGGCGGCGCGGCACGAGGTGCTGCGCAGCAACTTTACCGAAACTGCAGGATCGCTGTTCCAAGTAATCCGTCCGCTGCTTGAAATTACGGTTGAGGAACATCATCACGATGCGCAGGTATCGGAAGAACAGATTTCCCGGCATGTCGCCGCCGATGTCGCGCTGCCTTTCGATCTGGCCAATGGACCGCTGCTGCGGGTAAGCCTGCATCATGTCAGCGCAGAACGTCGCTTCGTCGTCCTGACCGTGCATCATCTGGTTGCCGACGGCTGGTCGCTGGACCTGATGCTGGAACAGCTGTGGGCCGCCTATGATGCGCGCCGGCAGGGCCACGCGCTGGCGGCGCCTGGCGAGGATGCATTGCAGTATGCGGATTATGCCTTGTGGCAAAAACAGGCCGTAACAGCCGGATCATTTGACGCCAGCCTTGATTACTGGGGCGGCAAGCTGCGCGGAGTGCAGAGCTTGAACCTGCCGCTGGCGGCCGCCAGGCCGAAGCTGCAGTCGCATTGCGGAGACCTGCATTTCTTTCCGATAGCGCCGCCACTGCGCGCCCAGGCCGAAGCTCTGGCGCGCCGTCATGGCAGCACCTTGTTTACAGTCATGCTTGCGGCCTGGCGCCGCCTGCTGGCCGATTACTCCGGCCAGGACGATTTTTGCATCGGCACCACGGCATCAAATCGCTTGCGTCCCGGCAGCGAACAAATCGTCGGCTTCTTTGCGAATCTGCTTGCCTTGCGCACCTCGTGCGCCGGCTGCGTGTCGTTTACCGATCTGCTGCAGCGCGAGCAGCAGACCACGCTGGATGCGCTGAAGCATCAGGAGTTGTCCTTCAACCAGGTCGTGGCGCATATCGACCCGGAACGCGACTACAGCCGCAGTCCGCTGTTTCAAGTCAATTTCGTGCTGCAGAATACGCAGGACGCGACGGCGGCAATGCCGCAGGCGAAGGCGAGCGATCGCGCGCTGACCATGGTGCGCCGTAATGATCTGTACCGCTACGCGCAATACGAGCTCACCTTGTTCGCGGAACAGACAGCGGCGGGAATGGATTGCTGCCTGGCTTTTAATACCGATCTGTTCCAGCTGACTGACATTGAACGCATGGGGCAGGCGTATACCCATTATCTGCAGGCGCTCACTAGCTACCCTGAGCGGCCGATGCAGCAAATCGGGCTGCTTCCCGCGTCGTTGCAGCCACTGCTGGAAGACTGGCAGCACAACCATCCCTGGCCTTTGTTGCCGTCCTCCATAGGTAGCGTTATCAAGCAGCTGCGACAGTCTCAGCCTGAGCGCATCGCCATCCGCTGCGGTGCGCGCCAGCTCGATTTTGCCGGCCTCGACCAGAGCGCCAACCAGCTGGCCCGGCATATCCTCGATCTGGGCATTGCGCCAGGCAGCCATATCGGCATCCTGCTGGATCCCGGCATTGATGCCGTGGTCAGCATGCTGGCGGTGCTGAACGCAGGCTGCGCCTATGTGCCGCTGGATAGCCGCTATCCGGCCGAGCGGTTGCAATATCTGATCGACGACAGTAACGCCGGCGTCATTATCACCAGCGAGGCGATGCTTGAACGGGTGGCCGTCCTGCAGGACAGTTTCCTGAATCTGCTGGTGCTGGAAGAGCAGCGCAAGGAAATTGCCAGCCATTCCGGGGAGTTGCCCGATATTCCATTGCGGCCGCAGGCTGCGGCCTACCTGATGTACACCTCAGGCACTACCGCCCTGCCAAAAGGAGTGCTTGTGCCGCAACAGGCAATACTGCGCCTGGCTTATCAACCCGATTATGTCGACGTCTCCGCGGACGATGTATTCCTGCAGTTCGCGCCGACGGCGTTTGACGCTTCCACTTTCGAGATCTGGGCTGCATTGCTCAACGGTGCAACGCTGGTTGTGCCGGAGGCGCCGGATACGCCTTTGGACAAGCTGGGCAGCTTGATCGACGACGAGGGCATCACGATCCTGTGGTTGACCAGCGGCCTGTTTTCGGCGATGGTGGACTATGCGCCGGCTTCCCTGAGCCGGCTGCGTTACCTGCTGTGCGGCGGCGACGTGCTGTCTGCTGACCATGTGGCCAGGGCTCAGGCCTTGCTGCTTGACGGCACTGTAGTGAACGGCTACGGACCGACCGAAACCACCACCTTCGCGACTACCTATCCGATACGGGGAAAAATCAATGGCGCGACGGTGCCGATCGGTGCGCCTATCCGCGGCACCTCTGTCTATATATTGGACGAACAGCTGGAGCAGGCTTTGCCTGGCGCTGTCGGCCATATCTATATCGGTGGCGCGGGATTGGCCCACGGCTACTTCAACCGGCCAGAACTGACTGCCGCGGCCTTCCTGCCTGATCCGTTCAGCAAGCAGCCAGGCGCCCGCATGTACCGCAGCGGCGATCTTGGCATCTGGCGTCACGACGGCCAGCTCAGTTATCTGGGACGCAGCGACCGGCAGCTGAAGTTGCGCGGCTTCCGGATCGAACCGGCGGAAATCGAAGCGGCACTGCTGCAATGCAAAGGCGTGCTGGCGGCTGTGGCCGTGGCGGATGTCACGGCCCAGGGCGACAAGCAATTGTTGCTTTACTGGAGCGCCGATGCGGATGCGGCCGTGGTGCCGGAAGAGGCGCTATTGCGCCGCCATCTGCAGGGCAGATTGCCAGAGTATATGCAACCGACGTGCTATTGCCGGGTACCGTCCATGCCGCTCACGGCGAATGGCAAGATCGACCGCGCGGCATTGCCGCGCCTGGTGACTTCTGCTGTCGAGCGAGTTCCGGCTGCCCGACAGCTTAGCGGCCTGCAGCAACGCCTGTACCAGTTGTGGGAAGACGTGCTGGGGCGCAGCGGTTTTGACATCAGCGAGGGATTTTTCGATCTCGGCGGCGATTCTCTGCTAGCCATCCGGCTGAAGGCAAAGGCGCAGGAACTGGGAATTGAATTTGATATCCAGGATCTTTTTGGCAGCCAGAGCATCGAGGCGCTGAGCGTGTTGCTGGAACAGCGCAAGCCGCTGGCGTCTGTGCCTGAGGCCTGCAGCGCGCCGCAGCCGGCGCTGCTGAGCGCCGCCGACGCGGCACGCCTTCCGGTTGGCGTCAGCGATGCATATCCGTTAAGCCAGCTGCAGCTAGGCATGCTTTTTCACAGCCATCGCCACAGCAATTCCAGCCTGTACCACGATGTAATCGGTTATGTCGTCGCACATCCTTGCAATGAAGCATATCTCGCCGAGAGCCTGGCGCTGCTGGCCGCACGCCATCCTTTGCTGCGGACTTCGCTCGATATGGAAAATTTCTCGGTGCCGCTGCAGCTGGTGCATGAGCAGGCCAGAATTCCGCTGACGGTAAGCGACCTGCGGGAACTGGACCACGGGCAGCAGACGGCCAGCATCAGCGAATTCATGAACCAGGAAAGATTCCGGCGCTTTGACCCGGCTCAGGCGCCGTTATTCCATAGTTTTGTTTTTAAACTGGACGATAGCCGCTTCAAGCTGGTCTGGAGCTTTCATCACGCTATTCTGGACGGCTGGAGCGAAGCGACCTTGACCACGGAATTCTTGCAGCAGTATGTGTCGTTGCTGGCGGGAACGCCCCTGTCCTTCGAACCTGTGCGGACTACTTATCGTGATTTCATCGGCTTGGAAAGAGCTGCGCTCGCCAGCGGCAGCCATCGGGATTTCTGGCGGACGATGCTGGCCGGGGTCAGGCCGACATCCTTGCGGCGCAAGCCGGTGCTGGCGGCAGAGGCTGGCGAGCAGGTCGCGTATCTGCAGGTTGCCATATCCGCGGAGCTGGCCGCTGCGTTGCGGGGTGTGGCCCGCAGCGCCAATGTGCCGCTCAAAAGCGTGCTGCTGACCGCCCATCTGCATGCCCTCAGCGTGTTGACCGGACACGACGATGTCGTGGTGTCGACGGTGACGCATGTGCGGCCGGAAACCGAAGATGCCGACAAGGTAGTGGGCCTGTTCCTGAACTCGGTGCCGCTGCGTGCTGTCTGCAGCAGGAGCGCGCCGGCCATCGACCAGGTCCGTTCGGTATTCGAGACTGAATCCAGCATCTATCGGCATCGTTTCTATCCTTCGCAGAAAATTCGCCAGGAAGCCGGCGGCGTCGAGTTGGGCGAGGTGCTGTTCAACTATACAAGTTTCCATATTCTGCGGCAGCTGGCGCCGGCCGATCTGGCGATGCTGCAGTCGCGCGATGGCCATGCGGTCAACAGCTTTCCAATCCAGTTCGATTTCTCGGTAGCCGCCAGCGACCAGCAATTGGTCTGCTGGATCAGCTACCGGACCGATGTCTTCGATGCTGAAGATGTTGCGGAACTGGCTTACGTGCAGCAGCAGGCATTGCTGCGCTTGGCGGGCCTGCCGCATGCGCCAGCGTGGCTGCCTTCGGCTAGCGAGCAGCTGCTTTCTGCCTGGGGCGCTCCGGACTGTGCGGTGAGCGCCGATAGCCTGGGCGACCGCTTGCTGGCGATTGCGTGCCGCCAGCCGGAAGCGGTGGCGATCATCGATGGCGCTCAGCACATCAGTTATGCGCAGCTGGCCGAACGCAGCGGGCAACTGGTCGCGGCGTTGGCCGCCATGGGCGTGCAAAAAGGCTCCACTGTGGCGGTATGCGCGGAACGCTCGGCCGCCGGGCTGCTGACGGTGCTGGCACTGTTCCGGCTAGGCGCTATTTACTTGCCGCTCGATCCGGCGCTGCCATCCATGCGCATGGACTACATGCTAGCGGATGCCCAGCCTTGCCTGATTGTCGGTACGCAGGCGGCGCCGCAATTCCTGCAGCAGCATGCGATCCGCTTTGTTACCTGCGATGCACTGGCAGCGCTGGCTCCTGACTGTTTGCCGGCGCCGGCGCTAGTCCAGTCCAGCGACCCCGGCTATATCCTGTATACATCCGGTTCCACCGGACAGCCCAAGGGAGTGCTGTGCCGGCAGGATGGCATCCTGGCCTTGTTCCAGGACTTGCAGCGGCATTACGCCTTGTCCGGCGCCGACCGGGTGCTGTGGAAAACCGCGGTCTCCTTCGACGTCTCGCTGACGGAAATGCTGTGGCCCTTCGTGGCAGGCGCTGCCGTGGTGATCGCACGCCAGGATGGGCAATACGATCCAATCTATCTGGCGCGACTGATAGCCGATAGCGGGGTGACGCTGGTCAATTTCGTGCCGTCGATGCTGCACCTGTTCCTGCAGGCGAACCGTTTCGATGCCGGCAGTCCGTTGAAGGCGATCTTTGCCGCGGGTGAAGCATTGCTGCCGGCGACCGCGGCGCTGGCCAAGCAGGCATTGCCGCAGACTGTGCTGTTCAATGCCTACGGCCCGACCGAGGCGAGCATCTACGCGACAATCTGGCGGTGCGCCGGCGAGCGGGTGCTGATTGGCAAAGCGGTTGGCGACATTGGCACGCATATCCTGGCAGACGACCTGTCGCGTTTGCCAATTGGCGCGGCAGGGGAACTGTATTTGTCCGGCCGCGCGCTGGCGAGCGGTTACTTGAATCAGGCGCAGCTGACGGCCGAACGTTTCCTGCCCAATCCTTATGGCGGCGCCGCCGATCCCTGGCTATACCGTACTGGCGACATGGCTCGCTTTGATCGCAACGGCAATATTGAATTCCTGGGACGCAATGACCAACAGGTGAAACTGAGAGGTTTTCGGATCGAACCGGGTGAAGTCGAATCCGTGCTTGGGCGCCACGCCGGCGTTGCCAAGGTCGCCGTGGTGGTCCGCGCCCACGGCGCGCAGGCCGCCCAGCTGTGTGCGTTCGTCGAAAGCAGCGGGAAGGCGAGATTTGCCGCAGGCGAGCTAAAGGCCCATGCCGAGGAGTATTTACCGGCTTACATGGTGCCGGATGTCATTGTCGAGCTGGCAACGTTGCCTTTTACCGCCAGCGGCAAGATCGACCGCAAGCGCTTGCTGACTTGCACTATTGATACACCTTTGGCACAGCCGCGCCAATACGACTTCAATGCCTCGGAAGCAGCGATTGCTGCCATCTGGCGCGACGTCCTGGGGCTGCAGGAAGTGGATCCGGATGCCAATTTCTTTGATATCGGCGGCCACTCCCTGGCCCTGATTCAATGCCAGATGCGGCTGCACGGGCATTTTGGCAGGGAAATCGATATCGACCAGCTGTTCCGCCACACTTCGGTGCGGGCGCTGGCGAGATGGATTTCCGGCGATGGCTCTCATGGCGCCGCCGCTGCGCCGGCAGCCGTCGCCAAGCAGGTCGGCGGCAACGGCGCGGACGTGGCCATCATCGGCATGAGTGCGAGTGTCTCGGGCGCAGTGACGCTTGATCAATACTGGTCGATGCTGATGGACGGACGCGATGGCATCACCCGCCATGACAACGCCAGCCTGCGGCAGCTTGGCGTGGCCGAAACTGTGCTTGCCAACCCGCGTTTCGTTTCCGCCAAAGGCATGATGGCCGATCCCGGCAATTTTGATGCGGCTTTCTTCGGTTACACGCCGCGCGAAGCGGAAATCATGGATCCGCAGCAGCGCAAGTTGCTGGAGCACGCCTATCTGTCGCTGGAAAATGCCGGTTATGCGCTGCCGGAAGCGGGCATTGACGTCGGCGTCTATGTCGGCAGCGGCGCCAGCAATTACCTGCTGAGCCATGTGCTGGGCAACGAGCAGGTGGTGGCTGCGCTGGGGCATTATCAGATCAATGTACTTAACCAGCCGGCCACTCAGATCGCCTACCGGCTGAATCTGACGGGACCGGCGATCACGCTGGATACGGCGTGCTCGACATCGCTTGTGGCAATGCACATGGCAAGCCGGGCCATACTTAACGGCGAATGCCAGATGGCGCTGGCCGGCGCGGCGTCGATCGGTACAGACGAGCTGCCGGGCTATCTGCATCGCAGCGGCGGGATTTTTTCGGCCGATGGCTATTGCCGCGCCTTTGACGCCGAGGCTAGTGGTACGGTTGAAGGCAGCGGGGTCGGCATGGTGCTGCTGAAGCGGTATGACCAGGCGCTGCTGGATGGAGATCATGTCTATGCGGTGATCAAGGGATCGGCCGTCAACAATGACGGCCATCACAAGATAGGCTATACGGCGCCGAGTCCGGAGGGCCAGGCCAGAGTGATTCGGGCGGCGCTGGCGCAGGCTGGCGTAGCGCCAGAGTCGGTTGCCTATGTCGAGACCCACGGCACCGGCACCGTGCTGGGCGATCCGGTCGAGGTGGCCGCGCTGAAGGCGACCTATGGACAGCATCGTACTGCGGCCGCACCCTGTCTGCTGGGCGCAGTAAAGAACAGTATCGGGCATCTGGATAGTGCTGCAGGCGTGGCGGGAGCCATCAAGGCGGCATTGGTGCTCAAGCGGCGGCAGCTGCCTGGGACTCTCCATTTTCAATCGTTCAATCCGCTGCTTGGCCTGGAGGAGGGTGGCTTTGCCATCAATTCCAGCCCGCTGGATCTGGCGCGGAGCGCGGCACCGCTGCGTGCCGCCGTCAGTTCCTTCGGTATCGGCGGCACCAACGCCCATATGGTACTGGAAGCGGTAGAGGAAAGCGCGGCGGAGCCGTCTGCGCAACGCTTCCATTGCCTGCGGCTGTCGGCCAGGACTCCGCATGCCCTGCAAACCATGGCGGCCGATCTGGGCGCCGCCCTGCAGGGCAAAACCGGCCTGGAGCTGGCCGATGTCGCTTACAGCTTGCAGGTCGGCCGCAGGGATTTTTCCTGGCGCGCTTATCTTGTGGCGGATACGCTTGAGGCGGCGGCAGAGCGGCTGAGCGCTGGCGACCTGAAGCAGCGGGAAAACCGGCAGCAGAACTTGCCGGTGGTGTTCCTGTTGCCCGGCCAGGGCGCGCAAAAGCCAGGCATGGGGCGTGAGCTGTACGAGGAAGTGCCCGCATTTCGCCTGGCGCTGGACAAGGTTTGCGCGCTGTTCGATCAGCAACTAGGTATCCAGCTCATATCGCTGATGTTTGCCGAGACAGCCGCCACTGAGACCCGGATCGTACAACCGCTGTTGTTCGCCTATCAGTACGCCCTGTATCAAGCCTGGGTGGCATCCGGCGTGCGGCCCGACTACATGATCGGCCATAGCCTGGGCGAGCTGGTGGCGGCCTGTTGCGCCGGGGTGTTTACATTGGAGGCTGCCGTCAGCCTGGTGGCCTGGCGGGCCGCGGCGATGCAGGCTCAGCCGCCCGGGGCGATGCTGGCAGTGACAATGCCGGAACACGAGTTGCTAGCGCGCTTGCCTGCCGGACTTAGCCTGGCTGCTGTCAATGCTCCATTGCAGTGCGTGGTCTCCGGCAGCGTGGATGATATTCAGCGGTTCGGACAGCAACTGCGCGAAGAAGGCATCGGCCAATCCCGCCTCGCATCAGAACATGCATTTCACTCGCCGCTGATGGCGGCTGCGGCCGAGCAGCTGGCGGCGCGCTGTGCTGCCATGACGCTGGCAGAACCGGCGATTCCTTTTGTGTCGAATCTCAGCGGACGGATGATTACTGCGCAGCAGGCAACCGATCCTGGCTACTGGGCCGAGCACATGCTGCAGACGGTGCGGTTTTCTGATGGTGTGCGAGAGCTTGCGTCCATGGGCGAGGCAATTTGGCTTGAAGTCGGTCCGCGCGACCTGCTGGCCTCGCTGGTGCGTATCCATCGCGTTTGCCCGGCCGAACTGGTGCTGGCGAGCTTCGAACGCGGTATCCAGAACGCAGAGGCCTTGAGCAACAGTTATGGCCGTCTGTGGTCGTGCGGTGCCAGGCTGCATACGCGCCATGGCTACCAGGGCGAGGCTCGGCGACGCCTGCCGCTGCCGGGCTATCCCTTCGAGCCGAGCCGCTTCTGGTTGCCGCCACCTTCGGCGGCGGCACATCGCCCATCACAGGTCCAGCTGGGCGAGACCGCGGAAGCTGGCGCGGAGGTCGCCGCGGCTGTGCCGGCCCGTGCCGAAACGGGCGGCCCTGTGCGTTCTTTGTCCGCAGTTGAATCGGTCTTGCTGGAAATCTGGAAGGAATGCCTGGGACATGAACACATCGCGCCCGCCGACGACTTCTTTGAACTGGGAGGCGACTCCCTGCTAGCTGGACGCATCCTGGTCCGCATCCAGGAACGCTTGCGAATCGAACTGCCGCTGGTGACATTTTTCGACCACCCGACCATCGCCGGCTTAGCGCAAGCAATGTCCGGGGCCGCAGACTCGCCGCCGGTGCAGGAAACCGCGTCAGCCGAGGCGCAAGAGGCGCAACCATCCGTCAGTCGCCAGGCGCCGCTTTCATTTCAGCAGGGACGCTTGTGGACCCTGGAGCGGCTGGGCATGGGCGGGCAGGTGTTCCATCTTCCGCAATGCATCCGCCTGCGCGGCCGCGTCGACCGGCAAGCCATCGAACTTGCCCTGGCCGAACTGGTGAAGCGACACCCGGCCCTGCGCACTTCTTTTCATGTTGGCGACGGCGATGCTGATTATCAATGCATTCGTCACTCTGCCGCGTTTGAACTGCAGGCCATTCCATTTTCGGACGGTTCGCTGGAATCAGCACAAATCTTCTTGTCAAGGCAATTGGCGCAGCAAATGGCAATCCCTTTCCGTCTGGACCGGGCGCCCTTGTTTCGTGCCGCGCTGGTCGAATTTTCTGCAGACCATGTCTGTCTGCTGATGGTGTTTCATCACTTGGTGGTTGACGGCTGGTCATTCAAGCTGATCGCTCGCGACCTGGCCGCGTTATATGATGGCATCCGCCGCGGAAAACTGCCGCCGGCGCCCCAGCTTGATTGGGACTATGCCGATTACAGCAGCGCTCAGTTGTCTGATTTCTCCGGCGGCCGATTTGCCG
Source organism: Collimonas sp. (assembly GCF_035566555.1). Lineage (GTDB taxonomy): Bacteria > Pseudomonadota > Gammaproteobacteria > Burkholderiales > Burkholderiaceae_D > Collimonas. Next base: position 35,836 of record NZ_DATMRB010000030.1, read on the forward strand.
TGCAGCAGAGGTTCTGGCAGCGCCAGCTTCAGGGTCTGCCCCTGATTGACCTTGATGCAGACCGCAGCCGCGGCAATGGCGTTTCCGGTATCGGCCGCGAATATCGCTTCAATATCGATGCCGCTCAGTCCGCCCTGCTGGAGCAGCTGTGCCGCGAGGTTCATGCGACGCCTTACGTGGTGTTGCTGTCGGCGTTTTTACTGGTGCTGTCACAGCATAGCGGCCAACGCGACCTAGTGCTCGGTTCGCCGGTTGCGAACCGTTCAGCGAGCAAGGTCGAGAATCTGGTCGGCTTTTTCGTCAACATGATGGTGTTGCGGGTCGATCTGGGTGCCGCCGCTAATCTGCGGCATTGGATCGATCTGGTGCGCGCCAGCGTGCTGGCCGCGCAAAGCCATCAAGACTATCCGTTCGAGAAGCTGGTGGAACAGCATGCGAGCCCGCGTAACGCCAGCCTGACGCCATTATTCCAGGTGGTTTTTTCCATGCAGGAAGAACCAAGCCGCAATTTCGTCTTGGGCGACGTGGAAATCGCTTTTGAAGAGCTGGGCGAAGTGGTGGCGGAGTACGATCTGACACTCAACCTGTTTCGGCAGGGCGCAGGTTTTTCCGGGGTCCTGCAATATCGCACGGGTCTTTTTGAGGATCGTGCCATGGTTCAAATGGCGCAGCAGTTCCAGCACGCTTTGATGCTGATGAGCAGCCGCGGCGCCATGCCGCTCCATGAAGTTTGCCTGCTGCCGGACGCCGCGCAGCAGCACTTGCTGACAAGTTGCAATCCTCTGCCGCCAATGCAGCCGGAAGCGCATGATGTGCTGGCCTTGCTGCGCGCCAGTTTGCGTGCCGATAACAGCGCTGTCGCGATCGTTACGGAACATCGGAGCGTGACTTACCGCGAACTGGCGCAGCGCACGGATACCGTGGCCCGCAATCTGGCCGCGCTCGGCGTCGGAGCCGGAGGCCGAGTTGCGGTATGCGGTTCATCCGGTATTGAGGCGGTATCGCTTATGCTGGGCATTTTGCGCTGCGGTGCGAGCTACCTACCGCTGGATCCGGCGGCGCCGCAGGCGCGGCAGCAGGAGATCCTGACGCAGGCGATGCCAGTATTGCTGGTTGCCGGCGCGGCAGCGGCGCCAGCCTGGCAGCATTGCCCGCGGCTGCATGTCGAGGCATTGATGGAGGCAGATGGCGGAGCGGACCAGGCGCCATTGCCTTGGGACCTGGCTCCCGCGGCCTGCGCCTATACCTTGTTCACGTCCGGTTCGAGCGGTACGCCGAAAGGCGTGGAGGTCAGCCATCGTGCGCTCAGTCATAAAATACAAGCCTTGCATCGTGCCTATCGCATGACAGAGAGCGACAGGGTACTGCAATTTTCGTCACCGGTGTTCGATGTCTCTCTCGAGGAGATTTTCACCGCGCTGCATACCGGGGCCTGTTTGCTGATGTTCGACAAGGCTGCATGGCCGTCGATGACCGCTTTCAGCCGCTGCCTGGAGGAAAATGCCGCCACCGTAGTCAATCTGCCGGCATCATTCTGGCGCGCATGGCTGGCTGAAATGACCTTGGGCGGGGGGGGGGTGCCGGCCACGCTGAGACTGCTGGTGACGGGCAGCGAACGGGTCGATCCGGCTGCAATCCAGGGTTGGCGGAAGCTCGCCGGCAGACAGGTCGAACTGCTCAACGCCTACGGCTTGGTAGAAAGCGTCATTACCTCGATTGTGCATTCCTGCGATCTGAGCGGTTCGGCTTCGCTTCGGGATGTGCCGATTGGACAGCCGCTGGCAGGCAGCTTTGCCTATGTTCTGGATGAGCACTTGCAGCCGGTGGCGCCGTCTTGCCGCGGGCAGCTGTATCTGGGAGGAAGTGCGCTGGCCAGCGCTTATCTGGGGCGCCCGGAGCTGACCGCGGAATCTTTCATTCCGGATCCGTTCTGTACTGAGCCGGGAGCCAGGATGTATCGCACAGGCGATATGGTGAAGCGCAACGCCGAAGGCGACATTGTATTTCTGGGACGGCGCGACCGCCAGGTCAAAGTACGCGGCATACGGGTCGAACTGGCCGAGGTGGAGCGTGTTTTGCTGGATTTGCCGTCGGTCCGCGAAGCTGCCGCGCGCGTGGCGAGGAGCCATGATAATGAGAGGCCGGAGGCGCGGATCGAAGCCTTCGTCGTCCTTGAAGCCGGCGATTCTGCCGACGTGCGCCAGCTGATGCAGGAATTGCGCGCTGCCGCTGCAGCCCATCTGCTGCCGCATGCGCTCGCCATATTGCCAGCGTTGCCAAAGACGGCCGGCGATAAAACCGATTATCAGCAATTGCCGCTGATCGACGCCCCTGGCGAGGTCGATGAAGAAGCGCTGGCCACTCCGGCCATGCAAGCGCTGCTGGCGGTGCTGCGTGCTGTCCTGCAGCTGTCTCATGTCGATCTTGACGATAATTATTTCGGCTTGGGCGGCGATTCGATTTTGGTGCTGCGAGCCATATCCCAGTTGAACCGGCAGGGTTGGTCCATCGATCCGCAAGAGTTCTTCAGCTGTCCGACCATTGCCGACCTGGCCGCATGCATGAAACCGATGGAGCGGCCGATGCCGGCAGAGATGGAAAAGCTGGATTTTCCGGTCAGTCCGTACCAGCGACGCCAGTTGCGGCGACAAACCGCCGCGCACTGGAATCGCTCACTGCTGGTGCGGGCCGCTCAGGAACTGCAGCCTGAGGCTTTGCTCAGCACCCTGCGGATCTTGCTGCTGCGGCATGCCGGTTTGCGTTGCGTCTTTGACCGTTCTCTTGAAACAGGCCGGATCTTGCCGTTTGAGGAGCGCATGCTGGAGATGGTCTTCAGCAGCCATGACCTGCGCGAACTGAACGCCCCGGAGAAATTTATCCAGGAACATAGCGCTGCCTTGCAACTTTCCTTTGAATTGGATAGGGGGCCGTTGATCCGGGTGTCGCATCTGCGTTATGCGGACGGCCATGACCGCTTGTTCATTCTGGTGCATGGATTGCTGGCCGACAGCCATGCCTGGTCCGTGCTGCTGGAAGATCTGTCGCGTGATTACCAGCTGCAAATGAACAATGCGGGTGCGCCGGGAGTGCAGGCCGAGCTTGCCGACGACGCCTATCCACGCTATCTGCGGCAGCTGGAGCGGCGATTGTCTCATAGCGTGCAGGCCGGCGTGGCAGCGTCTTATTTTGCAAAGATGACGGATAACGTCGCAATTCCATGCGATCGCAAAGACGAAAATACCGAATCGAGCCAGCGCTTGATCCGTCATGTGCTGGACGACGCCAGCGCTAGGACGCTATTGGTCGAGCTGCCGGCTCAATTCAGGCTCAAGGCAGCGACAGCGGTGATCGCCGCTGCCGCCGGCGCCTTGTGCGCCTGGGCGCAAGGGCCACTGGTGGTGGATGTCGGACGCCATGGGCGCGGCTGGCTGGACGAGCCGGCGGTGGGGCGTACGGTAGGCTGCTTTGTGTGCGATTTGCCGCTTTACCTGCATCCGGATAGGGATTACCAGCGCTTTTCGGGACTGCATGCGCTTGAGGCGACACTGGAAGAGATGCCGCTGGCGGCGCTCGGATTCGAACGCTTGCCGGCGCCGACCGAGAGTAGCGGGGCCGCTGCATGGATGCGCATCGCGCAACCGGAAGTCAGCGTCGATTTCGTCTCGGCGCCGGCAGCTCATGCGTCCAGCCTGTTTTCTCAAGCGCTGGAAAATGTCGCGGAGGACAGGGCGCCGCTGGATCAGCGCTCGCATTACCTGAATCTGGTGGCCATGGTGCGCGACGGCGAAGTGCTGCTGGAGTGCCGTTACAGCGAAGCGCTGCATGATGCGGCCTCCATCGACGCCATCATGCTGGCATGGCGCCAGCGTCTGTCGGCGATTCTTTTACAGGCTGGCGAGGAACTATCTACTGCAATTGACCATAACGATGAATAAGAAAATCTACTTGAAATCCAATGTTGTGTTCGAGCCCCTGATCAACCAATGGTATGCCTGGACTTTCCTGTTGCAGCCGGCGACCTATGCCATGCTGCTAAAGAATTCGCAACTGCGTATCATGGAATCCTTTGTCAAGGCCCCCGAGCTGCACAAGCGTTCGGCTGAAAAGATGGCCGGAGGACCGTTTCTGAACGGCGGCAAGGAAATGGTCGGTGCGATAGAGAGCTTGATCGCCGGCAGCAAGGTGCAGTGCGCCGCATTGCTGGAACTGGCGGATGCAGTCCGTGATCTCGATGCCTTGCTGGCTGAAAAGGCGGACGGCGACAGCCTTGCGCCGCTGTACGCGCAAATTCCCGTTGCGCTCCGGGGGCTGGTAGAGCTTGGCTACGATCTGCATGGACATCCTTCAGTCCGTTTCATTGAAAGCCTGCTGTATGCCAGCGAGTATTACCTGCCTGCGCTGCAAAGCGTCAATGGTTTTCTCGCCAGCAGCGATGACCGCAGTTTCATGATGAGTACGCCCAGGACGGCGCAGGAACATATGGCGCGGATCCGATTGCCGTTCCGAGATGCACTGTACGATGACTTGTTTGCATCCCGCATTGATGGCGCGAGCCCGGCGCTGGTCGATTCATTGCTGGAACATGTCGAAGGAGGCGCGGCGAAGCGGGCGGTGGTGGAGGCTTGGTTCTCGGATGCCCCGCCTTTGCCGCGTCCGGCTGCGCCTGAGCGCGCCGCCGGTCAGGTGCGGGTTCGCTATTTCAACCATGCGACCGTGCTGGTGGAAAGCGCTGGCTTCAGCCTGATGACCGATCCCATCGTCGGCTATCCGCTCGAACCCGGCAGCGATCCCTTTACTTTTTCCGATCTGCCCGAACGCATCGACTATGTCCTGCTAACCCACAATCACCAGGACCACATTGTTCTGGAAAGCCTGTTGCAGCTGCGCCACCGGATCGGCACCCTGATTGTGCCGCGCAGCCATGTCGGCTTCCTGCAGGATCCTTCCATCAAACTTGCCTTGCAGGCATGCGGTTTCGAAAGAATCATCGAAGTGGGGGAGATGGATACGGTAGCCGTTCCTGGCGGCGAGATTGTCGCCTTGCCGTTTCTCGGCGAACACGGCGATTTGCATATCGCTGCCAAAATGGCATTTGCGCTCAAAGTTGCCGGGAAAAGCCTGCTGTTCGCGGCTGATTCTGACAATCTGCAGCCAGAGCTGTATCAGCGCGTTGCAAAAATCGTCGGCCGCATCGATACCATGTTCCTGGGAATGGAATGTGAAGGCGCTCCCATGTCGTGGCTGTATGGCGCGTTGCTGAAGCAGCCTCTGGGGCGAAAATTCGACCAGAACCGCCGTCTCAACGGTTCCAATTGCGAGCGCGCATGGCCGTTCATTCAGTGTTTTTCGCCACGCCAGGTGTTCATCTATGCCATGGGGGCGGAGCCCTGGCTCAAATTCATTTCCAGCATTGACTACACCGAGCAGTCTTTGCCTATCGTCGAATCCGACAAGCTCATCGAACGTTGCAGGGCGCAGGATATCTGGTCAGAGCGTTTGTATCTGAAAAAGGAAATCAAATTATGAGCGCGATCCTCAGGTTCATCCTGGACGCCGTATCCCTCACGATCATTTAAAAAAGGAATGCCATGTCTGAATCTTATCGCGGCAAACGGCGGCTGGTTCCGCTGATCTGGAAAGGGGTGATGGCAATCGCCTTGCTGCTCTTGCTTGCTGCCGCTGCGGCATTGTATTGGGCCATGCCGGCGGCAACCGGCTATGCGGCGCATTATCTGTGCACGCAATCCCTGGTGGCCGGACGCGATGCCGACGCGGTGTTCCGGCGCGAAGTCGAGCCGATCAATCCTTTGCTGCTGTTGGTGCGATACCGGGTCGACCGCAGCCGCGCGACCGTGCGTGCCGCGGGCCTGGGATTTATCCGTCCTGTCAGCGCTTTGTACCGGCCGGGACTAGGCTGTACCTTGCTGGTGGGTACGGATGCCGCCACATTGATTCGTCAGGCTGCCGGCATTGGATTGCCTGAGGCCCGGCACCTCTCCGAAACCCCTCTTGTCAGCGAAGCCGCCGGCCACGACGAGCGCTTGCGCGAGGTGCTGGACAAGGCCATGCAGGAGCCTAGCGCAACTTCCCTCAGGAATACCCAAGCGCTGGTAGTGATGCATCAAGGACGCTTGCTGGCAGAGCGATACGCGGCCGGAATCGGCCCGGAAACCCCGCTGCTTGGCTGGTCGATGACAAAAACCGTCACGGCGTTGCTGACAGGCGTGCTGGTGCAGGATGGCAAACTGGCTCTAGAGCAGGATGCGCTGCTGTCGGACTGGTCGTCGCCGGCCGATCCGCGGCGCCGGATACGTCTGCAGAATCTGCTGCAATGGACTAGTGGCCTGGATTTTCAGGAAGACTATATGCCAGGGTCGGATACCACAAACATGCTGTATGAATCGGGCGATATGGCACATTATGTCGCCAGCCGTCCGTTGAAAGACGCGCCTGGCAGTCACATCAATTATCAGAGCGGGGGCAGTGTCCTGCTGGCCAAGGTGGTGGCGCGCGCGATCTCTGACCAGCCTCTGGGTATTGTCGGTTTTGCGCGCCGTCGCTTATTCGAGCCATTGGGGATCCGGAGCGCCAGCATTGAGCCGGATGTCGCCGGCAACCTGGTGGGAGGAAGCTACATGCTGGCGTCGGCCAGGGACTGGAGCCGTATCGGACAGCTGATTCTGCAGCAGGGGAACTGGAATGGGCAGCAAATTGTCAGTCGCGACTGGATCCATTTTATGTCGACGCCGCAAACCAACCAGTCGGAAGGGTTGTTTGGCGCTCACCTGTGGCTGAACGCGTCGCGCAACGGCAAAAAACATTTCATGTCGCTGCCAGACGACATGGTCAGGCTGGATGGTTTCAATCATCAGCTGGTGGTGATCATTCCGTCGCGCCAACTGGTCATTACCCGGCTGGGGGCGACGGTCGACGGCAGCTGGGACACTGAGCGCTTTATCGCCGATGTGCTGGCAAGCTTGCCAAGCTAAAGCGAATATGATTTTACGTAGGAAGGATCTGTATGCAGATTAGTGTCCGCGTGGCCGCGGCGCGGGACTTGGCCGTGTTGCAAGAGTTGTTCCTGGCATCGCGTCGCCAGACATATACCTGGATGGCTGGAGATGCTTTCCGCCTAGCTGACCTGGAACAGCAGACCCGGGGTGAAACCATACTGGTGGCGGAAGATGCCCGGGGGGCGATAGCCGGCTTCGTGTCGATATGGGATGCGGACCATTTCATCCACCATCTGTATGTTGATCGCGGTCACCACCGGATGGGGGTAGGGCGCGCATTGCTGGCCGCGCTTCCCGGTTGGCCGCTGCAGAAATATTCGCTGAAATGCCTGTGCCGCAACCATGGCGCGACTGCCTTCTATCGCGCCTGCGGCTTTGCGGAGACGGAGCGAGGCGTGGGAGAGGATGGCGACTATATCGTCTTCGAGTCCGGCAGCGGCGCGGGTCCGGGTTCATGACCGTTCATCTGCGCTTCCGTTTTCAGCAGGCATTGATGTGGGGCAGTTTCGGATTGATCCTGCCTGTATTGACGTTGCTGCTGGTGCATGAAGGGTTTTCCTTGTTCGAGATCGGCTTGTTCGCCGCCTTGTTCAGCCTCTCCACTGTGATCCTGGAGCTGCCATTCGGGGCCTTGGCAGACCGGCTCGGCCGCATCCGAGCCTATCGCTGGTCTTTGCTGACGAATTGTGCCGGCTGCGGCATCATGCTCCTGTGTGAGCAGAAACCTTTGCTGTTTCTCGCCGCCGGCTGTTTCGGCATGGCCAGAGCCATGAATTCGGGCACCGTAGATGCGTGGTATGTCGAGGTATTGCGCGACCGCGGCCTGATGCAGCGCATACCTTATCATCTCGGCTATGCGGAACTGTCTGCCGCCTTGGGAATGGCGGCATTTTCCCTGGTGGGCGGCTTTGTGCCGGATTTGCTCGGACAGCGCCTGTTTGCCAATCCTTACAAGGCTGGTTTTGGCTTGTCCGGTTTGCTGTTCCTGCTTCTATTGTGGCTCACGCCGCGGCTGTTCCCCGAGCCTGAACGTAGCGAGAGCAGTACAGGTGCCGTGAAGTTGTCAGGCCAGCTGCGGCAATTACTCATCTTTGCCTGGCAAGAGACAAGCCTCAGGCCGCTGATCCTGCGATTCATGCTACTGGGAGGCATTATCTCTATCCTGGAAAGCTATTGGCCGGTAGTGCTCAAAAACATGGTGCCGACGACCGGCAATACCTGGATGTTCGGCGTGTTTCTTACCTTGATGCTGGTGGTCAAGGGATTTGGCGGCTGGCTTTCTTTTATTGTATTGCGGATATGTTCCGGCAAGCCTGCGCTGGCCGTAGCATTTTCTTTATTCGGCCTGGCAGGCGGCCTGTGCATGATGGCTAGGGCCCAGCATGCCACGGATCTAGGCATTTTCCTGATGGTCACCGCCTTATTCCTGGGTATTGCCGGCGCGGTCATCAATGCACTTTTGCATCAATGCACACCCGACCATTTGCGCTCTAGCGCATTGTCCTTTTTTTCCCTCGTTTTCCAGCTAGGCGGCATGCTGTCATCCGTATTGTTGGGTTATCTGACCGGCTTGGTCGGCGTCCAGACTGTGTGGGGCGGAATCGGTGCGCTAGCGGCGGTTGCTTCGATATGCGGAATGCTGACGGCCTGTTTTACTGTTTCCTACGCGAAGACTTAGCGAAGCGCTGCGCGGGCGGTCTGCGCCGGAATGCGTTACGCTATCGGGCATGAAGCTATTGCCTGCCATCCTGGAAAAAATTGCAGCTCTCACGCTGGAGCATTAATTTCTTTCAAGTGGTGGTAACTTCAGCATACATATCTTTGAGGTCCCCGGCAAGAATAGGGGTTCTGATCAGCGTATTCGCATATTTTCCACAAAAAACGAAATATTTTCACATCATGGGATTTGTGAGTCTTGCGCGAAAAAAACGGCAGGGCTTATGCGAAAGTGCTCTAACGTAAAGTTATGACTGGAAAAATGCACCTAAGCCTTTGATTTTTATGAATGAGGTAATTTAATACATACGACTTCACGTAAAAACTGATTTACGTAAAAACATGATGGAAAAGCGAAGTTAGGTAATTGCATGTGGGAAAACGAGGTCCAAAACTACTTACGTAAAGGTCTACGGGAAAAGCATTCTTGCGCGTTCTAACTGGACCGCATATCTGTCCGAAAATAATCCGTTTCCAGCATTCGATCTTGCACAGTCAAGATTACAGAAGCCGATGTTCCTTGCGCAATTTAGCAATCGAAGGCGAGTTATTTTTTTGCCGGTGAACTTGGATTTTTACGCTCAATCAACTCAGCAGCCGACTTGAAGGAGCGCCTGGCCGAAAATGTGATGCATTGCCAGTCGCTGGAAGAAAAACACCAGCATGCACGCGAGGTGCTCGAACATTACCGGCAATCGGTCAAGGAGCAGCGCGACCAGGACCAGCGCCGGCATGAGCAGCAGATCCAGCAACTGCAGGCGGAGATGCGCCAGTTACAGCAAGGCCTGATCGTCAAGCAGGACGTTGTGACACGCCTGAACCAGGAAGGCGCGCGTCTGGTAGCTGAGCTGTCGCATGCGCAAAAGGCTCTCTACGAACAACAGGCCCAGAGTCGGCGGTTGGAACAAAAGCTACAAGCACTCCAGACCGTCGAGCAACAGGCCAAAGCTGCCGAGACACGGCTCGCGGACAGGGAAATCCAGCTTCAAGCACAGAATGCGCAACTCGGCACCTCGACCGCGAAGGCAGAAGCGCCGGCAAGTCAGGTACGTGACCTTGAGCTGGCGCAGGCGGCAGCCGATGCAAAACTCACCGCGCAACAGGAAGTTTTGGCTGAGCTGCGCGCCTACCTCGATGGACGGGCGCCTTCCGAAACCACGACGCGCTGATCGTATTAGCCTCGTGAAACGGCTCGTTTGGACACGCCCCGACGATGACCTGATACAAGACAAACCGCTCCAAATACCGAAACAAAGCGAGCGCCGGGAGAGCGAATTGAATTAAAGGAAACTTTCTATCGGCGCGTTAAATCGTAAGGTAGCAACAATTCCCTATCGGTAGCTCGGTGTTCCTCTAGAACTTTTAAGTGAGCTAGATCGTTACGTACTTCGCGTAATTTTCTCACGAAGTCAACAATTGGCCCTGCAGCCATATGACGCGTATCAGAAGCGAAGTAGGCTAAATTTCCAATTTCAACATCATTCACATCGTTAAATTTGTACTCTCCTTTAATATAAGGGAATCTCATCTTCTTGCAAATCAATGGGGCAAGAGCCATGCGGTGCATTTCAATTTTTGGCAGGAGTACTGCAGCTTGAGCTCTCCAAAGCATCCTATCTACTTTACTCTTATCCCCAGCGGCATTGTGCCATGCTGCGTGGCAGCTTTCTACGCCGTCGAAGCAATCCATAACGCCTTGATGCCAGCTTTTGTCTAAAGAAACTCGTTTCGCGTCTGTCCACCCTCTCTGCGTCGCGTAGTCTTTCAATACGTCATGCGGTTTATACAGAGATTTCGTGCCGCTCGCAAAAAAAACTTCTATTAAATCGACATCCCATTGAGATATAGACACAAGCATGTGTGCGATCAATGGGAGTTCAACTTGATCACAACCTAGATCCAGCAAACGTGAACCACAATAGGCCAGCATATCGATTGACGACACCTGTTGACGATCACTCCAAATTGACCCACTTCGGGCAATAAATATCGCTGAAATTTGACCCACGTGATTGAATCATCTGCTCAGTATTTGAGCAGGAGAACAAGGAGTGATCACAGTGGGCATGTTAGCCAAGATTAGGCGGATGTATTTCCGCGAGAAACTCTCAATACGAGAAATTTCCAGTCGCTGCAATATGGCACGCAATACGGTTCGACGATGGCTGCGAGAGCCGGAAATGTCAGAACCCCAATATGCAGAGCGTCAAAGTGAAAGCATTGTCGACCCGTATATTGAGCAATTGCGTCAATGGATCCAAGCTGACACGCATCGCCCTAAGCGAGATCGCCGCACGGCAAAGGCGATGTTTGAAGCAATCAAGGCACAGGGCTTTACTGGCAGCTATGTACTGCTGGCCGTCCATGTCCGCAAGCTGCAAGTAGAGATAAAGAATGCTCCCCTCCGCAAAGCCTTTGTCCCCCTGGCCTTTGCGCATGGTGAAGCATTCCAGTTTGACTGGAGTTGCGAATATGCGTGGATCGGTGGATTGCGCCGGCGTATTGAAGTAGCCCACTGCAAGCTGGCCTCATCGCGGGCCTTCTGGCTAGTAGCGTATTACACGCAAAGCCACGAAATGCTGTTTGACGCTCATACACGGTCATTTGAGGCATTCGGCGGTATCCCTCGTCGCGGCATCTACGACAATATGAAGACCGCCGTGGACAAGGTGCATAAAGGTAAAAAGCGCAGTGTGAATGCCCGCTTTGAAGCCATGTGCGGGCATTACCTTTTTGAGCCGGATTTCTGCAATGTCGCTTCCGGCTGGGAAAAAGGCATTGTCGAAAAAAATGTCCAGGATCGACGTCGGCAAATCTGGATTGAGGCTAGCACTATGCGCTGGACTTCGCTGGCCGAATTAAACATCTGGCTGGCCGAACGCTGCCGAAATGCCTGGGACACATTGCGGCATCCGCAATGGCAAATCATGACAGTAGGTGAGGTTCTACAGGATGAGCGTTTGCAATTGATGCCGATGCCAAAGCCATTTGACGGCTATGTCGAGCAGCCGGTACGGGTTTCCTCCACCAGCCTGATCCACTTCATGCGCAGCCGCTACAGCGTGCCGACTCCTTATGCGCATCGAGTGGTCAGCCTGCACATCTATCCAGATCTGCTGGTATTGGTGGCCGATGGCAGGGAAATTGCCAGGCATCCTCGCAGCTTTGAACGTTACCAAACCATCTACAACTGGCAGCATTACATTCCCTTGATTGGCCAGAAACCAGGAGCCTTACGTAACGGTGCGCCATTTGCCACCATGCCGGAAGCACTGCAAAGCCTGCAACGACATCTACTTAAGCATCCAGGCGGCGACCGGGTCATGGCCCAGGTCTTGTCCGTCATTCCCATTCATGGGCTGGAAGCCGTGCTGGTCGCCGTGGAAATCGCCTTGGAGTCCGGGCGCCCAAGTGGTGAACACGTTCTCAACGTTCTCGGACGATTGAAGGGGCCGCCACCGCAAGAAAATATCCTGTCTATTCCATTGGTGTTGCAAGAGGAACCAGAGGCCAATGTGTCACGTTATGAACAGCTACGCTCTTCTTCGGAGATCGACAATGTCAAATGAAATCATCGGCCAATTAAAATCCTTGAAATTGCATGGCATGGCGCAGAGTTGGCCCGAGCTGATTGCGCAAGCACGCCTGACCGATTTCGATCCAGATAAATTTATGCAACAGCTGCTCAAATCAGAAATCGCTGAACGGGAGGTACGATCGATGGCTTACCAGATGATGGCAGCAAGGTTTCCTGCACATCGTGACTTCAACGGCTTCAATCTTACGGAGTCAAAGGTTGATGAAAATCTGATTACGCAATTGAAGTCGCTCACGTTTCTCGACGCTGCCCACAACCTGGTATTTATTGGCGGACCAGGCACCGGTAAAACACACCTGGCGACGGCTTTGGGAGTGGAGGCTATCGGAGAACACAATAAAAGAGTCCGTTTCTTCTCGACTATCGAACTCGTCAATGCATTGGAACTGGAAAAGGCAGCTGGCAAGCAAGGACAAATTGCTCACCGGCTAATGTATGTGGATCTGGTGATTCTGGATGAGTTGGGATATTTACCGTTTAGCCAGACTGGCGGGGCTTTATTGTTTCATCTGCTGTCGAAATTATACGAGCGGACCAGCGTTGCCATCACGACCAACTTAAGCTTTAGCGAATGGCCGTCGGTCTTTGGTGATGCAAAAATGACGACTGCTTTATTGGACCGGCTCACCCATCATTGCCATATTATTGAGACTGGCAATGACTCCTGGCGCTTCCGAGACAGCGGATCAAGTCAAAAAACAGGCCAAAAAAAATCAATCAAGAAAGGAGAAATGCTACCTCAGACAGATGACTTATCCACAGGCACGGAGTAATTTGAACGTCAAAGGGTGGGTTAAATTTCGACGATAACGCTGGGTCAATTTTAAGCAATCCTCAACAG
>NZ_DATMRB010000031.1:0-16739 GCF_035566555.1 Collimonas sp.
CGTTCCGGCGTCGAGCAGTTCCGGCATCTGGAAGCGGTGGGCGAGCGCGCGTTCGCGCTGTATGACCAGCCGGATGCCGGCATGTGGGAGCTGCGCACCCGTTCGCGCATCCATACTTCGTCGGCGCTGATGAGCTGGGCCGCCTGCGACCGCCTGGCCAAGATCGCCGGCAAGCTGGAACTGAGCGAACGCGCCGGCTACTGGCATGAACGCGCAGCAGTCATCGGACAGCGCATCCTGAGCGAATCATGGAATGAAGAACGGCAAGCCTATGCCGAAAGTTTCGGCGGCCGCGATCTCGACGCCAGCGTCTTGCTGATGGTGGAAGTCGGCCTGGTGGCGCCGACCGACGAGCGTTTTATCGCTACCGTCGACACGCTCGAAAAATACCTGTGCGACGGTCCCTACATGCGGCGTTACGAAGCGCCGGACGATTTCGGCCGGCCGGAAACCGCTTTCAACATCTGTACCTTCTGGCGCATCGACGCGCTGGCGCGCATTGGCCGCAAGCAGCAGGCGCGCGAGATTTTCGAAGCCATGCTGGCGGCCCGCAACCATGTCGGCCTGCTGTCGGAAGATACCCATCCGCTCACGGGAGAGATGTGGGGCAATTTCCCGCAGACCTATTCCATGGTCGGCATCATCAATTGCGCAATGCGGCTGTCAGCCGCCTGGGAGAGCGCCATCTGAATCCGGATCGCAGCATCCTTCCATCCCATGTTTTTAAAACCAAGAAAGGAAACTGCCTATGTCACGCCTGGTAGTAGTATCGAACCGACTTGCCGATCCGCGCAAACCGGCGGCAGGAGGTCTGGCGGTGGCGCTGGGCGAAACCCTGAAAAGCACGGGCGGCCTTTGGTTCGGCTGGAGCGGCGCGGTCGTCAAGGACGGCACGCCCGGCGAGGGCGAGCTGCACGTGCACCAGGCCGGGCCGGTGACGCTGGCGGAAATCGATTTGTGCCAGGAAGACCACGACGCCTATTACCGCGGCTATGCCAACGGCGTGCTGTGGCCGGTGTTCCATTACCGGCTCGACCTGGCGAACCTGGAATCCGGCTACCTGAGCGGCTACCGCCGCGTCAACCATCTGTTCGCGCGCAAGCTGATGCCGCTGCTCAAGCCGGACGACCTGATCTGGATCCACGACTATCATCTGATTCCGCTGGCCGCCGAGTTGCGCGCCATGGGCTGCGACAACCGCATCGGCTTCTTCCTGCATATCCCGCTGCCGCCGCAGCAGATCCTGGCGGCGATTCCATCGCACGAATGGCTCATGCGGGCCTTGTTCGCCTACGACCTGGTGGGCTTCCAGAGCGAAGCCGACCTGCTGAATTTCTCGCATTACGTGAAAGCCGAAGCTACCGCGGAAACCATAGGCGCCGGCCAGTTCCGCGCCTTCAACAGCACCGTGCAGGCAGGCGCCTTTCCGATCGGCATAGACGTCGACGAATTCCAGCGGCTGGGCCGCGCGCACGAAGCAGTCGACACCTATGAAAACACCCGCACCGAATATTCGCGGCGGCGCCTGCTGATCGGGGTCGACCGCCTGGACTATTCAAAAGGCCTGCCGCAGCGCATACGCGCCTTCAACGAACTGCTGCGCGAATACCCGGAAAACCAGCATAGCGCCACCTTGCTGCAAGTCGCCTCGCCCAGCCGCGAAGACGTGGACGCCTATGCCGACATCCAGCACGAACTGGAAAGCCTGTGCGGCGCCATCAACGGCAACTACGGCGATTTCGACTGGATGCCGATCCGCTACATCCATCGCACGGTAGCGCGCAAACGGCTACCCGGCTTGTACCGGGCTTGCGACGTCGCTCTGGTGACGCCGCTGCGCGACGGCATGAATCTGGTCGCCAAAGAATTTATTGCAGCGCAAGATGAAGCCGACCCGGGCGTGCTGGTGCTATCCCGCTTCGCCGGCGCCGCCGAACAGCTGACGCAAGCGCTGCTGGTCAATCCCTACGATATTCCCGGCACCGCGCAGGCAATCCAGCGCGCCCTGCAAATGCCGCTGGCCGAACGCCAGGCGCGCCACACGGCGCTGCTGGCGAATGTCCGCAAGTTCGATGTCCACTGGTGGTGCGGCCAATTCCTGCAGACGCTGGCGGCAGTCCGCTGAAGACGGCCGGAAGCGGCAGAATTTCATGGATGAGATGACAAAACGCAGGATTAGCACGAAAACAACAGCGCCGATGCCTATTCGCTATTGACGAACCGTGTTAAGTTGGTTAGCGTACAGAAGCGACCTCTTGGCACCATTAGTCTGAGTGCGTGGCCACACGTCAAAGTTTGATCGTGTGTAAATTAGTTAGTGAAAAGCCAAGCGCTTCGACACTAATACGATGTGTAATTAATTGAGAGATTATCATGGCAACAGGTATTGTTAAGTGGTTCAATGACTCCAAAGGCTTCGGCTTCATTACCCCGGACGATGGCGGCGAAGATTTGTTTGCACATTTTTCCGCAATTACTATGGATGGCTTCAAGACGCTCAAGGAAGGTCAAAAAGTGCAATTTGATGTCACTCAAGGCCCTAAAGGCAAGCAAGCATCCAATATCAAAGCTCCTTGATGTGGAATGGCGAATGGAGAAAGCTGGAAATTCTTCGTACGCCAGGACGGAAAGCCGCTGATTCAAAGATTCGTAGCGACCTTGTGTCTGCAGCGATTGCTTGTCCTGTCGGGATAAGGCTGCTGGGATAAGGCTATCGCGCACGATCCGCGAAATCAAAAAATGGGAGCTGCAATGTGCTCCCATTTTCTTTTTTGGCGGGCCGTGGCTGCACGCGCAAACTGCATGGCAGGGACAAATTCATGACACTCGGATTCTTGCTGACCACCCTCATCATCGTCGTCTCTCCCGGCACCGGCGTCATCTATACGCTCTCCGCCGGCTTGTCGCGCGGCGCCAAAGCCAGCGTGCTGGCGGCCTTCAGCTGCACTCTCGGGATCTTGCCGCATCTTGCCGCCGCCATGCTGGGGCTGGCCGCGGTCCTGCATGCCAGCGCCCTGGCTTTCAACGCCATCAAATATGCCGGTATCGCTTATCTGCTGTTCATGGCCTGGAACTCTCTTCGGGAAAAAGGCGCATTGCGCGTCGAGGGCGCCGCCGACCAGCGTTCCAATTTGCGCGTGATCGTCGACGGCATCCTCATCAACATCCTCAACCCCAAGCTGTCCATCTTCTTCGTTGCCTTCCTGCCGCAATTCGTCAGCCCGCAGGAAAGCCAGCCGCTATTACGCATGCTCGAGCTGTCGGGCACCTTCATGCTGGCCACCTTCGTGATTTTTTCCCTCTACGGCATCTTCGCGGCTGTCATGCGCGACCGCGTCATCACGCGGCCAGCCGTGATGAGATGGATGCGGCGCAGCTTTGCGGCGGCATTCGGCGCACTGGCGGTCAAGCTGGCGCTGACTGAAAGATAAGAACGGAAATGCTCGCCGGCCAGCTCCTTCAGGCCCTATTTCCTGGATTTCACGTACTGCAATTCACAGGTTTGCGCGCTTTGCTCCGAGCGGAAAAGCTCATTGCCGCTGACGCATGATTCCTGCCATCGGCGCTTGCCATAGGCCAGGCCGAGCAAAATCAGCAATGCGATAATCCCGCATAGGATAGCGATGTAAATCAGCACTTTCTTCGGAGCTAGCTTCATCGGGCGATGGCAGTGGTTGATGGCGGATTAATGTTAGCGCAGTATTCCCCAGATCCGCACAAGAATATTGCGGCGCTTGCGCAGTGCAGACCCGCAGCCCAGACCTTGCTTCACCCTTTGTTCCTTGTCCGCTCATGAAAACACAAGAAAAAGCCAAGCCGCACCGGGGCATCCAGACCGAACTGATGTTCAATCGCGTCCAGGGAGAAGTCTGCCGCCGCGGCCAATACACGGTGGTGCGGACGCCCGCTACTCCCGATTACTACTTCGGCAACCTGCTGGTGCTGGAAGGGCCGCCGCGCAACCAGGACCGGCTGCAACTGGAAGCCGATTTCGCTCATCTGGTCGGCGCCCCGCCGCTGATCAAGCACCGCACTTTCCTGTGGCCGGTGCACGGCACAGTAATGGCGGCGCCGGATGCATTTATCGACGCCGGCTACGAGTTCAGCCAAACCGCCGTCCTTATCGCCCATGCGCAAGACTTGATCGCGCCGACGCAACGGCCCGCTGAAATCGTGCTGCGCCGCTACCGCGACGCGGCCGACTGGTCAGCCTGGCAAGCACTGAAGTTTGCCGACAATGCCGGCCGCTATCCGGAACCGGAGTTCTTGCGCTATCTGGCCGGCCTGCAAGCCATGTACCGGCAGATGATCGGCGATCATCAAGGCGACTGGTGGGGTGCATTTGCCGGCGACACGCAGGTCGCCAATCTCGGCATGTTTTTCGACGGCGACAGCGGCCGCTTCCAAGCCGTGTTTACGGCTCCTGCGTACCGTAACCGAGGCATCTGCCGCGCCCTGGTACACCATGTCGCCGAACACAGCTTCGGGCGCGCTGCCCGCCTGGTGATGGTGGCCGACGAGAGCCACCACGCCGCCCGGCTCTATCAAACACTGGGATTCCAGCGGCGCGAGCGCATGGCCAGCCTGTGCTGGTGGCCGGCCGGACACTAGGGCCTGTCCCCATCTCCGGCGCCGCAGACCTGAAGGAAATCCGCCGATTCCGGCATTTCAGCCATTGTTTTCCTCAATTCATGTCAAGCGCGGCCGCAAATGCCGCTTTCTAGGGGACAATCAGGCATCGGAAATCTGACAAGGACCGACCATGCGTCGCCGCATCTGGATACTTTATCTCGCTGCCTGGTTGCCTGTTTTTCTATTTTATTTTCTAGCGACCCAGGGCGAAGGCCTGTTCAATGGCAATATCAGGGTCAGGGAAGGCCTGTTTTCGGCAGCATGTTGCCTGGTCCCTGCGGTTCCCCTGCTTTTTCTGATATGGCCCCTGACCGGCTATCTCAAGCGTACTGGCCGCAGCATCGCGGCGTCGGCGGCGATCCACATCGGCTCCGCCTTGTTTCTTACCGCGCTGTGCATGGGCCTGGCCTATTTCTTCATTTTTTACTTAGGCAACCCGGATGTTCAGAAATCGGACGTAGAGCAATGGGCCATGTGGCAGTCGTGGAGCTACTTCATGATGTACGCGGTCATCGCAGGCATTTTCCATGGGATCCGCGCCATAGAAACCAACCGCTTGCAATTGATTGCCATTGCACAGGCTGACGTCCTGCTGGCCAAGTCGGAACTGACGGCGCTGCGTAACAAACTGAATCCTCACTTCCTGTTCAACACACTGCATTCCATCATTGCCCTCACCCGCAAGGAATCCGGCGCTGCCGAGAACGCCCTGCTGAAATTCTCGGATATGCTGCGCTATATCCTGGATACCGAAAAGAGTGGAGACGCCATGGTGACGCTAGACGAGGAACTCAAGTTCGTGCGCGACTACCTGGCCCTGGAAGCGCTGCGGCTGGGCAGCCGCCTGCACGTCGAATGGGATATCGACGATGCCGCGCGCTACCATCTGCTGCCGGCGCTGAGCGTGCAGCCGCTGGTGGAAAACAGCATCAAGCATGCTTTCAATCCGCACAGCCGGCCGGGCAAACTTGCTATCAGCGCCCATGTCAACAGCGCTGACAATGCCATCGCCATCGCGGTCAGCGACGATGGCCCCGGCTGCGATGCGCTCGCCATGAAGGAATCGGGTGGCTTGGGCGTCAAGACCGTCGCCCGCCGCCTGCAACTGGAATACGGCCAGCGCGGCAAGCTAGAGATCCGGACCGCGCCGGGCGCCGGCTGCGCCATACACCTGTCGATTCCGCTTGAAGCTGCTTGAAGCTACATAAACGCCGCACTTTCCTGACGCTATTTCACAAAGATCATAAAAGCCATGAAAACCAAAACCGTCTTTATTGCAGAAGATGAACCGCTGGCCCGGGAAACCTTGCGCGACTGGATCCAGGCGCATCCGCAATTGCGCCTGGTCGGTGAAGCTGCCGACGGCGCCAGCGCCCTGAAACAGATCGACAAGCTGACGCCCGATGCCGTCTTCATGGATATCCAGATGCCGGAAATGACCGGGCTGCAAGTGCTGCAGCGCCTGACCCACGCGCCGGACTTCATTTTCACCACCGCCTATGACCAGTACGCGGTGATTGCCTTCGAACTGAACGCCATCGACTATCTGCTCAAGCCGTTTTCGCGCGAGCGCTTTGATGCCGCTGTCGAACGGCTGCTGGAAGTGTCCGTGCCATCCAAGGATCTGCTGCAACTGGCGCTGAAGCAGGCCGGCGAGCAGGAAACGGCCATGCTGAAGCGGATCCTGGTGCGCGACCGCGGCCACATTTTCCCGCTGGCGACAGATGAAATCGAATATATGAAATCAGAAGAGAAATACACTGTGATCGCCGCCAGGAAGAAAAATTTCCTGGTGCGTATCGGATTGTCGGAACTGAGTGCGCGGCTGGATCCGGGGAAATTCATCCGCATCCACCGCTCGACCCTGATCAATCTCGATTTTGTCGAATCGATGAAAGCGGACGATCAGTCTCAGCTGCAAATCCAGATGCGCGACGGCACCCAGCTGGTGGCCAACCGGGAAGCGTCGAAGATGTTGCGCAGCATGTCGATCTAGTGTCGTATCCTGCCTCATCTGTCGGTATATCGCGCCGGCCTTGCCCCGTAGCGCTAGGCGTGCCGAGGAGACATAGCGGGGCTATGGCGACGAGGCGCAACGACGCGATACGGGTCAAGGATCAGCGAGATGCCGACAGATGAGGCAGGACACGACACTAGCATACTGCACAAGCCGCTAGCCGGTCACACTTGCCGTTCAGCCAACTCTCCCCTTGCCAGGCGAGTAGAGGACTGCCACCTCCGAGTAAGTGCGCCCTACCGGGCGCTCCCCAAAAAAAACCCGCAGACCTTGCGGCTGCGGGTTAAATCCAAAACTTAGGGAGAGTTGGAGGAGACTTTACCTATATTGCGACGCCAAACGCATTTTCAAGACCTTTCTGCGGAATTTATTTCAGAAAAATGAAATCTTCCGGAAATTTCTCCGCATCGACACCTTCATTGTGCAAACACCGGTATTGAAACCGCCGCCTAGCCCTGGACCAGGTTGGGAATCTCCACTTCGCAACTCACATCCGCGTCATAGTCAACGCCTTCTATTTCAAATCCGAAGAGACGCAAGAACTCTTTCTTGTAGCCGGCAAAGTCGGTCAGTTCGTAAATATTCTCGCTGGTGACCTGATTCCAGAGCTGCTGCACGCGCGCCTGTGTGTCCGCATCCAGTTCCTTGTAATCCGTGCGCAGCCGGCCTTCCTCATCCACACAGGGCGTATCGCCATACAGGCTGTCGTTGTAAAGTGCGTAGAGCTGCTCGATGCAGCCTTCATGCGTACCCTTTTCTTTCATGACCTTGAACAGCAGCGACAGATACAGCGGCATCATGGGAATGGCGGAACTGGCTTGCGTCACCACGGCTTTCAACACCGAGACGCGGGCATCGCCGCCGCTGGCGGCCAGGCTGCTGCGGATATCGAGCACCTTCTGGTCCAGGTCCTTCTTGGCGGCGCCGATGGAACCGTTCCAGTAGATATCGTGGGTGATCTTCTCGCCCAGATAGGTGAAAGCGGTAGTTTTCGCACCGTCGGCCAGGACGCCGGCCGCCTGCAGCGCAGCAATCCACATCTGCCAGTCCTCGCCGCCCATGACGGCAACGGTGTTATCGATCTCTTCCTGAGTAGCAGGCTCCAGGGTCGTTTCCTTCATGACTTCCTTGTCGGTATCTAGGCTGCGGAAGCTGACCGCCTTGCCGACAGGTTTCAGCGTCGAATTGAACACCTCGCCGCTCTTCGGATGGGTGCGGCGCGGCGCGGCCAGGCTGTAGACGACCAGGTCGACCTGGCCGAGATCCTGTTTGATGGCGTCTATGGTCTGTTGCTTGATCGCGTCGGAAAAACCGTCGCCGTTGATGCTCTTTGCATACAGGCCCTTGGCTGCGGCAGACCGGTGGAATGCCGCGCTGTTATACCAGCCGGGCGTACCAGGCTTGGTGTCGCTGCCAGGGCGCTCAAAGAACACGCCAAGCGTAGCGGCGCCGCAGCCAAACGCCGCCGTGATGCGCGCGGCCAGTCCGTATCCGGTCGATGCGCCGATCACCAGCACTTTCTTCGGCCCGCCTGCGATTGGCCCCCTGGCCGTCACATAGTCGATTTGCTGCCGCACATTTTCTGCACAGCCGGCGGGATGGGTAGTAACACAGATGAAGCCGCGTACGCGTGGTTTGATGATCATGAAGATTTCGCTTATGAGATGCCGCAATGACGGCTGACAAGGATGGACAAGATTCCGGCATTATAAGCGAGGCGCTCAGCCATCAAAGCAAGTCCTTCCGACGGCCGTGTCCCGCCATGGGGATGGGGCAGCGGTTAAGCTAGGGAAAAATTGGCTTCATCGTCTGCAAATGTCACCGATACGACACACGGCATTACTTGACATCGATATCCAGCAACCGATCAAATGGTAAAGTGCTTTGGCATCGCAGGCAGGCCTGCCATGTAACAGTACTGTCATTTACGAGGGATCCCCGCACTATGAACAAACCACCCCAGCCTGCTCCCGGCAACCCGGCTCGTCGCGCCGGCGTTTCTGCATTGGGCCTTTCAGCACTGGGCATAGTTTTCGGCGACATCGGCACCAGTCCCCTGTATACGCTGAAGACCGTGCTCGGAATGACCAGCAGCGCGCCGACCCATGACATCGTACTGGGTGTCCTCTCGCTGATCGTCTGGACGCTGATCATGATCACCTCGGTCAAATATGTCATATTCGCCATGAGCATCGATAACGATGGCGAGGGCGGCATTCTGGCCTTGATGTCCTTGCTCGGCATCAAAAAACACAAGCGGCCGCTGATCGTTGCGCTTGGCTTGTTCGGCGCCGCATTAATCTATGGCGACGGCGCGATCACGCCGGCCATTTCCGTACTCTCCGCGCTGGAAGGACTGAAGATCGCGACACCGGACGTCGAGCCTTACATCGTGCCTGCCGCCGTCGCGATACTGATCGGATTATTTGCGATTCAGCCGCTCGGCACTGCCCGCATCGGCAAAACCTTTGGCCCTATCATGTTGCTGTGGTTCGTTGCAATCGCCGTGTTGGGCGTGATTGGCATTGCACAGCATCCAGGCGTGCTGGCGGCCTTGAATCCGCTGTATGGCTTGCGCTACCTGTTCTCGAACGGCTATACGAGCTTTCTCATCCTGGGCGGCGTTTTTCTTTGCGTGACCGGCGCGGAAGCACTGTATGCGGACATGGGACACTTCGGTTCGCGTCCGATCCGTTTCGCCTGGTCGGCGGTGGTGCTTCCCAGCCTGCTGCTCAACTATGCTGGCCAGAGCGCGCTGGTGCTCGCAGGTACCCCGACCACCGACAATATCTTTTTCCGCCTGTGTCCGGATTTCCTGCTGATTCCATTTATTGTGCTGGCCACGGTGGCCACCATCATCGCCAGCCAGTCGATCATTACCGGCGCCTTCTCAATGACCCGGCAGGCGATCCAGCTCGGCTGGCTGCCGCGTCTGCGCATCAAGCAGACCTCGGAAGAAGGTTTCGGCCAGATATACGTCGGCGCGGTCAACTGGCTGCTGATGATTGTGACGGTCGGCCTGGTCCTGGCTTTCCGGAAATCCGACAACCTGGCCTCCGCCTACGGCATTGCCGTCGCCGCGACCATGCTGCTCACTTCCGGCTTGCTGTTCATCGCCATGCGTGAAATCTGGGGCTGGAGCCTGCTCAAGAGCGGCGCTATTGCCGGCGCATTCATTTGTATCGATTCCGCCTTTTTCCTGGCCAACCTGACCAAGGTCGCAGATGGCGGCTACGTGCCGCTGCTGCTGGCGTCGCTGGTGTTCGGCACGATGCTGGTATGGCATCGCGGCTCAAGCGCTGTCTTGCAAAACCTGGATCAGCAGGCGGTTCCGCTGGACGAATTCATGGCCTCGCTCAAGTCGCGCAATATTCCACGCGTACCGGGCACCGCTGTATTCCTGTCCCGCACCGATAGTGACACGCCGCCCGTCATGATATGGGACGTCAAGCATAATGGCGCCTTGCACGAAAACCTGTTTGTGGTGAACGCCGTGACCGAGTCGATACCGTGGATCGATGACGCAGAACGTTTGACAATCACCGAGGTTCAACCTAACTATTGGCGTGTCAGAGCGCGCTTTGGCTTCATGGAGAGACCGGACATTCCGGCAGTGCTGAAAAAGGCCTGCGCACAAAACGCCAGCCTGGATTTTAACGATGCGGTCTACTACGTCGGCCACATTGAAGTTGTGCCGCGTGAAGACGGGCAAGGGCTGGCGCCGTGGCAGGAAGGCATGTTCGGACTGATGGAAAGGAATTCCATGCATGTCAGCGATTTCTTCCGTCTGCCGAAAGATAGCGTTATCCTGATCGGCAGACAGGTGGCAATCTGATCTTGCGGTGTCATATTAAAACTATCCGAAGGGGAAATCATGCATACACGTCATCCGCATCTGCTTGAAGTGTCGTTGAAATCACTGCGCCCGACTCAACTCACGGTAGGCCTTGCCGAAGTGGAGCAAAAGCGTCTGTCATGGAAAAATCTGAACGCTGAAAATCGCCAGAGTTACCTGGAAAACCATTGCTTCCCTGGCGTACTTGGCCCCAAGGATCACTATTACATCGTCGACCATCACCATCTGGGCCGGTCCTTGATAGAGGAAAACATAAAGACCGTCAAACTGATCATGCTCAAGGATTTGAGCGCGCTCAACATCGATGAATTCTGGGTAGTCATGGACCACAACCAATGGGTTCACCCCTACGACACCAAGGGTAAGCGCTGCGGCTTCGACGCCATTCCCAAGAAAATCACCGAACTGGTCGACGATCCCTATCGCAGCCTGGCCGGCGAAGTCCGCCAGGCGGGCGGCTTCCCGAAAGATCAGCAGCCGTTTGCCGAATTCCTGTGGGCGGATTTTTTCCGTCGCCGGGTGCCGGTCAAAATGATCAAGAACCAGCCGAGCCAGGCCGTGGCGGAAGCCCTGCAGCTATCGCACAGCCAGGCGGCTGCGCATCTGCCGGGCTGGAGCGGCCAGGTTGCAGCCACCTAGAACGCAATGCAAAATGCGGGGGTGAGCTGATCGGCGACTGTCAGGACAATCCGGCAGATCGGCCTGCTGTGGTTTTGGCTGGCCAGTCATCCAGCTGCGGCATCTCTGCGGCTCCCCGCAGCCATGCATGATCAGCTAGCGCAAGCATCTCGCGGTCGCCTCGGCTGTCGCCATACGCATATAAGGTGTGTGGCGGATCGTTACCGAACCAGCTCTGCAAGCGCTGCACTTTCTGCGGCCCCCAGCAATTCGGCGAAGCCAGGGTTCCAGAAAAGCGCTCGTCGCGAAACGCAAGTTCAGTCGCCAGCACGACATCGAAACCGGCGCTTGCCGCCCAATGCTTGAGATATAAGGACGGCGAGGCGCTGACCAGCACAAGCCGGTGACCAAGGCGCTTATGCTCCGCGATCCTGGCGAGCATTTCGGGACGGACCATGGCCGGCAGCCGATACACGGCAAAATCGCGCGCCAATTCCTCCAGCCTGACTTGCTCCATGCCGTCTATCGTGGCGGCGAGGAAATGCGCCTTGGCCGTACCCCGGTCGCAGGCGCCGGCCAGCAAGCCAAGCAGCCAGGGCGAAGCCCGTATGACGCCAGCGGCAAAACGGCCACGACCGACGGCATACCGCACGAAGTCGCGCAGGCTGTCGGTGCTAGTGATGGTGCCGTCGAAATCGAAGGCGGCCACGATGCGCCCAGGCTGCATTGTTTGCCCGGCTATCATGCGCGCCAAATGGAAGCGGAACTGCGGCCTGTATCCGGCCGCGAAAAAAATGGCCTACGTCGTTCAATGGCTGTCGGCATCGTGCTGTTCTAACGCATGGGCAATGATCATTCCTCAATGCTACCATCTACGTCATTCAGTTAACACAACTATTATTGTCGCGGCCATGAATGGCAAAAAACTCGGAGCAGTGAAGGTGCGAGGTTTTTGCCGTGCGCTAATCTGCTTGCCGAGATCCTGGAGGTCGCGTCAGCGTCGTCTAGCGCCCCAGGGCCAGATACGATTTTTCAGCCGCCTGGAACTGATTGCCGACCGCGCTGAGTTCTTCCGGCGCGACGGGTATACGCAAGTCGCGGGCAATCGATTGATAAATATCAGTTGCCCCCTGCAAGGAAATTGCTCCGTTGCCAACCTCGTGTATCAGTATAGCCAGGACATTCTCCAATAGCATCCTGTCTACGCTGTTTGCTGCTTCGCGCTGGTTCCTGTCCATTTTCCCTCGCCCAGAAAATTGACCACAAGCAATTATGCCAGAAACAACAAGGCTCCCGGGACAAGCGTGATCTGGCTGGACCTGAGCCGCTCCATTGCCCGTTGGCGCGACATTATTGCTCCTTAAGCCTGCACCAGAAATGCAACTTCCAGCTTGTTAAAGTAGAAGCTACTGTTCGTTGACGCACATATAAGTTTGTTTCCATTCCCTATACTCAAAGCACTTCGTCATCATCAGACTGACGGCGACTGTATCTAATAACAGACGGCAATACATGCTTCCTGCAGAAGTTTTCAACATTGCCAGCCACCGGCATTTAAGGATAAAGACATGTCTAGTACTGGCGCGACTCTTCGGCAGCCGGCAATTTATGCGGCGGCTGTTTTTTTTGGCAGCTTGTGCTTGTTGCAATCGACCTTTGCCGAGTTACCCGCGGCGACGACACCAGAAAAAGTCTTTACCCAAGTATCTCCCAGAGTCTGGATGGTAAAAGCCGACAGCGCCGCCGAACATGGAACGCGGATCGGCAGCGCAGTTTTGATCGCGCCATCTCAATTCATAACAGCCTGCCATGTCGTGGACAGAACGGGAAAAATTGTACTGTCGAATGGCGCTACAAATGTCAACGTCGATCAAGTGCTTCATGATCCCGATCGCACGCGCGACCTGTGCCTGCTCAGGGTGACCAGCCCCATGTCTGTCGCTCCGATCGCCATCGCGCCAGTCAATACGCTTCGGGTCGGACAACAGGTTTTCGCGGTATCGAGTCCGCGCGGCCTTGAACTGTCATTGACAGACGGGCTCATCTCCGCCCTGAGGGTAGAACCAGGCAGCGAATTGCCGATCATTCAATCGTCGACTCCGGTATCGGCGGGTTCCAGCGGAGGAGGCCTCTTCGATGCCGATGGCAGGCTGATCGGGGTCATCAAATCGGTTGCCGGCCAAACCGAAAATTTTGCCTTTTCCTATCCGGCGGAATGGGTAACCCAGCTCCCCAATCGCTATGCCAAGGAGATCACGGACTGGACAGCGGTACTGAAAACCTTCGGGGTTAAATTCACAACCGATGGCAATGTGGTCTCAAGCGGATATGCTGCAATAACTGATATCGGCGCGTTACCGGTCTCCGCGGAAGGAAAAAGCGGCGTGGAGATTGCATACAAAGAATATCTTCTGCTCGCGGCGCCGCGCGCCTTCATCTTCACCAGCGATGGACAATACGGCTCGTTTTCAGACACGAAGAGCATCGTGCAGTTTGCCGCTGACTGCTCAAAACGCAAAGTCAGCTGCAAACTGTATGCTGTCGATAACGCGGTGGTATGGCAACAATGATGCGGATCTGGTCACTCGCTGAGGACGCCGGATAGGTCCTCAACGCATTCCATACCACCCACTCTCGGACGCCGATATTATCTGCCCCAAGTCGGGCTCAGTTCACAGCGGTAACGACATACTCCGCGCCCAGTTTGCTGAAATCGATAGTCACCTTCTTGTCCGCCACAAGCTTGCCGAAGAATGCCTTGTCCTTCACAACGAAAGTCATCGTCATGGCCGGCCAGTTCAGACTCTTGACTGGCCCGTGCGCCAGCGTCACCGTCCCCTTCGCCGTATCGACGGCCTTCACGACACCAGTAGCCTGATGAATTGCCATCTTCGCGGAGGAAGCGGAATTCATGTTTGCCATCTGCATGCTCTTCATGTCCATGTCTTTCATATTCATGTCCTTGGTGGCGCTTGACTGTGCGAAAACCGCTCCGGATGTGGACAGTGCCAGGATCAAAGACAGGGACAGGGTTGCGATCGATTGCATGTTTTTTCCTTGTAAAAATTGAGAGATGTAGTTTGAAACAGATTGCGCCCGTCCGCTTGACTGATCGGCATCGGATGGGCGCTGCGCCTGATTTCTCGCGCGTTTACTGCAACTTCCTTACATTCCTGCATTCATTATTGATGCATCGTCAGATTCATATCGCCGCTGGCGTGGATCTGGCGCCGACGCAGCAGCAGATAAACCACTGGCACCACGAACATCGACAGCAACGGCGCCGTGATCATGCCGCCGACCATCGGCGCCGCGATACGTTGCATCACTTCCGATCCGGTACCGGTCCCCAGCATGATCGGCACCAGGCCAGCGATGATGACAGCCACCGTCATCGCCTTGGGCCGTACCCGCAGCACGGCGCCCTCGCGTATCGCGTCGAGCAGATCGGCTTCGCTGCCCTTGCCCGCTGCCAGCCGCTCGTCCCACGCATGCTTCAGGTAGAGCAACATGATCACGCCGAATTCGGCCGAGACGCCGGCCAGGGCGATGAAGCCGACGCCGCCCGCGACAGACAGGTGGTAGTCGAGCAGCCACAGCAGCCAGATGCCGCCGGCCAGCGCAAACGGCAGGGTCGCCATGATCAAGAGCGCTTCGTCAAAGCGCTTGAAGGTCAGGTACAGCAGGACGAAGATGATCAGCAAGGTGGCAGGCACCACGATCTTGAGTTTGGCGCTAGCACGCTCCAGGTATTCGAACTGCCCTGACCAGGCGATCGAATACCCGGCCGGCAATTTGACTTCCTTCACCACGGCTTGCTGCATGTCGCGCACGGTGGAACTCAGGTCGCGCTCGCGAATATCCACATAGACCCAGCCCGACAGCCGCGCATTCTCGCTTTTCAGCATCGGCGGGCCATCGTCGATGCGGATCGCGGCGACGTCGCCCAGCCGGATTTGCGCACCGCGTTCCGTCAGTATCGGCAGTTGCCGCAGCTTCTCGACCGAGTCGCGCAGCTCGCGCGGATAGCGCACATTGATTGGAAAGCGCTGCAGTCCTTCGATCGTTTCGCCGATGTTGTCGCCGCCTATCGCTGCCGCCACGACGCTCTGCACATCGGCGATATTCAAGCCGTAGCGGGCGGCGCTGTCGCGGTCGATATTGACATCGATATAGCGGCCGCCATTCAAACGCTCTGCCAGCGCCGACGACACGCCCGGCACATGTTTGACGGCGCGTTCGATCTCGCCGGTAATGCGGTCGATTTCCTGCAGGCTGACACCCGCCACCTTGATCCCCACCGGGCTCTTGATGCCGGTGGCCAGCATGTCGATGCGGTTGCGTATCGGCGGCACCCAGATATTCGACAGGCCAGGCACCTTGACGATGCGGTCCAGTTCCTGGATCAGCTTTTCCGGCGTCATGCCGGGACGCCATTGCGCATGCGGCTTGAACTGGATCATGGTTTCAAACATTTCCAGCGGCGCCGGGTCGGTAGCGCTTTCGGCACGGCCAGCCTTGCCAAACACGCTTTGCACTTCAGGGATGGTCTTGATCAGACGGTCGGTCTGCTGCAGCAATTGCTGCACCTTGCCGGCCGACAGGCCAGGCAGCGCCGACGGCATGTACAGCACGTCGCCCTCATCCAGCGGCGGCATGAACTCGCCGCCTAACTGCGTCATCGGCCAGATGGTCACGGTAGCCGCCAGCGCCGCTGCCAGCAAGGTCAGCCTGGGGAAGCGCAACACGATATCCAGCAAAGGACGGTAGAGTGCGATCAGGAAGCGATTGAGCGGATTCTTTTGTTCATCCGGAATCCGGCCGCGGATCAGGTAACCCATCAGGACCGGAATCAGCGTGACCGCCAGGCCGGCGGCCGCGGCCATGGCATAGGTCTTGGTAAAGGCCAAGGGAGAAAACAGCCGCCCTTCCTGCGCTTCCAGCGTAAACACGGGAATGAAGGACAGCACAATGATCAGCAGCGAGAAAAACAAGGCCGGTCCCACCTCTGCCGCGGCGTCGCCGATGACGCGCCAGTGTTCGTCGCCCTTGAGCTTGACGCCGGGATGGGCATGTTTCCAGGCTTCGACGTGCTTGTGGGCATTCTCGATCATCACCACGGCCGCATCGACCATGGCGCCGACGGCGATCGCAATCCCGCCCAGCGACATGATGTTGGCATTGACGCCTTGGTAATACATGATGATAAAGGCAATCAGGATGCCGATCGGCAGGGTGATAATGGCGACCAGCGCCGAGCGCATATGAAACAGGAAGACAGCGCACACCACCGCCACCACGATGAATTCCTCGATCAGTTTTTCTTTTAGGTTGCTGACCGCGCGCTTGATCAGGCTTGAGCGGTCGTAAGTCGTCACGATCTCGACGCCGGGAGGCAGGCTGGCTTTCAATATTTCCAGCTTGGCTTTCACCGCAGCGATGGTTTCCAGTGCATTTTTACCGGAACGCATGATGATCACGCCGCCGGCGACTTCTCCCTCGCCGTTCAGTTCGGCAATGCCGCGCCGCATCTCGGGACCGACCTGAATCCGGGCGACGTCGCCTAGCCGAACCGAGACGCCGGCAGCGCTCGTCATCAAGGGAATCTTGCGGAAG
>NZ_DATMRB010000032.1:0-61625 GCF_035566555.1 Collimonas sp.
TTACTGTACTTACTGTACTAAAAGCCGGTTCAGCGCTGCCTTCCCGGGCAGCTTCAATGCACCCAGCTGACCCAGCCGGCATAACCCGTCACGATCACCACCAGGCCGAAGACGATGCGATACCACGCAAACGCGGTGAAATCATGGCTGCTGATATAACGCAGCAACCAGCGCACGCACAGGAAGGCCGAGACGAAAGCCGCCACGGTGCCTATCGAAAACAGCGGGATGTCGCTCGCCGACAGCAGTGCGCGGTCTTTATACAGGGAATAGATGGTGGCGGCAAACAGTGTCGGGATCGCCAGGAAAAACGAGAACTCGGTAGCAGCCTTGCGCGACAGGCCAAACAGCATGCCGCCGATAATCGTGGCGCCGGAGCGGCTGGTGCCGGGGATCAGCGCAAAAGCCTGGGCAAAGCCGATCTTCAAGGCATCCAGCGCCGTCATGTCGTCGACCGAGTCGACTCGCGCGACGCTGCCATGCGTCTTGTGGCGGCGCTCGACCCAGAGAATCACGAAGCCGCCGACAATCAGCGCGATCGCCACCGGCAGCGGCGCAAACAGCTTTTCCTTGATCATCTTGCTGAACAGCAGGCCCAGGATCGCCGCCGGGATGAAGGCAATCACCAGGTTGAGCACCAGCTTGCGCGCCTTGGAATCACTGGGTAAGCCGCGCAGCACGGCGGCAATGCGCGTGCGGTATTCCCAGCAGACCGCGAAAATGGCGCCGGCCTGGATGGCGATTTCGAATACTTCAGCTTTCTCGCGGCCGATATCGGCGGTAAAGTCCAGCAGGCTGCCTGCCAGGATCAGGTGACCGGTCGACGAGATCGGCAAGAACTCGGTAAAACCTTCGACCAGGCCCATGATGAGCACTTTTAACGCGAGAATTATATCCATGTGGTGTGGGGGTAAGAAGTAAGGACAAACGCCGCAGGAGGAATGATACCGTCCCGGCCAGCGCCGCGTAGCGAGAGTTTTTCTTAAAGCAAGCCGCTATTTTACCGGCTCGAAGGTGACCACCAGGTTTTCCGGTTTGGTGGCGATGCGGGTCGGCATGAAAGCGACCCCTGCATAGCGCAGATCCTCCGGCTTGAAAGTATACAGCGGCAGGCTGGCCAGCAGCTGCCGCGCCAGCAGGTTGCCGATCTGCGTGACTTGCGCAGCATAGCTGTCGTCCAGGCCGTTGAGCAGCAGGCTGTCCAGTTTCGGGTCGGCCAGGGTCACCGCGTTATGCGGATTATCCAGGGTCAGAATGCCGGAGATCGCCATCGTGCCGCTCCACGACTTGCCCAGCAGCGGCAGCGCTACCGTAACGTCGGTGTTCATGGCCAGGCGGTTCTGCTCAGGCGGCAGGCTGAGCCGAGCCTTGCTGGCGGTAATCTCGAAGACGCCCAGGTAGCGTTGCGAAAACGGCAAGCGCTTGTCCACCGACTGCTGCAATTTTGCCAGCGGGAAGGCGACATCGCGCGGTCCGATCAGAGCGGCGCAAGACGCCAGCAAGAGTGCAGCACAAAGCGCCAGCAGCACAGCAACTACCTTGCCCGAGACAGGCCAGTTTGATTTCATTCAGATTTTCCTTGTTTTCGGGCAAATGAGAGCTGCAACAGGATCGATTCTACCCTGCGGTCAATTGCTCAAGCTTTGCCAGGTAGTGCATGGCGTGCGAGCGCGAGCTGCCGCACATGTCTGCAGCAGGCTGCAAGCTGGCGCAAACCGCAGGCCGTTGCGGGCTGCCGAAAATCCGGCACAGGTTGGCCGGATCCAGCTGAATGCAGCGCACACCCGCCGGCTTGCCATTCGGCATGCCAGGGATCGCCGAGGAAATCGACGGCGCCGTGCAACAGGCGCCGCAATCGGGACGGCAACTCAGGCCCGGCGCACTCATGCGACGGCCTCGGCGATCAATATAGGTTTAACAAGCATGGGGAGGTGCGCAGCCGACAGCAATGCAGATTGAAGCAAAGGCCAGATTCTACTTGCATTCGCGTCTTGCATCACCTTTTGCGCAACGGCGGGATACTGCTGTGCTAATGCGACCTGCCAACTGTGACAGTGACGCTGCGGCGAAAGAAACTGTGTAATGACCACTCCCAATTGAAAAAGGAGTCGGTATGAAAATTCGTCACATCGCTTGCGGACTGGCTTTCCAGGCGCTTTGCCTGGCTGCGCACGCCGAAGCCAGGCATGGCGCGGTGGAATTTCCCGTTGCACGGCAACTGAACTGTTACCAGGCCCAGGATTTCAGCTGGCCGGCAGACGGCTCCGGCATCAAGAATCCTGCCTGCAGGGCCGCTTATCAGGAAGTCTACAAAAAGCACGACAACAATCAGAGTCAGGCCACCATCCAGTTCAATCAATGGAACGAATATGCCAAGAACATCGCCGACTACAATGATTTCGAGGCAGTTAAAAAGGCCATTCCCGATCACCAGCTGTGTTCGGCGGGCAACAGCGTTGCCGGCAACGACAAATCCGGGATGGACCTGCCCTCGCCGGACTGGCATGTCAGTACCGTCACCAAGGACCAGAACCAGGCGATGCGCCTGAAATTCAAGGCCACCATGGCGCATGACCCCAGTTTCTGGGTGATTTATCTTTCCAAGCCGGGTTACGACGCGGCCAAGGCCAGCCTGACCTGGAATGATCTGGAAGAAGTGGGCCGTTTCGACAATGTCAAGCCGGTGGCCGGTTACTACGAGATGAATGTTGATCTCAAGGACACGCTGGGCAAACGCGTTCTATATACCCGCTGGCAGCGCGTCGACTCGGCCGGAGAGGGATTCTACAACTGCAGCGATGTCAATATCGTTGCCAGCGCCGCGAAAAAGTAAAACCGCGCAGGCGGCCAACGGCAATCCACCTCATAGTGCATTGCCGCCGGCAGCCATGCAAATCTTTGGCAGCACAGTCCAACCCGACGGAGAACAAGCATGTCTGATTTTGTACAGGTAACCAATGAAGACCGCCGCCATGCAGCCTTGCAGAAAGGCTTCAATCTGCGCTTCCCTGCTGCTCCCGATGTCGGCGCCGGCAGCATTTACGTGTGCAAGACCTGGCAGGAAACCTTGCAGGCTGCCAATGCCGCGCTCAACAACGGCAATCGCATCACGGTGCGCAGCGGCGGCCATTGCTACGAGGGTTTCGTCTCCAACAAATTATCCGCCGGCGAAAAACTGGCCATCATCGACGTCGGCCTGATGACCGGCATGGATTATTCCGGCAGCGGCGACTTGGCGTCCCAAGTCCTGCCGGCCAATCCGGTGCGCTACAAATTCCGGGTTGCGGCCGGCAATCAGAACTGGGATGCCTATGTCGACCTCTACAAGCGCACCGGCAAGACGCTGCCGGGCGGCAGCTGCTATTCGGTCGGTTCCGGCGGCCACATCGTCGGCGGCGGCTACGGCTTGCTGTCGCGCCTGCATGGCTTGACCGTCGACTGGCTGGCGGGCGTGGATATCCTGGTGCCTAACAGCACAGGCACAGGGCTGACAGCCAGGCACGTGAACCTGGCCTCCGACGGCGTCGAACGCGAGCTGTTCATCGCCTGCCGCGGCGCCGGCGGCGGCAATTTCGGCATCATCCTGAATTATTACTTCAAGGATTTGCCGGAGGCGCCGAAAGAAGCTTACTTCCTCGCCCTGAGCTATGCCTGGGACGATCTCCAGCGCGCCGGCGGCGCCAGCGCGCTGAAGCGCTTGCTCGATACCTACGGCGAATGGTTCGCGCGGCACGACAGCGAGTGGAATGCGCCGTACAACGGCAATGGCGGCCTGTTCACCCTGTTCAAGCTGAATGCACGCGCAGCCGGCAATATCGGCCTGGTGATCCAGTACACCGACGTCGACGGCAATGTCGGCAACGGCAAAGACGGTCCATTCATCGATTTTGTCCACACGATGAGCAATATCCCCGGCATGCCTGCCCGTCTGAACGATGCCTTCATGGAACCGAATATTGCACCCAAGCGCAGCAAAAACGCCGGCATGAACATGCGCGCCCAGGATGCCGTCGGCAACGCCCGTCGCATGGACTGGATCGCACTGACGCAGATGTTCAATGGCTCGGGCGACAACCGGCGCGGCAAGTACAAATCGAGCTATCAGGTCAAGCCGACGCTGGCGGTGCCGGTTGCCGGCAGCGACCAGCTATGGGAAGTGCTGTACGTCTACGGCAACGATCCGCGGCTCAACGCCTCGCTGGTGCAGATCGACTCGTATGGCGGCGCGATCAATGCCTTTGCCGGCAGCCATGAGACCTGCGTGCCGCAGCGCGGCTCGATTCTGAAAAGCCAGTTCCAGACCTACTGGACCGATGCCGCCGACGATGAATTCCACATGGCCTGGCTAAGCCGCCTGTACCATGCCTATATCCTGGCTTATACGCCCGAAGCCAGCGCCGGCAAGCCCTACCCATCGGCCGACTGGCAAGGCTGCTACATCAATTATCCCGATATCGACATGAAATACAGCGACCCGGCGCACACCAGGGTCGATCCGCAATGGCCTGCCCTGTACTACATGGACAAGGCGCAGTTCCTGGTCGCGCTGAAACAGAAAATCGATCCGGGCAATCTGTTCCGGCATGAAATGTCGATTCCGCTGCAAATGCCTTGACGCTGCCGCAGGCAAAGAGCGGATGCTGCGCAATCCGCTCAGCCGGTCTTGGCGATCAGTCCGAGCGGCAGCGCCGTGGTGGATTTGATCTGCTCCATCGAGAATGCCGATGAAACACCATACAGCTGCGCGATCTTGATCAGTTTCTTGTAAAAAAGGTCATAGCCCTGGATGTCCGTGGTGACGACTTTCAGCAGATAGTCGACATCGCCGCTCATGCGATGGAATTCCTGGACTTCCGGCAAGGCCGTCACGGCCGCCGCGAACTTCGACAGCCATTTTTCGTCATGCTGGCCGGTACGCACGCTGACGAACACCGTCACCGGCAAGCCGATCTTCGCGCGGTTGACGATGGCGACGCGGCGTTCGATATAACCCTCGTCTTCCAGTCGTTTCAGGCGTTTCCAGCATGGCGTGCTGGACAGATCGATCTTTTCGCTGAGCGCGGCGACCGACAGGCTGCCGTCGATCTGTAGCGCCGCAAGGATGGCGTGATCAAACTTGTCGAGTGCGTTCATGCTGTTTTGTAATATATATAGGTATAAATATTCTTCATATTAGCAAAATTCAGGGATTTTTAGAATGTCTTTATCGATGCGAAACAGTAGACTATTTACAAGCTTACTGTCCGATGAAAAACCATGACTGAAATATACCTCGACGCCAACGCCACCACTGCCGTCTTGCCCGCCGCGATCGACGCCGCCGCCCGCGCCATGAAAGAATGCTTTGGCAACCCCAGCAGCAGCCATGCCACCGGCATCCAGGCCAAGACCATGATGAGCCAGGTGCGGCAACGCGCCGCGCGCCTGCTTGGCGCCGGCGACGGCCGCCTGATGTTCAACAGCGGCGCCACCGAGGGCATCCAGACTGCCGTGCTGTCCGCGCTGTGCGCCTTGCGCGAACGGCAGTCGGCCGGCCAGACTATCGGCCGCTTCCTGCTCTACGGTGCAACCGAACACAAGGCGGTGCCCGAAAGCCTGGCGCACTGGAACCGTTTGCTGGGCTTGCATCTCGAATTGAAAAAATTGCCGGTCGACCAGCATGGCCAGCACGATCTCGCCGCCCTGCGCCAGCTGGCTGGCGACGCCGCGCTGGTTTGCACCATGGCCGCCAACAACGAGACTGGCGTCATCTCCGAGCTGGCGCAGATAGAAGCGGTATTGCAGCACAGCGGCAGCAGCGCCTATTGGCTGGTCGACTGCGTCCAGGCGCTGGGCAAGATGCCGCTGGACCTGAAAGCGACGCGCATCGACTACGCGACTTTTTCCGGCCACAAGCTGTATGCGCCCAAAGGCATAGGCATGCTGTATGTACGGCCGGGAGCGCCGTTTACGCCCTTGATCATGGGCGGCGGG
Source organism: Collimonas sp. (assembly GCF_035566555.1). Classification (GTDB taxonomy): domain Bacteria; phylum Pseudomonadota; class Gammaproteobacteria; order Burkholderiales; family Burkholderiaceae_D; genus Collimonas. Next base: position 5,974 of record NZ_DATMRB010000032.1, read on the forward strand.
CAGGAATCCGGACAGCGCTCCGGCACCGAAAACATGGCTGGCATCGCCGCCCTGGGTGCGGTTCTGGGCGCCCTGGAAGATGGCGCCACCTTCCGCAGCCATCGGCAACTCTACGATTTCCGCACGCGCCTGGTAGCCAGCCTGCGGATTGCCTTTCCCGACATCGTGTTCAACCAGCCGCTGGAAAAGACGCTGCCGACCACCCTGAATTTTTCCGTACCGGGCCTGGCCAGCAAGGAATTGCTGGACCTGTTCGACGCCGCCCAGTTGCGTGTCAGTTCCGGCAGCGCCTGTTCCGCCGCCAAGAGCGCGCCCAGCTATGTGCTGGAAGCGATGCAGCTGCCGCACTGGCGCAGCAGTTCGGCGATCCGCATGTCGTTCGGACCGCTGGCCGACGAAGCCTTCATCAGCGCCGCCTGCGCGCGCATCGAACATTGCGGCGTGGCCTGGCGCCAGGGCATCGCCGCCACGACGCCGGCAAGCGCCGCCGACGACGTACTGCGTTTCCACCTGGACGGCGCCAATGCCTGGCTGCTGGCGGATGAAACCAGCCAGAGCTGCGTCATCATTGATCCTTCGCCCTTGCTGACGGAGCGGCTGGCCAGCTATGTGCGCAGCCGCGGCTATCAGCTGCGCGCCGTTCTCAGCACCGGCGCGCTGCCGGAACACGAAGAAAACCGGCTGCAGCTGACGCAGGCCCTGGGCAGCCATGGCGAACCAGGCAGCGGCAGCGACGCATTTGGCTGGCCGGCGCCGGACAGTGCCGAGCTCACACTGGGTACGCTGACATTGCTGCGCAAGAGTCAGGGCGAACACCAGATCTATCTGCTGGGCGATGCCACAGCAGAAACATCTGCGGCGCATTTTGCCTTCATCGGCGCGTTGCCGGCGGCGGCGCTCGATCCGGCCCTCGTCGCGCCAGACACCCTGCTCTGTACGGCACGCGACGAAACCAGCCTGCTGTGCACCAGCTTGCGTGCCGAACAGCACCCGACAGATAGCAGCGCCGACGACATGAACCTGGAAACCGCGGCCCTTGCGCCGTTCCTGGCCGCCCATCCCGGCACGCTGCTGATCGATGTGCGCGAAGCTTATGAGCACGCTGCGGGGATGACATCGGCAGCCGGGCAAACGGTCTTGCATGTGCCGCTCAGCAGCCTTGTCTCCCACCTGCACCAATGGCTGCATGGCGCTCAAGTGCCCCTGGTATTTTTCTGCCGCAGCGGCAACCGCAGCGGCAAGGCCGTCGCCTGCCTGCGCCGGCTCGGCTACCGGAACGCCTGGCAGCTCAATGGCGGACTGGCCCTGGCCAGCACCACGCTCCAGCTGGATTACCCCAAGGCAGCCTGAAAACACCAGGTTTTAGCCCGCCGGCTGTCGTGTACAGCCGGCGGCGCCAGCCATGCAATTCCCTCCCATCGCAGATCCGACGTTGACACCCGGCGCATTGCCGCTTACATTAATGACTCTTAAGTCAGTAATTTGCAAAGCCAAGGATTCATGAACTGCCCTTTCAGCTCCAAACCCCGTTGGGCAAGACGTAAAGAAGCGCGTCCGCAGGAACTGCTGGCGGCCGCGCTGGACATATTCGTCGAACGCGGTTTCGCCGCCACCCGGCTGGGCGATGTCGCGGCCAGGGCAGGGGTGTCGAAAGGGACGCTGTACCTGTATTTCGAAAACAAGGAGGAGCTGTTCAAGGCCGTGGTGCGTGAAAGCATGCTGCCGATCCTGGATGAAGCCGAAGACATCATCGACGGCTACGGCGGCAGCAGCGCCGATCTGTTCCGCGAGCTGATCCTGGGCTGGTGGGAGCGCATCGGCGCCACCAAGGTGGCAGGCATCACCAAACTGATGATGGCGGAATCGGCCAATTTCCCGGAGCTGGCGACGTTTTACCGCGAAGAAGTCAGCGTCCGCGGCGACGCCATGATAGTGCGCATGCTGGAGCGCGGCGTCGAACGCGGCGAATTCCGCGCCATCGACGTGCGCCAGACCGCCAACGTGGTGATCGCGCCGGTGATCATGCTGATGATGTGGCAACAAGCGTTCAACCCCTGCCATGCGGAACCGCTGGATTCGGCCAGCTATCTGGAAAGTTTCATCGATTTGTGCCTGAACGGCTTGCAAAAGCCGCCGGACCCTGCTTCCCCCTGAGCATGGGCCCTGCTCAGGCGCCGTAAATCCGGGATAACCGTTGTACAACGGTGTTTTGCCAGTTTTGCCACAGCGTGCAATAGGTTTTTAAGGGTGGCCTTTGATAGAATGAGCCCTTTATTTTTCATTACCGAGCCTTAACCATGAATATCGAACAAGCCCGCTTCAATATGATCGAACAGCAAATTCGCCCGTGGAACGTGCTGGACCTGGACGTTCTGGAATTGCTGACGGTAGTCCGCCGTGAAGATTTCGTGCCGGCCGCCTACAAGAGCCTGGCATTTTCCGATACCGAGATCCCGCTGCCGGGCGCTAACGGCGAAAGCATGCTGGCGCCGAAGATCGAAGCGCGCTTGCTGCAGGAAGCTGCCATCAAGAAACATGAGCAGGTATTGGAAATCGGCTCTGGCTCGGGCTATATGGCGGCCTTGCTGTGCTACAAGGCGAGACACGTCACCACGGTTGAAATCGATCCGGAATTGAAGGCGCTGGCCGCCGGCAACCTGGCTGCCTATGGCATCACCAATGTCGACGTCATGCAGGGCAACGGCGCCCAGGGCTGGGACCTCAGCGAAACCAAGAGTTTCGACGTGATCTTCATTTCCGGTTCGCTGTCGGTGCTGCCGGACGCTTTCCTCAAGCAGCTCAATGTCGGCGGCCGTCTCGTCGCCATCGTGGGCGACGCGCCCGTGATGTTTGCGCAGATCATCACCCGCACTTCGGACACCAGCTACAGCACGGTCAATCTGTTTGAAACCGACGTCAAGCCGTTGCGCGAAGCTGCTGTACATTCCCAGTTCAAGTTCTAAGCGAGCCTATGCAACATCTCACCGCCTCAGAACTGGCCGCCTGGATCGCTGATCCGCAGCGGCCGACGCCGTTGCTGCTGGATGTGCGGGAACCGTGGGAATACGAGACCTGCCACATCGCGGCAGCACAGCTGATGCCGATGCAGACGGTGCCGGCGCACCTGAACGACCTGGAAGAAGAACAGGCGATCGTCTGCATCTGTCACCATGGCGCGCGCAGCATGCAGGTCGCAGCCTTCCTCGAACGCCACGGATTTTCCGCGATAAGCAATCTGACCGGCGGCGTCCATGCCTGGGCGCAGCAGGTTGATCCGGCCATGCCGACCTACTAAACAAACCTGCCGACATCGCCCGGAGAGTGCAATGCGCAATACCCTGATGGCCTCCTTGATTGTGAGCGCGTTGCTGGCCGTGAACGCGCATGCCGTCGATCTGGTGCAAACCTACCAGCAGGCGCTGGCCAACGACCCGGTCTACACCAGCGCCCGCTACGCGCTCAGCGCCGGCAACGAGGCCAGCGTGCAGGGCCGCGCGGCGCTGTTGCCGGTGGTCGGCTTTGGCGGCAATTACAGCCGCTCCGGACAATCGTGGAACACCATCACCAACAACTACAGCCTGCAGCTGACCCAACCGCTGTTCCGGCCCGCCTACTGGCAGCAGTACCAGGAAAGCAAGCTGTCGGTGGCCGCCAGCGAAGTCCGCTTCGCCCAGGCGCAGCAGGACCTGATCCTGCGTGTCAGCCAGGCTTACTTCGATACGCTGACGGCGCAGGACGTGCTGGCTTCCCTGCAGGCGCAGAAGAGCGCGATCGCCGAACAGCTGGCATCCGCCAAGCGCAATTTTGAAGTCGGCACAGCGACCATTACCGATACCAACGAAGCGCAAGCCAGCTACGATCTGGTGATCGCGCAGGAAATCGCCGCCACCAACAATCTCGAAGTCGCGCGCAATGTGCTGCAGCAGATCATCGGCAAGCCGCCGGCGCCATTGGCGACCTTGCGTCCCGGTGTGCAGCTGAGCGCGCCGCAGCCGGCCGCGATAGAAACCTGGGTCAGCAGCGCCGAGGACCAGAATTTCGGCGTGGTCGGCCAGCAGATAGCGCTGGATACGGCCAAGTACGACATCAAGAAAGCGCGCGCCGGCCATCTGCCGACAGTCGACCTGATTGCCAGCCGCGCGCACGCCGACGTCAGCGGCAGCGATATCCCTTTCAACAATGTTACGCAGACCGCCAACTCGATCGGCGTGCAGTGGACCATTCCTCTGTATGCCGGCGGCGCCGTCAACAGCAGCGTGCGCCAGGCAGTCGCCCTGGAAGACAAGGCCCGCGCCGATCTGGAAAATGCGCGCAGGACCGCGGCCTTGAATGCGCGCCAGGCCTACCTCGGTGTCAGCAGCGGCCTGGCCCAGGTGAAAGCCTATGAAGCAGCGGAAATTTCGAGCCAGTCATCGCTGGATTCCAACCGTTTGGGCTACCAGGTGGGCGTGCGCATCAATATCGATGTGTTGAATGCGCAACAGCAGCTGTTTTCGACACGCAGGGATTTGGCCAAGGCGCGCTACGACACCTTGATGAACAGCCTCAAGCTGAAGTCGGCGGTAGGCACCTTGAAAGAAGAAGATCTGCAGCAGGTCAATGTCTTGCTGACGCCCGCAGTTTATTGAAGCGGCAGCAGCCTGTATCCGCCTCTCAGCCGCAGCCGGCGGCGTTCTGCGCCGGCCTGCACGCCTGAAGCGGCCGCTGGCGGATACTATTCAAACGTAGCCCGATGCACTCAGGCCGGCGCGTTTTTCAGCATGAACGGCGAGGTCTTGAACATGTGGATGCAGTTGTCGACCACCTTCGATACGTTCTCGGTGAGATCGAAACTGTGCGGGCTGAAAGTCCAGTTATGCAAAATTCCGAACAACAGCCCTTGCACCATGACCGCAGCCAAGATAGGATCTAGATCGCGCGGCAGCTGCCCTTTTGCGACCGCAAAGCGCAGCAAGCGCTCTATGTCGGTACGGCCCTGCAAAAAACACTCATGCTGGCGGATATAAATCGGATCCTGCGGATCCACCAGTTCGCACTTGTGCAGAACGATTTCAAAGATTTTGCGCGACTGCGGATTGAGCGTCGCTTCTTGCAAGGTAAACAAACATCGGTTGCGGAATTGATTTAGTGGATCGTGCGCATTTTCGTCGGCGGTTTTTTCGATCATCGCTTCCATCGGCAGGCGTACCCGCTCGCACATGGCATCGAATAAATCGCTCTTGTTCTTGAAGTGCCAATAGATAGCACCGCGCGTGACGTCGGCTGCACTGGCTATATCCGCCAGCGTAGTGCGCGCCACGCCGTGCTGATGAAACACTTCCGCTGCCGCATCCAGGATGCGGCCACGCGTTTCCAGTGCTTCTTCTTTTGTACTTCTAGCCATTTTGAGCCGACCTCCAAACTGTTACGATACTTTGTGCAATCGCAGCAAATAATTAAATAGCAACATATACTCGGTACTCGCATTTACGCAAGCCAGCACATACATTCGTGCATGTATGTATAATAGCAGGATTCCGGCCGCTCGACCCGCTTTCCGCTGGAACAGTAGCCGCCGGTGCACCAAAGCAATTACTTATATATCCTATGTCATTTCCAGAAGCAGAGTCACCTGTCAGATTTGCAGTCTTTCCTCAATTACCGTGCGAGAATTTTATGAATTCAGTTAGCTCTATCAGTCGTCTCACGCGTATCACCCTGGCTGTCGCGGTATTGTCCGCGGTGGCCGCCTGCGGCAAAAAGCCGGACGCTCAAGGTGCGCCGCCTCCAGCCGGAGTCTCCATCGTCACCATCGCACCGGAACGGCTTGCTCTCACAACCGAATTGCCAGGCCGCCTGGAAGCCACCCGCATCGCCCAGATCGGCGCCCGCGCCGCCGGTATCGTGCTCAAGCGCACTTTCCGCGAAGGCAGCGACGTCAAGGCTGGCCAGACGCTGTACCTGATCGATCCGGCGCCATTGCGCGCCACCTACGACAGCGCGCAGGCAGCACTGGCCAAGGCTGAAGCAAATCTGACTACCGCCACGCTCAAGGCCCAGCGCTATAAACCGCTGGTCGAAGTGAATGCCGTCAGCAAGCAGGACTACGACGACACCGTGGCAGCGCAAAAGCAAGCCGCGGCAGATGTCGCCTCGGCCAAGGCCGCACGCGAAACCGCCAGCCTGAACCTGGGCTACGCCACCGTGACTTCGCCGATTTCCGGCCGCATCGGCAAGGCATTGGTGACTGAAGGCGCGCTGGTCGGCCAAGGTGAAGTCACCCAGCTGGCAACCGTGCAGCAGATCGATCCGATCTACGTCAACCTGACCCAGTCCAGCACCGACATCCTGAAGTTGCAGGAAGCGATGCGCAACGGCCAGCTGCAAAGCGCCGGCCAGGGCCAAGCCAAGGTCACGCTGGAAACCGAAGATGGCCACGCTTATCCGCAATCGGGCAAGTTGCTGTTTTCCGACCTGACGGTGGATCCGAATACCGGTTCCGTCACCTTGCGCGCCGAGTTCCCGAATCCGGACCACTCCCTGCTGCCAGGCATGTATGTGCGCGCCAAACTTGAGCAGGCTGTCAATGCTGACGCCCTGACCGTGCCGCAACAGGCTGTCCAGCGCGACCTCAACGGCGCGTCGGTGTTCCTGGTCGGCGCTGACAACAAGGTGTCAGTGCAGCCGGTGAAAGCCGATACCGCACAAGGCGACAAATGGATCGTCACTGAAGGCTTGAAAGCTGGCGACAAGGTCATCGTCGATGGTTTGCAAAAGGTGAAACCGGGCGCAGTGGTCAATCCAGCGCCCTGGAAACCAGCCGCAGCCCCAGCTGCAGCAACTGCAGCCGCACCTGCCGCTCCGCAAGCTGATTCAACATCTAAAGCTAAATAAGGAGCCTACTGATGGGCAAGTTTTTCATCGATCGCCCCGTATTTGCGTGGGTGCTCGCCGTTTTCATCCTGCTCGGGGGTGCTCTGGCGATCACGCAATTACCGGTGGCCCAGTATCCTTCGATTGCACCGCCGACGATTGTCGTCAGCGCAGCCTATCCCGGCGCAACCGCGCAAACCATCGACGATAGCGTTACCAGCCTGATCGAACAGGAAATGAACGGCGCCGACGGCTTGCAGTACATCGAATCGCAAAGCCAGGCTGACGGCTCGGTTTCGATCACTGTCACGTTTTCGCCGGAAACCAACGCCGACCTGGCTTCGGTGGATGTGCAGAACCGCCTGAAACGGGTGGAAGCACGGCTGCCGGCAGTTGTGACGCAGAATGGTGTGCAAGTCACCAAGTCACGCAGTAACTTCCTGATGTTTATCGGTCTGTCTTCGACCGACGGCAAGCTCGATCCAATCGCATTGGGCGACTATTTGTCGCGTAACGTGCTGAATGAAATCAAACGCGTGCCAGGCGTCGGCCAGGCACAACTGTTCGGTACCGAACGCGCCATGCGGATCTGGATCGATCCGGCCAAACTGGTTGGTCTGAACCTGACTCCCGCAGATGTCACTGCTGCAATCACCGCGCAAAATGCGCTGGTCGCCGGCGGTACACTGGGTGATCTCCCTAGCCCAGGCAGTCAGCAGATTTCTGCCACCGTGGTCGCTACCGGTCAGTTGAATACCGTCGAACAATTCGGAAAAATCCAGCTGCGCGCCAATTCGGACGGTTCCATCGTCCGTCTGCGCGACGTTGCGCGCATCGAAATCGGCGGCCAGTCTTACGCCACTGCCGGCCGTCTCGACGGCAAGCCGACTTCCTTCGTCGGCGTGCAGTTGTCGCCGACAGCCAACGCCCTGGGCACCGCAACCGCAGTCAAAGCCAAGATGCTGGAGCTGTCGAAATACTTCCCTGCCGGCGTCAAGTACGAGATCCCTTACGACACCTCGAAATTCGTCAAGATTTCGATTGAAGAAGTGGTCAAGACCCTGGTAGAAGCGATCATCCTGGTGTTCCTGGTGATGTATCTGTTCCTGCAAAACATTCGCTACACCCTGATTCCAACCATCGTCGTTCCGGTGGCGCTGATGGGTACTTTTGCCACCTTGCTGTTGTTTGGTTTTTCGATCAACGTGCTGACCATGTTCGGCATGGTGCTGGCAATCGGTATCCTGATCGATGATGCGATCGTGGTGGTGGAAAACGTCGAACGCATCATGAGCGAAGAAGGCTTGTCGCCGCGTGAAGCAACCCGTAAGGCGATGGGCCAGATTACCGGCGCGCTGATCGGTATTACGCTGGTGCTGATTGCGGTATTCATCCCGATGGCATTCTTCAGTGGTGCAGTTGGCGCGATCTATAAACAGTTCTCGCTGGCCATGGTGGCTTCGATGGTGTTCTCGGTATTGATGGCATTTTCGCTGACGCCTGCGCTGTGCGCCACCATCCTGAAACCGGTCGAAAAAGGCCACCATCAGGAGAAGAAAGGCTTCTTCGGCTGGTTCAACAACAGGTTCACCGCGACCACCAACCGCTATCAAGGCTTCGTCGCCAAGATGCTGACCAAGACCGGCCGCTACCTGCTGGTATACGGCGCCATCCTGATTTGCGTGGGCTTGCTTTACACACGCCTGCCGGCATCGTTCCTGCCGAGCGAAGACCAGGGTTACATCGTCACCAACGTGCAATTGCCCGCTGGCGCCAGCAGCAACCGTACCCTGGAAGTCATCAAGCAGATCGAAGCTTACTACGCGAAACTGCCCGCGGTAGCCAATGTGGTGGCGATTACCGGCTTCAGCTTCTCCGGTAACGGCCAGAATGCCGGCCTGGTGTTCACGCCGCTGAAGGACTGGAGCGAGCGCGGACCTGCCGAATCGGCCGATGCCATCGCTGGCAAGGCATTTGGCGCGTTTTCGCAAATCAAGGACGCCATCGTCTATCCGCTGAATCCGCCGCCGATCCCTGAACTGGGTAACGCTACCGGCTTCACCTTCCGCCTGCAAGACCGTTCGGGACAAGGTCATGCTGCATTGACCAATGCCCGTAACCAGTTGCTCGGCATGGCTTCGCAGAGCAAGATACTGGCCGGTGTGCGTCCTGAAGGCCTGGAAGATTCGCCGCAGCTGCAGCTCAATATCGACCGCGACAAGGCGAATGCACTGGGCGTATCGTTCAGCGCCATCAACAGCACGCTGTCGACTGCGCTCGGTTCTTCCTATGTCAATGACTTCCCGAACCAGGGTCGTCAGCAACGCGTGATCGTGCAGGCAGATGCGCCGCAACGTCTGCAACCGGAAGACCTGGCCAAGCTGTATGTCAAGAACACCGCTGGCACCATGGTGCCGTTCTCGTCGTTCACTACGTCGGAATGGATCAAGGGTCCGGTGCAGCTGACGCGTTATAACGGCTATCCGGCGATGAAAATCTCCGGTGGCGCCTCGCCTGGCCATAGCACCGGCGAAGCGATGGATGAAATGGAAGCGCTGACTGCCAAGCTGCCGCCAGGCTTCGGCTTCGAATGGACCGGCCAGTCGCTGGAAGAAAAGACTTCCGGTTCGCAAGCGCCGATGCTGTACCTGCTGTCGCTGATCGCCGTGTTCCTGGTGCTGGCGGCTCTGTATGAAAGCACTTCGATCCCGCTGGCAGTGATGCTGGTGGTGCCGCTGGGTATTCTCGGCGCGCTGCTGGGGGTTACCTTGCGCGGCATGCCGAACGACGTCTACTTCAAGGTCGGTATGATTACCGTGGTCGGCTTGTCGGCCAAGAACGCGATTCTGATCATCGAGTTCGCCAAAGACCTGCAGGCTGAAGGCAAGGGCCTGATCGAAGCGACGCTGGAAGCAGTCCATCTGCGTTTCCGTCCGATCCTGATGACCTCGTTTGCGTTCATCCTCGGCGTGTTGCCGCTGGCGATCAAGACCGGCGCCGGTTCAGGCAGCCAGCGCGCCATCGGTACTGGCGTCATGGGCGGCATGATCACTGCGACGGTACTGGCGGTGTTCCTGGTGCCGGTGTTCTTCGTGGTGGTGCGCAAGTTCTTCAAGGGCAGCGAGCGCCAGCAGAAACTGCACGACGCCAACAAAAAAATAGATGTGGAGAATCAGCATGTTTAACACTTTCCCCAAGAGCCTGACCGGCGCCCTGCTGCTGGCAGGCGTGCTCTCGGGTTGCACCATGGCGCCGACCTACGTGCGGCCGGAGGCGCCGGTGTCTGGCAGCTATCCGGCTGCCGCCGACGGCAAGGTGCAATTCGATGCAGTGGAACTCGGCTGGCGCGATTTCTTTCCTGACCAGCGCCTGCAAGCGCTGATCGCCTCCGCGCTGGAAAACAACCGTGACCTGCGCACCGCTGCCTTGAACATCGAGGAAGCGCGGGCGCAGTACGACATCACGGCTGCCGATGCACTACCGAATTTCAACGGCAATTTCAGCCGCACCCGTAGCCGGACCGCCGCCGACCAGCTGATCCCGGGCGTGCCCGCAGTAGGTACTGCCTACTCGGTAGGCCTGAACATGACAGCGTTCGAGCTGGATTTCTTCGGCCGCGTGCGCAGCCTGAAAGATGCGGCCCTGGCGAGTTACCTGGCCACTGAAGAAGCAAAGCAATCGGCGCAAATCAGCTTGATTTCGCAAGTTGCCCAAGCTTATCTGACGGAGCAGTCGTATGCCGAACAGCAGCAGCTGGCGCAGCAGACGCTGGACAGCCGCCTGGACGACTACAAGCTGGACAAGATGCGTTTCGACGTCGGCGCCTCGTCGGCGCTTGACCTGCGCAACTCGGAAACGCTGGTGCAATCGGCACGCGTCTCGCTGGCCACGCTGGTGCGCCAGCGCGGCCAGGCGACCAATGCCCTGGTGCTTCTGGTCGGCAAGCCGCTAGGCGAACTGCCGGCATCGCAATCGCTGTCGGATGAAAAGATCGTCAGCGAGATTCCGGCCGGCCTGCCGTCCGACTTGCTGAACCGCCGTCCCGATATCCGCCAGGCAGAGCAGCAGCTGCGCTCGGCCAACGCGAATATCGGCGCCGCCCGCGCCGCCTTCTTTCCGACCATTTCACTGACCGCCGGCATCGGCAATTCCAGCACTTCGCTGGGCAGCCTGTTCTCGGCGGGCAGCCGTACCTGGTCGTTCGTGCCGCAACTGACGCTGCCGATCTTTGAAGGCGGACGCAACCGCGCCAACCTGTCGCTGAGCGAGATTCGCAAGAATCTGGCGATCGCCAACTACGAAAAAACCATCCAGAGCGCATTCAGGGAAGTCTCCGATGCGCTGGTTGCCCGCAGCACGCTGGATGAGCAGCTGGCGGCGCAGGACGCTTACGTCAAGGCCCAGGAAGAACGCGTGAAACTGACCGATCTGCGCTACAAGAACGGCATCGCCAGTTCCACCGATCACCTCAATGCACAACGCGATCTGTTCACGGCACAGCAAGCCTTGATTCAGACGCGGCAGCTGCGCTTGAACAATGCGATCGACCTGTACCGTTCGCTGGGTGGCGGCTTGAATGAAAATACCGTGGTGGCGGCGAAATCCTGACCTGGATTCAGCCAACGCACTGATGTAATGAAAAACGCCGCACTTGTGCGGCGTTTTTATTGTGCGCTCCCATTGCACACAAAGGATATGTCGCCAGCTTCCGAAACGGCTCTCGACTGATCACTGCAGCGGCCAGGAAACCTTCTGCAAGGGCCAACTGCCTAAAATGGAATAAGGACGGCGCTGGTCGATATGGCGCTGTAACAATACGAATTCGCCCACCGTCCACTCGACTGCCGCTACCGCCTGGCCGGGAACCGGCTCGGGCTCATACAGCAAGGTCACGTGAGGCGTCATGCTTGTGGAGATGCCCTTAAAGCCGAGATTGCGCAATCTGGTTGACAGGCCTTGATGCAGAGTCTCCAGACCAACAACACCCTCGTCACCGCAAAGAACAATCGGATAATTTCCTGTCACGCGGGATTTGTTGCGGAAGGTCTGGACATAGTCAAAGCGGACTCTGAACGCCGTCTGTGCAATCTGTGAAGCGGCGCCAGCCGCGGCAGCAAGCAGATCAGGCGGCAGCCCCAGATATTCACCCAGTATCACAAGAGTAATGTGCAACTGCTCTGCATGCACCGCGGCGCCGCGCAAGTCATGCTCGAGGCACAATGCGCGAGTAAGCTGTTCGATACGTGCAACAGCGGGTTTCTCAGGCATAACGGCAAAGAGCAAGCGGTCTGTCGGCTTTTGCGAGGAATCGAAACCGGGCAACGACGTCTTTCTGGTAGACATACAATGGCTTTTCCAAATGAACTGTCGACAACAACTTACCACGGCGACGAAAAAGGCGCTTCCGGCGACGCAGAATCGATGATCCTACGATACGGCTTATCGCGCCTGATACGAAATGGGCGGAAGCATAGACATAATGAAAAACGCCGCACAAGTGCGGCGTTTCTGTTTGCTACGCTCAAATCCACATCAGCTGGCGACCGCAATCTCGCCGGCTGGCTGTGACTGGCCCGAGCGGATCGTGAACCACAATATCCCCAGCCACTCATGCATGGCATAATCACTTCTTCGCAACCCCTCTCCGGATGGCAAGAAACTCTTGATGGTAAGGCGCTCATGGCTGAAAAATATGCTCGGCGCAATCACCACCTCCAGCCCGGCCTGCGTGAACATCCTCTGCGCGCGCGACATGTGCAAGGCGTCCGTCACCAGCAAGATTTTCCTGACGCCGGCCTGCTGCAGAATCACGGCAGAGAATTGGGCATTCTGGGCAGTATCGTCCGACGCCTCTTCACGCCACTTTACCGGCACCGAAAAATCTTCCTGCAAGCTGTTTGCCATCAGCGCGGCTTCCGATACCCGCGAGCCGTCCGGCATGCCGCCCGACACCAATATCGGCAAGCCGGTCTGGCGCTGCAGCCTGGCGCCATAGCGCAAGCGCGCCAGCGTCTGGTAATTGGGTATATCTTCGCCATTGTATTCAGGGGCGTTGCTTATGCGGCCGCCACCCAGTATGACAATCGCCTGCGCGCCGCCGGCTGCGCTCGCTTCCATTGCCGGCACCCGTCGTTCGAGCGGTGCGGCCAGCAGCAACGCTCCTACTTCCGAACTCAGCACCAGAAGCAATAGCAAAGAGGCGAAACTGAGGACGAAGCCGACGCTAGGGTAGCTGCGCCGCAAGAACATGCCGACGATGCACAGCAAGATCAGACTGGCAGGCAAAAGCAGCAGGCTGCTGATGAATTTGGTTGCAATGACAGTGGCATGCATGTTCAGTGAACCTTGATAAATGGCGTCAGCAACGCCATGGTGCGCTCTGTGGCGCCGCGATGCCGCTGCGCGAACTGGATGGCGTGCTGACCCATGGACTGCCGTTGCGGGTCGCTCTGCAGCAGCTGGAAGGCCGCGTCCAGCATGTGGCCGACGTCGCTCACCCGCTGCGCCGCGCCGGCAGCGATCGCCTGTTCGGTGATATCGGAAAAATTGAAAGTATGCGGGCCGATCAGTACCGGTTTGCCGACCGCGAACGCTTCGATCAGGTTCTGTCCGCCCATGGGCAACAGGCTGCCGCCGATGAAAGCCACGTCGCACATGGCGTAATAGGCAAACATCTCGCCCATGGAATCGCCCACCAGCACCTTGACCTGGGCCGACACCGGCTGCTGGCCGAGGCTGCTGCGGCGTAATGGCGGCAGGTCTTTTGCCGCCGCCAGCACCGCCACCTCGTCAAAACGCTGGGGATGGCGCGGCACGATCACTACCAGCAAATCTGGCGGCAGCGCAGCGGCAGCGCCGGGGTCTTGCAGGCGTTTGGACAATGCCGCAAGAATCAGTTCTTCCTCGCCTTCGCGGGTGCTGGCACAGAGCAGCACCGAACGCTGGCCGATCTGCGCGCGCAGTTCAACGCCCAGCGCCAGCAAACCCGGCGCCGGCGTGACGTCGAATTTCAGGTTGCCGGTGACCTGCACATTGCTGCCGCCCAGTTGCCGCAAACGTCCGGCATCCGCATCGGTTTGCGCGCCGACGCATGACATGCCGCTGGCGGCTTCCGTCATCAGCGTGGCAAAGCGCTTGCCGCGCCGCAGGGAACGCTCCGACAGGCGCGCGTTGGCCAGCGCCACCGGCACCTTGTAGCGTCCGCACTGGACGATCAGGTTCGGCCACACTTCGGTCTCCATCAGCACGCACAGGCAAGGCGAAAAATGGCGCAGGAAGCGGCCTGCCATCCAGCCGGTGTCGTAAGGCAGAAAGGATTGCAGCACGCGCGGCGACTGCCCGAACAGCTGCATGCCGGTCGCGCGGCCGGTCGCGGTCATGTGCGTCAGCAGAACCACATGGTCGGGATAAGCCTCAAGCAAGGCTTTGATCAAGGGTTCAGCCGCACGCGTCTCGCCCACCGAGACCGCGTGCACCCAGATGAATCTGGACGCGGCCAGCTGCGCCGGCAAAGGCGGATAAAAACCGATGCGCTCGGCCACATGCTGGCGATAACCCGGTTCCTTGCCGCCACGCCGCCACAGACGCAGCAATACCATCGGCATCGCCAGCCACCACACTGCGGAATACAGCAAACGGATGCGCCAGGCCCGGCCTGCATCAAACCCCGCTGCAGCCTTCATTCGGTCAGCGCGCGGCCGGTCAGGCGGCGCAGGATCGCCAGCGGGCTGGCGCCTGGGTCGTATTGCTTGGCGGCCGGCAGGTGCAAGGTTTGCTCCATCATGTACTGGCCGGCCATCACCGCGTGCGGCGTCTGGTCGGAAAAACAGACCCACACCGATCCGGCGGCAAACGGCTGGGTCACTTGCAGACCATTTTTCTGGTAGTCCGGATCGGACTTCATGGCGTCGTGCAGCTGCAGCATCAGATGGTCGTATTCGCTACGCAGGGATTTGGTGACATGCAGAGCGTTCAGCGCCTGCGCCTGCCAGCGCGAATAGGCTTTTACGCGCGGCAGGAAGCGCTGCGCGACATCTTCAAACGGTTCGCCGACCCGCCAGACGCGCGGCACGCCTTCCGGATTGACGTTGGCAAACACGCGCAGGATGCGCTCGCCGTAATTCGGGCGTGAAGGGAAAGCATCGACATGCAGACGGCGGTCGTCAGCGCGCCAGGACTGGGAACGGGTTTCCACCTGCATCGGCCGGTAGCTGGTGGGCGCCATGCGCAATTCGCTGCGCGCGTCGGCATAAGCAGGCAGCAGAGAATGTATCAGTTGCTGCGCCTGACTGCGGAAACGCCCGATCATCTGCGCCAGCGCAGCCTGGTCCGCCGCATCGCCCAGCGCACCCTTGAGCTTGCCGTTGGCGTCGAGGCTGATGTTGCGGCTCTTCGGATCGCGAATGGCTGGCGTCAGGAAGCGCTGCTCATCGGCAGTGAAGGCAAAGCTCAGATGGGGAAAATACAGGACTTTGCCAGCCTCCAGCGCGGAAATCCAGGCGGAGTTGGGGGTATTGATCTGCCAGTCGGCAATATCGATTTCAATGATTTGTTGTTCCATGGCCGTATTATGCCGCGTTGCAATGACGGCGTGAACCACGCTATCTATCCGCCTGATATATAATTGCTAAATAGTTAAGTTTCAGAATGTTTTACTGACGGGGTTGGATAGATTGCTGGTGCTGCATGGCAGTCACATTTCCTTCTATTGTCAATCGACAATCCATCCTATAATAAAACAGCATGTCTGGAACACTGTTTGGCATTAATGCACAAAGAGAGGTCTACCCATGGTTCACATGTCGCGGCGCCAGTTCCTCAGGACCACTGGTGCTACCCTGGCAGGCTCGAGCCTGGCGCTCATGGGATTTTCACCGGCGCCCGCGCTGGCGGAAGTCCGCAGCTACAAGCTGACGCGCAGTGTCGAAACCCGCAACACCTGCCCCTACTGCTCAGTCAGTTGCGGAATCCTGATGTACAGCCTCGGCGACGGCGCCAAGAATGCCAAAGCCAGCATCATCCATATCGAAGGCGATCCGGACCATCCGGTCAACCGCGGCACGCTCTGTCCCAAGGGTGCGTCCCTGCTGGATTTCGTGCACAGTCCCAACCGCCTGCAATACCCGGAATACCGGGCGCCGGGTTCGAAGGAATGGAAACGCATGTCGTGGGACGATGCCCTGAACCGCATCGCCACCCTGATGAAACAGGATCGCGACGCCAATTTCGTGGAAAAGACGCCGGAAGGCCTGACCGTCAACCGCTGGCTGACCACAGGCATGCTGGCAGCCTCGGCCAGCAGCAATGAAGTCGGCTACCTGACCCACAAAACCATGCGCAGCCTCGGGATGCTAGCGTTCGACAACCAGGCGCGTGTCTGACACGGTCCGACGGTGGCAGGTCTTGCCCCGACGTTTGGCCGTGGAGCGATGACGAATCATTGGGTCGACATCAAGAATGCGGATGTAATACTTATCATGGGCGGCAATGCCGCCGAAGCCCATCCATGCGGATTCAAATGGGTGACCGAAGCCAAGGCGCATAACAAGGCAAAGCTGATCGTGGTCGATCCGCGCTTTACGCGCTCGGCCTCAGTGGCGGATTTCTATGCGCCCATCCGTACCGGCACCGATATCATTTTCCTGGGCGGCGTCATCCGCTACCTGCTGGAAAAGGACCAGATCCAGCACGAGTACGTCAAGAACTACACGGACTTCAGCTTCATCGTGCGCGAAGACTATACCTTCGAGGACGGCATTTTTTCCGGCTACAACGCGGACAAGCACAACTACAGCAAGACCAGCTGGGACTACGAACTGGGCGAGGACGGTTTTGTCAAAACCGACCCGACCCTGGCGCATCCGCGCTGCGTCTTCAACCTGATGAAGCATCACTACGAGCGCTATACGCCGGAAATGGTGGAAAGCGTGTGCGGCACGCCCAAGGACAAATTCCTGAAAGTGTGCGAGATGCTGGCCTCCACCGCCTCGCCGACGCGCGCCGGCACCATCTTGTATGCGCTCGGCTGGACCCAGCATTCGATCGGTTCGCAGATCATCCGCACCGGCGCCATGGTGCAACTGCTGCTTGGCAATATCGGCATCGCCGGCGGCGGCATGAATGCCCTGCGCGGCCATTCGAATATCCAGGGCCTGACCGATCTCGGACTGATGACCAACCTGCTGCCGGGCTACATGACGCTGCCGTCGGAATCCGAACAGGATTTCGGCAAGTACATCGCCGCCCGCGCCAGCAAGCCGCTGCGTCCCAATCAGCTGAGCTATTGGCAGAACTACGGCAAATTCCACGTCAGCCTGATGAAGTCCTGGTGGGGCGACGCCGCCACCGCGGACAACAACTGGGGCTACGACTACCTGCCCAAGCTGGACAAGCCCTACGACATGCTGCAAGTGTTCGAGCTGATGAAGCAAGGCAAGGTCAACGGCTATATCGCGCAGGGCTTCAACCCGCTGGCGGCAGCGCCGGACAAGGGCAAGATCGGCGCCAGCCTGGCCAAGCTGAAGTTCCTAGTGGTGATGGACCCGCTCGCTACCGAAACCTCCGAGTTCTGGAAAAACTACGGTGAATTCAACGACGTCGACTCCAGCCAGATACAGACCGAAGTGTTCCGCCTGCCGACCACCTGCTTTGCCGAGGAAGAAGGTTCTCTGGTGAACTCCGGCCGCTGGCTGCAATGGCACTGGAAAGGCGCAGAGCCGCCGGGCGAAGCGCGCAGCGACCTGGAAATCATGTCGACCCTGTTCCTGAAAATGCGCAAGATGTATGCCGCCGATGGCGGCAAGTATCCGGATCCTATCGTCAAGCTGTCGTGGCCCTACGCTAATCCGGAAAGTCCGACTGCGGAAGAGCTGGCCAAGGAGTTCAACGGCCGCGCGCTGAGCGATCTGGCCGATCCCAAGGATGCCAGCAAGATCGTGCGCAAGAAAAATGAACAGATAGCCGGTTTTGCCGAACTGCGCGACGATGGCAGCACCGCCTCCGGCTGCTGGATCTTTGCCGGCTGCTGGACCGAAGCCGGCAACCAGATGGCGCGCCGCGACAATGCAGACCCGACCGGCATCGGCCAGACCCTCAACTGGGCCTGGGCCTGGCCGGCCAACCGCCGCATCCTGTACAACCGCGCTTCGTGCGACCTCAATGGCAAGCCGTTCGACGCCAGGCGCAAGCTGATCGGCTGGAATGGTCAAAAATGGGGCGGGGCCGATGTTCCCGACTTCAAGGTGGATGAAGCGCCTGCCGGCGGCATGGGACCGTTCATCATGAATCCGGAAGGCGTAGCGCGTTTCTTTGCCAAGGCCGGCATGGCGGAGGGGCCGTTCCCGGTCCACTACGAACCGTTTGAAACGCCGGTCGGCTACAACCCGCTGTTTCCGAAAAATCCGGCGGCTACCAGCAATCCGGGCGCACGCGTATTCCCGGACGACCGCGCCATGTTCGGCAAGGCCGACGCCTTCCCGCATGTCGGCACCACTTACCGGCTCACCGAGCATTTCCATTACTGGACCAAGCACGCCCGCCTCAACGCCATCATCCAGCCCGAGCAGTTTGTTGAAATCGGCGAAGACCTGGCGAAGGAAGTCGGAGTGGTCGCCGGCGAGCGGGTCAAGGTCAGCTCCAAGCGCGGCCACATCGTCGCCGTGGCGGTGGTCACCAAACGCATCAAGAAAATGACGATTGAAGGCAAACCTGTACATCACGTCGGCATCCCGATCCACTGGGGTTTCAAGGGCCTGACCAAACCGGGCTATCTCGCTAACACGCTGACGCCGGGCGTGGGAGATGGCAATTCGCAAACACCGGAATTCAAGTCGTTCCTGGTCAAGGTTGAGAAGGCATAGGAGAAACCATGGCCCTGCAATCCCTCGATATCAAGCGGGTTTCCGCCACCACCACGCCGCCGCCCGGCGTGCGTGAGCCGGTGACCGGCACTGTCGCCAAGCTGATCGACGTCACCAAATGCATAGGCTGCAAAGCCTGCCAGACCGCATGTATGGAATGGAACGATCTGCGCGACGAGGTCGGCGTCAATGTCGGCGTGCTCGACAATCCACCCGACATGACGGAACACTCGTGGACCGTGATGCGCTTTTCAGAGTATGAAAATCCCGACGGCAACCTGGAGTGGCTGATCCGCAAGGATGGCTGCATGCACTGTGAAGATCCGGGCTGCCTCAAGGCTTGCCCATCGCCCGGCGCGATTGTCCAGTACAACAATGGCATCGTCGATTTTCATGAAGAAAACTGTATCGGCTGCGGCTACTGCGTGACCGGCTGTCCATTCGATGTGCCGCGCATCTCGAAGAAGGACAACAAAGCGTATAAATGCACGCTGTGCTCGGACCGGGTTGCGGTCGGCCAGGAGCCGGCCTGCGTCAAGACCTGTCCGACCGGCGCCATCGTCTTCGGCACCAAGGAAGACATGAAGGAGCACGCAGCAGAACGTATCGTCGACCTCAAGGAACGCGGCTTCGCGCAAGCTGGCTTGTATGATCCGCCCGGCGTGGGCGGCACCCATGTCATGTATGTGCTGCATCACGCGGACAAGCCATCGCTGTATCACGGCTTGCCGGACAATCCCCGCATCAGTCCGCTGGTCGGTCTATGGAAAGGCGCTGCCAAGCCGCTGGCGCTGGCGGGCATTGCCCTGACCGCATTGGCCGGCTTCTTCCACTACATCAAGGTCGGCCCGAACGAAGTCACGGATGAAGACAGGGCCGCGGAAGAGGAAGAATCCCGTGCCTCCGGACGCGCCTCGCCACAGGCACGCGAGAACAATGCCAGCGATCCCAACATCAACGCACAGGATCTGCCACCATGAACAAGCACGCGCAAGATGCAGGCAAAGACAATATCGTCCGCTACAACGCCGGTGAACGCATCAACCACTGGCTGGTCGCCATCACCTTCGTGGTGCTGGCGCTGTCGGGGCTGGCCTTGTTTCATCCCTCCATGTTCTGGCTCAGTTTCGTACTGGGCGGCGGCCCCTGGACCCGCATCCTGCATCCCTTCATCGGGCTGCTGATGTTTATTTGCTTTACCCTGCTGGCCTTACGTTTCTGGCATCACAACCTGATCGAGAAAAATGACATCGAGTGGCTGAAAAATGTCGGCGACGTCGTCAACAACCGCGAAGAAAACCTGCCGCCCGTGGGCCGCTATAACGGCGGCCAGAAAATGCTGTTCTGGGTAATGATCGCCTGCATGGCCGGCTTGCTGCTGTCGGGCATTGTCATCTGGCGCGCATGGTTTTCCTGGCTATTTCCTATCCTCGTCATCCGGCTTGCCGTGGTAGTCCATGCGCTGTGCGGCTTTGTCCTGATCGCCGGCATTGTGGTGCATATCTATGCCGCCATCTGGGTCAAGGGAACGGTCGGCGCCATGACCCGCGGCACGGTCAGCCGTGCGTGGGCGCGCAAGCATCATGCGGAGTGGTACAGAAAAACGACTGGGGAGTAAAATAAACTATGCGACTCTTGCAACATAATTAAGCTACATTGGTAATTTGTGTTTCAAAAGGTAATTCACGAATATGAACAGTGGCATGCTTTTTCGAAGCTGCCGGTTACTGCGAAAAAGGAACTACCTTGCAACGTATCCTTGAACCAGGCGAAATCGAAGCGCTGGATCACAATGCGATTCCACGCATCAGGCTGCCGCAACGCGCCAGCATTTTCAACGACCGCGCGCAGCGCCTGAAACAGCTGGCTGCCGGCAATCCGATCGGCGACTACCTGAATTTGATGGCCTCGCTGGCGCAAGCCCAGCAGCAGGCATTGAACGGATTGAGCAGCGCATCGGACCAACCTGCCCGCGACCAGGCCAGCAGCAACCTCGCCCAAGCCCATCTGATGCCGCTGATCCTGGCGACAGACCAGGTGCGCAGTCCGCATTGGCAGACAGTGCTGGAGCAACTGCTGGCGCAACTGGCAAAAGCCGACGGCCTGCCGCCAGCGCTGATGCAACTGCTGGAACGCATCCGGCAAACCAGCGCCAACCAGCGCGACAGTCAGGCCGAAGCCATCTTGCAGCGTCATCAAGAAATCGTCGATCCCGCCAGCGCGCCTTTCTATGCCGCAGCCTTGCAGGTGGTTTGCAGCGATCTGGTGACACGTTTCGACGTCCGCGACGTGCCTCTGCTCGATACGCCGGGCCTGTGTCCCTGCTGCGGCTCCATGCCGGTGGCCAGCGTGGTGCGGATGGATGGCCAGTCGCAGGGCCATCGTTACCTGCAATGCGGCATGTGCGCGGCCGAATGGCATATGGTGCGCATCAAGTGCGCGTATTGCGATTCCACCAAAGGAATCGCCTACCAATCCATAGAAGACGAGCAGCCAGCTGGCACGGCCGCCATCAAGGCCGAGACCTGCGATGAATGCCACAGCTGGCTGAAGATTTTTTACCAGGAAAAAGACCCTTACCTCGAACCGGTGGCGGACGACCTGGCAAGCCTGACGCTGGACCTGCTGATGGGAGAAACCGCCTATGCGCGACGCCAGGGCAATCCCTTGCTATGGCAATCGGCGGAGAACTGAATGCCAGGATCGAAGCCGCTGAACAGTCCGGCCCTGGCTTCCGCCAGCAATATCCCTTCGGTGGACCGGATTCTGAATCTGCCGCAGGTCAAACCCTTGCTGGCACAGTATGGCCGGACCCAGGTGACCGCCGCGTTGCGCAAGCATCTGGATGCGCTCAGAGTGAAGGCCCTGGCCGGCCAGCTGTCTGTTGGCGAGATCGAGGAGCTCCTGCTTTGCGCCACGCTGGAAAAGCAGCTGATTGACGCCGGCCGCTTGCATTTGCGCGCGCTGTTCAATCTCAGCGGCACCGTGCTACACACCAACCTGGGACGCGCGCTGCTGCCGGACGAAGCGGTGCAGGCAGTGGTCAGCGCCCTGACCGCGCCCGGCAATCTTGAATTCGACCTGGAAACCGGCGGCCGTGGCGACCGCGACAGCCTGGTGGAAGATGTCTTGCGCGAACTCACCGGCGCCGAAGCCGTTACCGTCGTCAATAACAACGCCGCCGCGGTATTCCTGATGCTCAATGCGCTGGCGCAACGGAAGGAAGTCATCGTCTCGCGCGGCGAACTGGTGGAAATCGGCGGTGCCTTCCGGGTGCCCGACATCATGCAGCGCGCCGGCGCAAAACTGGTGGAAGTCGGCAGCACCAACCGCACCCATCCTGCCGACTATGCCAATGCCATCAGCGCCCGCAGCGCCATGCTGATGAAAGTCCACTGCAGCAATTACGCCATCAGCGGCTTCACCAGCAGCGTCGACGTCGCCACGCTGGCAGAACTGGCGCGGCCGCATGGCATCGCCGTTACGGTCGATCTCGGCAGCGGCACGCTGCTGGATCTGACGCAGTGGGGCTTGCCGCAGGAAACCACGGTGCGCGAAACCATACGCCACGGCGCCGACCTGGTCACGTTCAGTGGCGACAAGCTGCTGGGCGGGCCGCAATGCGGCATCATCGTCGGCCGTGCCGACCTGATCGCCCGCATCAAGAAAAATCCGCTGAAACGCGCACTGCGGGTCGGCAAACTGACCTTGGCCGCGCTGGAACCGGTGCTGCGCCTGTACCTGGCGCCGGAATTCCTGGCCGAGCGGCTGACCACCCTGCGCCTGCTGACGCGCCCGCAAGCGCAGATAAAGGAGCAGGCAGAGCGCTTGCTGCCGGTCTTGCAAAGTGCCCTGGCAAACCGCTATACCGTGTCGTGTGAAGCAATGTCCAGCCAGATCGGCAGCGGCGCCTTGCCGGTCGACCAGCTACCGAGCTACGGCTTGGTGCTGCGTGCAGACAACGCCGGCGGCAAACGCCACGGCCGCGCGCTCGACAAGCTGGAGCAGGCGCTGCGACAACTGCCGCGGCCGGTGATCGGGCGCATCGCCAGCGATGCCCTGTGGCTGGATTGCCGCTGCCTGGAACCGCAAGATGAAGCGAGCTTCACCGCGCAACTGCAGGATTTCTCCCTATGATCGTCGGCACCGCTGGCCATATCGATCATGGCAAGACCACGCTGATCAAGGCGCTGACCGGGGTCAACACCGACCGCCTCAAGGAAGAACAGGAACGCGGCATTTCAATTGAGCTAGGCTATGCCTACACCGCGCTGCCGAACGGCGAGGTGCTGGGCTTCATCGACGTCCCCGGGCACGAACGCCTGGTGCACACCATGGTAGCAGGCGCCTCCGGCATCGATTTCGCCTTGCTGGTGATCGCCGCGGATGACGGCGTCATGCCGCAAACCCGCGAGCACCTGGAGATCCTGCAATGGCTGGGCGTTAAGGCTGGCGCCGTCGCCTTGACCAAGATCGACCGCGTCGATCCAGCCCGCGTCGTCGAAGTCACCACCGAGATTCAAGCTCTGCTGGCAGGCACCACCCTGGCCGACATTCCGATTTTTCCCGTGGCGGCAAATCTGCCGCAGGATAACGGAACTGCCGCCTTGCAGCAGCATCTGCATGGCGTCGCCCAGAGCATGCCGCCACGCCGCGCCGATGGACTGTTCCGGCTGGCGATAGACCGCGTCTTCACCCTGCCGGGGCACGGCACGGTGGTTACCGGCACCGTTTTTTCCGGCCAAGTCCACAGCGGTGATCGGCTGGCGCTGATGCCAGCCGGAGACACGGTGCGCGTACGCAGCCTGCACGTGCAAAACCGCCCCGCCGCCAGCGGCAACGCAGGCCAGCGCAGTGCGCTCAACCTGAGCGGCATCGACAAGGACGCCATCCAACGCGGCGACTGGCTGGCCGATGCCCGCGCATGCACGCCATCCACCCGGATTGACGTGGAACTACAGCTATCAGCCAGCGCCGGCCAGGCGCTGCGCAATCGCTCCCCTCTGCATGTACATCTCGGCACCCTGCATCAGCTTGCTCACCTCACGCTGCTGGAAGGGAACGCGCTGAGCGCCGGCGATCGCTGCCGAGTGCAGCTGCTGTTTGCGTCGCCAGTCTGCGCGACGCCGGGTGACCGCTTTATCGTCCGCAATGCACAAGCCAGCATGACCATCGGCGGCGGCCACGTACTCGACCCGGCCGCGCCCGCCAGAAAGCGGCGCGCACCGGAACGGCAGGCCTGGCTCGATGCGATCGAGCAGATGCTGAACGGCGACGGCTTCAGCGCCTTGCTGCAAGCAGCTTCGCCTGGCGGTTTGCGTTTATCGGCACTGATGCAGCTCACAGGCTTGCCGCCGGACGCATTGCCATTGCCGCCGGATGCACAGACCATCGTCACCGGCGCATCCGAGCAGGATAAATTTGTCATGCTGTCCGCTCAATGGCAGTCCTTGAAAACATGCGCAGTCAACGCAGTCACGGATTTTCATGTGCGTTTCCCCGATGAACAAGGTGTCGATAGCGGGCGACTGCGGCGCATGGCGCAGCCAACACTAGATAACGCGTTATGGCTGGCAGTCCTGACATCTCTCATCGAAGAAGGCACGCTACAGCGCAGCGGCGCATGGCTGCACCTACCGCAGCATGCGATAGCATTGTCAGAAAGCGAGCAGCTCTTGGCGCAGCAATTGCTACCCGAACTGGCGGCAGCGGGCTTCGATCCACCTTGGGTGCGCGACTTAGCGCGGACCCATGCGCTGCCAGAGGAACAGGTACGCCAGCTGTTGCGAAAATTGCTGCGGCAAGGGTTGGTTTATCAGGTTGAGCGGGATCTGTTTTATCACCATCTGCGCATGCGCGAGCTGGCTACGCTGATGAGCACTCTGATAGCGCAGCGGGAAAAGGAAACCGGCCCGATGGCCGCTGCCGGCGTGAATGCAGCAAGCTGGCGCGACGCCACTAGTCTCGGGCGCAAGCGCGCGATTCAGATCCTGGAATTTTTTGATCGTATAGGTTATACCCGACGCTTGCGTGATGCGCATGTGTTGCGCGGCGGCGGCCTGGACTGGTTCTGATAGCGTAGAAATTGTGAATCAGGATAAGATAGCGCAGCAAGGAAGGCATACGTATCCGGTGATGCGGCCGGGCTTCAAACCCGGTGGGGGGTGCCAGTCACTCCCGGGTAGGTTCGACTCCTGCTGCCTTCCGCCACTCGGCTCATGCCGCCAGCGTGTCGATTGCCTGTGCAACCTGCTCCACCGTCGGCGGCATGCCGATTTCCCCGAGGTTGATGATCTGCGGCGACCAGTTGCCTTCGGTTTTCCAGCGCGGCGAATCACAGTACAGTTCGATGGTCGGGCGGTTGAAGGCGGCCGCGATATGCGTCAAGCCGGTGTCAACACCGATCACCAAAGCGGCCCGCTGCGCCAGCAACACGGCTTCCATCAAGGGCAACTTAGGCAACACGCGCGCATTACTCATTTGGCTGGCCAATTGCTCGGCATTGCTTTTCTCCGCTGCGCTGCCCCAGGGCAGCAGCACTGGCAGGCCCCGCCCCGCAAGCTGGGCCGCAATCCGCACCCAATTGGCATCGGACCATTGCTTAGCGGCGCGCGCCGTGCTGTGAAAGAAGACGGCATACGGCGTGGCCGGCAACCATGCAGGCAGGGCCGCAGGCTCCGGGGCCACGGGATGCATATTGAAATCAGCCGCGGTGTCTACGCTATAACCAAGCGCCTGCGCCGCGACTTCACGGGCCCGCAATACTGCGTGCGTGTGCAAACCCACTTTGATACTCTTGGTATGGAATATGCGCGACAGCGGCTCGTAGCCGGAACCCTCGGTTGCGTTCGCCAGGCCAATGCGCTGGCCATTGGGTGCCAGGCGCACCATGCGCATGACGACGCTGGTCTTTAGCAAGCCCTGCGTATCGAACACCACATCGTAGGCGTCCTGTTTCAGCTGCTTCCTGAAATTCGCAATTTCCGCTCGTGTCGCCGCAGTCAACAGGCTCTTGCGCCAACGCCGCAGTGCAATCGGGATAATGCGGCGCACGTCGGGATTCATGCGCACCAGGCCAGTGTAGCCTTCTTCCACGACCCAGTCGATATTCGCATCGGGATAATGGCGCCGGATATCCGACACCATTGGCATGTTATGCATCACATCTCCAAGCGAGGAGACGCGGACGATCAGAATGTTCAAGCGGTAGCCACTTCGTCAGGTCGATTAGAAAGGCAGCGCTGCATCCGGCTTCGCAGTCAGGATCACACGCTTGAACTCGGATTGAATCCGTGCCAGCGCCTGTTCCGATTCTGCCTCAAAGCGCATCACGACAACCGGAGTGGTATTCGAGGAACGGGCCAGGCCAAAACCATCGGCATATTCAACCCGCAGGCCGTCGATCTTGATGATCTCTTCCGATCCGGGGAAACTCGCCTCGCTCTGCATTTTTTCGATCAGCGAGAAATTCTCGCCTTCTGCCAGTTTCAATTGCAGCTCCGGCGTGCTGGACGATTGCGGCAAGGCGTTCAGCACTGCGGACGGGTTGCTTTCACGACTCAGCAATTCCAGCAGGCGTACGCCAGCGTATAAGCCATCGTCAAAGCCGTACCAACGGTCCTTGAAGAAAACATGGCCGCTCATTTCGCCACCCAACGGCGCACCGGTTTCACGCATCTTGGCTTTGACCAGGGAATGACCTGTTTTCCACATCAACGGCTTGCCGCCATGCTCGCTAATCCAGGGCGCCAGATGACGGGTACATTTAACGTCATACAGAATCTCGCGGCCGGGATGACGCGTCAGCACATCAGCAGCAAACAGCATCAGCTGGCGGTCCGGATAAATGATCTGGCCATCCTTGGTGACGACGCCGAGACGGTCGCCATCGCCATCGAACGCCAGGCCGATCTCGGCGTCGGAGTTATGCAGGGCGCGGATCACATCCTGCAGGTTTTCCGGATGGGCCGGATCGGGGTGGTGATTGGGGAAAGTACCGTCCACTTCGCAGAACAGTTCCTCCACCTCGCAGCCGAGCGCGCGATACAGCTCGCCTGCAAACGCACCGGCGACACCGTTACCGCAATCAACCACGATCTTCATCGGACGCGCCAGTTTGGTGTCGCTGACGATGCGCTGCAGGTAGGCTTCCTTGATGTCGTGCTGGCGATAGCTGCCGGTCGGCGCCGCTACAGTTTCCTTGACAGCGCCATTTGCGATAGCCTGATACAGCTGCTGGATGGTGTCGCCGTATATCGCCTCGCCAGCGAGCACCATTTTGAAGCCATTGTAATCGGGAGGGTTGTGGCTGCCGGTGACCATGATTCCAGACTGCGCGCCAAGTACGTGAGTGGCGAAATAAACCATAGGTGTTACCACGACACCCAGATCCACCACATCCACCCCCGCATCCTGTAAGCCAGTTGCCAGGGCGGCGGCAAGCTCCGGCCCGGACAAACGGCCGTCGCGGCCGATAATCGCCACTTGCTCACCTTTGGCACGGACCGCGGCGCCAAATGCCTGGCCGATCTGTCGTGCAATGCCGGCGTCCAGCGTGCTGCCGACGATGCCGCGAATGTCGTAAGCTTTGAATATTGATTTGGAGAGTTGGAGCATAAGTCTATATGATAAGCATGTAGCGTTTGGCGGCAAAAAACAGCGGCGAATACATTGTTCGCGTGCCACTTGCGGCATGGATATGGCGTTTTGCGAGCCGAAAGATACGCACCTGGTTCCAGTCACGTATCTTCGACTCAAGTAGCGCTCATCAGAACGGCGCTATTTCGCGGGAAATAAAAACAACAGCAATTGTTATACGCGGATGGCATCCAAAGACTGGCCGGAAGCAACCCAATCCTGAACCCACTTAGGTTGTCGCCCACGGCCTGTCCATTGCAGTAAAGCATCCGAAGGATGGCGATAACGGACGGCTACTTTTGCCTTGGGCGCAGCGCTCTTGCTACGCGACTGAGCGCCCAGCAAATCCTGCAATGAAATGCCCGCACTTTGCGCAATCGCTA
The DNA here is from genome assembly GCF_035566555.1 of Collimonas sp. Taxonomy (GTDB): domain Bacteria; phylum Pseudomonadota; class Gammaproteobacteria; order Burkholderiales; family Burkholderiaceae_D; genus Collimonas. The sequence continues at coordinate 33,704 of NZ_DATMRB010000032.1, forward strand.
GGATCTGCTCGCGTGCCTTGGTCAGTTCCAGATGTTCGCGATCTTTCAAAGCCTGCTTGACCTGCTCCTGCAATGTACGCAACTCAGCTACTGTTAATCCAGATAAATCCATGGTACCCCCGATAGGTGAAATTCAATCAAATTATTGCTACGTCAATTAATGCAGCGTCGTATCGTTTGTCTCTGATAAACGACGTTTGGCGCGCCATATGAAATCTTCAATTCCGCACTGCGGCGAGTACTCGGCGACAGTACGCAGTAGCAATTCACGCACCTCTTCATAGGCAAACCTGGAGCAGGCATCTTCCAATTTACTCAACAAATCTTCCAATATCGCCCACGATATCTCTACTTCTTGCGCGCGCATGATCAATGGATGCTCAGTGCCTTCAACATTTTCGCCAATCAACAACTCTTCGTATAATTTTTCGCCTGGACGCAAACCTACATGGTTAATTTCTATCGTACCGTCTGGCGTCAAATCCGTTAGAACTTCCAATCCGCTTAGATGCACCATCCGAGTCGCCAGATCGATGATCTTGACCGGTTCGCCCATGTCCAGGACAAAAACATCTCCCCCCTGCCCCATTGCCCCAGCCTGCAACACCAGCTGCGCAGCCTCGGGAATTGTCATGAAATAACGGGTGATTTCGGGATGCGTCAATGTGATCGGCCCACCTGCCATGATCTGTTTACGGAACAACGGCACTACTGAGCCTGATGAACCTAGTACATTGCCAAACCGTACCATGCAGAATCTGGTTTTCGATGCGCTCTTGGCTTGTACGCGAGAAAACGCCTGTAATATCAATTCAGCAAATCGTTTGGTAGAGCCCATCACATTGGTTGGACGAACTGCCTTGTCTGTCGAAATCAATACGAATGATTTGACCCCGGAAGCCATCGCAGCTTTGGCCACACTCAGGGTACCAAACACATTATTCCGAATACCCTCGATGGGATTATGCTCTACCAATGGCACGTGTTTATAGGCCGCAGCGTGATAAACGGTTTCTACGGAAAACGTACGCATGATGCGTGCACACTTCTCGGTCTCCAATACAGAGCCTAAAAAGGGCAGCAATTCAACGTTGAGACCTAGGCTGCGCTGCAACTCGCTCAGTTCTTGTTCAATCGCATACAGACCAAATTCTGACATTTCCAGCAAAATAAGCCGGGATGGGCGTTGACGAATGATCTGTCGACAAAGCTCGGAGCCAATGGAGCCGCCAGCCCCCGTTACCATAACAGATTGACTCACAATACACGCGGAAATTAAATCGGGGTTAGGCTCGACCTGATCTCGTCCCAACAAATCTTCGATCTCCACCTCGCGGATATCCTGCACCCTCAATTCCCCATTAATCAAGCTTTTGATCGGGGGGGTTACTTTAATTTTTACCTTGAGCGGTTCAAGCTTATCAAGAATATATTTTTGTTCTAATTTACTTAGCGACGGCATTGCAAGCAACACCTCTTTAAGGCTGTACTGCGAAATCAATTTGGGTAATTCATCGGCCGCAAAAACCTTAATTCCCGCAATGGTCGCCCTCTGCAATTCCTTCTTGTCATCAACAAATACAACTGGCAGGTATTCGTTTCCAGCTCGAAGAGCACTCGCCAATTGCGTACCCGCTTGGCCGGCCCCATATATGCCAACGCGTACAGCACCGGTGACGCTACTCACGCGCAATAAAAAACTTCGTGCAAGGAAACGGCTAGCGGCCACATACAAGATTGCACTCACCCAATAAATACCGAATACGGCGCGAGAATAGCCATTGGTTTGAGTGAATGTTCCGAGAGCGCCTAGTGCGATCACAGAAAGTGTCACACCTAGCACCACAATATACACAATCTTATGATCAATGAATCGAATAACAGCGCGATATAATCCCAACCTGATAAAAATTGGTATAGAAATCAGGGGAGCGGCAATCATTAATAATGCATATTGATGCAATAGAAATCCGCCAAGACCATCGTGGCGCAGCCAAACAGCCAGGCAAAATGTTAATGGCAAAAATACCAAATCTAATAAGCCTGCAATTATCTGCTTGTGGAGTCGCGACAATTGGAGAAATGAGATCATAGGAAAATTATTTTCAAAGTAAAAGCCAAAAAAATTGATTTATTGTTATTTAACATAATTCAATGCGTTATTCCATCTCTTCGCACGACTTTCAGAAAAGTTAGAAAAACTATCTTTATATCTAGTGAAATAGATTTATTTTTTAAATACTCTGCATCCAATTTGACTTTTTCGACAATAGGTAATTCGTCACGACCATTAATTTGTGCCCAGCCTGTCAATCCCGGAACAAGCTGGTCGACCCCATAGCTCTTTCTCAAAATTATTAAATCATCCTGATTAAATAACGCAGGACGAGGCCCAACGAAACTCATATCTCCCTTGATAATACTTAATAATTGAGGCAGTTCATCAAGGCTTGATTTCCGTAGAAAAGAACCAATCGGCGTCAAAAATCTCTCTGGGTTGGTTAACAAATGAGTTGCCACAGCCGGAGTGTCAATTCGCATCGTGCGAAATTTAGGCATATTAAATACTTTATTATTGCGACCGACACGGTCAGACCAATAAATTACCGGACCGGGAGAGGTTAATTTAACCAACAATGCAACAAAAATTGCTGGCAAAGACAAAATCAGCGATGCGAATATTGCCAACGTCAAATCAAATATTCTTTTCATTCAGTAATCAATCAATGTTGTCTTTGAAAATGTGCAACCGTCTTAGCAATTGCCTGTTGCAAACTCTCCACGGGCTGCCAGTTTAATGTCAATTTAGTGTGCTCAATATCGACCTGCAATGATCCTAAAAGTCTGTTGGCAATAGCAGTTTTACCAGAAATTCCGGCACACACCTCAATTAATTTAGATGGAATTGGCGGTAGAAATATTTTTTTCCCCATGGCAGATGCGATTAAACGCAGTAGCTGCGAGATGCTTACGTCGTTGTCATCCGAGACCATGAAAATCTCTCCAGCAGCATTCGGATGCTGACCACAAATAACCAAAAAATCCACCAAATTATCTAGCGAGACCATACTTCTCGCATTGTGGATGGCGCCTAATGGCAATGGAACATTCCATTGAACAAGTTGCATTAATCTCAGAAAATTTGCTCTTACCCCAGGACCGTAAACCAACGGAGGACGAATAATAACAACCTCCATACCACTACTTAAGGATAGTTCCTTCAGCGCAATTTCCGCTTCAAGCTTTGATTGCCCATAAGGATCTACGGGATGTGGGTCGTCGCTGGCAAGAAATGGTTTGTTGAATGTTTCCTCACCATTTACCTTGACGCTGCTCGCAAATACAAATCGCTTTATGTTTGCTTCGGCAGCTTGCTGAGCCAAATTCAAAGTCGCATCAACATTGGTGGCGCGAAACGAGGCAAGAGGATCATTAGACGTGTCGTTCATCAAGTGGACCCGGGCCGCCAAATGAAAAACTGTATCACATCCCTCAAGAGCCGATTTCCAATTGGTGTTGGCTGTGATGTCCCCAATTTCATATTGAGCATCAAATTCCTTCCTCCGAACCGAAGCGACGACAGGTGTCCCCCGATGCCTCAACTCCGCACAAAGAGCGCTACCAACGAACCCATTTGCACCAGTGATCAATTTTTTTAATGTATTCACATACCACCCACACTTAATCCGTCAATCCAATAATTTCTCATAAAATATTCTCATTTCCTGCCTAATTACATCCGTCGTAAAATTCTTCTTCACACGATATTCCGCATTGCTCCCCATTCTTGCTCGCAGATTGTCATCGCAGGATAGTAAAAGCATCGCCTGGGTTATTTCCTCTATGTTTCCGACTTCATGCAGAATGCCAGTTTCCCCATTAACCACGGCATCAACCAAACCATAAATATTTGATGCAATTGCAGGCAAGCCCACAGCCGCAGCCTCAACTACTACGGACCCGAATCCCTCTCTATAACTCTGTAGGCAAAATATATCTGCACTTGCCATATAATCCTCCGGTTTAGCAGAAAATCCGACCAGATGAAATTTTTGACGACAGTTTTTTAAAATTTCATATAGATTCTCCGCGATACCTTCTTCATCGGGACCGACCATCATAAGGTGTGCATTAGGCAACTCGTCTATCAGACGGTTAAAGGAAGCTGCCAAATCGAGTACTCCTTTATCTCTATTCAATCTGCCTAAATAAAGAAAAACCATTGCATCTATCGGAATGCCGAGTGAGGCACGTATTTTATTACGTACGATTAAATTCTGTTTAAATCGCCCCGTATCTACACCGCATACAGATCCATAACCGAGAACGCGAATTTTTTTATTATCAGAAATATTTTGATTTATCAAAAAATCACGTTGAGAAAAACTATCAGTTAATAAGTTAGTGGAAAAAAGTGCTATGATTTTATCAAACAATTTTAATATTAAGCGCACCAATCCAGTCTTATTGGCCCACACTTGCCCCGTAAATGTATGTATTCGAGTCGGTACACGAGAAAAATATGCAGCCAGCATGGCTAACAAGCCGGCTTTAGGCATTATCGAATGTACAGCATCAAATTGATTTTTACGGAATATTAAAAAAAGTTGGATTAATACATAAAAATCATTCCAAATTGATATTTTTCTCTCTATATCAATTGGAATAAATTTTACGCCATTCCTCAAAAGCAACTCCAATTCTGAAGATTTTCCCTTCGCAATCAAAGTCAAATCATATTTTTCAGACAACATGAAAATGTGAGGTTTCATGAACATCATTAAAGCAAATGGAACGGTTGCAACAATACATACTCGCTTACGTTTCATTTTTTCCGATTTTCCTTAAACATTTCAACTATCGCTGACGGAATTTCGATCCGCGGAACGAATCCCAGCATGTTTTCTATTTTTTTCGCTGGATAATTTGTCCGCTTCACTAGCGCATCAATCCTTTCTGATGTCAATGGACCACGTACCAAAAATGAAAAAAGTTTAATTATAAATCTCAATGATTTTTCTGGAACACATAAAGTCGGCGGCTTTATTTTAGTATCATCAGCCACATTTTTCACTATGTCTGATAATTTGCAGTCGTTTGATAAATTAAATATCTCCCCTCGTGCGCGAACATCGCTAGCACAAAGCATCAAAGCGGAAACAACATCATCCACATGAATATATGTTGATATAGCTGATCGATTTCCGATATAGAAAAAATATCCTTTTTTGATCATTGTAATCAATCGGCTCAATGATTGATTTGTCATCGTTGGTCCAATGACATTTGACGGACGCAAAATCGTGTAAGAAAACAGTGGCTCTTGCTCCGCGAATTTCATCACCAATTCGTCAGAAAGGGTTTTGGTAATTTCATATTGGCCACGCGGCGCATGTGATGTCGTCTCCGTTACTATACGAATATCATGCGCATCGCCTGTGGGAGGTCCATAAGCTCCAACACTACTCAATTGAACCCAGTGCATTGTTTTTTTTGTTATCTTTAATTTCTGACGTATTGCCTCCAATAATCTTTCCGTACCATTTACATGTACTCGATACATTAGTGCGGTGTCTGAAATTTCCCCCGCACAATGATAAATGACCTCAACGTCGTCAAGAAAATCATCAAAATTATTTTTCTCATGAGATAGATCCGCGATGAAAAAACGGCACAGCGGCTTATCCACTCCGCTTTTCCGGGAAAGAACATGCGTAATTACGCCATTCTTTTGCAGGCTTGCAATCAATATTTTGCCAATAAAACCTGCACCACCGGTCACACATACTTTAGAATTTGTATTCATTTGAATAAATAGTAATAAAACATGCATGCGCTAGAAATTATCACTGCAATTTTAAAAAAAATAAGTAATTTTACTTTCTTAAGCAAAGCAAAATCAATTAATAGCGGCATTAAAAGCCAAGATGCAATAGCAAATCGATCATTAAATGGAAAGCCAGTGAAACACCAGTAAATTATATTCATCGACAAATATAATTTAAATATTAAATATATATCTTCACTACCGCCGTTAAATTTTTTAATTGCATGATAATAAAAAACGGGGATTGCGCTAAATACAAGAAAATCAAATCTAAAACCCGTTATATAATTATCATCGATGCTGGAATTAAGGTAAGTTGAAAAATAAGGATCAAGTCCGACTAAATTTTTCAGGACCAATAAAATAAATTTATCCATTAATCCAAGAAAAGATATTAATATCGTTACAAGCCAAATAAAAAAAATCTGACGAGTTTTAATATTTATATCTACAACAATAAATCCTATAACATATAATAATGTTGCGTAATGGAATAAGGCACCGGCTAACAGTAAAATATAAGGAAAAATTCTCTTATTCTGCAATCTTGCATCAATCGCATAAATCACAAATACAAATGCCAGTCCCTGCCGTAAAACATTCAGTGTTATCGAATAAAAAAATGGATATGAAAACCAAATTAATGCCAAAAACAAATATGGCTTAAAAATATTACTTTTCTTTTTCAATAAAGAGGTAATTCCAATAAATTGAATTAAAAAAATAATTGAAAGATATAACTCTTTCGAATCCGTAAAATACGAAATTAATTTTGTTAGCCAGTAAAAGCCAATTTCGATTCTTGAAAAATTTGCATCCAAATCTGTATCAAATTTCACGTAATCAAAAAATTGATTATAAGTCGCCGTATCAGAGCCTATCGATTCCGCCCTTGTGCCGATAAAATACGTCGTAAATATTCCCAAAAGAATATACGAAAGAAACTCAAATTTTATTTTTAATCTATTGGCAGTCATTTATTTAGCGATTTTTTTTGAAAGGACCAACCATTTTTCTGACTCGAATCGTCTCAATTATTTTTCTCAGATTAAAATTAAATATATTTTTAACTAAGAAAACTAACATAAACCATTTTATTTTCTTAACATTTTTGATATACATTGCGATATTTATCATTTGATGTGCATACAAATCGCTTCTTAAAAATCGCTCTTTTTCAAAATAATAAATCACATGTCGAATTATGATTAAGTATGCTTTCTCTCGCCCGGCAGAGCTTGCGAGATATGCGTTTCCCAAAGGATTACATCTATACTCGACAAGAATTTTATTAATATACGCAGCCGTACCACCGTTTTGTATCGACTCAAAGGCAAAAAACCACTCCATGAAATCCTGAGTATATTTTCTGGTTTTTCTAGTTGCTCTCCGATACGCATATGAGCTGTGAACTGCAATTGTTCCCCATCTAGCCAACTCTGCCTTTGAGATTACAATTGTCCCATCTTCTTTGAACAAGCTTCCCGTATCGGCTATGTAACTTCGATCGTCACTAAAATAGCGGGCACGATGAAACACGACATTGCATTGCGGATCCGCATCCAAGACGTTAACCTGTTCCTGGAGTTTTCCCGGTAACATAATGTCATCGCCATCGAAATGCACTACATACTCACCGACAGCCTGATTGTGGAGATCGATATAATTTCTCGCAGCACCTACATTTTTTTCCTGAAATAACAGCTTTATTTTCTTAGGCTGCCTTTTATAAAATTGGAGAATGACTTCCCTAGTATTATCAGGGGAGCAGTCATCTGCAATAATTATTTCGTATTCAAAATCGACTTTTTGCCCTAATACACTTTCCAGGCATTCCGCAATATAATCTTGTTGCTTATAACAAGATATAACGACAGATAATTTTATTGGTGATTCCAAAATTTTATACTTCCATTTCCAGAATTAATAAAATATTTTTTAGTTTTAAGGACGCAAAAATTTATCAAGCCATCTATTCCAGGTTTTCCCATAAATTAAAAAACCTGAGAAACAAATCAAAAAATATAAGAAATTTGATAATGCGTAAGCCGGGAAAACTTGATAGACATTACCGAATTTCATTAATAACGTTGCCACACCCAAGTAAAAAAAAGTCTGTATAAACTCACTTAAAATATACAATTTTGTCTTGGCCTTTGCCACAATTAGGAATCCAATCACATATGATAGAATTTTAAAAAAATCCCCTATCAATTGAAACTTCACATAATTGGATGGAATAACAAAATCTTTTGAAAACACAATTGAAAACACAAGACTTCTGCAGATATAAACTGAAGATGCTATAACAAAAAATGCACATCCAATAATTGTGAGATACTTAGAAACATATCTAATTACTTCATCTTTATCAATTATTCCAGATAAAGTTGGCATATAGTATGCGGAAAGAAAAGTAGTGAAGAAGCCTATATAAACCGAAGACAAGCGCATGAGACTTTGCCATAAGCCGGCTTGTTCCCAGCCGGCATCATGAATGATTAAACTCCGAATATATATTTCAGCCAGCGGTAGTGTTGCCAATGAAATAATTTGCATCAAACTGAATTTGGAAATACTTCTAAAATCTCCAAAATTAAATGCGAATTTGATTTTTTTTAGAAAACCAAGTCTGTAAAATCCAAATAGTCCCGGAAATAACAAACAGGCATTCATTAATGAAAGCCCTATCACCGCTCCCGCGAATCCGAATCGATATACCGCGTAACAAGACACGGGAAGCCCAATCAATGTTCCAACAACTATTATTTTGGCAAATTTTCCTGTTTCCCTTAAGCCATTTATAGTGCCATTACAGAATGTCACCAAGGCATATGAAAATTGAATAAAACCTAAGAATACAAATAACCAAGCGTCATTGTCGTTATCAAATAAAAATAATGATATTTTTTTGGCTAAAAGTAAGAACACAAAAAATATCAATGATGAAAATACTAATGAATATGCCAATGCATTCGATAAAAATGGGAATAGTTTTTCCGGATTGTCTTTATATTCTGCCACATATTTAACAATCCCATTTAAAACACCTCCTCCCGCCAGTACAGTCAAAATGGTAATCATGCTCATAAAATGCCCGAGCCGACCAAAGCCTTCAGGTCCAAGAACAACGGCAATGATTTTAATGATTATCAACCCACTTAACATTCGCACTGCCTGAGCAATTGCGCTAGCGGTGGATGCCTTCCACCAATTCAATTCGTACTCCTGCTCATTATCGTAATACTGACAACGTAATACGTGTAATAACATCTATCTGATCGTCAGTTAGCTCAACAAACATCGGTAATCTTACAAGACAATCTGTATAACGATCACTATTTGGTAATTCACTACCATCATGTTTATCAATAAAGAAAGGACTTTTATGTAACGACAAATAATGAAACACTGCAGAAATCTTATTTGCTTTTAATTCATCGATTAATGTAGTTCTTTGCTCTAAACTAGAACAAACCAAATAAAACATATGTGCATTATTAGTAGCATATTCAGGGATTTGAGGAAGCAAAATATCAGCTTTTAAATTAGCTTTACTAAAAATATCCCAATAACGCTGCCATATATGCTTGCGTTTATTTTGGATAGATTCAAGAGCTTGAATCTGAGCAAATAAAAATGCTGCCAATATATCTGATGGTAGAAACGATGAGCCAACATCAACCCAGCCGTATTTATCGACCTCTCCACGGAAAAAAGAGGATCGGTTGGTTCCCTTTTCCCGAATGATTTCTGCTCGCTTGATATATTTTGAATCATTGATCGCTAACAATCCTCCTTCTCCACAAATAATATTCTTTGTTTCATGAAAGGAAAATGCCGACATTACTCCCAAAGAGCCCAATGGCCGCCCATTATGATAAGAGTCAATCGCTTGAGCAGCATCCTCAATAACGGCGACATTGTGTTTCTCCGCAATGGCCAAAATTCTATCCATGTCGCAGGATATTCCAGCATAATGAACTACTACAATAGCTTTAGTTCGAGAATTAATTAAGCGCTCAACTTCAGAGGCCGCAATGTTCGGATTGTCCTTCTGACTATCCGCAAATCTTATTGTTGCGCCACGCAATGCAAATGCATTAGCGGTAGAAACAAAAGTGTAAGACGGTACAATTACCTCGTCTCCAACTTTAATATCCAGCAATAGCGCACACATCTCCAGAGCATCCGTACAAGACGTAGTCAATAATGCTTTCTTGAAACCATATATTCGCTCAAACCATTCGTGGCATTGCTTTGTAAAAATTCCATCTCCAGCCAATTTTCGACCAGCCATTACCTCTGCAATATTAATTTGTTCATTACCAGTTAAATACGGGCGATTAAAAGGGATCATTTTAAAACCATTTATGAAAAGTATAAAAACTATTTGACGGTTCAAAGCCATGTCGACACCATACTTTTTGAGGTGCGATATTGGTTATCTGAGTGGAAACGAGCAAATACTCGTGTTTATTTTCCCAAGACCAATTCTTTGCCGTCGAAATCAATGCTGAGTATAAACCGAAGTTCTGAAAAAGCGGATCAACACCGTTTAGAACAATTTCGCACCCATTTGAATCAATTTTTTTCATGGCCAAAAATGCCACTATTTGTTCTTTTTGGCAAATAAGAAAAACAGGATCTGAAAAAAAGTTTCCTCTACATGAATTAGCAGCCCAAGACGAATAAACTTGATCTGCATCTGATTTATTGAGTTTGGGATCGGCATGATAATGGCCAAAATAATTGCTAAATGACCTTCCAGCTAATCGTCCGACCGTGTCAGCATCTTCGATTGTTGCAAGCCGCCAATCATATCCAGGTGGAATTACATTATGGGTATTTACAATTTCCTTATTTTTGTAATACACCAATGTATCAGTAAGATAAAATCCTAGGCTTTCCATTTTCTGAACAGAATTAATATAATCGGTTGGGCAACGCGCGATAAGCATTTCGACTTTTTTTTCTTCGCACCAACAAATAATTTCTTCAATATCATCCTGAGCATCAATTGATATTTTTGCGGTAGTTACGCCGAAGCGATTTTTATCCAATTCAGATAATGCAATTTTCATATAAACTCTTAACAATCAAGTCGATTTATAAAGTAAATCGCTAAAAATACATTAATATAGGTATTAAAATTTATAATTTCCGATGTCATTTCAAATTATTCTATTTAATTTTTTCAAAAGCTTGAGATGAAATATCATTTCGGCAAATCACAATTGACTCTCATTTTTTAAAAATACACAGTGTTAACAATAAGGACAAGTTCCATAGTATGGATACCCTCGGCTCGGCCAAGGCCGTTTAAATTGATTTACGTAAAAATAATGGCGGTGATTTCGCCAAGCCCTTGAAAGGCAGGCTCTAGTTCATAACAAATCAGGTTATTTTCCAATAAGAAAAATTTTCATATAAAAACCTCGGCATCTTTCAACAATTTGGCAGCGCTATCCTTTTCCGATAACAAGGGAGCATCTACGTTAGGCCACGCAATTCCAATGGTAGGGTCATTCCAATAAATTGCCTGTTCGCAGTACGGAGCATAATAATCGGTTACTTTATAAAGAAACTCGGCAGATTCACTCAGTACAAAAAAACCGTGCGCAAAGCCCTCAGGAATCCACATCTGCAATTTGTTTTCTGCAGACAAAATTGCACCAGTCCATTTCCCGAAATTAGGAGAATGTTTTCGTATATCGACTGCCACATCAAATACCTTCCCAGCGACTACACGTACTAACTTGCCTTGAGGCTGACACAACTGATAATGCAAACCACGAAGAACGCCTTTAATAGATATCGTGTGATTATCTTGAACAAACCGGGGTTGCAGCCCTGTTATTTCAGAAAACTGGCGCTCGTTAAAACTCTCCCAAAGTGTACCCCGTAAGTCACTGAGTACTTTTGGTTGGATGATCAGTACATCTGGAAGAGATGTTGGAACAATTTTCATGGTCTAAAAACTTGCTCAGCCAACAATCGTAATAAGTACTGTCCATATTCATTTTTTATTAGCGGCTGCGCAAGCTTTTCTACTTGAGCATCGTCAATATAGGCTTTACGATAGGCAATCTCCTCGGGGCAAGCAATTTTCAATCCTTGCCGTTTTTCGATCGTGGCAATGAATTGAGCAGCGTCCAGTAACGATTCGTGCGTTCCAGTATCCAGCCATGCCATCCCGCGTCCCATCAGCTCTACTCTAAGGCTTCCGCGCGCAAGGTATTCTCGATTGACATCCGTTATTTCTAGTTCTCCGCGTTCGGAAGGGCGGACTTGAGCGGCGATATCAATAACGTCGGCGTCGTAAAAATATAGCCCAGTCACTGCATAATTAGATTTAGGTTTGCTCGGCTTTTCTTCAAGCGACAAAACTTGCCTCTGTGCGTTAAACTCAACTACGCCATAGCGCTCGGGGTCTGTTACGTGATAGGCAAATACAGTTGCGCCAGTCGTACCGGCTGATGCCTTCATCAAGTTCTGTTCAAAATTACTACCATAAAAAATATTATCACCCAAAATCAACGCGGAAGGCCCGCCATTGATAAAATCGCGCCCGATAATAAAAGCTTGGGCCAAGCCGTCCGGCGTCGGCTGAACGGCATAGCTTAAATTGATTCCCCACTGACTGCCGTCACCCAGCAATTCCGCGAAACGCGGGGTATCCTGTGGCGTCGAGATGATTAATATGTCCCGAATGCCCGCAAGCATCAGTGTACTCAGCGGGTAATAAATCATCGGTTTATCATATACGGGCAGTAATTGCTTGGAGACCGCCATGGTCACAGGATATAGACGTGTACCTGAACCGCCTGCGAGAATAATCCCTCTGCGATTTTGAAATGTCGATAATGTCATTACAGATTCTCCTGCAGACTTTGACGCTGATTATAATTTTTTTCGACCCATTTCCGATAATCGCCGGACAGGACATTTTTTACCCAGTCCTGGTTCGCCAAATACCACTGCACTGTCTTGCGGATGCCCGAATCAAAAGTTTCCACTGGCTTCCAACTCAGTTCACGCGCAATCTTGGCAGCGTCAATGGCGTAGCGGCGGTCGTGACCAGGACGATCGGTGACGAAGGTAATCTGGTCGCGATAGCTGCCCGTTTCCTTCGGATCAAGCTCATCCAGAATGTCACATAGTGTATGGACTACATCCAAATTAGCTTTCTCATTCCAGCCGCCAACGTTGTAAACCTCCCCGGGCTTGCCCGCTTCTAGCACACGACGAATGGCGGCGCAGTGGTCGTTAACATAAAGCCAGTCTCGCACTTGCTGCCCGTCGCCGTATATTGGCAACGGCTTGCCGGCGCGGGCGTTGGTAATGATCAAAGGGATCAATTTTTCGGGGAAATGGTAAGAGCCGTAATTATTGGAACAGTTGGTCGTCAGCGTCGGCAAGCCGTAAGTATGATGATAGGAGCGAACCAAATGATCTGATGCAGCCTTCGATGCCGAATAAGGACTGTTAGGTGCGTACTGAGTCGCTTCTGTAAACGGCGCATCGTTCGGCCCTAGAGTGCCGTATACTTCATCAGTCGATACGTGAAGAAAACGGAATGCCGCTTTTTCGGCATCCGGTAGAACACTCCAGTAGGCGCGTGTTGCCTCGAGCAAGCCGAAAGTCCCGTTGACGTTGGTTTCCACAAAAACGGCTGGCCCGTGGATTGAGCGGTCAACATGACTTTCCGCTGCAAAATGCACAATTGCGCGTGGTTTGTGCTTAGCCAGCAAATCGGCTACCTGAGCAGTGTCGCCAATATCCCCTTGTACAAAAATATGACGCGGATCCAGCCGCAAGCTCGCCAGATTATTCATATTTCCAGCATAAGTCAGCTTATCGAAATTAATCACCGGCTCGTCATTCTGCGCCAGCCAGTCTAGTACGAAATTGGAACCGATAAAGCCGGCGCCGCCAGTGACAAAGATCATGAGGTTATCCTAAATACAATGCAAAAAAATCAAAAGCCACATTCTATATTAATTGCATTTTTGCAATATAAAAATTTTCGGCCAAGCTGGGATTATCTCTCATTATTTAACGAAATCTGGCCTTTACACCACATTTCGGATTAATCCGAGCTGAAAATTGGTGAAATAGATGTACATTCCTACAATGTATTTCCAATGTGGAAATTTGGTGAATAATGAAAAACGCGCATATAAGACCTCCGTTGCAATAAAAAGTGCCTGCGGTCAGATCACAGCAATTCCCGATTCGATATGCGGTTGAAGGAAGATCTTCAATATCAACGCTGAAACCTGGAGCCCAATTACAATAACAATCACTGCTCCTACCACCGTATATTTTCTCTCATGACAACCCTCAATCCTCTGACCTATGCCATCGGCGACCTGCAAGGCTGTTACCAGAGCCTTCGAACCCTGATAGACAAGATCGAAGCTGCCACACCCGGCGCCACATTCATATTTGTTGGCGACCTGGTGAACCGCGGCCCGCAATCGCTACAGACATTGCGCCTGATACGCTCCCTTGGCGAACGCGCTCAATCTGTACTTGGCAACCACGATCTGCATCTGCTAGCCGCCGCCCACGGCATCCGCAAACTGCACCGCAGCGATACCTTGGATGAAATCCTGAACGCGCCGGATCGGGATGAACTGCTGGACTGGCTCAGGCATCGGCCCTTGGCGCTGTGCCAGCAAGACCATTTGTTTGTGCATGCCGGCGTGTTGCCGCAATGGTCTGCAACAAAAACACTGTCATTGGCACAAGAAGTAGCCGATGTGCTGCAAGGAGCGGACTGGGTAGACTTCTTACGCGAGATGTACGGCAACCAGCCTTTGCACTGGAACGATGACCTTCAAGGCAACGACCGCCTGCGCTGCATAGTCAACGCCCTGACGCGCCTGCGCTTTTGCGACAAGGACGGAACGATGGAACTGGCAGCGAAGGAAAGCACGGGAATTTCCCTGCCCGGCTACCTGCCGTGGTTCGATGCACCGCAGCGGCAAACGGCGGACGTTACCGTGGTGTTCGGACACTGGTCGACACTGGGATTGATACAGAGACCCAATCTGATCGGGCTGGATACCGGCTGCGTCTGGGGCGGCAAACTGACTGCGGTACGACTGGCTGACCGGGCTTTGCTGCAAGTCAGTTGCCCGCAGGCGCAACGCCCCGGCTAGCTCCGCAGCCGGCCGCGGATGCCATTACGGTCAAGCCGC
The DNA here is from genome assembly GCF_035566555.1 of Collimonas sp. GTDB lineage: Bacteria > Pseudomonadota > Gammaproteobacteria > Burkholderiales > Burkholderiaceae_D > Collimonas. The sequence continues at coordinate 48,740 of NZ_DATMRB010000032.1, forward strand.
GGCGCTGGCCTGCTCTGCTTGAGACTGGCCCAGCGCTTCGGCAATCGAGGCTTGTGCAGCCGCAGCCAGCTGCCGCCGGTGCAGGCCGGCGGTCTCGATGGGCGCCAGCTGGATCAGCTCGGCTTTCATCGGTTCTCCCTGTAGGATCGCGATCATGCTTTGCGCAAAACTCATGTCGCCGATGAAATCGGCTGCCGGATGCAGTGCACCTTGCCCATCCAGGTAGCGCAGGGCATATGGCTGTACCGGCACCTTGGCGTCGAGCGCGGCTTCAAACAGGTTGGCGTGGAACGGCAGCAGCGCGCCTTGCGCCGCGGTGGTTCCTTCCGGGAAGAAGGCAACCCGCTCGCCGGCTTCAATGCTGGTGACCAGCCCCTGGAAGATGCGTCGCACGTCTCGCTGCTTGCCGCGCGCGATGAAGATGGTGCCGCCCTTTTCACACAGCCAGCCGAGCAGCGGCCAGTCGCGGATGTCCGACTTGCCGACGAAACTGCAGGTCTGGATCGAGTTGATGGCGAAGATGTCAAGCCACGATATGTGATTGGCGACGATCAGCGCCCGCACCGCTGCGACACTGTTGGCGGGATTATGCAAGCTGACTTGCACCCGGCAGATCGCCAGCAGTTCAACCGACCATTGGCGGATGCGCCAGCGGCGGCCGGTGTCATCGGCGAAGGGAAACACCACTGCGCAAGTCCACAGGCCGACCACCAGGTGCAGCAGCACGCGCGTCAGGCGCCAGGTAAACTGCAGCCGCTTTTGCAAGCTCCTCATGCGCGTTCAAAAGTAATATGCCCGGCCACGATCGTGGTCTTGACGCGCCCACTGAGTTCATACCCGAGGAAAGGCGTATGCTTGCCCTGGCTGGCCAGTTCTTTGGCGGCGACGGTCCAGCGCACCGCCGGATCGAACAGGCAGATGTCGGCGATGCTGCCGACCGCCAGCTGGCCGGCCGGCAAGCCAGCCACGCGCGCTGCATCTGTCGTGATTTTTGCCAGCGCGCGGCTCAGGCGCTGCGGTGCGACTTCGACGCATTCCTCGGCCCACTTCAAGACCAGCGACAACAGCAGTTCCAGGCCGGTGGCGCCGGGTGTGGCTTCGCCAAACGGCAGCAGTTTTTCGTCGTCGTCGACCGGTGTGTGGTCGGAGCAAATGGCGTCGATGGTGCCATCCAGCAGCGCCTGACGAATCGCGTCGCGGTCGCGCTGCGAGCGGAACGGCGGCGTCATGCGGGCATTGGAATCGAAGAAACCGATGTCGACGTCGGTCATGTGGATGTGGTGGGCGCCGACGTCGCAGCTGATCGGCAGGCCTTCCTTCTTGGCATTGCGTATCAGTTCCAGGCCTTCGGCCGAGGAAATCCGGCACAGATGCACGCGCGCACCGGTGGCGCGCACCAGCTCGAAAATGGTCAGCAGCCGTATCGTCTCGGCCATGGTCGGCACGCCGGACAGGCCAAGCCGCGAAGCGATCGGGCCGCTATGAGCGATGCCGCCGTTGCCCAGATAAGGATCTTGCGGGCGCAGCCAGACAGTGTAGGAGAAGGTGCGCGCATACTGCAGCGCGCGCAGCAGCACCGTGGTGTCCAGGATCGGCTCCTCGGCCTGGGCGAAGCCGATGCAGCCGGCGTCGGTCAGCTCGGCCATCTCTGTCAGTTCCTGCCCCTTCAGTCCTACCGTCAGCGCGCCAAGCGGATAGACGTGCGCCTGGTTCAGGCTCTTGGCGCGATGCTTCAGCATCTCCACCAGGCCCGGTTCGTCCAGCACCGGATCGGTGTCGGGCGGACAGACCAGGCTGGTCACGCCACCCTGCATCGCCGCCTGCATTTCCGATTCCAGCGTCGCCTTGTATTCGTAGCCCGGCTCGCGCAGACGCGCGCTCAGGTCCACCAGGCCCGGAGCCACCACCAGGCCGCTGGCGTCGATGGTTTTGTTGGCGGTGAAATCGGCGGGAGCGCTGCCGACGCCGACGATCTTGCCGGCGGCGATAAACAGATCTTGCTGAGCATCGATATGATTTGCGGGGTCAATCAGACGGCCGTTTTTGATGTGAAGTTTCATCTGTAGATGTTATGGCGATTCTATAATTATTTATCTGGATTCAGGCTGGTGGCGCGTGGCTTCAATTCCCGGCCAGGATACTCATGACCGCCATCCGCACCGCGATGCCGAATGTCACCTGCGGCAGGATCACCGCCTGCGCGCCGTCCGCCACCGCCGAGTCGATCTCGACGCCGCGGTTCATCGGCCCCGGGTGCATCACGATCGCATCCGGCTTGGCCAGCGCCAGCCGTTCCGGCGTCAGGCCGTAGCTCTTGAAGAATTCCTGTGCCGATGGCAGCAGCGCGCCGCTCATCCGTTCATTCTGCAAGCGCAGCATGATGATGACGTCGACGCCTTTCAAGCCTTCGTTCATGTCGGTGAATACGCGTACGCCCATTTGCTCCAGGCCGCTCGGCAGCAAGGTGCGCGGGCCGATGGCGCGCACTTCCGGCACGCCCAGCGTAGTCAGGCCGTGGATGTCGGAACGCGCCACCCGGCTGTGCAGGATGTCGCCGACGATTGCTACCGTCAGGTTGCTGAAATCCTTTTTGTAGTGGCGGATGGTGTACATGTCCAGCAAGCCCTGGGTCGGGTGGGCATGGCGGCCGTCGCCGGCATTCACCACGTGCACGTGATGCTGCCTGGTGTCGGTCAGGTGCTTGGCGATCAGGTAGGGCGCGCCGGATTGCGCATGGCGCACCACGAACATGTCGGCGTGCATGGCCGACAGGTTGTCGATGGTGTCCAGCAGCGATTCGCCCTTGCTGGCGCTGGAGGCGGATATGTTCAGGTTGATGACGTCGGCCGACAGGCGCTTGGAAGCAATCTCGAAGGTGGTGCGGGTACGGGTCGAATTTTCAAAAAACAGGTTGAACACGCTTTTGCCGCGCATCAGCGGCACCTTCTTGACATCGCGGTCGCTGACGCCGACGAAGGAAGAAGCCGTATCCAGGATGTGCGTGACAACGGATGTCGGCAAGCCCTCGATCGTCAACAGATGCTGCAGTTCGCCGTTTTTATTAAGTTGGGGATTAAGCATTGGTTTGAATGTCTAGAGTAAAACTGCCGTCGTCGGCGCGTTGAAGTTGCAGGGACTGGCCCGGTTGAAGCGTGGCCGCGGCAGCGACAAAATCGGCCGCCACCGGCAAGTCGCGTTCGCCGCGGTCGACCAGCGCCGCCAGCATGATCTTTGCCGGGCGGCCGTAATCGAACAGTTCATTGATGGCGGCGCGGGTGGTGCGGCCGGTGTACAGCACATCGTCCACCAGCAGGATGGTGGCGCCGTTGACGTCGAAGGGAATCTGGGTCGGCTTGATATCGGTGCGCAAGCCTTTTTCGGAAAAATCGTCGCGGTAGAAAGAAACGTCAATGAAGCCGAGCCGCTGCGCAGGATCCAGCTGCAGGGCTGCCACCAGGCGTTCGGCGATCCAGGCGCCGCCTGAGTAGATGCCGATGACGGCGACATTGTCTGTCTGCGCCAGCGCGCTTTTTACTTTTGCCTCAAGCGCCTGGTACAGCGCTTCGGCATCGAATTGGGGGGTGATAGTAGTCATTGCATCTTCATCGCAAAACCGAACAGTATCATTCGGATAAATCATCAAAATACTGCTGCAAGATAATCGCCGCTGCGCGGTCGTCGACCACCTCGCCGCGCTGCTGCTTGATCACCGCCGACGAGTAACGCTCGTCCACCAGCACCGTGGCGACCGCATAGCGGCCGTGCAGCTGATTGGCGAAGCGCTGGCAGCGCACGCTCATTTCATGCTCGGCGCCATCCGGATGCAGCGGCAAGCCGACCACGCACAGCACCGGCTGCCATTCCTTGATCAGCAGCGCAATTTCGGCAAACTTGCCGTCATTGGTGGCGGCGCTGATAACCTGCAAAGGTTGCGCCTGCTTCAGCAAGGTATTGCCGACCGCCACGCCGATACGCTTCAGGCCAAAATCGAAAGCCAGCACGGTTCCGCTCAAACCGCTCAAACCGCTCATGCCAGGCTCCTGCGCACAGCGCCGTTCAAGTCATGCACGGCCGGATTCCGCGGTCAGCATATAGGGCGAAATGCCAAGCAGATTGACGGCAGCGGCAAACCGCTCGGCAATCGGCAAGTCGAAAATGATCGCCGGGTCGGCAGCCACCGTCAGCCAGCCGTTATGCACGATTTCGCTTTCCAGCTGGCCCGCGCTCCAGCCGGAACAACCGAGGCTGACCAGCAGGCGCTGCGGTCCGCTGCCTTGAGCGACTTCTTCCAGCACATCCTTGGAGGTAGTCATGGCGACCTGTTCCGTCACATTCAGCGTCGACGAATAGCTCTTGCCCGGCGTGTGCAGTACAAAGCCGCGCTCAACCTGGACCGGGCCGCCGAACATCACCGGCCGCTCGCCGATCGGATCGTCGAAACCCAGTTCCGGGCTGATTTCCAGCTTCAGGTCGATACGCTCGAAAAGCAGCTGCATGGTCATGTCGGTAGGTTTATTGATCACCACGCCGAGCGCGCCGTTGGCATTATGTTCACACAAATACACCACGGTGCCGCCAAAAACCGGGTCCAGCATGGAGGGCATTGCAATAAGGAAATGATTTGTCAGATTCAGGGAGGGAGAATCCGGGTCGCCCGACGCCTTCGCCGCGCTCTTGCGCGCGGGCGAATCGTCCGGGGTTGTATCTAGCTTGGCCATGGGCGGCATTTTAGCAGTTTTAAACCAGCGCAAGCCGCTTTGAATAGTGTGGCTTCTCGGGTAAAGTCGCTCGCAGACGGCCTCGGCATTACCTCGCAAGAATTTTTAAATGGACTGTCCCTATGCCCCAGCTTGAAAAATCCCTGGTCTGGTTTCGCCGCGACTTGCGCGTGTTCGACCACGCCGCCCTGCATCACGCCTTAAAAATCAGCAAGACTGTGTTTTGCGCGTTCGTCTTTGATACCGACATCCTGCGGCCTTTGCTGGATGCCGGCCTGACGGCTGATCGCCGCCTTGAATTCATTCGCGGCAGCATTGTCGAACTCGACCTGGAACTGCGCAAGCTGGGCGGCGGCCTGATCGTCCGTCACGGCCGCGCCGCCGATGTGATCCCGGCCTTGGCCAGCGAGTTGAGCATTAACGCCGTGTTCAGCAATCGCGATTACGAACCGCAGGCGAGGCAACGCGACGCCGCAGTCGCCGGCACCCTGGCCGCTGCCGGCTGCAGCTGGCAAAGTTTCAAAGATCAGGTGATTTTTGAGCAAGATGAAATACTTACCCTGGCAGGCCAGCCGTTTTCCGTATTCACGCCTTACAAGAACGCCTGGATGAAAAGACTGGCGGCGGCCGACGGGCCGTTCTTCTTGAAGCCGTACCCGATCGAACGGTACGCAACGCGGCTAGCCTCATCTTTGCCTGGAACGGGACAAACTCCCAGCCTGGCAGAACTCGGTTTTCGAGAAACCAATCTGGGCGCCTTGAAGATTACGCCGGGCATGTCAGGCGCCGCCAGTCTGCTGGAGGATTTCCTGCCACGCATCGGTCAATACGAAGACAGCCGCAACTTCCCCGCGATCAAGGGTCCTTCCTATCTGTCCGTCCACCTGCGTTTCGGCACCATATCGATCCGTACCCTGGCCCGCGCCGCCTATCAAGCCCTGCACCAGGGCGCCGACGCCAGCGGCGCTGCGGTATGGCTGTCGGAGCTGGTCTGGCGCGATTTCTATTTCATGATCCTGTATCACCACCCGCATGTCGCACAACGCGCTTTCAAGCCGGATTATGACGCGATCCATTGGGAAAGCGGCCCGCATGCAGAGTCACTGTTCCAGGCCTGGTGCGCCGGCCACACCGGCTATCCGCTGGTAGATGCGGCGATGCTGCAGCTTAATCAAAGCGGCTATATGCATAACCGTCTGCGCATGGTGGCTGCCTCTTTTTTGATCAAGGACCTGGGTGTCGACTGGCGCTGGGGCGAACGCTATTTTGCCGAACAGCTGAACGACTTCGATCTCGCCGCCAACAACGGCGGCTGGCAGTGGGCGGCCTCGTCCGGCTGCGATGCACAGCCTTATTTCCGCATCTTCAATCCGCTTACGCAATCCGAGAAATTCGATGCGGAGGGCAAATTCATTCGCCGCTACCTGCCCCAGCTTGCCGGTCTCGACAACAAGCATATCCATGCGCCATGGCTAGCGCCGGCAAAAGTTTTGCAGGATGCGGGTATCCGCCTGGGAGAAAATTATCCGCTGCCCTTGGTGCAGCACGATGAAGCGCGCAAACTGACCTTGCAGCGTTATGCGGTGGTGAAGAAAGCGATTGGGGAGTAAGAAGGAGTTGAACGAGCGGGCGGCAATACCTCTGCCGCCCGCTCGTTCAATTTTATTGCAGCGTATTTGCTTCTTTGTTGATGAACGACTTGATGCTGCGGATCAGTTCATCTTCCTGATACGGCTTGCCCAGATACTCGTTGACGCCCAGTTCCATCGCATAGCTACGATGCTTGGAGGCGGTACGCGAGGTGATCATGATGATCGGGATATGGCGCGTGCGTTCGTCGTTGCGGATATTGCGGCTCAAGTCGAAACCGTCCATGCGCGGCATTTCGATATCCACCAGCATGACGTCGGGGGTAATCGCTTGCAGCTGCTCCAGCGCGTCGACGCCGTCTTTCGCCAGCACAACCTGGTAGCCTTCGCGCGACAGCAGGCGCTGGGTAACCCGGCGCACGGTCAGGGAATCATCGACCACCATCACCACGCTCTGGCTGCGCAAACCCTGCACCGGCTGTGCCGCTGGCGGCAAGACGGCTTCCGGATTGACTGCCATTTCGGCCACCGCGCCCATCACATCGTGGGTCGCCAGATGCGACTGGCGCGGCGCCCGATGTTCGTGTGCGGAACGCTGCAGTTGCAGCTGCATCAAAGGCACCGGATTCAAGATCAGCACGATATCGCCGGAACCCAGCACCGTGGCGCCGGCAATCCCGATCATCCGCGACAATTGCGGACCGATATTCTTGACCACGACTTCTCGGTTACCGACGATTTCGTCGACATGCAAGGCTACGCGGTCATTGCCGCTGCGCAAAATGATGATCGGCGAATACTGCTGCGCCACCGGCACCATCTCGGCATCGCCGAGCAGGGTCGACAGATATTGCAGAGGCACCTTGTGTCCTTGCCACATCAGCATGCCATCGTTGTAGGCGGCGGCCAGCGCCTTCGCCTTCAACTGCTGCACTTGTTCCACCAGCGCCGACGGCACGGCATAAGTATTGCCGCCTGTGGTCAGCAACACTACCTGTGTCACTGCCAGAGTCAGCGGCAAGTGAATCGTGAAATGCGTGCCTTGGCCAGGATCGCTGGTGACCGCCACGCGGCCGCCCAGCGACGCTGCTTCCGAGCGCACCACGTCCATGCCGACGCCGCGTCCGGCCAGCTCGGTGACATCGGCGGCGGTAGAAAACCCCGGGCGGAAAATCAGATCGGTGGTTTCCAGGTCGGACAACTGCTGATCGCTTTCCAGCAAGCCGACCGTACGCGCCTTGTCGCGGATGCGCGGCAAGTTCAAGCCTTGGCCGTCGTCCGACAGCTGAATCAGGATTTCATTGCCGTCCTGGCGGATTTCAATCTTCAGTTCGCCGGTTTCACTCTTGCCCGCGGCGCGCCGCTCTTCCCGTGACTCAATCCCGTGCACGATAGCGTTACGCAGCAAATGCTCGAACGGAGCGATCATCTTTTCCAGCACGCTACGGTCGATTTCCACGTGACTACCGCGGATGTCGAGGTTGACGCGCTTGTCCAGTTCCTTGGCGACCTGGCGCGTCAGCCGGTACAGACGTTCGCCGATACTGGCAAACTGCACCATTCGCACATGCATCAGGTCCTGCTGCAGATCGCGCGTCAGCCGGCGTTGCGTCAGCAAGTCGACATTGGCGCCTTCGACCGTGCTGGTCAGGTTCTTTTGCAGCGAGGCGACGTCGTTGACGCTCTCCGCCATCATCCGCGTCAGTTCCTGCAGCCGGGTAAAACGGTCGAACTCGAGCGGGTCGAATTCGCGTTCGCCGGCCAGCGTCATGCGCGAACTGATTTGCGCCTCGGCCTGGATCTCGATTTCACGCAGCTGGCCGCGCAAGCGATCCACGTTTTCGGTCAGTTCCGACAAAGACAATTGCAAGGTGCCGATACCGGATTCAAGCCGCGAACGGGTGATCGATACTTCACCGGCCTGGTTCACCAGGCGGTCAAGGATATCCGCATTGACACGCACTTGCGACACCAGCCCTGTGTGGCTGGCAAGCACCGGCGCCGCGGTACGAACCACCGCGCCAGCCGCCAGCGAAGGCATCACGGTCGGCAGGTTGACCGGCGCATGCGCGTCAGTTGCGGCCTCGGCAGCAACCGGCGCAGCTGGTGCCACCGGCTTGGCGGCCTGCGGATTGCGCAGATTGTCAAACATCTGCACGCCGCAGTCATAGTGCGCCAGCAATTCGTCGACCGTGTGGCGCGACGAGCTGCCCGCTTGCAGAATCACCTCGATGTGGCTTTCCATCTCGTGCATGTGCTGGCCCAGCACCATCGCACCGGCCATGCGGGCGCTGCCCTTGATGGTGTGCAGATGGCGCAGGATCGCCTGCGGCACCGGATGGGCGCTGGTGGTTCCGACCGGGTTTTCCTGCCAGCTGCGCAAGGCGCTGCCGATCTGCGGCAGCATGTCGCTACCCTCTTCCAGGAACACCGGCAACAAATCTGGATCCAGCTCATCGCGCACCACCAGTGCAGGATCGATATCCTCGTCCTTGGGTGCCTCGAACAGATGCGGCGCTTCCGCCACGACGGCGGGCTGATGCGGTGCTACGGCGGCAAGCGTGAGCGGCTGCACGTGCAGCGCTTCGTTCCAGCTGTCAGCAGATTCGGCCACGGCGGCGATCGGGGCGACAGGTACATCAGCCAGCTGCGGCGCGATTTCTGCGGCGATCGATTCCAGCTCGACGGCAGGCGCAACGGCTTCTGGCGTCGCGACTTCCTCGCTGCTTTCCAGTTGCGGCAATTCGTCCACTTCATGCGCGCGCGACTCTTGCCGTTGCCACAGGCTGTCCAGGCTGCTTACCAGCGCCGGCTCGTAATACGGCATGTCGCCTTGGGTGAACTGCTGCAGCATCCACTTGGCGCGTTCAACGCTCAGCTGCAAGGTATCGTAGTCGGCGCCATGCAGGCTGCCCGGCTGCAGCGCCATGCGTTGCAAGGCCATTTCCAGCGCGTGCGCGACTTCCTGCAAGGGCTTGAAACCTACCGTGGCGGAACTGCCCGCCAGCGAATGGGCAGCATGTACCGACTGCGTCATCACTGGCCGTTCAGGTTCGTGGCGCCATTCGGCAAAATCGTGCGCCAGGTGACGCACCAGCTGGTCGGTCTCGGCCAGATAGATGTTGTACAGCGGCAGGCTGATGGTCAGGTCGCCGATCTGCTTGGTGCTGTCGTCGTGGCGGATTTCCTGCATGCCGGGGAAGGCGATGACTTCGGCGCTGACCGGCACCGCCGCCGGTGCGTGCGCCGGCGTTTCGATTACCGGCGCCAGCTCTTCTTCAAGGCTGGCTTCATGCTTTGTGCTGTCAGCGGAGACGACGGCGTCCGTATGTTCGGCGTGAGTGACGCCGAACAAGGCCAGGTCGTCGTCGCTCAGCTGGATTTCTTCGGCTTGCGCCGGCAATTCCGGCAGATCGCTGAGTTCCAGTGTGTCGCTTGCGGCATCTGCCTGCAACGTGGCGGGAACGGTGAAGATGCCGCCTTCACGTACCGTCTCGGCAATTTCAGCCAAGGCATGCGGCGTCCGTTCCGAGTTTCCGTACAGCTGGATTTCCTTGACCCAGCCGTCCAGTTCCGTCACGGCGTGATCGAGCAAAGCACTCAGGTCCGTGCTCACCGTACGCGATTCCGACAACCACAGATTCAATACCTGCTCGATGCTCCAGGCAGCTTCGCCGAAAGCATTCAGGCCGATCATGCGGCCGCTGCCTTTGAGCGTATGAAAGGCGCGACGCAATACCGTCAGCGGTTCCTGCTTATGCGGTGCGCCGTGCAATTGCAGAAGAGCTTGCCTGGCGTTAGTCAGGACCTCTTCTGCTTCGGACAAAAAAATCTCACGCAGTTCGGCGTCAGCCTCCTCGTCGGTCACCGCTGCCGGGGCTGTGTGCGGCGCCGCTTCCGCCGCATGCAGCGGCACGATGGCGGTCACGATTTCCGCCAGCGACTGCTGTAGGGATTGCTGTGATGCCGAAAAATCCGGATGATCGAGAATGTCGATGGCAGCCTGGGCGCGGTCGGTCGCCTCGGGGTTGTCACTCAAGGCGGCGTCAACCCGCATCTGCACCAGCGACTCTTTCAGCCTTTCCTGCAGTTCCGGATCGTGCGGCTGCGCCGTCAGCGACAAAGCCAGTTCGGCCGACTGCTGCTGATGCTGCAACAGCTCGTCTTCCACGGTGGCCAGTTCAGGCAATGTCGGCAGGCTATCGCCGCCTGTCGGCGCCACCACCGGATCAGGCTGCGGCGCAGCAACCAGCGTGCGCCGCTCCAGCAGATTGATGCGGAACACGCCGGCCTCTTCGTCGAAAGTGAAGTGGTTGTTTTGCGTATCCGACTGATGCTGCAGCGTTTCAATGAAAAAGCTCAGGGCGCCGATGTTTTGCGCGATCTGCTCGAATTCTTTCTGTTCCGGCGCTTCCGGCAACAGTTCGCCACCTTCGGCGGCGAAGCGTTTCAAGGTGTTGCGCGTATGCTCAACCACGCGAATGGCGTCGCTCTGGTCCTGGATCGCCAGCGCACCTTGGATCTGGTACAGCACTTGTTCGATCTGGGCCAGCACTTCGCGCCGCTCCGGCTCCTTGAAGAACTCGTCCAGCATTTTCTCGACCTGGCGCAAGCTCGACAGCATTTCCGAAGCCAGCATCTTGACGGTCTGGCGCTGTTGCGCTTCGCGATAGATGTCGTCGATCCATTGCGCCGGCTTGCCCAGGGTCTCGCCGGAGACCACGGCCAGCAGGCGCGCGGTCATGGCATCGGCACGCTCGGAGAAGTTCTGCGGCAGGCGGCTGATGTGATTCAGCGTATTTTCGATAAACAACAGGCTGGTAGCAATTTCCATACAGATCGCATCGCCAGGCCGCGAATGCGCAGCGTGACGGGCGATGCCATTCAGTTCGCGCAGCAGCTTGGACAAGGACGGCGCATTGAGCTGGCTGCCGGCTTCGCTGAGGCCATGCATTTCTTTTTCAAATGCGGCGGCAGGACCGGCGTCGCCGCTGGCCAGCCGGTCCCACATGTTTTTGGCTTGTCCCAGGCGTTCCTTGGCAGCGCCCAGTGCATCCAGGCTGATCTGGCCGTAGTGGCGAGTGCTGTAGTCAGTCGGCACCAGGCCGTTGAGACGATAGGCGGCGCGGATCTGGGTGGTCAGCTTGGACGCGTTTTCGATGCCGGCGATAAAGAACAGGGCATCGCGCAGCAGTCTTTCAGAAATACTGGAAGAACCCTGGCTCAAGCGGCGCAGTTGCAAGTTGATGCGGGCGAACAGCTGCTTGACATACAGTTCATTGGAGATCTGCGCGGTCGCCACTGCCTCCGAAAAGCCGTGCATGACCCACCAGAATGCGCGCGCCTGCTGGTTGCGCTGGGTCTGCTCGACTTCGCCGACCACTACCTGCATGACACCGGCGTTTTCCAGTTCGATGGCCTTGTCGGCGCTTTTCAGGAATGGCAGCAGCGCGCGCTCAAAACGCTTGCGCAGCGGCAGGTAAGCTTCGGCTTCAATCGCTACCGCATGTTCGGCGGCAGGGAAATGCGGGCGGATGGTCAGGTCGGGGAAAAACAGGTCGGCCGGATGGATTCTTTCAGCGCCGCGGATTTCCAGCAGCGCCTGGTAATAAGGAAACAGGCGCACCGGCTGATGGCTGCCGCCGGCCAGTACTTCGTCCAGGTACTCGATCAACGCCTGGTAGGCATTGCCTATGATCTGCACATGTTGCGCGGTCAGTTCGGCCTGGCCGGATTCGGCGCGCTCAAGCAGCTCTTCAACGGTTTCCGTGATGATGATGACGCCGTCGATGTCGACCATCTGCAAAGCGCCGTGCGCCTGGTGCAGATAAGTCTTGGCATGACGGATGGCGGTCGAATGATCGTCGCCGGCCTGTTGCTTGTCGTGAATTTGCGACAAGGCGTTGCCGGACTGGTTCAGCGCCTCGCGAATTTCGCTCATCACCCATGACAATGGTCCGGTATCAAGATGAGTCCGCGTAGAGTCAGCGGTACTGGAAAAATCGGTGGTCATGACTGCCTCATGGGTTCAGGGGGTGGTCAAACGGGTTGACCATGATGCATATCGGCCAAAACGTCACCCGCGATTGCGGCAGTAGCAGCGCAAACCCGGGCAAGCCTTGGCCGATACCGCGCTAGCCGGCCTGTCGTCAGGCCGGCTAGCGCGGGACTACACATTAATTGGTCACGCGGAAACGCGATACCGAACTCTTCAGATCTTCCGCCAGCTTCGACAGTTCGCGAATCGACAGCGCCGTCTGGCGTGTACCTTCCCGCGTCTTTTCCGTCACTGAAAGAATATTCTGAATGTTGGTAGCCACGCCGTTGGCAGAATTCGCCTGCTGCTCGGTCGTCGAGGAAATGCTTTGAATCAGTTCCGCCAGGCGGTTCGAAACGCGCCGGATGTCTGACAGCGCCGCACCGGCCGCATCTGACAGCTTGGCACCCTCGACCACCCCTTGCGTCGAGCGCTCCATCGCCACCACCGCATCGTGGGTGTCGGTCTGAATGGTACGCACCAGCGCACCAATCTGCTTGGTCGCTGCACCAGAACGTTCCGCCAGGCGCTGAACTTCTTCC
>NZ_DATMRB010000033.1:0-24094 GCF_035566555.1 Collimonas sp.
CTCTGGTGCATGGGGCCGGCGCACTGGCCGACCGCAAGATTGCCGACAAGACCGAGGCCGATATCGACATCGTGTTCCGGCCCAAGCTGGATGGTTTGCTGACCTTGCTGGAAGCGCTGCGTGACGCGCCACCGGCGCGCACCGTGCTGTTTTCCTCAACAGCAGGCGTCTCCGGCAATGTCGGCCAGGCCGATTACGCAATGGCCAATGAAGCGCTGAGCAAACTGGCGTTCCACCTGCCGCATGCATGGCATGGCGCGCGCGTGGTTGCTCTGGCCTGGGGGCCGTGGGAGGGCGGCATGGTGACGCCGGCTCTGAAAAAGATGTTCGCAGAGCGCGACATCGGCCTGCTGCCGATTGCCGACGGCGCCTCCTTGTTTGCCGCCGCCCTGAGCGGCACCCGCGCCGGCGGTTACCAGTTCGTGGTGGGCGACGCCATGCTGGCCCCCGCCAGTGGACAGGCTGCCGCCGTTACCCCCACCCAATTTGCCGGAACCGCCACAACGGTTCTTGCTTATTCCATCTAAGCGGTCAAAGAGGAGATTTATTGATGTTTCCGTTAGATATCACAGGCATAGGCTGCCTGGTGCCCGATGCCGACACGCTTGACGGTTTCTGGGACAACCTGGTGGCAGGAAAACGTTCTATCCGCACCGCCGACAAGCAAGATTGGGGCGTTGACCCAACCCGTTTCATGCAACCTGGGCGCGGCATTGCCGACCATACGTCAAGCATCGAACTCGGCAAACCGGTCTGCTATGACTTCGACCCCAACGGCTACCTGCTGCCGCCGGAATTCCTGACGGCGCAGGATCGCTGCATCCAATGGCCGCTGGCGGTGGCGCGCACTGCGCTGAGCGATGCCGGCATGTGGCCCGGAACCGATCTGTCGCGAGTCGGCATCGTGCTGGGAAGTTATGCCTGGGCCGCCAGCTCGGCCAGCGACGCCATCACCCGGCCGCTGTACGATACGGCGCTGGCGCAGGCCCTTGCCAGCGCTGCACCGAACAACCCGCTGCAACTCAGCACAGGCCGCGTCACGCCTAGCACGCATCCCGAATCGGCGCGCGTTTCCGGCGGCATCACCACTACCCTGGCGCAAGCGCTCGGGCTCGGCGGCCCGCGCTATGCCATCGACGCCGCCTGCGCTACGTCCCTGTATGCGATTTATCTGGCGGCGCTGCACATTGCGTCGGGCGAGGCGGACAGCATGCTGGTGGTCGCCGCCAACGCCTTCGATACTTTGTTCGCCAATTTCGGCTTTGCCGCCACCCAGGCGCTGCCCGACGGCAGCACCAACCGCCCTTTCGATATCGGTTCCGATGGCGTAGCCCCAGCCGACGGCGCTGTGGCGCTGGTGTTGCGGCGCGCCGCCGGTCACAGCACGCAAGCCTATGGCACCGTGCGCGCCATAGGCTTGTCCAGCGACGGCCGCGGCCAGACCCTGACTGCGCCCAATCCGAAGGGCCAGCTGCTGGCTTGCGAGCGGGCTTATGCCCAGTCCGGCATCGATCCGGCTTCAGTGGCTTATGTAGAATGCCACGCGACCGGCACCCGGCTGGGCGACCGGGTAGAACTGGAAACCGTGGCCAAGGTATTCGGTCCCAACCAGCCGGTCGGTTCGGTCAAATCGAATGTAGGCCATCTGCTGACTGCCGCTGGCGTCGCCGGCCTGGTCAAAACCTTGCTGGCGATGCGTCACAACAACATACCGGCCACCGTCGGCATCCTGAACCCGCTGTCGCGGGAAATCGCCGGCACGCCCGCTATCCTGATGGAAAACACGCCCTGGCCGGGCAGTCACAAACGCGCCGCCATCAATGCCTTCGGTTTCGGCGGCGTCAACGCACACCTGATTCTGGACGGTCCCGGGCAGGCAGGTGGCGAACAAGGCCCGTCGCGCCGCAAAGGCGGCACCGCGCTGCTGACCGGCATGGGCGCCGCCATCGGCGACTGTCCGGATCTGGTGTCGGTGGCGCAGGCCTTGGCCGCAGGCCGCCCGCGTCTGCGGCCGCTGCCGGAAGAACGCCATGCCGGTCTGTCGCTGCCCTGCGCTGCACCGGCAGGCGCTTACCTAGAACGCGTCGCCATCGACGCCTTGCGCTTGCGCGTGCCGCCCAACGATATCGTGCGCATGCATCCGCAGCAGCTGCTGATGCTATCGGTGGCCGACGCCGCCTTGCATGATGCCGGCATCGTCCAAGGCAGCCGCACCGCAGTCATCATCGCCGGCTCCATGGACCATAGCGGTCACCGTTTGATGGCGCGCTGGGAATCTTCATGGCGGCTGGAAGACAGCCTGGACGCCGCCGGTTTCAAACTGACGCCGGAGGAACGCTCTGGCCTGACCCAGGCAGTACGCGAAGCCTTGCACAATCCAGTCGACGCCGTGGTCATGCTCAGCTATGTCGGCAGCCTGCTGGCCAGTCGGATTGCCGCCACCTGGGACTTCTCCGGCCCCGCTTTCATGCTGACAGGCGATGAAACCGGCGCCCTGCGCGCCATGGACCTGGGTGCGCAATTGCTGGCTGAGGGCGAAGCTGACGCGGTGCTGGTCGGCGCGGTCGATCTCGCTGGCGCCATCGAAAACCTGATGGTGCGGCTGGCCGCCGGGCGCGATATCTCACAGCCTTTGGGCGAAGGTGCTTGCGCCATCGTTCTGGAACCGTCGGCGGCGGTGCAGCAACGGGCGCAGCCGGCCTATGCCGAATGGCGCGGCGCCGGCTTCGGTTCGACGGCTGCAGCCGCTGCCCGCAATGCCGGCAACGCGAGCGCCATTCCGGCTACCTCGGTCGGTTTGTTCGAGACCACCGAAACATTGCCTGCGGCCAGCCTGCTGGGTGGCCGTCCGGCATTGGCCAGCGCAGCCGCCGTCTTCGGCCATAGCCGTATGGTGGCGCCTCTGCTCGGGACTCTCCATGCGGCGCTGGCGCTCAACGCGCGAACCGTGCCGGTCTGGGCTGGCTGGAAAGAACGCCAGAAAGAAGAAAAAATACCTCACGGCCTGAGCGAAGCGGATGCCTATGTACCAACTGAAGCGAGGCCATGGTTCCGTCCGGCTGCAGGTCGCCGCATCGCCGCCATCCTGGCGCAAGACGCCGACGGCAGTTCGGCGCAGGGCATGCTGGCGGAGGTTCCGGACGGTGTCGCCGCCAAAGCCATAGCGCCGGCATTGCCGTTGTTGTTCCCGCTAGCCGCTGAAAATAGCGCCGCCTTGACGGAACACTTGACGGCCTTGGCGCGCGAACTTGGCAATGGCGCCGATGCGGCGGAACTGTGCCGTGCCGCGGTCCGCGATTATCAGGCCGGGCCACCGCTGGCATTGGCGCTGGTGGCCGACGATAAAACAGAGTTGCTGGTCGAAGCGACAGCCGCGCTGGCGCAACTTTCAAAAGGTGCGGCGGAATGGCAGTCGCCGCGCGGCAGTCGCTATACCTCTCAACCGCTTGGCCGTGAAGGCAAGCTTGCCTTTGTGTACTCAGCCTTGAACACGGCGTTCACAGGATTGGCGGCAACAGCGGCGCAACTGGCCCCGCAATGCATCGAGCAAATGACCACGGCGCACCATGACGCCGGCCGCACCATCGGCAGCGCACAGCTCTATCCGCAAAGCCTGGCGCCATTGACGCCAGATGCACGGATGCAGATCGAAGAGCAACTGCTGCAAGATAACAACGCTTTGATCAACGCCGGTATCCTGTCGAGCTGGCAATACACGAAATTGCTGACCGAGCGCATCGGACTGCGCCCAGGACTCCTGTTCGGCCACAGCCTGGGCCAGTCCAGCATGCTGTTCGCCAATGGCGTCTGGACCCCGGGCGATGCCTGGAGTGAGCGCCTGAAGGGACTCGACAGCACCCTGGCCAAGTTATCCGGCGACAAACAAGGTGTGCGCGAACTGTGGCAATTGCCGCCGGAGGCACCGGTAGACTGGGTTAATTTCCTGGTGCTGGCGCCGGCAGCGGCGGTGGTGGATGCTGCCCGCCATGAGCCACGCGCCTATGTCAGCCTGATCAATGCGCCGGATGAAGTCACCTTGGTCGGCGAGCGCGCCGCTTGCGCCCGCATCCTGCACAAACTGAGCGCCGATGCGGTACCGGCACCAGACAGCCTGGCGATGCATTGCGCTCCAGCGGCGCAGGAGCACGCCAATATCGCGGCATGCTTCAGCGTTCCGATTGGCGCTCAACCGGCTGGCCTGCTGTTTGCGGGCGGCGCCCCGCGTAGTTGGGATTCGGAAGCATTGGCGGAGCGGATTGCAGGCGACCTGGTGGCGCCGCTCGACTTCCCGGCGTTGACCGAGCAAGCCTATGCCGAGGGTGCCCGCTTGTTTCTCGAACTAGGTCCGGGCGCCAACTGCAGCCGCTGGATTGGCAAAACCCTGCAAGGCAGGCCGCACGCCAGTTTTGCACTGGGGCGCCGGGATCAGAGCGATGCAACGATGTTCATCAGACTGCTGGCTTTGTTGGTGACGCATCGCGTGCCGCTGGACCTGGCCGCAATTCTCGACACGCCGCCGCTGGTGAAGAAGCCCGCGCTTTACAAGGATCTGGTGTTCGGCAAACCCGCCATCGGCAAAACGCTGGTCGAATCGCTGCGCAAGCAAGGCCTGGATCAGGTTTTGTCCAGACCGCTTGAAAAACCCCAACCTATTACCACCATGCCTGCAACGGCTACCAGGAACAGCATGACTACATCCGATACGCATCACACCCCGCCAGCGCCGCTGCCGCCCGCCGACGCCTCGTTGCACAATCTGCTGCAAAACCTGGAGCAGCAGGCGCAACAGCACGGCGCCCAGCTCGCCACGCAGCACGCAGCGCTGGCCAACCTGCTTAACCTCAACCCGAGTCCGCCGCCCGCGGCCCAGCACAATGGCCTGGCCGCGAATCCCTCGCCGGCGCGGGAGATCTTGTTCGGTGAGGCCGACATCATGGAATTCGCCGAAGGCCGGGTCGCCAACGTACTGGGACCGCAATACGCGGCTATCGACAACCTGCCGCGCCGGGTGCGCGTGCCGGGTCCACCGTTCATGGCGGTCAGCCGGGTCACCCGCATGTCCGGTACCCACGGCAAGCTGGAAGACGCTCGCATCCGTACCGAGTACGATATTCCCGATCCGGCCTGGAACGCCGTCGATGGCCAGGTATCGTATCTGTCGCTGGATGCCCAGGGCGTATTGTTCCTGGTCGGCTGGCTCGGCATCGATTTCGAAAACCAGGGCCAACGCGCCTATCGCTGGCTGGATGCGCAATTGACTTACCTAGGGCCTATGCCGCAGGCCGGCCAGCGCGTCGAATACGATATCCATATCAAGCAGTCGTTCCGTAACGGCGACGCGACCCTGTTTAAGACCGATTTCCTGGCGCACGTCGACGGCCAGCCGATGCTCAAAATCGAACACTGCACGGCCGGCTTCTTCACCTACGAAGAACTGGCCAAGGGCGCCGGCATTACGGACCAGCACCGGACTCCGCGCAAAGTCACGCAAAGCGGATTCCGCGCGCCGCTGACGCCGCCAGGACGGGCGCTGGAGAATGCCGACCTGATCGCTCTGGCGCGCGGCGATATCGCACAAGTGCTATCGCCCGCGCATGCCACCGGCGGCCGCAATCCGTCGCTGCGGATTCCGCCGCCGGTAATCCAGTTCATCGACAGGGTGACGCGGATTGAAAGCGGCGGCGCCTACGGGCTCGGCGTCAGCGAAGCGGAGTTCCGCCTGGATCCGCAACACTGGGCGATCCGTGCGCACTTCAAGGATGACCCGATCTTCCCTGGACCTTGCATGATGGAAGGCGCATTCCAGCTGCTGCAGATCCATGCGCTGGCGCTTGGCTTGCAGACCGCCGTCAGCGGCGCCCGCTTCCAGCCTGTGCCAGACCGGCCGATCCTGGTGCGCTTCCGTGCCCAGGTTTTACCGCAGAATCAGTTGTTCGGCTATCGCGCCGATATCGTCGAAATCGGCTTGGGTCCGGAACCCTACTTGATCGCCGATATCGATCTGATCGATAACGGTCGCGTGGTAGGACGGGTGGAAGGACTGGGTATCCGCCTGGTCGGTCAGTCGGCGCCGCAAAGCAGCCACGGCACGCTGGCGCCGGCAAGCGGAGTGGCGTTATGAGCTCGGCCGCGCACAACGTAGCGCAAAACGTAGTACGCAACGCAGAGCAACTCGGCAGCGCCGCTTTCCGCCAGAGACACGGACTTCGCCTGGCCTATATGGCAGGCGCGATGGCTAACGGCATTGCCGGCGAAGCGCTGGTAGAGTCCTTGACACGGGCCGGTTGCCTGGCCAGTTTCGGCGCTGCAGGCCTGTCGCTGCAACGCACCGAGGCTGCCATCGCCCACCTGCGTGCGGCCTTGCCTGGCAAGCCGCTGTGTTTCAATCTGATTCATACGCCGGACGATCCTGAACTGGAATTAGCGTTGGTCGAGCTGTACCTGAAAAACGGCATCGAAACCGTCGAGGCTTCAGCCTTCATGTCGCTCAGCCCTGCCATTGTGCTGTACCGCGCGCGCGGCGCCCATATCGACGCCGCCGGCCGCGCCATTGCCCGTAATCGCGTGATCGCCAAGGTCTCGCGGCGCGAAGTCGCAGAGCCCTTCTTTCGCCCTGCACCGGAAACGATCTTGTCTGCCTTGCTGGCCAGCGGCGCGCTCACGGCCGGCGAAGCGGCTGCAGCACGGCTGTTGCCGGTAGCCGACGACGTTACCGTGGAAGCTGATTCCGGCGGCCACACCGATCGCCAGTCGCTGGTCTGCGCGCTGCCGGCGCTGGCCCTGCTGCGCGAGCGCATCGCCCGCAGTTTCTCGGCAGCGGCCCGGGTGGGCCTCGGCGCAGCAGGCGGCATGAGTACGCCGGCCGCGATTGCAGCGGCTTTCGCCATGGGCGCTGACTATATCGTCACCGGGTCGGTCAACCAGGCATGCGTAGAAGCGGCCACCTCCCCCGCTGTCAAACGGCTACTGGCAGAGGCCGACCTCGCTGACGTCGCAATGGCGCCAGCGGCCGACATGTTTGAACTTGGTGTGCAAGTCCAGGTGTTGAAGCGCGGCAGCTTGTTTGCCGTCAGGGCCACCGCGCTGTGGGACCTGTATCGCACCTTCCCGTCGCTGGAGGCGCTGCCGCCGGCAGAACGCGAGCGGCTGGAACGCCAGTTTTTCCGCCTGCCGTTTACCGAGATCATCGCCGCAACCGACGCCTTCTGGCGCGAGCGCAATCCGGCGCTGGCAAATCTGGCGACGCGTGATCCGAAGGTACAGATGGGGTTGGTGTTCCGCTGGTACCTGGGGCAATCCTCGCGTTGGGCGATCCTGGGCCAGGAAGAGCGCCTGTTCGACTATCAGGTCTGGTGCGGACCGGCGATGGGCGCGTTCAACGCCTGGGCTGCCGACACCCGGTTCGCCAAGCCGGAAGCGCGACGAGCTGCGGAGATCGCTGACGCGCTGATGAAGGCTGCGACAGAGCGTTCCTTCAATGGCGCAGCGCCGTCGCTCGCGCTGCACGACGCGTCGCCGGTAGCGCTGCCGATCGCTGCAACAGACATCAAAGCGACCGCAGGCTCGCCGCAGAGCGAGGAGGATATCCAGGAATGGCTGATGGAACAGATCGCCGACCAGCTTGCGGTCTCGACCGACGAGATCGATCCGCGCCGCACCTTTGAAAGCTACGCGCTGGACTCGGCGCGCGCGCTGTTGATCCTGACGCGGCTGGAGACCAGGCTCAGCCTGAAATTGTCGCCGACGTTGATCTGGAACTATCCGACCATCGAGGCGCTGGCGGCGCGCCTGTACAAGATGTCGCAGGATCGCAACGCACCGGCCGAGGCGGCGGCTGAAGCGGCGCAGCCGGCATGAAACAACCTCTACTTGTCAGAAATCAGAAACCAGGAATCAGCAACCATGCCGACTACTCAAGCAAGCAAGACTTTTCCGGTCCAGCGCCCGGATCCCTACGATAATTGGCTGATGTTCCGTAAGCCGCGTCCGAAGGCAGCGATCCGGCTGCTGTGCTTCCATCATGCCGGCGGCGCGGCGCTGGCCTACCGCTCCTGGGTCGACCGAATGCCGGCTTTCGTGGATGTCTGCCCGGTGCAACTGCCTGGACGTAGCACACGCATGAACGAAGAGCCAGGCCGCAACGTCGACATCATGGTCGCCTCCCTGCTGCGCGCCATCGAGCCGCTGCTGGACCGGCCGCTGGCATTGTTCGGCCACAGCATGGGGGCGACGCTGGCGTTTGCCGCCGCACAGGTACTGGAACGCAAGCAGGCACAGGTCGTGCATCTGTTCGCGGCCGGGCGCCGGGCGCCGATCCCGGAGTACAAAACAGATCTGCACCGGCTGACGGACGCCGGTTTGGAAGCCTATCTCAGGCAACTGGGCGGCACGCCTGACATCGTGTTCCAGGAACCCGATCTGAGAGCCAACGTGTTCTCGCTATTACGCGCCGATTTTGAAATGAACGACCGCTTCACCGCCGTCGGCCGCTTGCAGAATGTACCTATTTCCGCCATGGGCGGGAATCAGGACGAACATGTCCCGGTAGCTGCGCTGGACCATTGGCGCGGTTTGACAGGTGCAGGCTTTAACAGGCATCTGTTCCAGGGTGGCCATTTTTTTGTGCGCGATGAAGAGACCGCTGTGATTCAGCATGTCTCATCGACCTTGGCGGCGAGCGTCGAGTATTCGCTGTGAACGAACTGGCGAATCAGCAGGCGACCGAGTTGGCGACCGACACGCACAGTATCCATGTCATCGCCATCGCGTTGGACGATACCGAACCGGACTACGCGTTGTTGTCCGAAACGGAGCGTCAACGCGCCGGTCGCTTCTTGCGGCAACAGGATGGCGCGCGCTTTGCCGCAGCGCATGATGCATTGCGGCGTTTACTGGCGGCTGCGCTTGAAACTCCCGCCGCAGAGCTGCGCATCGCAGCCAGCAGTGACGGCAAACCCTGGCTGCTGCGATATCCCGGACTGGCTTTCAACCTGAGCCACTCCGGCGCCGTCGCCCTGGTCGCGATCGGCCGCGATATGCGATTGGGTATCGATATCGAACATCGGGAACGGCCGGCCGCCGCACATTTCGACTGGCGCGGCATTGCCAGCACCTATTTCACCCAGCGCGAGCGCACAGCAATAGGCGCCGGTGCCGATGCAGCATATCGCTTCCTGCAAATGTGGACTGCGAAGGAGTCTGTATTGAAGGCCATCGGCAGCGGACTGTCGGAACTGGAGCAGGTCGAAGTGGCTTTCGACGGCGCCGTTCCGCTGCTGCTGTCCAGGCATCACCTGCGCTGGCGCCTGATGCCGCTGGCGATCACCGGCGGCCACCCGGCCGCCCTGACACACGACGGGCCGTCCCGCCCCCTCCGCTACTGGCGTTGGGACGGCTCCCTGCAACCTGCATTCATTGAAAAGAACATCTCTTATGTCCAAGCTGCTTGAAGAATTTCTGGCGTCCAACGCCGCCTATCCAGTCATGTACCGCCAGCTCAACCAGCTGATTGGCAGCGCCGCCAGCCTGCCGCCGCTGGTCAGGGAGCCCGGCGCGCCTTTGCGCTTGTTGTTCGCCGGCTATGCCGGCGGCGGCAACACCGGCTCCGATGTACGGGTAGCGGAAATGATGCGGCAGGTGCGTGCCATCCTGGGCCGCGACAAGGTGGTGATCGGCCTGGTCGCCACCGGCGACGAACTGCCGCCCGATTTGCTGGACGACGTCATTCTGGAACCGGTGCTAGGCTATTTCCCCGACTTCCTCATGCAGACCATCCCGCGCTATGACGGTGTGATCGCCTGCGATGGTTCCATGTTTAAATCAAATTTGTGTTCGATGTTGTCCGGCATGCTGGGCGGCGCGCTGGGCATCGCCGCCGCCGCCGGCAAGCTGGCGATCGGCTACGGCGCGGAGGCCGGCAAGATGGATCCCGACCTGAGTGAATTTGTCGCCGGCCTCGGCCGCGCGCCGCTGGTTTTGTGCCGCAACGAGGAATCCAGGGTAGTGCTGGAACCGCTTGGCTTGCGCACCACAGGCGGCGCCGACACCGCATGGACTTATCAGGCGGAACCGGCCGTGGCCGCCACGGAGCGGTTGCACGCGCTGCGCCTGGTACGCCGGCCGCTGCTGGTCGTATGTCCGATGAATCCATTCTGGTGGCCAGTAAGCCCGGACCTGCTCAAAGCGCAGGAACTGGATCAAACCGGCGCCCATCGCGATCTGCATTTCGGCAGCCTGCTATTTCATCCCGACGATGAAATCATCCGTACACGCTATGCAACCTATCTCGACGCGCTGGCCTTCGCGGCGCGGCAATGGCAACAGGAAAGCGGCGGCAGCGTGCTGATTGTCGGCATGGATAAAGTCGACCGTATCGCATGCAACGATCTCGCGGGCCGTTTCAAGCAAGCGCCGCCGGTAGTGGTCAGCGGCGACGCACCGCCCGCTGCCATGGTCGGCCTGCTGCGGGCAGCTGACCTGTTGCTGAGCTCACGCTTCCACGCCATCGTCACCAGCATGGAAGCCGGCGTGCCGGCGGTCGGCGTCAGCATGGATGAGCGGATCGCAAATCTGCTGGGCAAAGAAGAGATCGGCCGCCGCATGCTGAAAGTCGATGCTGCAGATTTGCCGGAACGACTGGTCGCCTCCCTGCGTCATGCAGAAGCAGAACGTAGCCGCATCCACGCGCAAACGCGCGCCGCGGTAGTAATGCAATTGCGCAGCATGGCAGAAATGGGAATGCGTTTTGCCAGAGAAGTACGGCGCTTCCATCCTGATTTGCAGACGCCGGACGAAGCCGGCCCCTGGACCGCCTTCCTGCCGTCACTCAGCCCGCAACTGGAAGAGCTGATTGCACCGCATGCGGCCAGGGTCCAAACTAGCGCTTTGACAGTGTAAGAACGTTGATGCGCCTTGCGGCGCTGGTTGTTGTCATATTTTATAAAACGGAGATACCAATAATGACCGTCAGATTTATTCCCAGGATTTCCATCCTGATCTCCGCAGCCGCGTTGCTTCTGAGCGCCACCGCGTGTTCCACCGACAAGGATCCCAATGAAAGGGTTACCGGCGATAGCGGCAGCAAACTCTTGAGACTCAGTTCCAAGCAGGTTACCGTTGATCTCAATGACAAGGAACGGGCAACCTTGACGCAAGTCCAGGATAAGCTGTTTCCCAGCCTGAACGGTTCCGGGGCGGTCGCCGCCAGTGCCTGGGCGCTGGAGGAGATGGGCTTCAAGCCGGTCAAGGCAGACCCGGAGGTTTTCCTGGTAGAAGCCCAGAAAGACAAGGTGATCGGCGTGCGCTGGCGGGAGGCGATTCGCGCCATATTCAAGAGCAGGGGAATTCCGCTGAGCGCCAAACCCGATCATGAGAGCGTCAATGCCGTCATTTCGGTGCGTCCAGGCATGAGCGGCTCGGCAACGCTGGTGCGGGCGCGCTTTACCGCCACCATCTGGGACACCGCCGGCGATTCGAAAACCACCACAGTGACGGACCGGGAAATATACGACAAGTTTTTCTTGCACATGGGCGAATCCCTGTCTGGCGCCAAGCACCGCCCGCCTATGCCTGAAAATGGTTAAATCGTTAAATGGTTAAGCATTGCGCCAAGCTGGCGCAGGCCTGAATACAGGAAAAAAGAAAGGCATCATGAAAGTGGCTCTTGGACAGTTTGCAGTCAGCCGGGAATGGCCGAAAAATGTAAAAACGTGTATTGATTTGATGGCGCAGGCGAAGCACGGCGCTGCCGATCTGCTGGTGTTGCCGGAAGGCGTGCTGGCGCGCGACATTGCCGATCCCGACATCGTGCTCAAAGCGGCGCAACCATTGGACGGTCCGTTCGTGACGCAACTCTTGGCGGCCAGCATCGGTTCAAATCTTACCGTCGCGCTGTGCATACACATACCTGCGCCAAATCAACGGGTATTCAATACACTGATCGTGCTACGCAATGGCGAGATCATTGCGCAGTACCGAAAATTGCACTTGTACGATGCTTTTTCCGTGAAAGAATCGACCAACGTCAGTCCTGGAAACGAGATTCCTCCTTTGCTGGATATCACGGGACTCAAGGTCGGATTGATGACCTGCTACGACGTCCGGTTCCCCGAAATGGCGCGCCGTCTGGTGCTGGACGGCGCCCAATTACTAGTGCTGCCTTCCGCTTGGCTCACAGGGCCGCTGAAGGAGATGCATTGGGAAGTCCTGATTACCGCACGCGCGCTGGAAAACACCTGCTATATGGCGGCCACCGGCGAATGCGGGCCGCGTAATATCGGCAACAGCATGGTGGTAGATCCGCTGGGGGTCGCCGTGGCGCGCGCCGCCGAAGGACCAGCCTTGATTTTTGCCGATGTCGACCCGGCGCGCATCGCGTATGCACGGAGCGTGCTGCCGGTGCTGGAGAATCGTCGTTTCGAGGCGCCCCGGCTGACGCGAGACTAGACGACAAAGAACGGGCGCTGGCATTTCCTCAATTGAACAGTTCCATATCGGCCTGGCATGCGCATCGTCATGGTCATGGTCATCAAACCGTCATATGAATTGTCGTGCCTATCACTAAGACGGTCCTTGTCCGCCACCGCACGATGACACCACCTACCGGAGTAGCAAAGCGTGACCACTTCCAGCACTAAGACACAGCACAAGGCCCGCACTGCCGCCATGCCTTTCATCATGTTGACGGTGTTGATCGACATGGTTTCAGTCGGCCTGATCGTGCCGGTATTGCCAGCGCTGGTAGGCAAATTCACCGGCTCGCAAGCGGATACGGCATTCTGGTATGGCGCCGTGGCGTTTGCCTTTGGCCTGGCGAATTTCTTCGGCGCGCCGGTCCTGGGCGCGCTGTCAGACAGATATGGCCGGCGGCCGATATTGCTGCTGGGATTTTGCGGCCTGGCCCTGAATTTTTTCGCCACCGCGTTTTCGACCGCACTGTGGATGCTGATCGTGGTGCGCCTGGTGGGCGGCGCCATGCAAGCCAACGCGGCCGTGTGCAATGCCTACGTGGCCGACATCACGCCGCCGGAACAACGCGCCAAGCGCTTCGGCATGATCGGGGCGATGTTCGGTGTCGGCTTCATCATCGGGCCGGTGATGGGCGGTTTGCTGGGAGCCATCAGTTTACGCCTGCCTTTCATTGTCGCCGGCAGCCTGGCCCTGACCAACCTCGCTTATGGCTATTTTGTGCTGCCGGAATCGCTGCCGGCCGACCGCCGTCGCGCCTTCAGCTGGAAGTCTGCCAACCCACTGTCTTCCCTGCACGCGTTATCGCGACTGAAAACGGTCGGTCTCCTGGTCGGAGTGGTTGCCTGCAGCGGCCTCGCACAATTCATACTGTTCACCATCTGGATGCTCTACACCAACCTCAAGTTTGATTGGGGGCCCTTGCAAAACGGCCAGGCGCTGGCAGCGGTCGGCATCATGTCGGTGTTGGTGCAAGGGGTATTGCTGAACCCTCTGCTCAAGCGCTTCAGCCCCCAGCGGCTGGCGATCATCGGCCTGCTGTCGTCGACTATCGCCTATTTGTTGTGGGGGATGGCCAGCCATGGCTGGATGATGTACGCCATCATTTTCGCCAACATCTTCGGTCCCACAGTCACCGCCGCAGTCCAGAGCATCATTTCCGGCGCGGCGGATTCGCAAAACCAGGGCCAGACACTGGGCGCAGTCAGCTCGCTCAACAGCTTGATGGCG
Source organism: Collimonas sp. (assembly GCF_035566555.1). GTDB lineage: Bacteria > Pseudomonadota > Gammaproteobacteria > Burkholderiales > Burkholderiaceae_D > Collimonas. The sequence goes on from NZ_DATMRB010000033.1 coordinate 13,696, forward strand.
GTGATTGCGCCTGTCATCGGAGCGCCCTTGCTGGGCGCGGTATCTAGCCTGCCAAAAGGAGACTGGCGCATCGGCGCGCCCTTCTATTTCTGCGCAGCGTTGCAGTTGGCTTCGCTGGTTCTGGCGTTCCTGTACTTCCGGCGGCAGCGCCATGCACGCGCCTTTGTGTATTTGGTACAGAAATTGCCGCCTGATGCGACAAAGGCGTGATCGGATACGCTAATGTGTTTTCGACTTTGGGCAATCTGTAACTGAATTTCCGTGGCTGGTAGCCCGCATGAGTGCTAGGGTCATGTTTTCGACTTTAATTGGTCGGAATACCAAATTGATCACAATGAATAAAGTTGGTCGGAAATTGATTCCGCTGTGCTGCTTCAAAAGTCGAAAGCCACCTGTACCCTAGCGGATCCAGACAATGTGACGAGTAGATGCTGATCACAAGCATTTGCGCTATAGAAGGGAGAGTTTTTTTTTTGGGGGGGGCGGCAGAAAATAAAATGCTGTCTTACGTTCATCTGGGGGCCAATTAATCTCCAAACATCCCAATTAATGACCACACTGCACTTCTAATGAGGTATGACCTCATCGCGCCCATTGCCGATGAGATTGTAAAAATATTTAAGAAATTATTTTTGCGGTGCTTAGTACGGTGCTTTTCAATAAAAAAATATACAACTCGTTTATTTACAAAGGCTATAGATAGATATTAAACTCCACCTATCGAACACGTTTCAAGAAGTCTAGTAACGTACAATAACCCGCCTCTAGCCTTGTGCTGATGCGGGTTTTTTGTTTGTCGGACACTTTTAAACGCGTTTACTTCGGCATTTCGGGCGGCAAAAAAAAGCAGGGGTACAAGGTCGTCGTGAAGGGCCCATTGGCGAACTGGCAGGAAGATGTTGCCTGCCAGACAGAAGAGCAGATTTGATCCTGCAGGTATTTCAATGCCGATACCAAATACCTCTTGAACGCCAGTACAAATGGCGCCATATGAAGCTCCTGACCATCACTCCTACGGAGCAACCTCCATGAGTCCGCAAGAATCGCAAGCTTTGCAAGATTTCCTCAATCAACTCGTCCAGGCAAGAGGCATCGCCAAGGATCCGCAAGCCGATGCGCTGATCGCCAGTGCAGTGGCGCAGCAGCCCGACGCTGCTTATTTGCTGGTGCAGCGCGCGCTGCTGATGGATCAGGCACTGAATGCGGCCAAGGCGCAGATCGCGAACCTCCAAAGCCAGGTCCAGGCAGCACAGGCGCCTGCACGCGGCTTCCTGGATCCGGCAAATGCCTGGGGCAACAGTGCGGCGCCAGCGTCACGTCCGGCAGCGACGCCTTATCCTTCAGCGCCAATGCAGCAGCAGGCTGCGGCTGCCTATCAGACACCTCTGCAGGCACCGGCGGCAGCGCCGGGCTTTTTCGGTGGCGGGATTGGCAATGTGCTGGGCAGCGTCGCCACCACTGCTGCGGGTGTCGCCGGCGGCGCGTTCCTGTTCCAGGGGATTGAGCACTTAATGGGGAACGGCGGCAATCACGGCGGCGGGCTGTTTGGCCAGCAGGCGGCGACGCCATTGGCGGCACCGGTGGAAAACACCACCATCAATAATTACTACGGGGATGACAACTCGTCGGATGATAGCTCAAGCACCTCGAATGACATCGCCAGCAGCGACCTCGATTCGAATGACGGATCGTTAGCGTAGAACATTTTCCGGACCGCAGACAGATAGAAAAAACGGGCCCGAGCGACGTTCAGTTGAGGCTGAACGGCGCTCTTGTTCATGAGCAGAAAACGCCGGAGAGCATCATCTAGTTTGGGTGACAGGCTAGGCGACGACGTTGATTGCCTCAGGCAAAGCCAGTCTTGCCCGAGGCTTTCATTAAGCGATACAAGAGCGCATGGTTCCTAGCGAGCAGCCCAGCAGTTGCCGATGAAAGTCGGATCAGTAGAAGCGCTTACTCCCCGTGCGCCGGTATTGTCCAACGTGAATGTACCGCACTTGTCGGCAGCGACCGGCGCGGCCGACAACACGTAGCTAGTACCACTGCCGGAGCTGATGCTGAGATTGTATCTTGCGGTCCCACCGGGCGGTGATTGACGTGCGGGCATGGCGGCCTTGACAGTCGAGGTGTCCGCTATCGGATAAGTGTTATTGATCGTGAACTGCTGCTGCATCCAGTTGCTATCCTGCAGCAATGCCGCCATCGCAGCAGCGCGATCGCCGCGCTGTACATAGGCTCTATAGCTGGGCACAGCGACCGCGGCCAGGATCGCAATCACGACGACCACAATCATCAGTTCAATCAAGGTGAAACCGCGCTGCTGATGCATGTTTCCGAATTTCATAGAGATTCCCTTATCACGGATGTAGCGACAATTGCCGCCAGCGGCGCACCGCGACGCCTTTGAGGTTAAATGGCTGGCATGAGGTTTTTCCCGTAAGGTCGACGTACTCCAGGCATGGCGGTTTTGTCGGGTCGGGAGGAGTCATTGGCAGCGGCGTACCTACCGTACCGGCTATGGTTGCCGATGCCAGGTTGGTGGCCGTGGTGCCAGCCACGATCAAGGAAAATTTCGAGGAATAGGCGCCGCTCAGGTAATTGACCCCCATGATCTGCGAGCTGCCGCCGCCAGAGCACGGATCGGCCGTATTCGGCGACAAGGTGGTGGTCAGCAGGATGATGTTTTTCAGTACCTGCAGATTGCCGACAGCGCGTTCGCCGCTGGCAGGCAGATCGATGTACCAGCCGCGCTGCGATACCCAGTTGATGGCGTTGCTGGATACGGTACGGCCTAGCAAGGCGCCGGTCGACGACAACACGTTGGTCAAGGTCTGCTGGACCAATTGGCTGCGGGTAGCTGTGGCCGCACCGGCTTTATCCCATATACCATACACGCTCTGCGTATCTGTATTGGCTTTGTCGGTGGTCTCTATATATTTGCCGGTGCCTATCATCACCATGTAGCCGCCCAAGGGATGGGAAGCGATTGCCGGTGCCTGCACGATCGGTTGCACAACGGAGCTGGCGTTGGTCGCGGTAAACAGTGCGCTGCTGGTCCACTTGGTCGAATCGCTATTGCTTAAATCGAACTTCCACAGATTACCCTGCAAGTCCCCGGCATACGCGGCAACCACTTGGCGCTGGCTGTTGAACAACAGGGTCGGGGCGGACAAGCCATTCAATGACGTGGCGCTGCCGACGCCGGTATCGATTTTATTCAGCAATGCGCCACTGTTGACATCCACCAGGTACAACACAGCATGGCCGTTGCTACTGTTGTAGCCATTGCCAAACAGGGCGGCCCATTTCCCGGTAGCCAGTTGCACCACCGCCGGCGCGCCCAATACATTGCCGAGGTCGGCATCGCTGCCGGCGGCATACTCCCACAACACGCTGCCCGTAGAAAGTGCCGAGCCGTTGAAGGTCGTGCCGGTAGGTGTGATGTCCACAGCGAACACGCTTTGCGCTCCAGCGCCGGTTGTACCCAGCAAGATATTTTTCCAGGCCGAGCCGATATAGGCATCTCCTTCCGCCAGCGGCCCGTCGACAAAATAATGGTGACCGTAGTTTGGATCGCTCAAGGTCTTGAGGTTGGGATAAACGCTGTTTGGAATGAAGGCAAAGGTCTCTACGCCGGAATTGGCGTCAAACGCGTGCAGCATGCCGTCGTTGGCGCCGACATATACCACGCCGTTTGCATTCTTGGTCGATTTGGTGGAGAGGAAGGTCGTGTAAGTAGCGCCGCCGCCGCTTGCCGCCGGCAGCACCGAATAGCCAAAGTCGGTGCTTTGTACAAACAGGGGGGAAGAATTGACAATATCCCCGAGCTTGTACTGGCGGTAACGGTATATGCCGCTACCGCTGCCATCGGCGGCTTGCTCCATCGCGGAATTGCCTCTCAGATAATCCACGACATTGGTTGACACCAAAGCGCTTTGCTGGCTGCCTGTGCCCGTCGTCAGACTCCCCCATGCGAAATTGACCGCTGCTTTCGAAGTCGGATTCCAGGTGACGATATTGCGCGACGCGTAGGCGGGCAACAAGGTCGCGGCATCCCATTGCGGCGTCGTATTGAGTGTGCCGTCAGTATTCACCGCGAAAGCCTTCAGGTGGCCAGCCCAGGTGCCTGAATCAAAACTTGGCACGTAGGCGTAGGCCGAAGAGCTGACAGCAGTGCCTGGATAGGCAATGCTGGAACCGGAGCCGGTAGCCCTGCCGATCTCGGCCAGAATGCTGTTCAGGCCGGCTTGCAGAAGCTGGGGATTTTTTGCGCTGAAATAACTGCCGTGGCCGTTCACTGCGGTATGCCACAAATCGTCAATCGCGGTTGGGTCGTCTGCTACCGGCGTCGGCCAATTCTTTGTCCCGGCCTTGATCGCCGCATAGTCGCCGGTGGTTGCTGTCTTGTAGTCTGGCTGGTATATAAGTGTGCCATTTGCTCCCAGGCCAATCGTATGGGTGGTCATATGCTGCCAGGTCGCCGGATCGGTCGGAGTGGCCGTAATCTTGCCTACCGTGCCGCCATTTCCTGAGCGCACGCCGACATCGTTGATCCAGTATTTCATCGCGGTGTCCGCCAATGTATTGGAATTGGCAGTCTTGCCCTCGTAAAAAGGCGTCGGAAATGCGCTGCCTGGCGTCAATGCCGTGCCGGAAACCGGATCATTGTTAATCGGCGCCGGCAAAGTAGCCGGTACCTTGCCGTCCTGATCACCGATCGTGCTCGGTACGCTCCCGTTCCAGAAACCGTCGGTTGAAAGAATTGTGTAATTGGCCTGGCATTTCAGCTGCACCGGATCATCGACGGTGCTCGCGCCGTACATGCCGTTTCCCATATAGTACTGGCCGACATTGTCCAACGCGGCGATCAGCGGCGTACCGCCGCCAGGACTGATGGCATATAGCTTGGCGTACCAGGCCGCCTTCTGGGTAGCGCTGAAGGTGGACAGCGGCACAAAATTGGTGGCGTCCGTATTGGTATTGCTATTGTTATCGTTAATCGTCGCAAAACCGACGCGGAAGCGGTCGCTGATCCCGGCGAACGCCGTCCCGAGCGAGGTTTTCGTCATGAGTATCCGCGTACGGTAATAAGAAAACCAGTTGGCGAAATTCTGAATTTCCTCGGCATAGGTGCAGGTCGACGCAGCAGCACAATCGGTACGAGTGGTTGCCTTAGGATAAGTCTTGGTACTCGGAAGAATGTCCACCCGGGTATAGTTTGTGCTGGTGTTCTGACCGGAACTGCCGGTCGGTGTGCCGCTGCCTGCCCAATTGTAATAAAAGGCATATTGCGCCACGTAAGTATTGTTCTTGCTGCTGCTGGAACTGCGGCAGTTATTATAGGGGGAGAAAGCCGCCGGATCATAGAGCGGCAATGGAATTGCCGAAGTCGCATAGCAACCCTCGCTGATATTGTCCAGCGTCGTGCTCGGATCAAGATACGGATCGATAATCGTCGCTCCGGTACTTGCAGCCCCCATGGAGGTTCCGTCCGAGTTTACGCCAGGCGAATAAGTCGTGGCAGGGCTATAGTAAATCTGATTCCAGGCACTGGAATAGTATGACCGCCGGTCCTTTGCTGAATCATATTCCGCAGTGGCATCAAGGCCTGTGACGGTACCCCACACCATACTGCCCGAGTTATCCAGCATGTACATGATGTTCGGCGGTGGCGGTACCGGCAGGAACAATGGGACTTGCGCTATTTCGGCAAGCGCCACACCCGATACCGCGGCCATCGCCAGGCAGACGCAATGCGCTGCCAGCTTGACCAGCCGGCCAAGCGGCATGCGCCGCGATACACTCGTTCGTAACATTGAAACTCTCCCTACGCTCATAATTTTAAATAGCTTTGCAGCAGTACGACGGCGTTGGAGGTGCCGTCGACGCCACGCGCCGTAATCCGATAAACCTTGGTGGTGAGGTCCCGCTTTGTCTGCGTCGGCCCAAGGCCGATGGTCGAAGTCACATCCTCGACGATGCACTGCGGTGCCGGGGGCGCCCCGGTCCAGGTGATCCCCGTGCCCAAGGTCACTGCCGGCAAGACCGCCGTCTTGGTCGCCCCGCTGGCCCAGGTTGTCGCGTTATCCCACGCATTCGATGTCGTGCCCGGCGTAGTCAGCATGCTGCTCAGGCTCTTGGTGCCTATCTTGCTGTTTTGCGTCCCGGCTTCGCAGTAACGCAAGGCCCGCTCGGCAGCCTGGAAGGCGGCTTGCTGGTTGCGCGTATTGCCTGCCATTTTTTCGTTGAGCGTGACGTTGCGGATGGCCACTGCACCAATCAGCATCATGACGACCAGGAAAATCAGCACCATCGGCAGCGCGATGCCGGATTGCTGGAGTTTTGTGTTTGCCATAAATGTGCTGGAATAAGTTGGTCTGGCGCCAGTCAGCTGACCAGGCTGGCGGCAGCGTTGTTACGCAAGGTAAAGACGCGTGTCATGGTGGTATGCAATAGCTGATCGCTCGCCGTGGTGGCCGTCGTCGCACCGCACTTGTAATAAGTCTGGCCTGTGCTGGTCGTGACGACGTTGTTGGTGCTGTGGATTTCCAGGCAAATCGTGACCGTCACGACCCGGTCCCAGCCGACTCTGTTGTTGCCGTTGATGCTGGAAGCTCCGGCTGTGCTGGCGGACGTCGTCGATTGCATCGGCGTGTATTGATTGCCGGTGTCAATGCCATAGGTAATCGTCATATTGTCAACATTGCTCAACAGCGCTTGCGCGGTGCTTCCCGCATTGCCCTGGCAATATAAAACTTTCTTGGTGGTGTCGAGATAAAAACTGTTCATGACGAGGGCGCCGGCGGTGCTGGTGGCGCCGGTAGCTTGCGTGCCGCTGCAATCGGTCCCGGCTCCGCTGATCAGGCTGTTGGACGGGGTATTGACGGTGTCATAGGGTTCGCTGGTATAGCTGACCGCAAAAGCCGGCGCAGTCAAGGTGGCGGCGCAGGTCGGCGGGGTGGTCGTGATCGGCTGCACAAAGCCGTTGTCGCAACCCATCAGTCCGGTCAGCGTCGAATAGGCCGTCGGCGGGAAATCGGTGCTATTGCCAGTCAGCATATTGCCAAACCCGGCCTGCATCAGGCTGCGGCCGATGACACTCAAGGCATAGCGGCCGTCCTCCTGGATGCGGGCATTGTCATCGTTCAAGCGTGAACTGGATTTGCTGTTGAAATACAGGCTGCTGAGAAAGAGCAGCAGGATCAGGCCGATGGTCATCGAGACCATCAGCTCGATCAGCGTAAATCCTTGCATCCTGCGCTTTTCACCAGCCATCGGCGAGAGTAGGTTCATCATGGCATTACCACCATTAAAAAACAACGCATCGCAGCTTTGTCGCTGGTGCTCATGGTTGTAGGAAAGACCTTGCTGTCGCATCCTGGATCGGCGGTGGCGGCCAGCGACTTGTCCGGTTCGCTGAAATAGACGGTCACGACAAAGCCGTTGGTGCTGTCGCCTGCCACTGTTCCCCAGCCGCCAGCCATGGCCCTGTTCATTGCCAGCCGCCAGGCGTCTATATCGACACTGGCAATCTCGCCCGGCGTGCAGGCGCCGGCGGTGGCGCAGCTTGGCGAAGTAGCGGTGTATGCCGCTGAATACGTGCCGCCGGCGGTATAGTTGCCCGCTATCGCTCCTGCGGCGTTGGCGCGTATCCGGTCACCGATATCGGATCCGTACTGGCTGGCCAGCGAGCGGAAATTCGCCACCTTCTGATAGCGCAGCGCCGCCACTTGCAGCCCAGCCAGCCCAAGCAGCGCAAACGCCGAAATGGTAATGGCGATCAGCACTTCGATCATGCCGACGCCGCCTTGCCTGCGGCGCCCAGGCGCTTTTTTTCTGCCGACAAAGACCATGTCTCTCATCTCTCTCATTTATATCAACGAAATCAAGTTGGGCAACTGGTGCCGCCAGCCGGGAGCGCGCTGGTGCGCCCGCTTGGTGAAAAACACACCATGCGTGGAAATTTGCTGTTGAATGAAAAGGTAAAACTGTCGGGCGGCGCCGGCATCGGCGTACCGCTTGCGACATAGGTGATGAAAGTCAGCGTCGGCGTGGTCGCCGCGGAAGCCGCCTGGATGATCGTGCCACTGGTAAACGGCCCCTGGCGCGCCAGGATGTTGGTGGCCGTCGGCGTGGTGGCGCTTGTCCCTACATACACCAGCCAGCCGCTGCCCCAGTCCGAGCTGCTGGTGTCGCAGGCCGGGGTTGCAGCGGTTTCGGCGTTGACGCTACGGCAGATGGTGACAGCCCCGCTGCGTTGAATCGCCTCGGAACGGGTCAGCATGGTGGCGCCGATGAATTCGTTGACATTGCCAGACAAGCGATTCTGGGCAATGAAATTGCCCATGGACGGCAAGCCGACCGCGGCAAGGATAGCCACGACGACAATCGTGACCATCAACTCGATTAACGTGAATCCTCTGCTAACTATGGGCATGATGTAGTTATTTTTTTTCTTGAAAGACAAAACAATCCTGGTATTTCTCTGCACGCTAGGCCCCTCTGAAAAACGCAGAATCCAATCGATGCCGAATTATAGTTTTTGAGTTTCCACAAAGAAAGCATTTCGATCCCCGGCCGTCGCCGCCAAAGTGCCACTCATCCGTCATTATTTGCAAAAACATAATTCAATAACAAAAAAACAATTTCCGGTTCAATCCATTTTCGCCAAAGATCCAGCCCCGGCCCGATCCCGTTCCATGGCCGCCAAATGCTATAATCCGCGCTTCCCACATGCACGCCGCCAAGCGCGCCGGCCGGTCTGGGCAGCACTTCCAACATCACGCACGTGGCTTTCGTTTATGGAGTTCTTATGTCTGCAACAATGCGGCCAATCCGCCTGCTCATGATTTTCCTGCTGGCGACGCTGGCCTTTTCCGCCATGGCGGTCGAGCGCGACTTCCCCGCCACCACCTTGCGCGGCAAATTGACCATCACCGACTACCCAAATGTCACGGTGAGCGGCAACACGCTGCGCCTGTCGCCAGGGTCGCGCATCTGGAACACCCAGCAGCTGACCCAGGTCCCGAGCTCGCTGGGCAGCAACACCTATCTGGTGAATTACACCTTGAACACGCAAGGCGACATCGATCGCGTCTGGATCCTGACTTCCGATGAAGCCGGCCAGAAAATTGAAGCGCAGCGCAATAGCTTGAAACGGTAATAAAGCAGTCATGGAAAAAACGATGCAAAAGAAAGTATTCATCAAGACCTTCGGCTGTCAGATGAACGAGTACGACTCGGACAAGATGGCCGATGTGCTGAACGCTTCCGACGGCCTGGTCAAGACCGACCGTCCGGAGGATGCCGACGTGATCTTGCTGAATACCTGTTCGGTGCGCGAAAAGGCGCAGGAGAAGGTGTTTTCCGACCTCGGCCGCCTGCGCGAGCTGAAGCGCAACAATCCCGATCTGCTGATCGGCGTCGGCGGCTGCGTGGCTTCGCAGGAAGGTGCTGCCATTATTAAGCGCGCGCCGTATGTCGACATGGTGTTCGGCCCGCAAACCCTGCACCGCTTGCCGGAAATGATCAGCCAGCGCCGTGCTACCGGCAATTCGCAGGTCGACATCAGCTTCCCTGAAATCGAAAAATTCGACCACATGCCGCCCGCCAAGGTGGAGGGCGCGACGGCGTTCGTCTCGATCATGGAAGGCTGCAGCAAGTATTGCAGCTACTGTGTGGTGCCCTATACTCGTGGCGAAGAAGTATCGCGCCGCTTTGAGGACGTGCTGACTGAAGTGGCCGGGCTGGCCGAGCAAGGCGTCAAGGAAATCACGCTGCTGGGCCAGAACGTGAATGCCTTCCGCGGCGTCATGGCGGATGGCGAGATTGCCGATTTCGCCTTGCTGATCGAGTACATCGCCGAGATCCCCGGCATCGAGCGGATCCGCTTCGTCACCAGCCATCCGAAAGAATTCACGCAGCGCCTGATCGACACCTACGCCAAGGTGCCGAAACTGGTCGATCACCTGTACCTGCCGGCACAGCATGGTTCCGACCGCATCCTGTCGGCCATGAAGCGCGGCTATACCGTGCTGGAATACAAGTCGGTGATCCGCCGTCTGCGCCAGGTGCGCCCCAATATCACGATTTCGAGCGACTTCATCATCGGCTTTCCGGGCGAGACCGACGCCGATTTCGAGGCGCTGATGAAGCTGATCACCGATATCGGTTACGACAACAGTTTCAGTTTCATTTTCAGTCCTCGCCCGGGTACGCCTGCGGCCAATCTGCAGGACGACACGCCGCATGAAGTCAAGCTGAAGCGGCTGCAGCACCTGCAGTCCGTGGTGGAAGAAAACATGGCGCGCATCAGCGCGGCGATGGTCGGCACGGTGCAGCGCATCCTGGTGGAAGGCCCGTCCAAAAAGAATCCGGCCGAACTGCAAGGCCGCACCGA
>NZ_DATMRB010000034.1:0-72471 GCF_035566555.1 Collimonas sp.
ATCGGACAGCTCGAACAGCGGCGACATGCGAGTCACCATGAAGATACCGGCAGTCACCATGGTCGCCGCGTGGATCAGTGCGGAAATCGGGGTCGGCCCCTCCATCGAATCCGGCAGCCAGACGTGCAGCGGAAATTGCGCCGATTTACCCATGGCGCCGATGAACAGGCAGATACAGGCCACGGTCAGCAGCATCCAGTCGCTGCCCGGCAGGGTCAGCTGCGCCAGCATGCCCTTTTGCGCGAATACTTCGGTGTAGTTCATGGAGCCTGAATACGCCAGCAGCAAACCGATGCCCAGGATGAAGCCGAAGTCGCCGACGCGGTTGACCAGGAAGGCCTTCATGTTGGCGAAAATCGCTGTCGGACGGGTGTACCAGAAACCGATCAGCAGATAAGACACCAGACCCACCGCTTCCCAGCCGAAGAACAGCTGCAGGAAGTTGTTGCTCATGACCAGCATCAGCATCGAGAAGGTGAACAAGGAGATGTAGGAGAAGAAGCGGTTATAGCCTTCGTCGTCCTTCATGTAGCCGATGGTGTAGATGTGCACCATGAGCGAGACAAAGGTCACCACGCACATCATCATCGCGGTCAGGCTGTCGACCAGGAAGCCGACTTCCAGCTTGATGCCGCCAACCGTCATCCAGGTGTACAAGGTGCCGTTGAACGTGGCGCCGTCGATCACCGCCAGCAAGGTCTGCACGGAAATGATCAGGGCGATCAGCACGCCCAGGATCGTCACCGTGTGCGAGGTCTTGCGACCGACCAGATTGCCGAAGAATTTGGTACCGAATAAGCCCGCGATCGCAGCACCAGCCAGGGGTGCCAACGGTACGGCAAGAAGTAATTGTGGGTTAAGTTGCCCCGCCATGATGAACCTTATCTTTATTCGTTATTTATTGTCTGCGTATTCTTCACCTGCCCCGCCAGCGTCAGCCGGCCGGGCAAACGTCTTAGCCCTTAAGGCTATCCAGATCTTCCACGTTGATGGTGTCCAGGTTACGGAACAACGCCACCAGAATGGCCAAGCCGATCGCCGCTTCAGCGGCTGCTACAGTAAGGATGAAGAAAACGAAAATCTGCCCTGCCGCATCACCCAGGTAATACGAAAAGGCGATGAAGTTCATGTTCACCGCCAGCAGCATCAATTCGATTGCCATCAGCAATACGATGAGGTTCTTGCGGTTCAGAAAAATGCCGACGATGCCGATCGAGAACAGGATCGCGCCGAGGATCAGGTAGTGAGCAAGCGAAAGTACCATGTTGCGTCCTTGTTATTTTGTTGGGGCTGGCGGCGCAGCCGGAGTGGCCGGGGCAACAGGCACTGCCGGCGCGATCGGATCCATCTTGGCTTCCGATTTCATCTTGACGATGCGCACGCGGTCGGTGCTCTTGACCTTGACTGCTGCCGAAGGCGCGAAATACTTGCTGTCCTTGCGGCGGCGCAGGGTCAGCGCAACCGCAGCCACGATCGCCACCAGCAGGATCACGGCGGCGATTTCAAAGGCGTACACGTATTCGGTGTAGATCAGCTTGCCCAATTCCTTGGTGTTGCCGATGTTGGCGGAGATCGCCGGCACATCTGCATCGCCGCCCTGGAAGCCGTGGAAAATCACGCCGGCCATTTCCAGCACGATGACGGTGCCGACCGTGGCGCCAAGCGGGAAGTAACCCCAGAATCCCTCTCGCATTTTCTCGAGATTGACATCCAGCATCATCACCACGAACAGGAACAGCACCATCACGGCGCCGACATACACCAGCACCAGCACGATCGAAAGGAATTCGGCCTTGAGCAGCATCCAGATGCCCGCTGCGGAAAAGAACGCCAGCACCAGGAACAGCGCGGAGTGCACCGGATTGCGGGCGGTGATAACGCGCAAGGCGGCCAGCACCAGCACCACCGAAAACGCGTAAAAAAGAAAGGTCTTAAATTCCATAATGGCCCAGAAAGTCGGCTAAAAAAACTTCATCAATTACTAGAGCAACCCTTACTAACTAACAACGTCATTCCCGCGCACGCGGGAATCCATTTTACCGACCTACCGCAACATGGATTCCCCACCTTGGTGCCCGCGTCCGCGGGGATGACGCCTAGTCATTACCGATATGCAGCATCCGCTGCGCGTGCCGCAGCAATTTCAGGTTCGTAACGATCGCCCACCGCTAGCAGCATTTCCTTGGTGTAGTACAGATCGCCGCGCTTCTCACCGTGGTATTCCAGGATGTGGGTCTCGACGATCGAATCGACCGGGCAAGACTCTTCGCAGAAACCGCAGAAAATGCATTTGGTCAGATCGATGTCGTAGCGCGTGGTGCGGCGCGAACCGTCGGCGCGCTGTTCCGATTCGATCGTGATCGCCATTGCCGGGCAAACCGCTTCGCACAGTTTGCAGGCGATGCAGCGCTCTTCGCCGTTCGGGTAGCGGCGCAGCGCGTGCAGGCCACGGAAACGCGGCGACTGCGGCGTCTTCTCTTCCGGGAACAGTACCGTAATCTTGCGTGCAAACAGGTAGCGCCCGGTCAGGCGCAATCCCTTGAGCAGCTCCAGCAGCATCAGACTGCCGAAAAAATCCTTGATGGCTTCCATTTACTCTATACCTTCCATTACTTCCAGATATTCCATGGACTTTGAATCCAGGCTGCGACGATCACCAGATACACGAGGATCAGGGGAATGAATACTTTCCAGCCCAGACGCATGATCTGGTCATAGCGATAACGCGGGAACGAGGCACGCACCCAGATGAACACCGACAGCATGAAGAAGGTCTTCGCGCCGAGCCAGATCCAGCCTGGAATCCAGTCCAGCATCGCCAGCGGCGAGGCCCAGCCGCCCATGAACAGCAGCGCTGTCAGGATCGACACCAGGATCATGTTGGCGTATTCAGCCAGGAAGAACATCGCGAACGACATGCCCGAGTACTCGATCATGTGGCCGGCCACGATTTCCGATTCGCCTTCCACCACGTCGAACGGGTGACGATTGGTTTCGGCAATGCCGGAGATGAAATAGATCAGGAACACAGGCAGCAGCGACAACCAGTTCCAGGACAGGAAGCCGACGCCGTGATCGAAGAAATAGCCCTTGCTCTGGGCATTGACAATATCGATCAGGTTCAGGCTGCCGGACACCATCAGCACGATCACCAGCGCGAAGCCCATCGAGATTTCGTAGGACACCATCTGCGCCGATGCACGCATCGCGCCGAGGAAAGCGTACTTGGAGTTGGAAGCCCAGCCAGCGATGATCACGCCGTAGACTTCCATCGAAGTGATCGCCATCACGAACAGCAGGCCAGCGTTAACATTGGCCAGCACGGTTTCCGGACCGAACGGCACCACCGCCCAGGCCGCCAGGGCCGGCATGATGGTCATGATCGGTGCGATGAAGAACAGGACCTTGTTGGCGCGCGTCGGCACCGTGACTTCTTTCAGCAGCAGCTTGACGGCGTCGGCGATCGGTTGCAGCAGGCCTGCCGGACCGACGCGGTTAGGACCGACGCGGATATGCATCCAGCCGATCAGCTTGCGTTCCCAGTAAGTCATGTAAGCCACGCACAGCAGTAGCGGCACCAGCACGACGATGATCTTGATCAGGTTCCAGACCAGGGGCCAGAGGCCGCCGAGAACGTCGGCGCCGGTGGCGTTGATGGCGGCGATGAAATGATCCATCATGCTTTCTCCACTACGATAGAACCAAACATCGCGCCCAAGGCTGCGGTCGAGACATGCGAAGCGGCTACCCGCACCACATTTTCCGGCAAGGAGGCGTCAATCGCTGCCAGCAGCGAAGCACTACCCTGCCCTTGTTTCACAGTCACGCGCTCGCCGCCGGCGATGCCCAGCTTGGCCGCCAGCGCTGCCGGCAACCATGCTTGCGGCGCCTGGCCGTCGATGGTTTCCTGCAACGAAGCTGCGCGCCGGACTACAGCGTCGCCAAAATAGATAGGCACGTCGGCGATGCGTTCAAATGCGTCCAGCGCGCCATTGGCGGCTTGGGCGGCAGCTTGCGGCTGCAGGTCGCTGATATTGTTCAAACCGGATGCCAGCTTGGCAGCGGCGACTTCGCCGGTGCCCAGCACTTCATCGCGGATCGCTTCCGAAGTGTCATAGTCGAAACCAGGCAGGCCCAGCAGGTTGCCGAGCACGCGCAAGACCTTCCAGGCAGGACGGGCATCGCCGGCCGGACGCACCGTGCCGTTGAAGCTTTGGGCACGGCCTTCGCAGTTGACGAAGGTGCCGGAAGTTTCGGTGAACGGTGCGATCGGCAGCAGCACGTCGGCGTAATCGGCGCCATGCTTGTAAGCGGACAGTGTGACCACCATCTCAGCTTGCTTCAATGCAGCGACTGCGACTTGCGGATCGAAGCTGTCCAGCTCCGGTTCAGCATTCAGCAGCACATAAGCTTTGTGCGGCTGCGCGAAAATCTGTTGCGCGTTGCGGCCCTTGCCCGGTGCGGGCAAAGCGTTAGCCCAATAGCCGCCGACAGTGTTGCCGGCTTCAGTCAGGTAGCCGAACTTGGCATCGGTCTGCTGCGCGATCCATTGCGCCACGGCGTGCAATTGCGATGCTTGCGGGTGCTGCGCTGCTGCGTTGCCGAGCAATACAGCCTTGGCGTCGCCCGACAACAGGCTGGCCGCGGTCTGCTTGGCTTCAGCCGACGGTTCGATATTCTCGAAACCGGCCGGCGCCGCCACGCTCTTGGCTTGCGCCACGGCGACAGCGACCTGGCCCAGCGCCGCCAGCCAGGCTGACGGTGCGGCGATGATCTTGTTGGCGACCGGCATCAGCAGGTCGTCATCGGTGGCGTGCAGGATGCTCAGCTTGGCGCCGCGCTTGACGCTCAAACGCATGCGGGCCGACAGCAAAGGATGATCCTTGCGGAAGAAGGAGCCGATGATGAAGGCACGGTTCAGCTGTGCGAATTCATTGATCGACATGCCCAGCCATGGCGTGACCTTGCCGTCCAGCGCGAAGTCGGACTGGCGCAGGCGGAAATCGATGTTTTCGGAACCCAGGCCGCGCACCACTTTTTGCAGCAGCGACAATTCTTCCAGAGTCGAATACGGCGTGCCGACGGCAGCAATCGCATCGGCGCCATGTTCGTGGCGGATGTTGCGCAAGCCGTGCGCTACGTATTCCAGCGCGGTTTGCCATTCGACTTCCTGCCACTTGCCGTCTTGCTTGAGCATCGGCTTGGTCAGACGTTCGGCGCTGTTCAAGCCTTCATAGGCGAAGCGGTCCTTGTCCGACAGCCAGCATTCGTTGACATCGTTGTTTTCCAGCGGCAGTACGCGCATTACCTTGCCGGATTTGACTTGCACCACCAGGTTGGCGCCCAGGCCATCATGCGGGCTGACCGATTTGCGGCGCGACAATTCCCAGGTACGGGCGCTGTAGCGGAACGGCTTCGAGGTCAGCGCGCCGACCGGGCACAGATCGATCATGTTGCCGGACAATTCGGAATTGACGGTCTTGCCGACGAAAGTCGTGATTTCGGAATGTTCACCGCGGCCAACCATGCCGAACTCCATCACGCCGGCGATTTCCTGGCCGAAGCGGACGCAGCGGGTGCACTGGATGCAACGGCTCATTTCCTGCATGGAGATCAGCGGACCGGCGTCTTTCGGCGCCACGACACGCTTTTCTTCTTCGTAGCGGGAAGACGATTTGCCGTAGCCGACCGCCAAGTCCTGCAGCTGGCACTCGCCGCCCTGATCGCAGATCGGGCAATCCAGCGGGTGATTGATCAGCAGGAATTCCATCACGCTCTTTTGCGCGGTAGTCGCCTTGTCGCTGGCGGTGCGCACGATCATGCCGGCGGTCACCGGCGTGGCGCAGGCCGGCAGGGCCTTCGGTGCTTTTTCCACCTCGACCAGGCACATGCGGCAGTTGGCCGCGATGGAGAGTTTTTTGTGATAGCAGAAATGAGGAATGTAGGTGCCAATCTTGTTGGCAGCATCCATTACCATGCTGCCCTCTTGGACTTCCACTTTCTTGCCGTCTATTTCGATTTCAACCATGGCTTTTGCTTTTCTTGCCTATGTTTTGATTAGTTGAGGACAAATCTGTCCTGCTACTTTTCTTTGCTATTCGACCGTCTTATCTAGTCAGTTGGGAGACAGAGTAATTCGCCACGCTTCGGTGGCTCTTAAACTCTGTCCCACAATTATTGATAACTAGGCACCAAGCAATGCTTATGCTCGATGTGATATTCAAATTCTTCGCGATAATTCTTGAGGAAGCCGCGCACCGGCATCGCTGCCGCATCGCCGAGCGCACAGATGGTGCGGCCCATGATGTTGCCCGCTACCGTATCCAGCAGATCCATGTCTTCCGGACGGCCGTGGCCGGTTTCGATGCGATGCACCAGGCGGTACAGCCAGCCCGTGCCTTCGCGGCATGGCGTGCACTGGCCGCAGGATTCTTCAAAATAGAAGTAGGACAGGCGCAGCAGCGATTTCACCATGCAGCGCGTCTCGTCCATCACGATCACGGCGCCCGAACCCAGCATCGAGCCGGCCTTGGCGATCGAATCGTAATCGAGGTCGGTGTCCATCATGACGTCGCCCTTGATCACCGGCGCGGACGAACCGCCTGGGATCACGGCCTTGATCTTCTTGCCGCCACGCATGCCGCCGGCCAGTTCCATCAGCTTGGCGAACGGCGTGCCGAGCGGCACTTCATAATTGCCCGGCCGTTCGACGTCGCCCGAGATCGAGAAGATCTTGGTGCCGCCGTTGTTCGGCTTGCCCAGTGCTGCATAGGCTTCGCCGCCCATGTTGAGCAGGAAAGGCACCGCGGCGAAAGTCTCGGTGTTGTTGATGGTGGTCGGCTTGCCGTACAGGCCGAAGCTGGCAGGGAAAGGCGGCTTGAAACGCGGCTGGCCCTTCTTGCCTTCCAGCGATTCCAGCAAGGCGGTTTCTTCGCCGCAGATGTAAGCGCCGTAGCCGTGGAATGCGTGCAGCTGGAAATTGAATTCGCTGCCGAAGATCTTGTCGCCCAGGGCGCCGGCGGCGCGCGCCTCTTCCAGCGCTTCTTCAAAGCGCTCGTAGCCGGACCAGATTTCACCGTGGATGTAGTTGTAGCCGACCGTGATGCCCATGGCGTAAGCGCCGATGGCCATGCCTTCGATCAGCGAATGCGGGTTGTAGCGGATGATGTCGCGGTCTTTGAATGTGCCCGGCTCGCCTTCGTCGGTATTGCAGACCAGGTACTTCTGGCCTGGGAACTGGCGTGGCATGAAGCTCCACTTCAGGCCGGTCGGGAAACCGGCGCCGCCGCGGCCGCGCAGCGAACCGGCTTTCAGTTCTGCGATGACTTGTTCCGGCGTGATTTTTTCAGACAGGATGCGCTTGAGGGCGGTATAGCCGCCGCGCTTGACGTAATCGGCGTAGTGCCAGTTGTTGCCGTCCAGGTCAGCCAGGATCAGCGGATTGATGTGACGATTGTGCAGGCTGGTCATTTTTTCAGTTCCTCGATCAAGCCGTCAATCTTCTCGTTCGACATCCAGCTACACATGCGTTTGTTATTCACCAGCAGCACCGGCGCATCGCCGCAAGCGCCCATGCACTCGCCTTCCACCAGCGTGAACTGGCCGTCGGCCGTGGTTTCGCGGAAACCGATGCCGAGCTTGTGCTTCAGATGCTCTGCGGCGCGCTCGCCGCCGGACAACTGGCACGGCAAGTTAGTGCAGATGCTGATCTTGTGCTTGCCGACCGGCTTGGTGTTGTACATATTGTAAAAGGTCGCGACTTCCTGCACCGCGATCGCCGGCATGCCCAGGTAGTCTGCGACATCCTGCATGGTTTCCGGCGCCAGCCAGCCCTTTTCGTCTTGCGCGATCGCCAGCGCGGCCATCACCGCCGACTGTTTCTGGTCGGCGGGGAATTTCGCGACTTCGCGATCGATCTTTTTGTATGTATCTTGACTTAACAACATGTGTTGGCCATTCGTGCGCGGTATGTTGCGCGGTAGTATTTAACAAATTGGGGACAGAGTTTAGGAGCCACCGTAGCGTGGCGATTTACTCTGACCTCAACTGACTAATCAGACTAGCGGTCGATTTCACCGAAAACGATGTCTTGCGTACCGATGATGGTGACGGCATCGGCGATCATGTGGCCCTTGGCCATTTCGTTCAATCCTTGCAGATGCGGGAAGCCAGGTGCACGGATCTTCAGACGGTAAGGCTTGTTGGCGCCATCGGAAACGATGTAGACGCCGAACTCGCCCTTCGGATGTTCGACCGCGGCATACGCTTCGCCCGGCGGCACATGGAAACCTTCAGTGAACAGCTTGAAGTGATGGATCAGCTCCTCCATGTTCGATTTCATGTCGACCCGCGACGACGGCGCAACCTTGTGGTTGGTGGTCATCACCGGACCGCTGTTATTGCGCAGCCATTCTACGCATTGCTTGATGATCCGGTTGGACTGGCGCATTTCTTCCACGCGCACCAGGTAACGGTCATAGCAGTCGCCGTTCTTGCCGACCGGGATATCGAAGTCCAGCAAGTCGTACACTTCGTATGGCTGCTTCTTGCGCAGATCCCACTCGACGCCGGAACCGCGCAGCATGGCGCCGGTAAAGCCCATCGCCTTGGCGCGCTCTGGCGACACCACGCCGATGCCGACCAGGCGCTGTTTCCAGATGCGGTTATCGGTCAGCAGGGTTTCGTATTCGTCGACGTATTTCGGGAAACGCACGGTGAAGTCTTCGATGAAATCCAGCAGGGAACCCTGGCGGTTTTCATTGAGCGCGCTGATCGCCTTGGCATTACGCACCAGCGATGCCTTGTGCTGCGGCATGGTGTCCGGCAGGTCGCGGTAGACGCCGCCCGGACGGTAGTAAGCCGCGTGCATACGGGCGCCGGAAACGGCTTCGTAGCAATCCATCAGGTCTTCGCGTTCGCGGAATGCATACAGCAGCACCGCCATCGCACCGACGTCCAGCGCATGCGCGCCGATCCACATCAGGTGGTTCAGCAGACGCGTGATTTCATCGAACATGACGCGGATGTACTGGGCGCGCAGCGGCACTTCCAGGCCCAGCAGGCGCTCGATCGCCATCACGTAGCCGTGCTCGTTGCACATCATCGACACGTAGTCGAGGCGGTCCATGTACGGTACGGATTGCAGGTAGGTCTTCTGTTCCGCCAGCTTTTCGGTGCCGCGGTGCAGCAGGCCGATATGCGGGTCGGCACGCTGGATCACTTCACCGTCCAGTTCCAGCACCAGGCGCAAAACGCCGTGTGCGGCCGGATGCTGCGGGCCGAAGTTCAGCGTGTAGTTCTTGATTTCTGCCATTATTTGATCCCGTAGTGTTCTTCACGAATCACCCGCGGCGTGATTTCGCGCGGATCGATCGTTACGGGTTGATAAATTACGCGCTTCTGCTCGGCGTCGTAGCGCATCTCGACATAGCCCGAGACCGGGAAGTCCTTGCGGAACGGATGGCCGATGAAGCCGTAGTCGGTCAGGATGCGGCGCAAGTCGTTGTGGCCTTCGAACAGGATGCCGAAGAAGTCGAATGCTTCGCGCTCGTACCAGTTGGCCGAAGCCCAGATATCGGTCACCGAAGCCAGCACCGGCATCTCATCGTCCGGCGCGAACACCCGCACCCGCAGGCGCCAGTTGTGCTCGATCGACAGCAGATGGGACACCGCGGCAAAGCGCGCGCCATCCCAGGCGCCGTCGCCGTAGGTCGAATAATCGACGCCGCAGAGGTCGATCAGCTCTTCAAAACGGGTATCGGCGTGATCGCGCAGGACGCGCATCGCCGACAGGTAGTTGGCAGCCTTGACGATGATGGTGATCTCGCCGAAGGCCACGGTCAGGCTTTGCAGGTCGTCGCCAAGCGCATTGCGCACGGCGGCTTCCAGGGTTTCCAGTTTGGTCGTCATGGTGCTCTCTTAGCGCGCAATCGTATTGGTGCGGCGAATCTTGTTTTGCAACTGGATGATGCCGTACAACAGTGCTTCAGCAGTCGGCGGGCAGCCCGGGACATAGATGTCCACCGGCACGATGCGGTCGCAGCCGCGCACCACCGAATACGAGTAATGATAGTAGCCGCCGCCGTTGGCGCAGGAACCCATCGAAATCACCCAGCGCGGTTCCGGCATCTGGTCGTACACCTTGCGCAGGGCCGGCGCCATCTTGTTGCACAGTGTGCCGGCCACGATCATGACGTCGGACTGACGTGGCGACGGACGGAAGATTACACCAAAACGGTCCATGTCGTAGCGCGAGGCGCCGGCATGCATCATCTCGACGGCACAGCAGGCCAGACCGAATGTCATCGGCCACAGCGAGCCGGTACGGGTCCAGTTGATCAGCTTGTCAGCAGTAGTGGTGACAAAGCCTTCGTTCAATACGCCTTCAATAGACATGACTTACTCCCAATCCAGAGCGCCGCGTTTCCAGATGTACCAGAAGCCCACCGCGAATTCGGCGATAAACACCATCATCGTGACAAAGCCCTGCCATCCGAGGTCGCGCATGGCAACCCCCCACGGGAAGAAAAAAGCGGTTTCCAGATCGAACAAAATGAACAAAATGGCGACAAGGTAGTAACGCACATCGAACTTCATGCGCGCATCTTCGAATGCTTCAAAGCCGCATTCGTAAGGAGATGTTTTTTGGGAATCAGGCCGATGCGGCCCAAGAATCCGACCCAGCAATTGCGGTGCTACACCTACCGCGATACCGATCAGAATAAATAGCAGGACGGGAAAGTAATTTTCGAGGTTCACGATTATGCGCCAGTAGTTCAAACGATTAGCAGAATGATTTGCGGATCTGATGTATCAGACCTGACGCCCCCAATCCAGCAAACCACACTACAAGTTCCTCGACAAAAAGCCAGCGCAGGGGCAACCGTTGCTGGCCTCGTATTCTTTGGTGCCGACGGCGAGACTCGAACTCGCACAGCTTTCGCCACTACCCCCTCAAGATAGCGTGTCTACCAGTTTCACCACGTCGGCATAAGCGCGTATTTTAACCTGATTTACTACTTTTGTTCAATGCACAATCGGATTAAAAGTCAGCAATTTCACTCTAGAACAGCTACTAATTTACTGCAGGGAGAGGATTTCGCCGCAACGCGGCAAATCCTACTCTCTTTTGCGTATTTTCTTACTTCGGAATCTGGCTCGACTGGGCACTGCCGGTCGCTGGCGCAGGTACCGAAGCGGCCGCGCTGGCCGAGCCGGAAGCAGCCGGAGCCGCAACTGCAGGCGTCGAAGTTCCTGGAATCGCTGCATCTGCCGCCGCTGCCGGAGCAGATGCAGCAGGTGCTGCAGGCACGGTAGCCGCCGGCAGGTTATCCATCACGCCGCCGGTAGCGACCGAACGGTGATTGCCCAGATATACCAGAGCCAGGGTGGCGCAGAAGAACAGCGCCGCTGCGGCGCCGGTCGACTTCGACAGGAAATTCGAAGAACCAGTGGCGCCGAACAGACTGCCGGAAGCGCCGGAGCCGAAAGCGGCGCCCATATCGGCGCCCTTGCCATGCTGCAGCAGCACCAGGCCGATAATCGTCAACGCCGACAACACCTGAACGATGACAATGATATTGAATACTGTGTTCATTTAATGACTTCCAAGGAGAGTTGATGCTTTATTTTTTACTAGAACCGGATTATTGCGCACAAAATTCGTTACTGTCGGGCGGCGGCTGCAATCGCCAGAAAATCGGCTGCCTTCAAGGCCGCGCCGCCAATCAGGCCGCCATCGATGTCCGGCATGGCCAGCAGTTCGACAGCATTGTCCGGCTTCATGCTGCCGCCATATAAAATCTTTACCTCCACCGCCGCTGCGGAATTTTTCTCGGCCAGCTTGGCGCGCAAGGCCAGGTGCACATCTTGCGCCATTTGCGGCGTGGCTGTCTTGCCTGTGCCGATGGCCCATACCGGCTCGTAGGCCACCACGATCTTGCTTACCTGCGCCGCATCCAGCACATCCAGTACCGCCTGCAACTGGCGGCCAACCACCGCATCGGTCTGGCCAGCCTCGCGCTCGCTCAAGGTTTCGCCGACGCAGACGATAGGCGTCACGCCTGCCTGCACGGCGCGCAAAGCCTTTTGCGCCACCGCTTCATCAGTCTCGCCATGATAAGCGCGGCGCTCGGAATGACCGACGATGGCGTAGCGGCATGCAAAATCCTGCAACATGCTGACCGCGACTTCACCAGTATACGCGCCTGCCGCATGGGCCGACACATCCTGGCTGCCCAATGCGATTGCCGTTCCGGCAAGTTCAGCCTGACATTGCGCAAGGTAAGGCGCCGGCACGCACAGGGCCATATCGCAAGCCGCGGACGCCATGCCAGCCTTGATTTCCGCCAGCAAAGCAGCGTTGGCAACCAGACTGCCGTTCATTTTCCAGTTACCCGCTACAAGTTGACGACGCATATTTGGCAAGGCCCAGGTTTTCAATAACCCGGCATTCTAACGCGCCGGGGGGAAAGCGGTCAAACCGGCAAGAAATGTTTACCGATTGAAACCCACTCGTCCAGCACCGCATTGCAGCGCAAGCCGCTTTCCATGGATTGCTTTTCAGCAACAAATCAGACCAACAGCATCAGGAAAACACTTTCGCATCGGCAACAGAACGCGAGAAAAGTTCCATATCGACATTGCCGCCGCTCACGATCACCCCTACTTTCGCCCCGGCGAATTCAATTGCCTTGTGCATCACGGCGGCGGCGGCCAGGCAGCCCGCCGGCTCAACCACGATCTTCATGCGCTCGGCAAAGAAGCGCATTTGCGTACGCAACTGGTCGTCGCTGACGGTCAGGATGTCTTTTACGTAGGCTTGCAGGATAGGCAAGACCAGCTCGCCGATATGCTGCGTCTGAGCACCGTCGGCGATGGTGTCGGGCACCGGGATATGGACAATCTTGCCGCTTCGCAAAGATTGCTGCGCATCGTTTCCAGCTTCCGGCTCAACCCCGTACACGATGCAATCCGGCGACAGGTGCGCCGCAGCGATGGCGCAGCCGGACAGCAAACCACCGCCGCCGGTGCAGACAAACAAGTAATCGAGCGGCCCGACGGCATCGAACAATTCTTTGGCGGCAGTGCCCTGCCCGGCGATCACGTCGCGATGGTCATAGGCTGGAATCACGGCGCAGCCGCGCTCCGCCGACAGGCGCGCGGCGATCACTTCGCGGTCTTCGCGCTCGCGGTCGTACAAAATGATTTCGGCGCCGTATTCGCGGGTTGCCGCCAGCTTCATTGCCGGCGCATTGCTCGGCATGACGATGGTGGCATGCACGCCCAGCATGCGCGCCGCCAGCGCTATGCCCTGGGCATGATTGCCGGAGGAAAAAGCCACTACGCCTTGCTGCTTCTGTTCTTCGCTGAGGCAGCTGATGGCGTTATAGGCGCCGCGGAACTTGAAGGCGCCGACCCGCTGGAAATTTTCACACTTGAAAAAAATGCTGGCATCCGCGTGGTTATCGGCCTGGCTCGAAGTCAGCACCGGCGTCTTGTAGGCGATGCCCTCCAGGCGTTTGGCCGCAGCCGCAATATCGTCGTAAGTGACAGCAAGTCCAGCAAGTTCAATGGCAGCCATTTTTCATCCTTTACATGTGACCCTGCGATGCACGCCAGGTGCCTGTTTTCACTCTGCCAGACGGCGCCGGAACATCCAGCGGCCGCCGTCGGAATCCTGCGGAATGTATTGATAGCCGCCGAGATCGAAGGCCTTCAGCTTTTCGGCATCGGTGATCTTATTGAGCGCGGCGTAGCGCGCCATCAGGCCGCGCGCGCGCTTGGCGTAGAACGAAATGATCTTGTATTTGCCGTTCTTCCAGTCCTCGAACACCGGCGTCACGATGCCTGCATCCAGCACCGCCGGCCGCACCACCTTGAAATACTCCTCCGACGCCAGGTTGACCAGCGTGCGGGCCTTTTGCTGGCTGATCTGGCGGTTGAGCGCCTGGGTCACGGTATCGCCCCAGAATGCGTACAAGTTCTTGCCGCGCGGGTTGGCCAGGCTGGTGCCCATTTCCAGCCGATAGGGCTGCATCCGGTCCAGCGGCCGCAGCACGCCGTACAGGCCAGACAAGATGCGGATGCGGCTCTGCGCATAGTTCAGCTGGGAGGTATTCAGGGATGCGGCGTCCAGGCCTTCGTAGACGTCGCCGTTGAACGCCATGATGGCCTGCTTCGAATTGGCGGCGGTGAATTGCTTCGACCACGAGGCGAAGCGCGCGGTATTGAGCTGGGCCAGCGGATCGGAAATTTTCATCATGCTGCCGATCTGGTCCGGCGACAGCTGCTGCAGGACGCTGATCAGCTCGGCGGAATGATCGATGAAGTCGGGGGTGGTGTGGGTTGCTGTCTTGCTGGGGGTGCTGTAATCGAGGGATTTTGCGGGCGACAAGACTATCAGCATTGTGGAGATCCAAAAGAAAAACAGAAGAATGTCCAGCATGATACCGAAACAATGCCAACATTGCTGGCGGCGCCTCAGCCGAAAGCGCCCTGCAGCAGATCGCGCTCGAATTCGGCCACCCAGGTGGAGCCGTCGCCGATCGGATACTGTTTTTTTCGTCCGCTGGATTTTCTGCTGACTGTCACAAAACCGGTCAGCCCCAGGACCTCGTCGGTCTTGGGATCGGTGGTGTCTGTCTCATGCAGCTCGAAGTCGGCGGCCGCCAGATGCTGCGCCTGCAAGACTGCGTGGAAATCGCTTTTTTCATCTGGTTCGATCAGCTTCATGATGCCTCCTGAAGTATCGTCATCGGATTCTCACCTTAGCACAGCCAGGCGCAGCACAGATATCCCGCCAGGGTTATTGGATTATCAATATCAATCCGGCGCCATCAGAATTGATAGGCAAACAGCTTGGTCTCGGAACCATCGTCCTTCAGCTTCAGCACTTTTTCAAAGCGCAAACCCATCTTCTCCAGCAGTTTGATCGAGGCATGATTATCCGGCGAGGTAATGGCCACCACCCGTTGCAGGCCGCATGTAACGTTGGCATGCTTCAGCACAGCAGAAGCGGCTTCGTAGGCATAGCCTTTACCCCAGAACTCCGGCAGGAAAGC
The DNA here is from genome assembly GCF_035566555.1 of Collimonas sp. Classification (GTDB taxonomy): domain Bacteria; phylum Pseudomonadota; class Gammaproteobacteria; order Burkholderiales; family Burkholderiaceae_D; genus Collimonas. The sequence continues at coordinate 15,063 of NZ_DATMRB010000034.1, forward strand.
GTAGCCGATATCGACATCGTCCAGCGTTTCGCGCTTGATCAGGCCGCAAATACCGACCGGCAGCCCGCCCTCTTTCAGTTCCGTCATATAGAAGCTGAAGCCGTCGCGCTGCTGCGCTACTACCGGGCCGCTCAGGATCGCAGCCTGTGCCGCCTCCACCGTGCGGATGCCGCGGTCGCCGATAAACCGCAGCCAGGCCGGCTGAGTCACCAGCCGCAGGTAAAACTCGGCATCGTCGCCGTTCAAGGTGCGCAAGATCAAACGTTCTGTTTCTAGAATTTTCATCGCGATGGTTTTCCCTTGGGTGGATATTTGGCTGTAGCATGGGAGCATATGCAAAGGGTCCCTATTTGTCTAGCCAGACATCCCCTCACTTACTCCAAGAGCCAGCAATGAGCGCGCACCCGCGAACCGTTCTGATGCCAATCCCCAATCTGGATTTCGACCCCAGCGAAGTGGCAGTCTCGTGGCGCATCTTGACAGCGCGCGGACATCGCGTGCTGTTCGCTACGCCGGACGGCCGGGCCGCCGCCGCCGATCCGCTGATGCTGTCGGGCGAGGGCCTGGACTTGTGGGGATGGATCCCGCTGCTCAAGAAAGTGAAGCTGCTGGGCCTGGCGCTGCGTGCAAATGGCGCCGCGCGCGCCGACTACGCAGCACTGCAAAGCGATCACGCGTTTCAAGCGCCGCTCAGCTATGCCGAACTGCAGCCGGCCAACTACGACGGCCTGCTGCTGCCGGGCGGCCACCGTGCACGCGGCATGCTGGCCTACCTGGAAAGCCAGCCGTTGCAGGATTTCGTCGGCGCCTTTTTCGACAGCGGCAAACCAGTGGCCGCGATCTGCCACGGCGTCGTACTGGCCGCCCGCAGCCGCTCGCCGCGCAGCGGCAAATCGGCGCTGTACGGACGCAAGACCACGGCGCTGACCTGGAAGCTGGAACAGAGCGCCTGGAAGCTGATGAGATTTTGCGGCCGCTTCTGGGATCCGGCCTACTACCGCACCTATGGCGAACAAGGCGGCGAGGCGGCCGGTTACCGCAGCGTGCAGGCCGAGGTCAGCCGCGCCCTGGCCCAGCCGGGCGACTTCCTCGATGCCAGTCCGGCGGCGTCGGATTTCTTTCGCAAAAGCAGCGGCCTGTTCCGCGACAGCGCCAGCGACAGCCGGCCGGCGTTCGTGGTCACGGACGGCAATTATGTCTCGGCCCGCTGGCCCGGCGACGTCCATCTGTTTGCCAAGACCTTCGCCGATTTGCTGGAAAGCGGCTCCGGACGGTAGCGCGCGGGGTAAAATGCGCGCAATCGATTGATGGAAACCCGCATGCAAACAGATTTACCGACACCCGTTCCAGCGCCGCGACCACGCATAGTCATCGACACCAATGTCTGCCTCGACCTGTTCGTGTTTCGCGACCCGCGCTGGCAAGGCTTGATGGATGCCTTGCAAAGCGGCACCGTGGAAGCGGTGACGCGCGCCGATTGCCGCCAGGAGTGGCAGATGGTTCTGCATTACAGCCATTTGCCGATCAGCGACGAAACCCGTCCCGGCTTCAACGCCGCCTATGACGCCCTGATCACCTGCCTGGCGCCGGAAGCGCTGGCGCCGCGCACCGACATCCGCCTGCCGCTGTGCACCGACCGCGACGACCAGAAGTTCCTGGAGCTGGCGCTGGGCGCCCAAGCCGCCACCTTGATCACCAAGGACAAAGCGCTGCTGAAACTGGCGCGCAAGACGGCCAAGATCGGGCTGTTCGCCATCATTCCGCCGCAGGCCTGGGCGCCGGCCGCTCCCTAGCTCGGATCAGGCCGCCTTATTGCCCGAACGGCAATTTGGAGCGGCGCTGTGCAGTCTGCGACAAAACGCTAAAATGCGGGATCCAGACATAAGCACAGACAAACAGCAGATGAAACGCGATTCGATCGATAGCAACAACCAGGCAGCAAGCCGCCAGCTCACCTCCAAACTGCCACGCGTCGGCACCACCATTTTCACGGTGATGTCGACCCTGGCCAGCGAAAAATCGGCGGTCAACCTTGGCCAGGGTTTCCCGGATTTCGATTGCGACCCGGCTTTGGTGGACGCCGTCAGCGGCGCCATGAAAAGCGGCTTCAACCAGTATCCGCCCATGCCCGGCGTACCGGCCCTGCGCCAGGCCATCGCCGGCAAGATAGAAACCATCTATGGCTACCGCTACGATGCCGCCAGCGACATCACGGTCACCGCCGGCGCCACCCAGGGCTTGCTGACCGCGATCATGTGCGCGGTCCATCCCGGCGACGAAGTGATCGTGATCGAGCCGGCCTATGACAGCTATGTGCCAGCCATCGAGCTGGCAGGCGGCAAGCCGGTGCTGGTGCAGATGGTGGTGGGCGCGGACGGCTACAGCATCCCGTGGCCGCAGATAGCCGCCGCGGTGACCGCGCGCACCCGCATGATCATGATCAATTCGCCGCACAATCCGACCGGCAGCGTGCTGAGCCTGGCCGATATCGAAGCGCTGAAAGACATCGTGCGCGGCACCGATATCCTGATCCTGTCGGACGAAGTGTATGAGCACATGGTGTTCGACGGCGCCCGCCATGAATCGGTGTGCCGTCATCCGGAACTGGCCGAGCGCGCCTTCGTCGTCTCCAGCTTCGGCAAGACCTATCACGTCACCGGCTGGAAAATCGGCTATGTGGCAGCGCCGGCGGCGCTGTCGGCGGAATTCCGCAAAGTCCATCAATACAATATCTTCACCGTCAACACCCCGGTCCAGCATGGCATCGCCCAGTACATGCAGAATCCGGCGCCCTACCTGGAGCTGCCGGCTTTCTATCAGCGCAAGCGCGACCTGTTCCGCGCCGGTCTGAAAAACACCCGCTTCAAGCTGCTGCCGGCGGACGGCACCTATTTCCTCTGCGTCGACTATTCAGCCATTTCGTCGCTGAGCGAAGCCGATTTCGCCATCTGGCTGACCGCGGAAATCGGCGTTGCCGCCATCCCTGTTTCGGCCTTCTACCAGTCGCCGCGCGAATCGGGCATCGTCCGCTTCTGCTTTGCAAAACAGGACCAGACCTTGCAGCTGGCGCTGGAACGGCTGGCCAGGATCTGAGCCAGACCGGCTCGTCTTGAAAGCCCTCACTCACAACATAACAAAAGGAAATCATCATGATCGACGTCTATAGCTGGGCCACGCCGAACGGACACAAGATTCATATCATGCTGGAAGAACTCGGCTTGCCATATCGCGCGCACGCCGTCGATATCGGCGCCGGCGACCAGTTCAAGCCGGATTTCCTGTCGATTTCACCCAACAATAAAATCCCTGCCATCGTCGATGCCGACGGTCCGGACGGCAAACCGATCTCATTGTTTGAATCGGGCGCGATTCTGATCTACCTGGCCGGCAAGAGCGGGCGTTTTTTAGGCAATAGCGAGCGCGAGAAATTCAATACCCTGCAGTGGCTGATGTTCCAGATGGGCGGCGTCGGACCGATGCTGGGGCAAGCCCACCACTTCCGCATCTATGCGCCGGAAAAGATCGAGTACGCCGTCAACCGCTACACTAACGAAGCCAAGCGCCTCTATGGCGTGATCGACAAGCAGTTGTCGCAGCATCGGTATTTGGCCGGCAATGAATACACCATCGCCGATATCGCCACCTTCCCGTGGATCCGTTCGTGGAAAAACCAGGGTATCGAACTGAGCGACTTTCCTCACCTGCAAGCCTGGTTCAACACCATCAGCGAACGGCCGGCGGTCAAGCGCGGCGTCGAAGTGCTGGCGTCGCAGCGCAAGGCGCTGACCGACGACAAGGCGCGGGATATCCTGTTCGGCAGCCAGCAGTACCAGAAACGGTAGGGTGGGAACCTCGTGCCCACGCGTTAATTCACACGCAGATGCCCTGTTTCGACGCTGCTTGAGCTCGCTCTCCGGCTATTACGGTCACGCGTGGGCACGAGGTGCCCACCCTACGGTTGCGGGTAGCTGACTTCGAGTATTTCCAGCTCATCCAAGCCGGCCGGCGTCATGAAGGTGACGGTTTCCCCTTCATGCGCCTTGGTCAGGGCGCGCGCGACCGGTGAAATCCAGCTGATCTTCCCATGCAGGGGATCCAGTTCGTCGATGCCGACAATGGTCACCGTATGTTCCTCGCCGGCGGAATTCTGATAACTCACCGTGGCGCCAAAGAACACCTGGTCGCGGCCGTGGTGGACGCTGGGGTTTACCACCTCGGCCAGGTCGAGCCGTTTGGTGAGGAAGCGGATGCGGCGGTCGATTTCGCGCAGCCGCCGCTTGCCATAAATGTAATCGCCGTTTTCCGAACGGTCGCCATTGGAAGCTGCCCAGGAAACGATCTTCACCACCTCCGGCCGGTCGACGTCGATCAGGCGCAGCAGCTCGTCTTTCATGCGCTGATAGCCGGCCGGCGTCATGTAGTTTTTTGTGCCAGGCGGGATCGGCGGCAATCCGAATTCCAGATCGTCGTCATCGCCTTCTGATTCTTTTACAAATGCCTTGTTCATGGCAGACATTGTAGTTCCAATTGTGCACAGGCAGACGATTTTTGCCCAAAACCCGGGCATCGCCATCATGGCGGTATGGTAAAGTCAGGCTGGTGCAATGTTGCCCGTGCTGATTCATTATCCCGCCCTATGCCTGCCACTTCCTCCCACCCTGCTCCCTCGGATTCCGCTGCGCCGTTCCGCATCGGCCTTGCCACCAGCCGCAGTCACCAGCACGGCCAGGAATCGGCGTTGGCGCGCTTGCTGAACGGCAGCCGCCAGATCATCGAACAGCACCTGCAGCCGCAACTGATCGTAGTAGGACGCACCCTGGACGCCATGCAGCAGCTGGATTTGTTGCCAGGCTATCCCCATATTGAACGTTTCCCCTACGGCCGCCATGGCGGCCTGATGAAACTGGTGTCGCGGGTGGTGGACGCCGATCCGGCACGCACCCTGGACGCTGTGATCTACCTGATGGATCCGGTCGATCCTTCCTCGACTTTCCCGGAAGCGGTGGCCTTGAAACGGCAATGCGTAATCCATGGCAAGCCTTTCCTGTCGACCCTGGCCGGTGCGCTGGAATGGCTGGAACTGGAAGCGATGGCGGCCGGCGCCGCGCCGAATCCGCTGCTCGACCCGACTTTCAACCTGGCGCAGGAAGGCATCGCCCTGATCGCCCACGACGCCATGAAAGAGCGCATGCTGGCTATCGCGGAGCGCCATTTCGCTCTGCTCGACCAGTTCGCCTTCCGCTGCGCCACCGGCACCACCGGCAGCCTGCTCAATCAGCTGGCGCAGAAAATCAAAGGGGAAGAAGCCGGCCGTAACTGGGTCAGGCCCTTTCTCAGCGGCCCGCTCGGCGGCGACGCCCAGATCGCCGAACTGATCCTCGACCGCCAGCAATGCCGGCGCGTGCTGTTCCTGGAAGACCCGCATGTGGCGCGCCAGCATGAAGCCGATATCCAGCTGCTGGAGCGCGCCGCCCGCACCGTCACCGACTATGCGCTATGCATCAGCGACGCCGAATGCGGCGAGCGCTGGCTCAGCCTGCTGCAGCAACGCGCCGCCCTGGCCAAGCCCTGATCGCTGGCCAGAGAGCGGCGTTTGCCGCTATTGATATTCGATCGTGAAAGTCGCGGTGCCGTTGGCCGGTCCGGTGGTGATATTGGGTGCGGTCTGGTAGTAGCGCGCCGTGTACGGCACCACGTACTGGATGTCGGCCGACGGACCGACCGTGGCTGCCGTGCCGAACACCACCGGCTGGCTGTTCTTGTCCAGGATCTGGATACCGACCCCGGTCGCCACGCCCGTCCCCTGCGTCACTTGCGTCACCCCAGGACTGCGCGACAGATCCGCGGTCGCCTGCATGTTCAGCAGGATGGTGTTCTGGGCATTCTCGCCGCGCTGGCAATTGAGCTTGATGTTGAAGGGACGGTCGCCGGCAGTCGAGCCGACGCCCTTGAAGCTGCCCCGCGAGATCGAGCCAAAATTCACCACCACGTTCTGCGAACCGGTATCGACCGTGCATGACGGTGTGATGATGGTGATGCCGTTGCCCGACAAGATCGACGTGATGGCGGATTTGCCGTCGCCGTTGCCGACGTAGGTGGTGTAGGTGCCAGCCGCCAGCGGGCCATTACCGGTCTTGGTGGCGATCTTGACCAGTTCAACCGTGAAGAAGGAAGGACTGTAAAAAGCCACCGTGGTGGAAACGGACCAGCTCAGCACGTGCGGGTAAAACGTCTGGCCGATGCCGGTAATCTGGCGCGACAGGCGAATGCCGACCCCGGTCACGGCAGTGGTGTAGACATTCGGCATGCCCGCCACTGCAGTTCCCTGCAGCATGCTGCCGGTGGCTGTGCCGCCGCCGTTGCAGTTCCAGGCGGTTTCGGAAGCCCCCGAAATCGGGATCGGAAAGCTCTTGGTGGCAAATACTGCGCCGATGGCGGCAGTGTTCGGAATCACCACCGTGCCCATATCCATCTGGATGATTTTTTCGGTAGCGCCGGCCGGCCGTACGCAAGCAGCCTGCGCATCGCCGACAAAAAATAGGGACAGCAAGACCAGCAACCCGAGCGCCACCAGCCATGCCAGCGCGCCGTTGATCTTGTCTGTCGCAACCTGAGTTCTCTTCATGCCATTCCTCGTTTTCCGGGCTTCAGTCCGGGTTGCCAGCCAACCATGCGGGAAGGCCGCCGGCTATTGATATTCGATCGTGAAAGTCGCGGTGCCGTTGGCCGGCCCGGTGGTGATATTGGGCGCGGTCTGGTAATAACGCGCCGTGTACGGCACCACGTACTGGATGTCGGCCGACGGCCCGACCGTGGCCGCGGTGCCAAACACCACCGGCTGGCTGTTGCGGTCCAGGATCTGGATGCCGACCCCGGTCGCCACGCCCGTCCCCTGCGTCACTTGCGTCACCCCAGGACTGCGCGACAGGTCCGCGGTCGCCTGCATGTTCAGCAATATGGTGTTCTGGGCATTTTCGCCGCGCTGGCAGTTCAGCTTGATATTGAACGGGCGGTCGCCGGCGGTCGAGCCGACGCCCTTGAAGCTGCCCCGCGAGATCGAGCCAAAATTCACCACCACGTTCTGCGAACCGGTATCGACCGTGCATGACGGTGTGATGATGGTGATGCCGTTGCCAGACAGGATGGACGTGATGGCAGACTTGTTGTCGCCATTGCCGACGTAAGTGGTATAGGTGCCGGCAGCCAGCGGGCCGTTGCCGGTCTTGGTCGCGGTCTTGATCAGCTCGACGGTAAAATACGATGGGCTCAGGAATACCGCGCTGCCGCTGTTGATATTGATTACATGCGGATAATAAGTCTGGCCGATGCCGGTGATCTGGCGCGACAGCCTGATGCCGACGCCGGTCACGGCAGTGGTATAGACATTCGGCATGCCGGGCACCGGCGAGCCTTGCAATATGCTGCCCGTCACATAGCCGCCGCCGCTGCAGATCCAGGACGTTTCCGATGCGCCGGCAATCGGGATGGTGAAACTCTTGGTGGCAAACACGGCGCCGATGGCGGCCGTGTTCGGAATGACCACCGTGCCCATATCCATCTGGATGATTTTTTCGGTGGCGCCGGCCGGCCGCACGCACGCCGCCTGCGCGCTGGTCGCGCCGAGCAGCGCCGCTGCCGAGAACGCCATCCATGCCATGCAGCGCCCGGCACGGGCGATCTTTGCGCGCATCAGTTTCGCGTTCATTCGCACTGCCCGTTCAACTCGCGGATCGGCGCCGGGTTCTTGTCCGCCGGCACATGGTATTTGACGCTGCACTGCTCCGCCGCACCCTGTCCCCACTTGATGTTCAATACGCCGCTTTCCTTGGCGCCGGTGATGTAGGTCTGGCCCTCGCTGCCGACGATCCCCAGCTCCTGCCCTTGCTCGTTGTCGACCTTGGCGCCGAACGGCAGCGGTTTGCCGTTCTTGTCGCTCAGGTTGAGCATGATGCGCAAGCCGATCGAGGTTTCGAACCTGGCCAGCACCACCGCGCCGCGGGTCGGCACCACGTCCAGCGCGGCATTCTTGACTTCGACGTTGTCGCCCAGGTCTTCGGTGCGCACCGCCAGGCGGTTGACGCGGTATGGACTGAGGTTGGCCAGCACGGCATTGCCGCGGCTGTCGGTACGTACCCCCGGATAGACCTCAAAACCAACATTGGCCGCATCCGGCGCTTCCACCAGCGCCATGGTTTCGCCCAGAGGCTGCGACAGCGTAACGCCGCCGCCATGCACCACCAGGCCGCCCGCCATGCCCAGCGTGGTCTGGCCGTAGCCGGATCCTTGCGCGCGGCCGAAATCGACGCGGCCGTACTGCGACAGGTAGCTGGCCGACGCGCTGCCGCTGTTGTCGCTCTGATTCGAGTGTGCGGCCGTGACGTTGTAGGTCAGGCGGCCATCGTCCAGCGCCGAACCGTAAACGCTGGCTTGCTGCGTCAGTTCGCCGTTATTGCCCTTGGCCACGGTGTAGCGCGCATAGGAGCGGGTATCGCCCAGCGGGATCGACAAGGTCGCCATCAGCTGGCGGTTCGATGGTCCGTTCAGGTTGGTGCTGTAATTGTAAAAGATGCTGTAGCTGAACTGCTTGTAGAAATTCGAATAGCCGACCTGCATCAGGCGGTCTTTCTGATCGGTGCCCCAGTAGCTTTGCTGCTGGATTGAAGCATAGGCGGTGCCGCCCTTGCTACCCAGCTGCTGCGCCAGCTCCAGCCGCACCTGGTTGCGCCGGTTGTTGAGTGTCTGGCCGTTCTGCAGATCCTGCATCTGCGCCGCTTCCTGGAAAGTACGGAAGCCGCCGGTGGAGTAGCGGTAACCGGCCATGCGCACGCTGGTGCCGTAATTCTCGAACGATTTGGCGTACAGGAAGCGCAGGGACTGACCGTCGTAGCTCTGGTTGAACGGTCCCTTGGTATGCGCCTGCGAGAGGTCGGCAGAGACGGCGCCGAAATCGCGCAGGTTCTTGCCGGCGCCGAACAGTACCGACTGATAGATATCGGAGGCGATCATGCCGCCGTACACCGAGTATTCGTTGCCCAGGCCGCGCGCCACCGTGCCCTGCACGAAATTCGGCTTGGCGTTGCCGCTGCCGGTGGTGATGTTGCTGGAATAACCGTTGCGATACTGGCCGCCGGTCACGCTATAGCGCCAGACGCCTTCGCGCAGCAAGGTCGGCACTGCGGAGAAGGCCTGCCTGAACTTGGTTTCACGGCCATCGGCTTCGGTGATCGTCACTTCCAGGTCGCCGCTGGTGGAGGTCGGGTACAAGTCGTCCAGCACGAACGGACCCGGCGCGACATAGGTGCTGTAGACCACGAAGCCGTTCTGCCGCACCGTGACGCGCGCATTGGTCTGCGCCACGCCGCGGATGGTTGGCGCATAGCCTTGCTGGCTGTCCGGCAGCATGCCGTCGTCGGAGGCCAGCTGCACGCCGCGGAACTGGAAAGCGTCGAAAAAGTTGCCGGGGGTGGTGCTGTCGCCGATCGTCAGCTGGCCGCCGAGAGCGGCGATGTCGCGCTGCAGATAGGAAGTCACCGACTGCCAATGGCCTTCGCCGTCGACGCCACGATTGTAAGTCGAGAAATTGCGGAAACGCCAGTCGCCCAGGTTGAAGCCGCCGCGCAGGCCGGCATACAGGGTGTTGCGGGCTTGCGTGGTGGCGCTGGGGTTGGCGTTGAATTCGGTAATGCTGCTGTTCATGGTGCTGCCGGCATTATTGCCGCCGTCGTAGCGCGCCGCCGAGAACTGGTAATCCAGCATGGCGACATTGATGCCCTTGTCCCATTTATCGGGGCTGATGGCGCCGCGCGCCTGGCGCTTCATGGCAGCCTGCGGGATGCTCAGGGTCAGGCGCAGCTTCTCGCCGTCATACGACACGCTGGAACCGGGAATCGCCTGCGCCAGGTCGACGCACTGGTCGCCGGCCGCCATCAGGGCGGGAAACACTTCGACCTTGACGCCCCAGCCTTCCAGCATGGCGCGGGTAATGCAAGCTTGCGCATTCTTGCCTTCGCCCTGGTCAGCGAACACCACCTGGCTCTGGCCGACGCTGCTTTCGTTGAGGCTGACGTCCACCAGGTAGCTGCCGGGCATGGTCCGATTGCCGAACGCGAACAGGGACAAGTCGGCGCGGCTTTGCTCGCCGCCGATATCGAGGAACTGTTCATTGAAGACCGAACCGCCCTGGCCTTGCGCCTGGGCCAGCTGCGACAGCACGGCCAGCGTAATCGCTGACAGCGCCAGGCGTACCGGTTTGCGTTGATGCGACAATCTGATCACAGCTTTCCCTTCCTTTGTTTCTGCCTTGCGCGGCAGACTGACTTGCCCTGACAGGATGTGTTGCTTGCTACCTGGGAGATGACGACGGTGTTACTTGCCTGCCGGTTCAACAGAAGCCGCTGCGGCAACCGGTGCGGCCGGCTGCGCTGCGGAGGCGGCGCCAACCGCCACCTTGGCCACGACTTCCGGCGTTTCGCCGCCGTAGTCATTGATGGTGGTGTAGCTGGCATCGAGCGCTTGCGGCGCACTGATCGATGTCAGCGGAAAATCGCTGGAGCTGAAAGGCAGCACCATGCCGGCCTTGGTCTGTTCCTTGTTGCCATTGATCTTGAAACCGGTGAACGTCAGGTTATAGGCACTCGGGTTGCTGACCCGCAGCGCGGCGCCGTTGCCGTCCTGGCCCGGCACCACCGCCAGCGTCACCAGGCTGCGTGCCTCGTCCGGCTTGCCGGCCAGGCCCGCAGGCCGATAAAAGATCTTGATGCGGGTGCGCACCGCGACTTGCAGCACGTTGACCTGGTCCGACTTCTCTGGAATCTCCTTGACGTTGAGCCAGAACACCGTTTCACGGTCGCTCGGCAGATCGCCGGAGATACGGACGATGCGCAAGATGTTTTCTGCACCGGGATCGAGGCGCGACAAAGGCGGCGTCACCAGCAGCGGCACCTTGTTCTTGCCTTCGCCTGCATCGATCCAGGTTTGCACTACATACGGCGAGGCGCCGGTGTTCTTCAGCGGAATCGATGCTTGCCGGTCCTTCTCATTGAGGACCACGCGGGTGCCGCCCAGCATCACGCTGGCGTTTGCCGCCAGCGCGCTCATCAGCAGCACGCTGCCGAGGATGGCGGAAGTGATGGTTCGCTTGTTCAACATGGAAAACCTCGTCCTTCAAAATGTCCTATGCACAAATTTCTAAGCAAGCAGCGGACGCTGACGCGTGCTCACAAATTGATGCATGGGTGGTACTGGAAAATGATGGCTGGCTTGCCGCTACCGTTGCGGCGCGCCAGCCCATCCTTAAAACCTGGCCGTCACTAGCGCCAGGCTGTTCGTTGGGCCGCAAGCGGCGCAACGAGGTAAAGCCTTTTCAGGATTTTTGCGAAGCGCGCTGATTACAGGTAAGTAACAACGAACTGTGCAGTGGAGTTAGCTGGACCGACGGTGACTGCAGGACCAGTCGAAACGTAGGCAGCCTGGAAGTTCAGAGGATTGTTGCCCAGACCCAGAACGTAAGTGCCCGATGCCGAACCGACAGGGATCTTGGTGCCGGCGGAGTCGCCCAGCTCGATCGCCACGCCAGTTGCTGTAGTCACGCCGACTTGGCCAGCGTTAGCCAGAGCCAGGTCGTCGGTGACGTTGGCATCGGTTGTGCCGGTAAATGTCACGGTTGCGCCCTTGGCAGTTGCGCCGCAGTTGGTCAGCAGGATCTGGAACTTCGATGGATTTGCCTTCTTGCCGGCGGCGCCGTTCAGCACTGCGCGCGACACTGTGCCCATAGGAACAGTGATGTTTTGGCTGGATGGATCGATCGAGCAAGGCGAGTCAACGATCTGGCCGTTGAAATTCACGGTGCCGCCGTCAGCGAAGGCCGCTTGGGACAACAGACCTGCAGCAGCAACTGCAACCAACTTAGCGATAGTCATTTGTTTCATTTTTACCCTCAGATATAAAAGTAGATGTTCGATTCAAATTAATGAATTGCCAACACGGCGAAACAAATTGTAATGGCAAGAGTTCACAAAATGTCATTACTGACAATGTTTAACAATTACTAACAAACATTAATTATTGAGTGGAAATAAATCGCGGCATGAGTGTTGATTATTAGCAAAAATATAATTATTGATGACAATCAATCAAATACAAGAGAGCGGCTCCAGGCTTGCCTTTGCGCCCGATTCAGCAAAGCCACGGCAATCCCGAAGGCAACTAAATTGAGGGTTGGAAATTCTTCAAATGCCCGAGGGAAATAAGGCACTTGTCGCAGGATTGCAACAAATCTTTACCAATCTTTACATTGCGCGGCAATACCGGCGCCTTTCCTCAAGTTTTACGGCGGCGCTGCCGTTAACACCGTTCAAGGAATATTGATCTTGCAGTCCCCTCTCCCATCCACCATAAGAAATCCAAGATGCATATTGAAAATTTCATTGTTCGAGAACCGTTGCTAGACCCTAAACAAGGCGTCATCGGCTACGACCTGACCTGGCAGGACACCGGCGAGACCGCTGGGCAGGTCCATGAAGATGATCTGGAAGGCTTGCTAAGATTCGTCGCCGAGCAGTTGAACAGTGAAGAAACCGGCTGGCTGCTGGGCGACAAGAAACTGTTTCTGACAGCAACGGCCTCCATGCTCGCCAGCGCAGCGCTGAAGCAAATGCCGCCCGCCAGCACCGTCCTGTCGCTCCAGCCCGAAGACCTGGCCGACGCCGCCACGCTGGCGCAGGTGCAAGCCTTGCGCGGCGCCGGCTATGGCATCTCGCTGCGCCACGCCGATCTTGCCGGGACACCGCTAAGCAGCGACATCTCGCATGTGGAAGTACGTTTTTCAGCCGGCGATTTTGCGGCGCAGGCGCGCCGCTACGCGGCCCTGAAGAAATCTTCGCTGCGGATGATAGGACGGCCGGTAAGCAGCTGGCAGGACTACGATGCCTGCGCCATGCTGGGACTGGATGCGTTTATCGGCAAGCTGCACCTGACGCCGCGTTCAGGCGCACGCGCCAAGGGCTTGAATCCGGCGCAACAGATCATCGTGCAGATCATGAACATGGTCGGCCGCAACGACGGCATCCAGAAAATCGAAGAGGCTTTCAAGCGTGACCCAGGCCTGTCGTATGAATTGCTGCGCTTTATCAATTCCGCCGCCTTCGGCCTCAAAGCGGAAGTACAGTCGCTGCGCGCCGCGCTCTCCCTGCTCGGTTACGAAGCCTTGTTTCAATGGCTGTCGCTGCTGCTGGCCACCGCCAGCAGCAGCGGCTATTCGCCGGTCCTGATGGAAACCGCGATCATCCGCGGCCGCTTTGCCGAATTGCTCGGGCAAAAACACCTGGCGCGCGGCGAATCGGAAAGCCTGTTCGTGGCAGGCATCTTTTCGCTGCTGGACCGGCTGCTGGGAGTCGAGATGAAGGATGTGCTAGCCAGCATCAAGCTTTCCGAGCAGGTGGCCGCCGCGCTGTTGACGCGCTCCGGACCCTATGGGCCGTACGTGGCGCTGGCCGAGGCTTGCGAATTGAATTCGCCGCTGGTGGGACCGCTCTCGGCCTCGCTGAAAATCAGCCCGCGGGAAGTCAACCTGGCGCACCTGTCGGCGCTGGCCTGGGCGCAGAACCTGGGGGTGCGGGCAGCATAGGCGCCCGCAATTTGCCTTGCGCTCTCGTAGGGTGGGCACCCGTGCCCACGCAGTAGCCGCCTCATCTACATCCGCGTGGGCATTCCATGCCCACCCTACAGCGTTGCCGCCGCCGGCGGGAGATTCCCGGGCAGCTGCCTCTGCCAGCTGCGCAAACCGACAACCGCCAGCACGATGAACCCCGCATACAAGCCTGCGGTCAGGTTCAGGTCTTTATAGATGTACACGCCGACGTAGATAATGTCGACCGCGATCCACAACCACCAGTTGGCGACATATTTGCGCGCCATCCAGAACTGGGCCACCAGGCTGAAGCTGGTCAGCGCCGAATCGAGCCACGGGATGTGGGCGTCGGTGAAGCTGGCCATGACATAACCCAGCACGACGCTGCCCGCGGCGGCGGCCAGCAGCCCGGTCAGCAAACCCCGCTTCGGCAAACGCTGCGGCTGGATATGCTGGCTATCCTGGGCCGACGCCCCGCTCTTCCATTGCCACCAGCCGTACAGCTGCATGACGGCGAAGATCAGTTGCAGCAGCAAATCCGAATACAGTTTCGCCACCAGGAATATGCGCGCATACAGCAGCACCGATACCAGGCCTATCGGCCAGCACCACAAATGACGGCGCGCAGTCAGCCAGACTGCCAGGGCGCTCACTATGACGGCAATGATTTCCAGACCTGACATCAAGACTCCCGTGTATCGGTTTTACGTTCGCAGCGGCGCTGCAGATGGTCGAGCAGATAACGGCCGGCATCGCTGTCGAACCATGCCGCATGGCCAAGAAAATAGGTGTCGTAGGCCAGTGCGGCATTTTCAGCGGAACGCTGCACGCCATGGAAATACGCCAGCTCGGACAGCGCAAACTCGATATGCACCAAGGGCAGCAGCGCAGGCAATGCGGCTGTTCCCAAGGCCGACAAAGGCGCCACTGCTTCATAAGCATCCAGCATGGCATCCAGCTGGTCGATGTGCACCAGATGGCGCTGGTCGCCGCTTGCCATCGGCAAGGCCAGCCATTCGATCAGGTTGCGCTCAATCGCATTGGCCAGATCGTAGACGGCGCAAGTGCGGTCGGCCAGGCCGAAATCCAGCACTGTCCTGACGGCTGCCGGCGCCGGCTCGGCCTGCCATAGCAGGTTGGAGGCATGCCAGTCGTTATGCGTCCACAACGGCGCCAGGCCATGCAGCAAGGGACTGAGGCGGGCATGGAACGGCAGCAGCACGCGGCTGACGTCGGCGCGCCAGTCGCGCGACGCCAGATAGTCGGTCAATGCCGGCCGCTGCCCGATGTAGGTCTGGATGCGCTCCAGCACTTCTTGCGGCTGCTCTGCATTCAACAAGGTAAAACCGGAAGCCAGCAGCCTGGTGCTGCGCGCCGGTGCGTCATAGCCGCGTGCGGCCAGATGCAGCAAGGCCAGTTCGCGACCGGCGGCGGCGGCGTCCACGCAGCTGAGAAACGGCGTCCATGAGGTGGCGTCGCGATAGCGGTCGACGCCCTGCCCGAGGCGCTGCACTTCATAGCTCCAACCGCCGTCGGCAACGGCAGTATTGCCGTCGCCGGCGCTCAGCACTTCGCTGACGGCCAGCCCGTTCGTCCGCAGATGGGCCATGAAGCGGTGCTCGTCCATCAGCTCGCCGACGCTCCGTATCTCACGCAGCAGGCGCTTGATGAACAGCGGACCGGAATCGGTGTCCGCCACACAGGCGCTGGAAAAGGGCCGCGGACTGTGCCAGCCGAGGCGCGTTACGGCGCCCGCCTGCGGATAACGGCGCAGCAGGCCTGCCACTTCGTCCAGCGTCAAGGTGGGCCAGCTCGGCGCCACCGCGTCCATGCCCATGCCATGGCTCAGCACGGCAGGCAGGCCGCTGGCGTCGTCTGGTTTTGCATCCTTCATGCCGCTTCCATCCTGCCCTTAAAAGTCGTACTGGACCGACAGCCGCACGCTGCGCGGCGCCCCCAGGTGCAGATAGCTGTCGCCAAAATATTCGCCGACGTCTTTCCAATAACGCTTGTCGAACAGATTGTCCACGCTCAGGCGCAGCACCGTCGGATGTCCCGCCAGGCTGGTCTTGTAGCGCAGGCCAGCGTCGAACACGCTATAGGCGGCAACGCTGACATCGCCTTCGCGCGTCGCCGCCTTGCTGGCGCTGTACTGCCAGCCGCCGAGCAAGCTCAGCCCGGTGACCTGCGGCAGTGCATATGATGCATACAGCGCGGTACGCAGGCGCGGCACGTTGATGACCTGATGACCATCATAGGCTGGCGTGCCGGTATCGGCGGCGCGCGCTTGGATCAGGGCCACGCTGGCGGTCAGCCGCAGCTGCCTGGTGACCTGGCCGGCGGCGCTCAGCTCCAGGCCGCGGTGGGTTTCGCTGCCTTGCTGGGTGTAGGTATAGCCATTCTCGTCCGGCTTCGGATATTCGTAGGGCTTGGTCATCTGGAACAGCGCCGCGCTCAGGCTGAGCTGGTCGCGCCACTCGTACTTGACGCCGGCTTCGACCTGGCGCGACACGGTCGGCGCCAGGAATGCATAGGCATTCTCGGCCCAGAACGGCGCCTGGCCGCCCATGGTCAGGCCTTTACTGTAGCTGGTGTACAGCGCGAGATCAGCCTGCGGCTTGTAGACCAGCGCAAGCTGCGGCAGCAGCAAGGATTTCTCGGTAGTACGGGCAGCGGCGCCGGTGGCATCGAACGCGCGCTCGTTGAGCCATACCTGGCGCGCGCCGGCGATCACCTGCCATTGCGGCGTCAGGCTGATGCGGTCGACCGCAAACAGCGCCTTTTGCCGGCTGTCGAGCCGCAGCGTGGAGGCATCCGGCGTCAGCGGCGACGGCGCGTAGACGATCGGATTCGGGTTATAGATATTATCGCTGCCGACATACTCGTTGACGCCATCGCTCTGCGACACGGTGCGGCGGAACATGCTCGCTCCCAGAGTCAGGTCGTGGCGGATCTTGCCGGTGTCCAGCTTCCCTTGCAGCACCGCCTGCAACTGATCGTTGCGCCGGGTATCGTCCGGGAAACGGTAATCGTAGATATCGAAATCGCCGCCAGCGCTGAAATAACGGGCCGGGGTGCCACCCTCGCCGCAGGTAGCGCCATAGCCGCAGCCATACGGAAAGGCGGAATTATCATCGATCACCACGCGGCTGCGGCTGGCCGCCACATAAGCGTGCCAGTCCGGCACCAGGTCAAGATCCAGGCGCGTGTTGAGATTGACGGAGTTGATCGTCACCGGCTTGGCCCATGGCTGCGCGCCCAGCAGGGTCGAAGGCGAGACATTGCTCGGGACAACAGTACCGCCCAACAATTGATAACCCGGCGCGGAGCGCTGCTCGCGGTGCTGGTACTCGGCGTCGAACTGCAGGCGCGCCTGCGGGCTGATCACCCAGTCGGCCGCCAGCGAGGCGAAATTGCGTTCGCCGTCGGCGTTGTTGACATAGGAATGCAGGCTCTCGTGAGCAGCATTGATGCGCAGGCCGAACTGCTTCTGCTCGCCGAACAGGGTGCCGATATCGGTCGCCAGGTAGCGCGAACCGCGGGCATCGGTTTCCAGCGTGATCGAACGCACGTCGGCCGGCCGCTTGGTGACATAGTTGATCAGGCCGCCGGGCGGCGTCATGCCGCTCTGCAGGCCAGCCATACCATTCAGGATCTCGACGCTTTCCTTGTTTTCCAAGGCCACGTTCTGTTCGCCGGCAATGCTCATGCCATTGATCTGCATGCTGGTCGCCAAATCCAGCGGAAAACCGCGGATGCTGAAATTTTCGTAGTAGCCGACCGGCGTGTAATTGTTGCCGACGGCAGCGTCGTTGCGCACGACATCGCTCAGCAAACGGGCTTGCTGGTCGTCGAGCTGGGTGCGGGTGACTACCGAGACCGAGGCCGGCGTATCGAGCATGGAGGCAGCGCCGAAGCTGGCGACGCCGGCTGAAGCCTTGCGATAGCTGTCGGCGGCGGGACCGGCGCCTGTCACCGTCACGGTCGGCAGCGTGGCGTCATTTTGCGGCTGGGCGCTCTGCCCTGGCCCTTGGCTCTTTTGTTCCGGATCGCTTTGCGCATGCGCCATGCCGGAGGCAAGGGCGGCGGCAATCAGGGTAGTCAGCAATCTTGTCTTGGTTTGCAGCGCTACCCGGCCCTCGGTCGCTGGATAGTTTTTTTTCGTAGTTGTCATTATTATGTCGACGCCATATCAAATAGATAATACTGCCGCAGATTGCGTCTGGAAATCCGGGCGTGATTGAAACAGGATCCGCATTATCCGTCCATTTTCCCGCCGAGACTTAAAAACTGCGCAATACACCTATACGGTTGACGGGCATTGACAACAGTGGATTGCGCGAAACCCAAGGAAATTTCCGCAAAGAAACCTCTCTGGGTAATTCATCTCCCCTGCTCTGAGGCAGGCGACTACGGCCAGCAAGCCGGCGAAAATCGGCGCAAACTGGAGGCAGGCCGCTTGCATCCGCCCGCCAGATTTCTTCGTATATGGATTACATGGCCCCACGAGTGCGGAACCCAGACTGCGCCAGCACGATCTGGGTCTACCATTGATGCGATAAAGGAGAGATTGTCATGCAAACCCGACGCAACATGATGTTCAGGACCGGCGGCGGCCTGCTGTTGGGGAGCATGCTGGCGACATTGGGCTGGCGCGCCGGCGCAGCGGAAAAATATGAAATCATGCATACCGATGCCGAATGGAAGCAGCGCCTGAATCCGACCCAGTATGCCATCCTGCGGCAGGAAGCCACCGAAAGGCCGTTCTCCAGCCCGCTCGATCATGAAAAACGCGCCGGCACCTTCTTTTGCGCGGGCTGCGACCTGGCAGCCTTTTCTTCCAAGAGCAAATTCGACAGCGGCACCGGCTGGCCCAGTTTCTGGCAGCCCTTGCCGAACGCCATCGCCACCCGCAGCGACAGCACGCTAGGCATGACGCGTACCGAAGTGCACTGCCGCCGCTGCGGCGGCCACCTCGGCCACGTCTTCGACGACGGCCCGAAACCGACTGGACTACGTTATTGCATGAATGGGGCGGTGCTGACCTTCAAACCAGAAGTTTGAACGGTCAGGCCAGAACCGCCGCCTGCGCTCAAACGCGCCGGGTACCGGTATCGACCGCCTTGGTCTGCCCCGATTCCAGGGTAAAGCCGGCGCCGGAGTCGGTGCCCATCACCTTGACCAGATAGGGCATCAGTTCCTTCAGCATCGGCTCCAGCGTCCACGGCGGGTTGATTACGAACATGCCGCTGCTGTGCAGGCCGAAACCGTCCGGCGACGGTGTCTTCACGGTCAGCGTGACGTTCAGCCAGCCGTTGGCTTTCATGCGCTTGAGCTTGTCCGGCATCTGGCGCGACTCCATGCGGTTCAGCAGCGGATACCAGACGGCGTAAGTGCCGGTGGAGAAACGCGTCAGCGCGTCTTCGATGGTGTTCTTGACGTGGCGGTAGTCTTCTTTCACCTCGTAGGGCGGATCGATCAGCACCAGCCCACGGCGCGACGGCGGCGGCAGCAAGGCCTTCAGGCCGAGGAAGCCATCGCCCAGCTGGATCATGACGCGCTTGCCACGACCGTTGCCACGCGGGTTGCGCTCCGCATCCAGACGGCGGAAATTGTCGGTCAGGATCTTGCCGTCGCTCGGGTGCAATTCAAACAGGCGCAGACGGTCCTGCTCGCGCATGACGGCATCGGCGCAATACGGCGAACCCGGGTAATAGCGCAGCTTGCCGTCCGGATTCAGCTGCCTGACGATCTCCACGTACTCGGCTGCCGCCGGCGGCAGGTCCTTGCGGTCCCACAGGCGGCTGATGCCGGACTCGTACTCGGCATTTTTCGAGGCATAGCCGCCGTCCAGCGCGTACACGCCGGCGCCGGCGTGGGTATCGATGACCATGTAGGAGGTATCCTTCTGGCCCAGGTAACGCAACAGCTGGATGGTGACCAAGTGCTTCAGCACATCGGCATGATTGCCCGCATGGAAGGCATGGCGGTAACTCAACATAGGGAACTCTATCGTGGTGAAGTGTGTTGCCACACTCTACATCAAAGAACCGGTGCGCAACGTGGTAACGGTATGGCGGGCCCGGCTGGCGTGCAGAAGTGCGGTAAAGTCGCGCGGGAGCAGCTGTTTCCAGTGTCCCGCAGCGCAAACGACCCGCATTCTAACATTGCAGCGCGGGATGGCGGAGAAGGATGCAGCGGCCTCGCCGCCACGCTCTGCAAGCGGCGCATGCCAGAGCGGCAACTCATTCGCCGGCGGCTTGCACTTTCAACATCTGTTCCGCCACCGCGACGCAGGCTTCGATATGCTTGTTGCCGATCGCCCTGAAGGCGGAAAAGCCGATCGCCGCCGACACCATCTGGCCGGCGATAGGCACCAGCCGGGTGGCGTTCTTGGAAACGATCTTGACGCCGCTGCGGGTCAGGATTTTCAGCAGCAGCTCACGCGTCACCACCCGCCCTACCAGCGTACTGCCAAGGCCGACGATGGTGCTATACGTGGCCACCCGCAGCTTGGGCTGGAGTTTTTCGATCTGCTGCGGCGTCAGGCCGAAGGCCGCATTGATGTCTTCAATCAGGCGCGACAGCAGATGGATATCGACCGCGATATCGACGCCCATGATCGGCAAGGCAGAAGCGCCGGCCGACAGCAGCGCGCGCTTGGCCACCATCTGGCGGCAGCGCAGGCGCACCGCATGCAGCGCCGTGTCGGACGCCGGCAGCAGTGCGCCCGCGGTCTGCCGGGCTGGCTTGCGCCATGGCAGGCGATCCAGCATCAGCTGGCTGCCTTGCCTTTGACAAAGCCGTAGATCAGCAGCAGCACGAAGGCGCCGATGATGGAGCCGATGAAGCCGGCGCCCTGGCCGGCGTGATACCAGCCCAGCGCCTGGCCGACATAGCCGGCCAGGAAGGAGCCGGCGATGCCCAGCAAAGTGGTGACGATAAAACCCATGTTCTCGCGTCCGGGGTGTATCAGTTTAGCGATCACGCCGACGATGAAGCCTACGATGATGGTTCCCAGAATTTCCATAGATGCTCCTCATGGTTGATGGTGGTTGCGGAACGGCGGCGCCAGACACAGCCGCGGTCCGGCGTCCAATATAGAGCAAAGTGCGGCCATCTGCAGCGCTTGCAAGGTAAATTTATGTCAAATAGTCATTCCCGCGAACGCGGGAATCCATTCTTGTCGTTATATACATTAACATGGATCCCCGCATTCGCGGGGATGACGGCATTGTCTAAGGAATGTCTTGCAGACATTGGCCAAACAGCTTTCCCGGCTAGGCCCGCAGCTCGTGCGAGCGGTCCAGCCTGAAATAAGCATCCAGCAAGGATGTCTTGTAGACCGCCCCCAGCAGTTCCGGATCTTCATGGCTGCGCACCACCGGCAGCCGTTCGCCCTGATGGTCGAGGAAGGATTGCAAGGCATCGCCAAGCGACATGTCGGGCGTAACCACATGCAGGAATTCGCGCCGCACGAAATCCTCGGCCACCTTGGCCTGGGTGTCGGCTTTTTCCAGCAGGCAGGATGTAATGTCTTGCAGCGCCACCACGCCGCAATAGCGGTTGCGGTCGTCGACGATATAAATGTATTTCACCGGATACTTGAGGAACAGGCCGCTGATTTCAGAGAACGACGCCGTCAGCGGCAGCACCGTATCGGCCGGCCGGATCAGCTCGCTCATGTGGATGCCGCGCAGCCGCACCCGCTCCTGCGCATCGCGGTTGCGCTTGATGGTGATGTCGTACATGGAGGCGCCGTTGATGCTGCGCGCCACGAAGTAAGCCACCACGCAGGACAGCATCAGCGGCAGCACCACCTGATAGCTCAGGGTCATCTCGAAAATCATCAGGATCGCCATCAGCGGCGCGCTGGTGGCCGCCGCCAGGAAGGCGCCCATGCCCACCATGGCATAGGCGAACGGCGCCGAGGTCATGCCCGGCAGCAGCATGTGCAGCAGCTGGCCGAACAGATAGCCGATGGCGGCGCCGACGAACAGCGTCGGCGTGAAGATGCCGCCGACCGCGCCGGAGCCGGTGGTGATGCAGGTCGCCAGCACCTTGAGCAGCAGCACCAGCAGCACGCTCCACCACAGCCATGGCGTATGCAGCAGGGAATTGACCACGCTATAGCCGTTGCCCCAGACCTCCGGCATCCAGATCGAAATCAGGCCGACCAGCAGGCCGCCGACGCCCAGCCGCAGCGGCAAGGGCAAGCCGGTCTTGCCGAATGCTTGCTTGGAAACCGCCAGCAGGCGCAGGAATTGCGGCGCGGCGACGCCGGCCATGATCCCCAGCAGTACGAACCAGATGATCTCGATCCCGGCCAGCGGCGGGAATGGCGGCATCTCGTAAGCCGGATGATAGCCGGGCAGTTCGCGCATGGTGATGTTGGCCACCACCGAGGCCACCACCACCGGCCCGAAACTTTCCATGACGATCGCACCCAGCACGATCTCCGTCACAAAAAAAGCGCCGGCAATCGGCGCATTGTAGGCCGAGGTAATCCCCGCCGCCGCGCCGCACGCCACCAGCAGGCGCAAGCGCGCAGGGCTGAAATGGGTAAAGCGGCCGACCAGCGAGGCCGCCAGCGCCGACAGCTGCACCATCGGCCCTTCGCGTCCGATCGAGCCGCCGGTCACCACCGTTGCCAATGAAGACAGGCTGCGCAGCAGGCTCTGCCGCACCGGGATATTGCCGTCGCCGATCGCTACCGCTTCCATGTAATCCGAGGTAGCGCTGGTCGGCACCCGCTTGGCCAGCACCAGGATGGCGCCGGCGACCAGGCCGCCGGCCACCGGCAGCACCAGCCGCATCCACCACGGCAAGCTTTTTGCCATGGCGACAAAACTGCCGCTCTGGCCAGTCAGCAGCCATTGCAGGCCGTAGATGCACTCGCGGAACAGGACAGTCGCCAGCGCGCCCAGAAAGCCGACCACGGCCGCCCACAGCAGCATGGAATGGCTTTCGGAAAAATGAAACAGGCGCTGCAGGCGGATGCGGTAACCAAGGAGTGTGCTGCGGAGTGTGCTGCTTGAAAGCATGGTCGGTATCGGCAAGATGATCGTGTGGAAGTGCAGGGAATTAGCTTTGCGACTCTGCGGCGCCGCCGGCCGTCATCAGCCCGGAAAAATACGCCATGTCGGTCGCCACCGCCGCTTCCGCCCGCTCCTGCATGGCTTGATAGCGGACCAGGACTTCCTGCCCCAGCGCCGTCACCTGCGCCCCGCCGCCCTTGGCGCCGCCGGTGGCGGTCGCCACCAGGGGCTGGCGGAAGCATTGGTTCATGGCTTCCACCAGCAGCCAGGCACGCCGGTAGGACATGCCGATGGACCGTGCCGCCGCGGAAATCGAACCGCTTTGCTGTATCGCCAGCAGCAGCGCTGCCTTGCCGGGACCGAAGGCGATTGTCTCGCCTTGCAACACTCTGAGCCGTATCGATTTGGAATTTGCCATAGGCGCGATTGTAGCAAGGAGGTTGGCAGAATACAGGTATTTTGTTGACAACCACGTGATTGCGGCGGCAGCATCTCGGCTTCCGGGGTGCTGTTCGGGTTGACTCACGCTGTATCCTGCCATATATTTCGCTTTCCATTTTGTTACTTTCTGCCAGGAGATACTGCGATGTTGTGCCGCTTGAAACGCCTTGTTATTGCCAGCGCCCTTCCCCTTTTCCTGTTGACGCCGGCCGCCCATGCCGCCGACCTGGTAGTATCGGCCGCCGCCAGCCTGACCAACGCCTTCAAGGAACTCGGACAGTCATTCGAAGCGCAGAATCCGGACACCAAGGTGCTGTTCAACTTCGCCGCCTCCGACGTCTTGCTGCAGCAGATCATCAAGGGCGCGCCGGCCGACGTCTTTGCCTCGGCCGACCAGGAAGCCATGAACAAGGCGGAAGCGGAAAAAGCGGTGCAGCCTGCCAGCCGCAAGAATTTCGCCAACAACCAGATCGTGCTGATCGTGCCGGCCGACAGCCAGCTGCACATCACCCAGCTGCAGGACCTGACGCAGGCTGCGGTGAAACGCGTCGCCTACGGCAATCCGGCTTCGGTGCCGGTCGGCCGCTACACCAAGGCAGCGCTGGAACACGCTAATCTGTGGGATGCGGTGGCAGCCAAGGGCGTGCCGGCGCAGAACGTGCGCCAGAGCCTGGACTATGTCGCGCGCGGCGAAGTTGAAGCCGGCTTCGTGTTTTCCACCGATGCGGCAGTGATGCCGGACAAGGTCAAGGTCGCCGTGCGCGTGCCTTCGCAAACGCCGGTGAGCTATCCGATTGCCGTTACCAGCGACACCAAGCAAACTGAAATGGCGGCCAAGTTCGTCGCCTATGTGCTGTCGCCTGTCGGCCAGGCCACGCTGGCGCGCTATGGCTTCTTGAAACCCTGATGATCTGGGCGATCACACGAAACACCTGCTTGCACGCAATAGACCGCAGGGTGGGCACGCCTTTGTGCCCACGCGTGATCGCGATAACCGGAGTACAGACCCGCCCGGCACCGTAGCGTGTATGCATAGCAAATTCCAGCGTGGGCACGATGTGCCCACCCTACATCCGATGAATCAATAGTGTTATCGTCAAGTTCTTCCGCATCATGTCAAAGGTAAGCAGTGAATAGAAAGCAGCAATCATGAACAGCGGAGTCTGGGTCGCGCTCTCGCTGTCGCTGAAAGTCGCGGGCTGGGCCACCCTGCTCAACATGGTGCTCGGCGTTGCTGCTGCCTACGGCTTATCGCGCTGGCGCTCGCCGGCGCGCGACCTGGTCGATGCCGTGCTGACCCTGCCGCTGGTGCTGCCGCCAACCGTGCTCGGCTACTATCTGCTGGTATTGCTGGGGCGCCGCGGCGTATTCGGCGCCTGGCTGGAAAAATGGGGCATCGAACTGGTCTTCACCTGGCAAGGCGCAGTGATCGCCGCCACCATCGTCGCCTTTCCGCTGGTTCTCAAATCTGCCCGCGCAGCCTTTGAAAACGTCGATGCGCAACTGGAAAATGCCGCCCGCGTACTCGGCGTGTCAGAAGCCGGGGTGTTCTTCCGCGTGACCTTGCCGCTGGCCTCCAAGGGCATTATCGCCGGCGTGCTGCTGGCTTTCGCCCGCGCTCTGGGCGAATTCGGCGCCACGCTGATGATCGCTGGCAACCTGCCGGGCCGCACCCAGACCTTGTCGGTGGCGATCTACGAAGCAGTGCAGGCTGGTGACGACCAGACCGCCAACCTGCTGGTGCTGATCACCTCCGCCACCTGCATCGTGGTGCTGCTGATCGCCGGCCGCCTGCTGCCGAAAAGCCAGCGCCGCCGCAACACATGAGGATAGCGCCATGACCATAGAGATCAGCATCCGCAAGCACATGCAGGCCGACGACCGCGGTTTCGACCTGGATATCGCCCTCAGCACCGAAAGCAACCGGGTAGTGCTGTACGGCCCGTCCGGCGCCGGCAAGAGCCTGACCCTGCGCGCGATCGCCGGTTTGCTGACGCCGGACGAAGGCGTGATACGGCTCAAGCAACATACCCTGTTCGACAGCGCGGCAGCCATCTGCCTGCCGCCGCAGCAGCGCAAGGTAGCTTATCTGTTCCAGGACTACGCCCTGTTTCCGCATCTCACGGTGGCGCAAAATGTGGCTTTCGGCTTACGTTCTGGTTGCACCAACATGCGCCGTCCGCATGAGCATCCGGCGGTGCAGAAATGGCTGGCCTCATTCGAGCTGACCACCACCGCCAACAGCTATCCGCACCAGCTGTCCGGCGGTCAGCGCCAGCGCGTGGCGCTGGCCAGGGCGCTGGTGCTGGAGCCGGACATCCTGCTGCTGGACGAACCGTTTTCCGCGCTCGACCTCAGCCTGCGCGAAAAGATGCGCTACGAACTGTCGGAGCTGCAGCGGCGGCTGAACGTGCCGATGATGGTGATCACGCACGATCCGGCCGACCTCACCCTGCTGGGCGACGACATCTTCGAGATTCGCGACGGCAGCATTTCCAGGGCCAAGTGAAAATCCCATGAAAAAAGCGCAGAACCGAAGCGGTCTGCGCTTTTTTTTTAACTTGTAGGGTGGGCACGCTTTTGTGCCCACACGGATACCGCTACAGCGTGGGCACAAAAGCGTGCCCACCCTACACACTGTCTTTTCGCTAATTAGAAAATGTGACGGATACCGACGGCTACGCCAGTCACGCTATCCTTGCCGACCAGTTCCGACAAGGCTGCATCTTTCGCCTTGTTGTAATCGACCGTGCCATACACCTGGGTACGCTTGGACAGTGCATATTCCGCCACGCCGACCAGCGCGTAGCGTGTGCCGTCGCCCAGGTTGCCGAGGGTGGCAACAGTGACGTTCTTGCTCTTGTCATAGTAGCCGGCTGCAGTCAGGGACCACGCTGGGGTTGCCTGGAAAGTCGCGCCCAGGAAGTAAGCATTGTCCTGACGCTGGATGCCACCGATGCCGCCATTGGTTGCCGCTGCGCTGCCGGAAACGCCGAAATATGCCGGTGTCGTGCCAGTGCTGTCCTTGATCCGATAGTAGCCGCCGAACAGCTTGGCTGCGCCGATGGCGTAGGACAGGCTCAGGTTATAGGCAGTGTCTTTCCAGTCGGAGTTGGTCGGGCTGATAGTTTGCTGATAGCCGCCGCCGATGGAAAATGGGCCAGCCGTGTACTGGCCGGTAGCGCCAAACTGGCTGCCGGTCTTGAGCGAACCGGCTTTTTCACCCGCTGCGTAGCTCAGGCCGCCAGCGAAACCGCCGAATGTGCCGTAGTACTTGATCATGTTGGAATTGCGGACCAGGGTGGCGCCGGCAGGCATCCAAGCATTCTGGTCGTAGTTGCCGACGGTCAGCGGATCGAAGTGATCGGCCATCAGGTCAAACAACGGTGTCTGTTGACGGCCCAGGGTGACCGTGCCGAAGGAACCGCTCAGGCCGACGTAAGATTGGCGGCTGAACAAAGTGCCGGCGCTGGACAAGCTGCCGTTATCCGAATTGAAGCCGTTTTCAAGGCGGAAAATGGCTTTCAGGCCGCCGCCGAGATCTTCAGTGCCCTTGAAACCCAGGCGGCTGTTCGAGATCGCGCCGTTGGTGATCACAAAGTTCTTTTGGCCAGCGGCGTTGTCGCTGCTGAGATAGCGGATGCTGGTATCGACGATACCGTAGATCGTGACGGAGGTCTGCGCCATTGCGCCGCTGCTCGCCAGGCCCGCCGCTACCAGCAACAAGGAATATTTTTTCATGCACGTCTCCATAGGATTAATATTTTTTAGATTTTGTACGGCGGACTGGTGCAAGTGCAGCCAGATTTCAGCCACGCTGCCCTACCGCCGCTTTACCACTACTGCCCGCTACTACTGCATCAACGCCGCCATTTTCGGCGTTGTAGCGGGCTATAACAACCAAATCAAGAGCGCCTGTCACGTACCCGACGCGCATGGCGGCGTTACAAATGCTCGCAATAGTCTCGCTATTGCTGCGCTTTGCGCCTTGCCCTGCGCGCCGGGTACGTGCCCTTCGCTCTCGATTCGGCTGTTACAGCCCGCTCGGGTAAAGCTGAGCCGCCATCATAGCAGGCTAACTTTCCCCCAAGACAAGCTGTTGCAAAAACACAACTCGAATTTATTCCGCCTTCAGTACGCCGCGGCGGATCTGGTCGCGTTCGATCGACTCGAACAGGGCCTTGAAGTTGCCTTCGCCGAAGCCCTCGTCGCCCTTGCGCTGGATGAACTCGAAAAATACCGGGCCCAGCGTATTGGCCGAAAAGATCTGCAGCAGCAGGCGCTGGCCCTGGTCGTTGGAGACGCCGTCCAGCAGGATGCCGCGCATCTGCAGCTGGTCGGTCGGCTCGCCGTGGCCAGGCAAGCGCCCTTCCAGCATCTCGTAATACGTCGCCGGCGGCGCCACCATGAATTTGGTGCCCATTTTCTTCAGGGCATCCCAGGTCTGCACCAGGTTGTCGGTCGCCAGCGCGATATGCTGGATGCCTTCGCCGCTGAACTGCATCAGGAATTCCTCGATCTGGCCCGAGCCCTTGGACGATTCTTCATTCAAAGGAATGCGGATCATGCCGTCCGGAGCGCTCATCGCCTTCGACGTCAGGCCGGTGTATTCGCCCTTGATGTCGAAATAACGAACTTCGCGGAAATTGAACAGTCGCTCATAGAACGCCGCCCAGTGCGCCATGCGGCCGCGGTAGACGTTGTGGGTCAGATGGTCGATAGTCTTGAGGCCGGCGCCGACCGGGTTGCGCTCGACGCCATCGATGAATTCGAAATCGATGTCATAGATCGACTTGCCCGGCGTGAAGCGATCGATCAGATACAGCGGCGCGCCGCCGATACCCTTGATCGCCGGCAGCCGCAGTTCCATCACGCCAGTGGCCATGTCCATCGGCTCGGCGCCCAGTTCCAGCGCGCGCTGGTAAGCCTTGTGCGCATCCTTGACGCGGAACGCCATGCCGCAGGCAGACGGTCCGTGTTCGGCGGCAAAGTAATGCGCCGGACTTTTCGGCTCATGGTTGATGATGAAATTGATATCGCCCTGGCGATACAGCGACACATTCTTGGAACGGTGACGGGCAACCTTGACGAAACCCATGGCCTCGAAGGCCGGCTCGATCACGTTGGGGACGGGCGATGCGTACTCGACGAATTCAAAGCCGCACAGGCCCATGGGGTTATCAAATAATTCAGTCATGCGCTACTCCTGGTATAGATAAAGTCTGGTGGACTGGGTCAACATGGATCAGCCGCGGGTAGCGGCTTTCTCCGTAATTTCTGGCTTGATCAGTTGCTGCAATGCGATTTCAAACGCGACTTTCGCAATCCCGGTCGTACTGGCCGAATGGCCGTGGCACTTTTCCAGAGCCGCGGCGACAGTCGCCGAGACATCGCCGAAGATGGCTTCGTCCGACACCTCGACCTGGCTCTGCATGAGGAAGGCAAAGGCGCGCGCCATGCCGCAGTTGGCGACGAAGTCCGGGATCACGGCGACGCGGTGGTCGGCATGCTCATAGATCGGGCCGTAGAAGATGTCGCTGTCGGCAAACGGCACATTGGCGCCGCTAGCCACCACTTCCAGACCGTTGGCGATGAGCTGGTCGACCTGCTCCTGCCTGACCAGGCGCGAGCCGGCGCATGGCAGGAAAATGTCGGCGCCGACGCTCCAGATGGCGGCGTTGCACTCTTCGAAGGACAGCATGTTGTCGGCGATCAGCTGGTTGCCCTGCTTGGCCAGAAACAAGGCATGTACTTCTTCGTAGCTATAGCCGTCGGCCTTGATCAGGCCGCCGTTGCGGTCGATGATGCCGACCACGCGCGCGCCGGCCTTGGCCAGGTAATAAGCCGCGGTCGAGCCGACATTGCCCCAGCCTTGCACGATCACGCGCTTGCCTTCGAGATTGCCGCCGTACAGGCGGTAGTAATGGCGCACCGATTCCGCCACGCCCCAGCCGGTGATCAGGTCTGCCACCAGGTATTTGCGGCTGGCTTGCGGCGTGTAGCGGACGTCTTCCACCACCTTGGCCACGCCCATGCGCAGCTGGCCGACCTTCTGGATGCGCTCGTTGTCGCTAGGCTCGAAATGGCCGTTGACGATGCCTTCCTGCGGATGCCAGAGGCCGTAGCGCTCGGTCATTGGAATCACTTCATGCACTTCGTCGACATTGAGGTCGCCGCCGGTACCGTAGTAAGTCTTCAGCAAAGGCGTGACCGCCTTGTACCAGCGGCTCAGGACGCCAGCCTTGCGCGGATCGGCAGGGTCGAAATCGATGCCCGACTTGGCGCCGCCGATGGCCGGGCCGGAGACGGTAAACTTGACTTCCATGGTCTTCGCCAGCGACTCCACTTCGCGCCGGTCCAGCCCGCTGCGCATGCGCGTACCACCGCCGGCAGCGCCGCCGCGCAGCGAATTGATCACGATCCAGCCGCGCGCCGGCGTCTCGGCGTCATGCCATTCAAAGACAATTTCCGGCGCCTTGCTTTCAAACGCATTGAGTAAAGCCTTCATACTGCTCCTTCAGATTTCCATGGTTACAACGACCCTGCTTCCGCCAGCCTGATCAGCCTAGCAGCAGCTTGTCGTCATCGATTTTTTCGCCGCGGGTGGTTTCAAACATCCGCAGCAGATCCGGCACATCCAGGCCGCGGCGCTGCTCGCCGTGCACATCCAGAATCACTTTTCCCTCGTGCAGCATGACGGTGCGCGAACCGTAATCCAGCGCCTGGCGCATGCTGTGGGTGACCATCATGGCCGTCAGCTTGCTCGATTCGACGATCTTGGCCGTCAGCGACAAGATGAAAGCCGCGGTCTTGGGGTCCAGCGCCGCGGTATGCTCATCCAGCAGCAAAATGCGCGAAGGCTGCAGCGACGCCATCAGCAGGCTGACCGCCTGGCGCTGACCACCGGACAGCAAGCCCATGCGGTCCGACAGGCGGTTTTCCAGTCCCAGGCCGAGGATGCTGAGCTTTTCGCGGAACAGCTCGCGCAGGTTGCGGTTCAGGGAAAAGCGCAGGCCGCGCTTGCTGCCGCGCTTCCAGGCCAGCGCCATGTTTTCTTCAATCGTCAGGCTTTCGCAGGTGCCCGCCATCGGGTCCTGGAATACGCGCGCCACCAGGTCGGCGCGCTGCCAGCTGGAACGCCGCGTAGCGTCGGTGCCGTCGATGGTGATGCTGCCGCTGTCGACCATCAGGTCGCCGCAGACCGCATTCAGCATGGTCGATTTACCGGCGCCGTTGGAGCCGATCACAGTGACGAACTGGCCGGAGGGGATTTCCAGCGACAGGCCGCGCAAGACCTTGTTTTCAATCGGCGTGTCGGGATTGAACGTGATTTCCAGGTTATCGAGTTTCAACATCAGTTTTCCCCTTTGCGCGCTGCCAGGCCATTGTTGATCGTCGTGGCAGGCTTGGGCTTGCCATTGCCGCGCATGCGCCTGTAACTGCGCTTGAAATTAGGAATCAGCAGCGCCAGGCCGACCAGCAACGCCGTCACCAGATTCAAGTCCTGCGCCTTGAGGCCGATGAAATCCATGTCCAGCGCCAGCGCAATGAAGAAGCGATACAGCACCGCGCCGAAGATACAGGCCGCCGTGGTCACCACCAGGCTGCGCGCCGGCAGCACGGTTTCACCGATGATCACCGCCGCCAGGCCGATCACGATGGTGCCGATGCCCATCGAAATATCGGCGCCGCCCTGGGTCTGCACGAACAGCGCGCCGGCCAGCGCTACCAGCGCATTGGAAATCGCCAGGCCCCACACCGTCTGGCGGTTGGTGGAGATACCCTGGGCGCGCGCCATGCGCGCATTGGCGCCGGTGGCGCGCATGGCCAAACCGGTCTCAGAAGCGAAAAACGCATCTAGCAAGAGCTTGGCGATCAGCACGATCACCAGCATCACCAGCGGCTGCACCCAGTAGTCCGGCAAGTCGCCGATGCTGGTCATGCTGAACACCGTCGGCTCGCTGATCAGCGCCACGTTAGGTTTGCCCATGATGCGCAGGTTGACCGAATAGAGAGCAATCATGACCAGGATACTGGCCAGTAATTGCATGATCTTCAGGTAGACATTCAGGCAGGCGGTCACGCAGCCAGCCAGGCCGCCGGCCAGCAGCGCGACGAAGGTCGCCAGGAAAGGATTCCAGCCAGAGACGATCAGGGTTGCGGCAACGGCGCCGCCGAGAGGGAAACTGCCATCGACCGTCAGGTCGGGAAAATTGACGACACGGAGAGACAAGAACACGCCAAGTGCGACCAGGCCGAAAATCAGGCCGATCTCGATGGCGCCAAGTGAAGCGATGAGCGACATAAACATCCTTAAATTACGGAGCCACGGCTACCCGGAACAGCAGGCCGACCGCGGCTCACCGGCAAAAACACGCCAAATCAGGCAAACCAGAATCTGCGAAGCAAAAGCTGGCGGATGACGGCATGCGTCATCCGCCATTCCTCTTTATTGTTCGACGACTTTGGCAGACTTGACCAGATCAGCCGGCAAGGTCAGGCCTTGCTTGAGCGCTGCCTTAGGATTCACGTACAGCTCGAATGTCGTACTGGTTTGCGAAGCGATCTTGCCTGGCGCTTCGCCCTTCAGGATGCGCACCACGATCTTGCCGGTCTGGCGGCCGAGGTCGTAGTAGTTGAGACCGATCGCAGCGGCGGCGCCGCGCTTGACTGCGCCGGTGTCGGCGGCAACCACCGGCAACTTGGCTTGCTCGGCCACCTTGACGATGCCCTCAAACGCCGACATGACGTTGTTGTCGGTCGGCGCATAGATGACGTCGGCCTTGCCGATCAGGCTTTGCGCCGCGCTCGGCACATCGATGGTGCGGGCCGCAGCCGCTTCCACCAGGGTCAGGTCGGTGCCGGCCAGCAGCTTCTTGAGCGATTCGACGATAGACACCGAGTTGGCTTCGCCTGGGCTGTAGATGACGCCGATGCGCTTGGCTTTCGGCGCCACCTTGCGGATCAGTTCGATCTGCTTGTCCAGAGGCGACATGTCGGACACGCCGGTGACGTTGGTGCCGGACGCATCCCAGCTCTTCACCAGCTTGGCGGCGACCGGATCGGTCACGGCCGCGTAAACAATAGGCACGGTCTTGGTGGCCGATACCAGCGCCTGGGCGGAAGGCGTAGCGATCGCCACGGCGACATCCGGCTGGCTGCCGGCATATTTGCGGGCGATCTGCGCCGCAGTGCCGGTATTGCCTTGCGCGCTCTGGTATTCGAACTTCAGGTTCTTGCCGGCTTCGTAGCCTTCGGCCTTCAACTCGTCCTTGACGCCGTCGCGCACGGCATCCAGCGCCGGGTGTTCGACGATGGCCGTAACCACCACCGTTTTGTCCGCAGCATAGGCAGCGGAAGCGGACACGCCCGCCAGGCTCAGCAGCACGACAGATGCAATTGCGGAACGCAAGAAAGGAAATTTCATGACTTTGTCTCCAAATGAGTCAGTTTGGTTGCCGGGAATCGGCCTCTTTATTATATTGCAACAGGGGATTATTCTGGCCTGCGCCCTTGCCGCTCTATCTATTATTTTGAAAAAAGTATAGCTTTGAACGCTGAAAATTGGTTTGCGAGTTGCGCCCGATTTTTATACCGTTATGAAATATAATTTCGTCACAAATCCAGAAATCGAGAATAAATTGCACAAAATTGATATCGATCAAATCGACCGCAAAATGTTGACCTTCCTGCAGCAGAACGGCCGAGCATCCAATCTGGAACTGGCGGAAGCCGTCAGCCTGTCCGCCCCGCAATGCCACCGCCGCCATCGCCGGCTGGAGGAAGCCGGCTTCATCGTCGGCTACGAAACCCGGCTGAGCCCGGCCAGCCTGGGGCTGAACGTGATCGCCTTTGTCCATGTATCGATGGAGAAAGGACATATTAACGACTTATCGGGATTCAAGACAGCCATCAACGAATGGCCGCAAATCCTGGAGTGCTACTCGATCACCGGCGATTTCGACTATGTCTTGAAGGTGACCGCGCGCGATCTGAAGGAATTATCGGACTTCCTGATGGAAAAACTGATGCGCATGCGCGGTGTCAGCGGTGTGCGCTCCAGTGTCTGCCTGGATGAAATCAAGGCCACCAACATGCTGCCGCTGCCGCCGGCCTGAAGCGGCGCTCAAATAAAAAAGCCGCACCCTTGTGGGATGCGGCTTTCTGGAGCGCTGGCGAGATAACACCCGCACTCTGCCGGCGAACCGGCGTTCAATAAACCAGGTCGTTCTACTGAATCAAGCTAATCAAGCCACCTTGGCTTCGAAGAATTGCTCATCTTCGGTCGAGCCGTGCAGCGCGGTAGTCGAGGACTGGCCTTGCTGGATGGCCTGGGTCACGGCGTCGAAGTAGCCGGTGCCGACTTCGCGCTGGTGCTTGACCGCGGTGAAGCCCTTGTCGGCGGCAGCGAATTCTGCTTCCTGCAGCTCGACGAAAGCCGACATCTGGTTGCGTGCATAGCCGTGCGCCAGGTTGAACATCGAGTAGTTCAGCGCGTGGAAACCGGCCAGCGTGATGAACTGGAACTTGTAGCCCATCGCGCCCAGTTCTTTCTGGAACTTGGCGATGGTGGCGTCGTCCAGATTCTTTTTCCAGTTGAACGATGGCGAGCAGTTATAGGCCAGCATCTTGCCCGGGAACTTGGCATGCACCGCTTCCGCGAATTTCTTGGCGAAGGCCAGGTCCGGCTTGCCGGTTTCGCACCACACCAGGTCGGCGTACGGCGAGTAAGCCAGTGCGCGCGAGATGGCCTGGTCGATGCCTGGACGGGTCTTGTAGAAGCCTTCGACGGTGCGCTCGCCGGTCAGGAACGGCTTGTCGTTTTCATCGACGTCGGAAGTCAGCAGGTCGGCCGCTTCGGCATCGGTACGGGCGATCACCAGTGTCGAGGTGCCGGAAACGTCGGCCGCCAGGCGCGCCGCGTTCAGCTTTTCAACCGCTTCACGGCTTGGCACCAACACTTTGCCGCCCATGTGACCACACTTCTTGACAGATGCCAGCTGATCTTCGAAGTGAACACCGGCAGCGCCGGCATCGATCATCGATTTCATCAGTTCGTAGGCATTCAAGACGCCGCCGAAACCGGCTTCCGCATCGGCCACGATAGGGGCGAAGAAGTCGATATCGTCCTTGCCTTCCGACCATTGGATCTGGTCGGCGCGCTGGAAAGTATTGTTGATGCGTTTGACTACCAGCGGCACCGAGTTGGCTGGATAGAGCGACTGGTCGGGATACATTTCACCGGCCAGGTTGGCGTCGCCGGCAACTTGCCAGCCTGACAGATAGATCGCTTTCAAACCGGCTTTGACTTGCTGCATGGCCTGGTTGCCGGTCAGTGCGCCGAGGGCGTTGACGAATGGCTCCTCGTGCAGCAGCGTCCACAGCTTGTCGGCGCCGCGCTTTGCCAGCGAGTGTTCGATCTGCACCGAACCGCGCAGACGCACCACGTCTTCTGCCGAGTAATTGCGGGTAACGCCCTTCCAGCGTGGATTCTCTGCCCAGTCCTTGGCCAGTGCGGCAACTTGCTGTTCACGTGTAGTCATCGTCGTTCTCCTGTTAAAAACAAAAAGTGAAATCAAATCCGATGACTAAATAGTAGGCTTATCTGTGCGAGGCAACAAGGTCTTATATAAGACATATAAGTTTTTTTATTTTCTTTAAATTCAAATACTTAACTTCTATTTTTTGCGATGTGGAATAAAATTTCTGAGAATGAAATTTAAAAATGGTGCTCTGCGTTTGCATTTTTCACATTATGAAATGCAAATTGCGTATCCTGAAAAATGCAAAAAAAAGCGGAGAGCAAGCTCCCCGCCTTCACCTTACGGCTTAAAGCAGTCGTAGGGTGGGCAGATTTTCTGCCCACGCTGACGAATCATCTGCGTTCTGCGTGGGCAGAAAATCTGCCCACCCTACCCTTCCTATAAAGCCAGCTATAAAACCGGCTTTGCTTAAAACGCCTTGCTCATCGACAAATAGAAACCGCGCCGCTGCCCATACTGCGGCGCGCCGACGCCGATGCCGGAACCGTCACGGATTTCATACACCTTGTCGAACAGGTTGATCACGCTCAAGCGGGTGGTGACCTTGCCGATCGGGCTTTCGCCGAACACGTGGCTGGCGCCCAGGTTGACTTCGGTATACGCCGCCAAGTGATCGGTATTGGCGAAACCGCTGCGCAAGCCGCTGCCGAACAAGGCATCGGCGGTCAGGGTGGTGCCTTGCCACAGATAAGAAACCCCGGTCGAAGCGGTAATGGCCTGGTCATGGTCCAAATGCACCCAGTGGTTCGAGATGTACGTCAGCTCATCCTGGCCGAAGTTGTACTGGCTGGAGGTGATGTTCTTGCCCAGCGCCACGGAACGCGCCAGGTTCAGGTAGGCCGACAGATTGTCCTTGTGGTAGTTGAGGGTCAGCTCCAGGCCGTACACCTTGCCTTGTGCGTAGTTGAACGGCGTGTACAGCAAGGCCGAGCCGAACTGTCCTTCGTCCAGCAGGTTCTTGACCTTCTTGTAGTAGCCATCCAGTCCCAGAGTGACGTGCTGCGTGAGCTGGTGATTGACGCCGAGGTCGTAATAATCCGAGCTCTCCGCCTGCACCGGGTCGTTCTGGCTGCTGGCGGAAGCGTTGGTCGTGCCATTGAAGCTGGCGACAGTACTGGCGCCGATCAGCTCGCTGGCCGGCGGCGTGAAGTACTTGGCGTAGCCGGCGTGGAAAGTGGTGCGCGGCGTCATCTGGTACACCACGCCGATGCGCGGGCTGAACTGGCTGGCGTTCACATAGGCATTCACCCAATCGGCGCGGGCGCCGTAATTGACGGTGACCTGGTCGCTGATTTTCCATTCGTCCTGCAGGTAGACGCCGGCCTGGTTGGTGGTCTTCTGGCTGCTGTCGGCCAGCGTGATCGGCTGAGTCGACGACTGGTTACCGCTGTCGTCGGTCGGAAAAGTCAGCGAATTGTCGCTGTTCTTCAAGTTCTCGCGGGTGTAGTTGACGCCGGCGCGGATGGTGTGACTGGCGTTCAGGCGATAGCTGCCGTCGGCCTGCAAGCCATTCGCCAGGCCGGTGCGCAATACGCGCGAAGCCACGCCGGTATACAACAAGTCGCCGACCTGGTCCGGTTCGAACAGCACCTTGGAATAACGGCTGAAGGCGGCCACTTGGTAATCGATGTCGGAACCGATCTTGCCTTGCAGCGCAAGAATGCCGTAGCGATTGGTTTCATGCTGCCGTTCATTGACGTCGGCGGATGGATAGTCGGTCACGCCGTCAAGCTGGAAGCCGGGCGTCTTGCCTGGACTGTTCGGTATCTGGAACCGGCCGTCGGAATTACCGAGAATCAGGCTGACGCAGGTATCAGGATCGAGCAGATAAGAGAAATAGCCGAAGGCCTTGTTTTGCAAGGTGCGGTCATGCAAGGCGCTGGAGGCGCCGGTAGGATTCTCGATGCCGAGGTTGTTGGCTTCGAACGAACCGTTGATGTAATAGCTGAAGGAATCGGTGCTGCCGCTGACGTCGCCGTTGATCTGGCGCGTGTTGTTGCTGCCGATCTGCACGCCGATATTGCCGCCGTTGGCCAGCTCGCCGTTCTTGGTATGGATATCGACCACGCCGGCGGTGCGGTAGCCATACTGCGCCGGCAAGGCGCCGGTGAGCACGCTGACGCTGTCGACAAAGCGCGTATCCAGGGTCTGGCCGAAGCCGGAAATGCTTTCCGGCAGGATGATGCCGTTCAAGCGGTACTGCAGATTAGCGTGGTCGCCGCGTACGTGCAACTGGCCGAAGGAATCCTGGGCCACGCCAGGCGCGCGCAGCAGCACTTCGTTGAAGGCAGTGTCTTCGCCCTGCGGCATGGCGGCGATTTCCTTGCGGCCGATGCGGTAGATGCTGCTGCCGGTTTCCACCTGGATGCCGTTGCGGGCGCGGTCCAGGCGGTCGGCGGTGACCACCACCGCATTGCTCGCGCTGACTGTGCCGGCACTGGCTTTCAAGGTTACGTCCGCGGTTGCGCCATTCTCGTCGACCACGGTGACCGTGCCGTTCTCCGACTGGAACGACGGCTTGCCGACGCTGATGGCATAGCTGCCTGGCGCGATGTCGCTAAACGTGAAATGGCCTTGCTGGTCGCTCTTGGTAGTGCCAACCGCTTTGCCGGCAGCGTCTTTCAGGGCGACTGTCGCATCCGGCAAAGGCTGACCGAGGGCGTCGTGGATAGCGCCGCTGATCTGTTTGGGGGCGGACTGTGCATAGGCAGCAGATGGCGCAAAACCGGCGCAGCCATAGGCTAGCGCAATCATGGCGCTCAATTGTAGTGGGCGCAACAAGCGTGATTTCATTCTCAAACTCCGATAAGACGAATAAGCCGGCCAGCGTTTTCCGCATCTGCCCGTTGCTAAAGATCGGGGCGCGCGGAACATCGCTACAGGCGGCTTGGGATCAAGCAGCCTCAGGCCAAAAGAAAAAACAAAACGTCAGACCAGGGAGGATGGCGGAGCTTGGGAGTGCGGCGTCAGATAGTGCTGCTGCGCCGGGGTATAGATATAGACCGGTTCGGCAAAGCTGCTATAGGCGAAGACCAGGACCGGCGTCAGCACCGGCACCGGGGTGGATGGGACTGGCGCCGGGAAGTCGGCCGCCAGGTCGCAGCTGATGCAGTCGGAAGATACTTCGGCCAGGCTGTGATTATGGAAGGCCATGCCGACC
This sequence comes from Collimonas sp., assembly GCF_035566555.1. Taxonomy (GTDB): domain Bacteria; phylum Pseudomonadota; class Gammaproteobacteria; order Burkholderiales; family Burkholderiaceae_D; genus Collimonas. The sequence continues at coordinate 52,872 of NZ_DATMRB010000034.1, forward strand.
AGCTGCAACACCAGGATCGCCAGCGCCAGCCACAGCGCACACTGCTGCAGCCGCAGCTTGAAGCGGCGCCGTGCGCGGAAATGGGATTCGACGATCAGGCGCATGGCGATGCCGAGGAACAGCAACGGGCTTGCATTGCCAAGGCTACAGGCGTGACGACGCCGCGCATTGGGCGCGAAACCGGCAGAGCTGGGCTGGCTTGAAGAAGCATGTAGCGTGAACCTGATGAATTAACTGCTGAAAAACGGGGAATCACAATTTGTAACTGCAAGCAGAGAGTGTAAGCGGGAACCGGTATTGCTTGCAAGCCAATTGCAACACAGTTGCATGGATTGTCAAATTTCCTGGGACAGCAGAGCTGCCTGCTCCGTTTGACATTCGGACTGGCCGCACCTGGCCTGACCTTCACTCAAAACTCATTAAATTGTTGCCACATAGCGATACAAGTTCCTCCATAATATGCCACAACTTTTTTCCTGGCCTGTCACATTTACAACGGCAATCATGACAAATTCATCACCGTCGTCGCGTTCACGTATCGGCTGGCGCAAGCCGCTTGCCCTGTTGCTGGTCATTGCGCTTGCCGGCGGCGGCTGGTTCGCCCTGCACGCCAGGAACAGCGACGCCAGGCAGGCCGACAATGGCAAGGCGACAACGCCAAAGACGCATGCGTTTGAACTGGCCGCCAGTGACGTCGCCCTGATCGACGCCCGGGAATTGCGCATCACCCTGCCCTTGTCCGGCTCGCTGATGCCGCTGGTGCAAGCCACGGTCAAATCCAAGGTCGCCGCCGAAGTACGCGAAACCCTGGTGCGCGAGGGCATGCAGGTCAAGCGCGGCCAGGTCATGGCCCAGCTCGACACGGCCGACCTGAAAGCGCGCTATGCCAGCCAGCAGGCCACGCTTGACGAAGCCAAGGCCAAGCTGGCGCTGGCCAACAAGAACCACGACATCAACCAGATGCTGCTGAAGCAGAAATACATCTCGCAAAATGCCTTCGATACCGCGCACAACAGCGTCGAAGTGGCCGAGGCGACTGTCAAATCGGCCTCGTCGCAGCTGGAGATCGCGCAACGGGCAATGGACGACGCCACCATCCATGCGCCGATCGCTGGCATTGTCAGCAAGCGCGAAATCCAGCAAGGCGACAAGGTCTCGCCCGATTCGCCGCTGTTTAGCATCATGGACCTGAGCCAGATGACGCTGGAAGCCCAGGTGCCGGCCAGCGAGATCCCGCGCGTCAGGCTGGGCCAGGATGTGCTGTTCGCCGTGGACGGCTTTCTGGAGCGCCGCTTCGCCGGCAAGGTGACGCGCGTCAATCCTGCGACAGAAACCGGTTCGCGCGCCATCAAGGTGTATATCGCGGTCGACAATGGCGACGGCGCGCTGAAAGGCGGCATGTTCGCCAAGGGCGCCATCACCCTGCAGAAGAGCGCAGTGCGGCCGCTGCTGCCGCTGGGCGCGCTGCGCCATGAAAACGGCGTCGACCTGGTGTACACGGTGCAGAACAACCTGATCGTGGCGCAGCCGGTGACGCTGGGCTTGCGCAGCGACGATGAAAACCTGGTCGAAGTGACTTCTGGCCTGACGCCAGGCGCGCACGTGATCGTGACCAGGCTGGACGGCGTCAAGCCCGGCAGCGCAGTCAAGATGGCGGAAAGCGCCGGCGCCAAGCGCAACAGCTAGAGGAAACGACGCGTCATGTGGATAACCAAAATCAGTATCAATCATCCAGTGTTCGCCACCATGGTGATGGTGGCGTTGCTGGTGCTGGGCCTGTTCTCCTACCAGGAGCTGGGGCTGGAGCAGATGCCGGACATCCAGACGCCCGGCCTGCTGATCGAGATGCGTTACCCTGGCGCCTCGCCGGAAGCGGTCGAGAACGACATCACCAAGCCGATCGAAGACACCATCAATTCAGTCAGCGGCATCAAGACCATCCTCTCCAGTTCGTATGAAGGACGCAACGACACCTGGGTGACTTTCGAGCTGAACGTCAACATGGACCGCGCAGTGCAGGAAGTGCGCGACAAGATCGCTCAAATCCGTCCCAGCATGCCGAAGGACGCCAAGGATCCCTTCATCGTCCGCGGCGATACCCTGAATACCCAGCCGCTGGCCTCGCTCAGCGTGACCTCGAGCACGCGCAGCCTGCGCGACCTCTCGACCCTGGCCGAACAGATCATCGTCAAGCGCCTGCAGGCGGTGGCCGGCGTCGCCAAGGTCGATATCGGCGGCAACGTCAGCCGCCAGGTGCTGGTAAACCTCAAGCCGGAACAGATGGCGGCGCAAAAAGTCGGCGTCGACGAAATCCTGAATGCGATCCAGAGCACCAACCAGGACATGCCGGCCGGCCTCATCACCCGCGGCGCCTCCGAGCAGCTGGTGCGGCTGGAAGGCAAGATGAAAGATCCGCGCGCTTTCGGCCAGATCATCGTGGCCCGCCGCGGCGGCAGCCCGGTCTACCTGGACCAGGTGGCGCAGATCGCCGACGGCGAACGCGAAGAGAGCTCGATCTCGCGCTTCAACGGCCAGCGCGCCATCAACCTCGACATCACCAAGATCCAGGACGCCAATATCGTCGCCGTGGGCGACGGCGTGCGCAATGAAGTGGACGTCTTGAAGACGCAGCTGCCGAAGGACGTCGAGATCAAGATCGTCCACGCCAATTCCGACAACGTCAAAAGCTCGCTCGACCGGGTCAAGGAAACCATCCTCGAAGGCGCCGCGCTGACCATCCTGATCGTGTTCCTGTTTCTGCATTCCTGGCGTAGCACCATCATTACCGGCCTGACCTTGCCGATTTCCGTGATCGCCAGCTTCATCGCCCTGCACGCTTTCGGCTTTACCCTGAATTTCATGACCTTGATGGCGCTGTCGCTGTGCATCGGCTTGCTGATCGACGACGCCATCGTGGTGCGCGAAAACATCGTGCGCCACCTCGGCATGGGCAAGAGCCACGTCGCCGCGGCGCGCGACGGCACCCAGGAAATCGGCCTGGCGGTGATGGCCACCACTTTTGCCATCGTCGCGGTATTCGTGCCGGTGGCATTCATGAAGGGCATCATCGGCCGCTTCTTCCTGCAATTCGGCGTCACGGTCACGGTGGCGGTGCTGGTGTCCCTGTTCGTCAGCTTTACGCTGGATCCGATGCTGTCCTCGGTCTGGCCCGATCCGCCGGAAAACCGTTTCAAGCGCCTGCCCTGGCTGGCGCGCCTGATGGCAGCCATCGAGCACCTGATCGAGCGCATCCACGGCGTCTACGGCCGCATCCTGCAACGCGCGCTGGCCTGGCGCAAGACCACGCTGTCGTTGGCGCTGGCGCTGTTCGTCGGCAGCCTGTTCCTGGCGCCGCTGGTCGGCACCGAATTCATTCCGGATACCGACCAGGGCTTCATTGCCCTCAAGCTGAAAACCCCGGTCGGCTCCAGCCTGGCCTACACCGACAGCAAGATGCGCCAGGTCGAAGAGGCGCTGCGCAAGATGCCGCAGATCGAGAACATCAGCACCACCGTCGGCACCGACGATGGCCGCAATGCGGCCGACATGAACCTGACCCTGACCAATCGCAACACCAGTTACCGCATCGGGCAGAAGGAAGTGGAAAAGAATATCCGTGAGCGCCTGAAAACGATTCCTGGAATCGAATTATCGGTAGGCTGGGACAAGCCGATCTATGTGGCGATTCTCGGCCCGGAAACCGACAAGCTGAGCGCCATCGCCGACCAGGTAATGCTGAAGATCGGCAAGATCAAGGGCATCACCGACCTGGAAAACAGCCTGACCGCAGCCAACCCTGCGATCACCATCAAAGTCAACAATGCCCTCGCCAGCGACCTCGGCCTGAGCGTGCAGCAGATCGGCGCCGCCCTGCGGCCGTTCGTCTCCGGCGACGCCAACGGCCACTGGCTGGCGGCGGACGGACAAAACTATGAAGTCAATGTGCAGCTGCCGAAATCCGGCCGCCAGAAGATCGCCGATCTGGGTGACCTGTCGGTCGCAAGCAGCAACCTCGACAGCGACGGCAAGCCGGTCATGGTGCCGCTGCGCCAGGTCGTTGAATTCGTCCACACTTCCAGCCCGCGCGTGATCAAGCGCCAGGACCTGCAGCGCCGCATCGGCATCTACGCCAACGTCGAAGGCCGCCCTTCGGGCGACGTCGGCACTGAAGTGCAAGCCGTGATCAAGCAGATCGAGCTGCCGCCCGGCTATCGTTTCGACGTCGGCGGCCGCACCAAGGACATGCAGGAAGCCTTCGGCGCGGCGCTGGCGGCACTGGGCATCGCCGTGATCTTCATCTACCTGATCCTGGCATCGCAGTTCGGCAGCTTCCTGCAGCCGATCGCCATCATGGCTGCGCTGCCGTTTTCCCTGATCGGCGTATTCCTGGCCTTGCTGATCACCGGCAGCACGCTGAACATCTTTTCCATCATCGGCTTCATCATGCTGATGGGACTGGTCACCAAGAATGCGATCCTGCTGGTCGACTTCAGCAATCGCGAACAGCGCAACGGCAGCGCGCAATACGACGCTATCCTGGCGGCTGGCCAGGTGCGCCTGCGCCCTATCCTGATGACCACGCTGGCGATGCTGTTCGGCATGCTGCCGATGGCGCTGGGCCTGGGCGACGGCGGGGAAACCCAGGCGCCGATGGGGCGCGCGGTGATCGGCGGCATCATCACCTCGACCCTGCTGACGCTGGTGGTGGTGCCGGTGGCTTATAGCTATCTGGACAGCTGGGGCAAGCGTGCGCTGCGCTACTTCAAGGGTGGACACGCCAAGGAAGCGGAAACGGCAGCGCTGCCCAGCGAATCCTGATTTTCCTCTCAGCGGCGGTCGAGACCCTGCGCCCGCATGCGTTCGGCAGGGTCGCTAAAGCTCTGGTTGCGCAAAGCTTCGATCTGCCTGTTGCGGTCTTCTTCGGCGCTGCCGGTCTGCTGGCGGATCTGGTCCGCGGCCTGGCGATACTGTGCGTAGCGGTCCTGCCAGGCCTGCTCTTCCTGCCCCAGCTGATCAAAACGCTGCGCCGCCGCCGGACCAAACTGCTGCGCCATCATCTCGTGCTGCGCCTGCTGGCTCGCGCCCTGCTGGCGCAACTGACGCAGATCGTCAAAGCTCTTTTGCACAGGATCGGCGGCGACCGAGCTCAGGCCGCTCTTGACGCCGCCGCGCAAGGCAGCCAGCATGCGCTGCGATTCTGCCTCTTCAGCGCCGAACCAGATCTTCGCCACTTCGATCCCCAGCATGTCTTGCCGCAAGCGCGACAGTTGCGCCAGCCAGGTCGCCATGCGCTCCGCATCCACTGGCGCCATCTTGCTGTCTGCAGTGATTGCCGGCGGAGTTTGGCGTTCCAGCAGCGCGTCGTGCGCCGCCAGATAGCCCACATAGGCGCGCGCCAGCCGCTCGCCGTCGGCATAAGCCCGCACCGGCAGGCCGCTTTTCAGATAAGCCAGCAGCTGAGCCATGTGCTCGCTGCGCGAACCGGGCAAGCCGCCCAGCAGGTAATAGTCGAACACGTCGCGCAAGGCGCGGTTGACTTGCAGGTGCTGGCCCGCGCCCACCGCCAGTCCTGGCGGTGGGCTGGTGTCGCCGGCGCTAGCGAGATGCTCGCTAACAGCTGCATTCAACTGCCCGGGGCCGGCACGATCCGTCGCATTTGCCGGCGCAGCTGCTTGCATGCCCGCGGCAAGCGCTACCGGTTCCGCCGAGCGGAAACAAAACAGCGCTGCAGCAAGCAAACCAAGCACCACAACTGTTATTCCCAGGATAAATCGGTGTCTGGTCTGCATCGCTGTCCTTATAGCCCGGCAGTCTTGAGCCGGTTGGCCTGGGTGCGGATGGTCACCACAGGATCGGCGCTGAACAGACCGCGCAGGCCGAACAGCTGGTTGACTTCGTCCAGGTGGTTCCAGCCGTACACGCCCAGCTCGCGGCCGAAGCGCGCGCTGCATACCGGCACCAGGCCGTCATTGGCGCCGCCGCCAGCCGTCTTGATGATGACGCTGCCGAGCACCATCACCGGATCGGTGACGTCGAGGATGTTGGTGCCGGCCGAGTTGCCGGTCCAGGAATACAGTAATTGGGTATTGCCGCTGCGGACTTCAGATGCAGCCCCATTCACGCTGCAGTTGGCGGGCACGCCGGCGCTGGGATAGAGACGGTTGAAATTCGCGGCGCCGGCCGTAGTCAGGCCGCTCAAGGCAGCCAGCGGATCCTGCGGCTGCGGGTTGCCGACAAACAGGCTCAGCAGTTGCCCGAGCACCGAGGTGCCGTCAGCCAGCAGGTCTTTCAAGGCCTGCGGCGCCAGATTGACGGTGTCAGCCACCGGCGTGCCCGCATGCGGCGTGGCGATGGTGGTGACCGAGGCGATCCATTGCGGCTTGACCGCGGCGGCGTAGCGTGAGGTGGTGCCGCCCTGACTGTGCGAAATCAGGTTGACCTTGCTGGCGCCGGTGGCGGCCAGCACGCTGCTGATTTGCTTCAACAACTCTTCGCCACGCTGCTCATCGCTGTTGAAGGCAGAAACATCCGCCACATACACCGTAGCGCCATTGGCGCGCAGGTCGCTGGGGATCTGCCACCAGTAGTCGACCACGCCGAAGTATTTGGAAGTGCCTGCCAGGCCGTGCACCAGCACGATCGGATACTTGGTTTGCGCGTAGGCGCTGGACGCGGCGGTCCCGAACAGGCTGAAGACGGAAGCCTGGGCCTGCCCCAATGGCAGGCAACAGCAAAAGACAGAAGCAACTGCGATTCGGCGTAGCGATTTCATAACCACATCTCCTTATATAAACGCACGGTCGTGCTCTTTTGTTGACTCAATAGTACACATATACAAACCTGTCTACAATCAATACTCATCGTGCAGAGCAGCATTGGAAACCGGCCGTCAGTGGACTGCCACAGCCTAATCGAGAGTGAAGGGCGCGTATCCGGCGCGCAGGGCGAGCATGTGCAACGCCGCCATGCGTGTCGGATGGTGACAGGCACTCTTGATTTGGCTGTGGCAGTCCACTAATCGGGGCCGGCAGCGGTATGCAGGGCGGCAAGGCATAATGATGCGGGCCGTCAAACCGACAATATCTACAGGAGAAAACATGTCCACTCGAGAAGAAACCCTGGCGCAATGGCAGGCACAGGATGCGGCGGTGCGCGCAAAATTGGCTGATCCCGGCGTCGCCTCGCTGGAACAGTTGAAGCAATACAGTGGCGTTGAATTTTTACAACGCATCCTGGCCGGCGAGCTGCCGATCCCGCCGATTGCGCAGACGCTCGACTTCAACCTGCTGGAAGCGGAACCGGGCCGTGTCATCTTCCAAGGCACGCCGGGCATGCAGCACTACAACCCGATCGGCAGCGTCCATGGCGGCTACTTTTGCACCTTGCTGGATTCGGCACTGGGCTGCGCGGTGCAATCGGTTCTGCCGAAAGGGAGCGGCTACACCACGCTGGAACTGAAGGTCAACCTGATCCGCGCACTGACCGACAAGACCGGCCCGGTGCGCGCGATCGGCAAGGTGATACAGGTCGGCGGCAGGGTCGGCGTGGCGGAAGCCAATATCGTCGACGTCGATGGAAAAATTTATGCGCATGCGACCACCACTTGCCTGGTGTTTGCGCTACCATAAGCAAAGCGGCAGGATGCTCGGCGCGACGACATGCCGCAAACGCGCCGGGCCGCTTCATCCACCATGCCCCGAACGAAAGCCCTCTCCTCTGCTCCCGCGCAAATCGCCTAACATCAATTGACGCTTTAAACCAGCTGTCACTTTTTATAGCTAGCAAAGTAAAAATCGAGCGGCTATATTCTTTTGCGCCTGAAAGCGGCCGACGGCCTGCATCAAGCCTCTCTTCGTACGCAATAGAAATCATCCGTAAAGCCACTTGTTTTACGCATGCCTCAATGCAGACAGCAGCATCACGCCGTCCGCACGCCGGCACGCAGACCGATCCAGTTTCACTCACGCCATGGAGAACTGCTTGGAAACCGTCGCCCATCCTGCCGCTGCGACCGCACTCACTACCAGTCAGGCGGCAGTGTGGCTCAAAGTCAAATGCGCCGCGCACGGCGACAACTTCAATGTCGCCGAGGCCGTCGATATCGTCGGCGAGATTGATCTCGCGCAGTTCCTCGCAGCGCTGCAAAAAGTGGCGGATGAAACCGAGTCTGCGCGCCTGCGTCTGCTGGACACCGAAGACGGACCGCGGCAGATCGTGGAACCATGCTTCAGCGGCGAACTGCCCTATCTCGATTTCAGCCGCGAGCGCGATCCGGAGGCTGCGGCGGAAGCCTGGATGCGCGCTGATTACAGCCGCATCATCGATCTGGTGCGCGGCCGGCCATGGCTGTCGGCATTGCTGCGCACCGCCCGCGAGCGCTATATCTGGTATCACCGCAGCCACCGCATCTTGCCGGACGGCTCGGATCATGGCCGCACAGCGCACCGCCTGGCCGCCGTTTACAGCGCGCTGGACCAGCACCATCCGCTGCCGGCAGCAGCTCCCTTGCCATCGATTGCACAGCAGTTGCAGGACGAAAACGCCTATCGTGAATCGGCACGCTATGCTGCCGATCGCAACTACTGGACTGGGCGCTTGCATGATGCGCCCGCACCATTGAGCCTGTCGCTGCAGCGCCATTTCAACGGCGACGCTTTACTGCGCCAGAGCGCCTGCTTTCCCGCCGCCGGGGTGCAGGCCTTGCGCAGCATCGCGCACAAACTGGAGATCAGCCTGCCGCAACTCCTGATTGCCGTCACTGCCGCGTTCCTGCATCGCGCCAGCGGCGTGACGGACATGCTGGTCGGCGTTGCGGCCGGCATGACAGGGACCATGCCGCTGCGCCTGGCGCTGAATGCCGAGCTGTCGTTCGAAGAGTTGATGCGCGACGTCGGCCGGCAGATGCGGCAAATATCGCTGCACCAATCCTATCCGTGCGAAGAACTGCGCCATGACTTACGCATGCTGTCCGGCAAAAGGCAATTGTTCAGCACAGTAATCAAAGCAGAATCCAGCCACTGCGATTTGCGCTTCGGCAGCCATCCGGCCCGCCTGCGCCAGCTGTGCGACGGCAGCGCGGAAGACCTGGCCATCACCATCTACGAGCGCGGCGCCGGCCGGGACCTGGAGATCAACTTCGACGCCAATCCGGCAACCCACAGCGCCCAGATGCTGGCCGAACATCAGCGCCGGCTGCTCACTTTTCTGGCCGCAGCCAGCCATAGTCCGGCACAGAAGATCGGTCAGCTTGAACTGGCTGATGCCACCGGCCGCAAGCACTTGGCGGCAGGCGCCGGAGATGCGGACCACGCGATCGCGGACAGCCGCCTGGCGGCGCTGATAGAACAACAGCTGACTCGCAAGGAGCCAGCCATCGCACTACGTTTCGAAGGCGAGCCATCGCCGCCGCGACATGGCGCGGAAGATTCACGCAGTTGAAGGCAACCGCCACGACTCAGGCTGATGCTGCCTGAGCCGTGACGGATTGCGCCATCCTTCAAAGCGGCGCAGCCGCCAGCTTCCCTTCCAGCCTCACCGCCTCCAGCGCGCTATTCAAGGCAGCGGCAAACACCTCTATATGCGGGGAAATCATCATCGACTGATGCGTTCCCGGCACCGGGATCAGCCGCAGCTGCATCTCCGACAGCACTTCACCCCAGCCCCGCAACGGTTCGTTGACCGTATCTCCCGCAGCGCTGTAATAGTGCACCGGAACGGCGATCGGCTGTACCGCATACTCGCCATAGGCGCGGATGATGGTGCGGCTGTTCTCCATCAGCTGCAGTAAGCCTTGCAAGGAAAATCCGGCCGGGAACAAGCCGCTGCGCCTGGCCATCTGCATCAGGGTCTGGATGTCGGCGTCGGCGGCGACCGCCTTCAGCTGCTCCATCGCCCCCCGCAGCAGCGGATCATTGCTGGCGGCGGCTTCCAGCAGGGTCAGCATCAGCTGCTTGTCGCCCAGCTTTTCTTCGCGCTCGTCGTCGTCGCCAATCGAGCAATGGGTATCGAACAGGCCGACAAATTCGACCCGCTCGCCTTCCCTGATGAACTGCTGCGCCACCTCGTAAGCCAGCACGCCGCCGAAGGACCAGCCGGCCAGGCGGTAAGGCCCGTTCGGCTGCACCGCGCGTATCAATCCCAGCATGCGCGTCGCCATGCTGTGCACGCTCAGCAGCGGTGTTTCTTCGGACGGCAGCGGCGGCAAACCGTACACCGGGATGCCCGGATCGATATGCAGCGCCAGCATGTGCGCATAGATCAGCAAGCCGGAACCCTCGTGCATCAGGAACAATGGGCGCTGGCGGCCGCCGGCGCGCACCAGCACCGCCGCGTTCTCGGTCTCCAGCGGATTGAGCTGCGCAATATGCTCGGCCAGCGCCGCCACGGTTGGATAAGTAAACACGTCGCTGGCTGAAATCCGCACACCTTTTTTCTTCAGCATGGTCACCACTTGCAGGATCGACAGCGAATGGCCGCCCAGCGCGAAGAAATTGTCGTGACGGCCGATACTGGCGATCTGCAGCAGTTCTGACCAGATCTCGGCCAGGGCCACCTCGATCTCGCCCTCCGGCGCCGCATAGCCGCCGACGGCATAGGCATCCGCTTCCGGCGCCGGCAGCTGCTTGCGGTCGACCTTGCCGTTCGCCGTCAGCGGCAGCGCCGCCAGCGTGACGTAAGCCGCCGGCACCATGTACTCGGGCATGCCGGCGCCCAGGTATGAACGCAGGGTGTCTACATCGACTGCTTCGTTAACAACGATATAGGCAACCAGGCGCCGCTCTCCCAGGTGCTCCTCGCGGGCCATCACCAGCACCTCGCGGATCGCCGGATGCTGGGCCAGCCTGGCTTCGATCTCGCCCGGTTCGACGCGGAAGCCGCGGATCTTGACCTGGAAGTCGTTGCGCCCCAGATGCACCAGGTTGCCGTCGGCCTGCCAGCGCGCCAGGTCGCCGGTGCGGTACAACAGCTCACCAGGGCGGCCGCTGAAGCGATCGGCAACGAAACGCTGCGCCGTCAGCTCTTCCCGGTTGAGGTAGCCGCAGGCAACGCCGGCGCCGCCGATATAGATCTCGCCCGTCACTCCCACCGGCACCGGCTCGCCATGCGTGTCCAGCAGATAAACCTGGGTGTTGGCGATCGGCCGGCCTATCGGAATGGTCGGCTGTGCCGGGTCAATCGCGGCAATTTCGTAGGTGGTGGCGTAGGTCGTGGTTTCGGTCGGCCCGTAGCAGTGAATCAGATGCTGCGGCCGGCCGACTGCCAGCACGCGCGCAAAAGCGGCCGGGTCGCAGCGTTCGCCGCCGGTCAACAGGAAGCGCAGCTGGCGGAAGGCATCCGGCACCATTGCTGCACACTGGTTGAACACCGCCGTGGTCAGGAACAGCGTGGTGACGCCTTGCCGTTCCAGTGCTTCGGCGAAACGCAGCGGATCGAGGAACACCTCCTTGTCGATCACCACGATGCGGCCGCCGTTCAGCAAGGCGCCCCAGATTTCCATGGTCGAAGCGTCAAAGGCCGGATTGGCGGCGAAGGCGATGCGGTCGCTGGCGTCAAAAGCCGCATAGCCGTTTTCCAGCACCAGCCGCTTGATGCCGCGCTGCGGCACCAGCACCCCTTTCGGCTGCCCGGTCGAGCCCGAGGTATACATGATGTAGGCAATCGTCTCGTCGTCGCCGCCCGGCGCCAGGTTGTCGGCGGCGTAGGCGCTGGCGGCGATCTGGTCCAGGTTGACCCTGGTAAGCGCTGCCTGCTCAGGCCAGGCAGCGCCGCTCAGCGCCAGCAACAGACTGGCGCCGCAATCGCGCGCCATGAAAATCTTGCGCTCGTCCGGCAAGGCAGGATCCAGCGGCACATAGGCGGCGCCGCACTTGAGGATCGCCAGTTCGGCCACAATCAGCGGCAGCGAGCGTTCCAGCTGCAAGGCTACCCGGTCATTGCGCCTGACGCCCAGCTGCCGCAGATGATGCGCCAGCTGATTGGCCTGGCGGTTCAGCTCGGCATAGCTCAGCTGATGGACGCCATGCACCGCCGCCACCGCTTCCGGCGTTCGCGCCGCCTGCGCCTCGAATAGTTGCGGCAGCAAGGGCGCCGGATTAACGGCGTCGGTCTGGTTCCAGTGCTGCACGATCTGCTGACGTTCCGCTGCGGTCATCAACGGCAGGCCGGCCAGCTGCCGGCTGTCGTCGCTGACCATGGCCTGCAGCAGGCAATGCCAGTAGCCGAGGTAGCGCTCGATCGTGCTGCGCTCGAACAAGGCGCTGGCATATTCCAGCACGCCGGCAATCTCGTCGCCCGATTCTTCCAGCGACAAGGTCAGGTCGAATTTTGCCGTTATCTGCTTGAACGGCAGCGGGGTCAGCTCCAGGCCGGGCAGTTGCAGCCTGCCTTGCGGCGCGTTCTGCCAGGCAAACATGACCTGGAACAAAGGACTGTGCGCCATGCTGCGCACCGGATGGGTATGTTCCACCACTTGCTCGAACGGAAGTTCCTGGTGCTGCTGGGCCGCCAGCGACTGCCGCTTCACTTGCTCCAGCAAAGCGCCTACCGTCGCCTGTTCGGGCAAACGGATGCGCAGCGCCAGCGTGTTGACGAAAAAGCCGATCAGGCCCTCCACTTCCCGCTGGCTGCGGTTGGCCGTCGGCGTGCCGATCACCACGTCATCCTGCCCTGCCAGCCGGCCCAGCAGCAAGGCCCAGCTGCTCAGCAGCGTCATGTGCAAGGTGCTGCCGTGGCGCTGGCCCAAGGCCTTGAGTTTTTTGGTCAACGCGGCATCCAGCACTGTCGCTACCTGCGCACCGGCATAGTCTTGCTGCAGTGGACGAGAATAATCGGTGGGTAGCTCCAGCAGGGTCGGCGCGCCGGCCAGATTTTCCTTCCAGTAGGCGGTCTGCTGCTCCAGTACCGCGCCGCTCATCCAACGCCGCTGCCAGGCGGCGTAGTCCGGATACTGCACCGTCAGCGGCGGCAGAGGATCGTGCTCGCCTTGCCGGTAGGCGCCATACAGCGCGCTGATCTCATCGAGCAGCACGGCGATCGACCAGCCGTCCGAAACGATATGATGCAGCGTGATCAGCAAGGTGTGCCGGGTGCGCGTCTCTTGCAGCAGGCGGCCGCGGATCAGCGGACCTCGCGCCAGGTCAAACGGCGCCGCCGCTTCTTCGGCGATCAGGCGTTCGCGCTCGGCATCGCGCTCCGGATGATGTCGCAAATCGTGTTCCAGCAGATGAAAATGGCTGATATCGGCCGCCGCGACGCGCTGCAGCGCGCCCTGGCCTGGCGCGGAGACAAAGCTGGTGCGCAGGGCTTCGTGGCGGAATACCAGGCGTTCCAGAGCCTGGATCAGGGCGACCCGGTCGAGTTCGCCGTTGAGCTGCAAGCCCAGCGGCACATGGTAGGCCTGGCGCACCTCGCCCATCTGTTCCAGGAACCACAGGCGTTGCTGTGCAAACGACAGTTGCTCCCGTTCCTCGCCACGGGTTGCCGGTATCGCCGGCCGCACGCTGGTATCGCTGCCGGACAATCCGGCTGCGAAGTCTGCCAGGAAGGGATGCATGAACACCGTGCTCAACGCCACCTCCACGCCGAATGCTTGCCGCAGCCGCGAAATCATCTGTACCGCCAGCAGCGAATGACCGCCGAGCGAGAAGAAATTGTCGTGGCGGCCGACGCGCTCGATCTTCAGCAGTTCCGACCAGATCGCCGCCAGCACAACTTCAGCCGCTCCCTGCGGCTCTGCGTAGCTATTGGCCGCGTAAGCGCCGCCATCCGGCGCCGGCAGGCTGCTGCGGTCCAGCTTGCCATTCGCCGTCAAGGGCAAGGCCGCCAGCGTGACGTACGCCGCCGGCACCATGTAGTCAGGCAGATTGACGCTCAGATATGCGCGTATGGTTTCAGCATCGACTTCCTCGCTGGTCACAAGATAAGCCACCAGGCGCTTGTCGCCCGGACTGTCTTCGCGCGCAATCACCACTGCCTCGCGGATCGCTGCGTGCGCGGCCAGTTGCACTTCGATCTCACCCAGCTCGATGCGAAAGCCGCGCAGCTTGACCTGGAAATCGTTGCGGCCGAGATACAGCAGATTGCCGTCAGCCTGCCAGCGCGCCAGATCGCCGGTCTTGTACAGGCGTGCGCCGGGCTCCTGCGAGAAGGGATTGGCGATGAAACGCTGTTCGCTCAGTTGCGGCTGGTTGAGGTAGCCGCGCGCCACCTGCACGCCGCCGATATGCAACTCTCCAGCCACGCCCAGCGGCACCGGTTCTCCGCGCGCATCGAGGATGTGGATGCTGGTATTCGCAATCGGCTTGCCGATAGGAATCGCGCTCCGGTTTTCTCCCGCGATACTGGTCCAGGAAGTAACATCCACAGCCGCTTCGGTAGGCCCGTACAGATTATGCAACTGGGCTCGCGGCAGCAACGCATGGAAACTATCGACCAGCGCTGCCGGCAATGCCTCGCCGCTGCACATCACGCGCACAATGCTGGTGCAGGCAGCGGCCTCGTCGTGCGCGGCAAACACCTGCAACATGGAGGGCACGAAGTGCAAGGTTGTGACGCCGGCGGCGCGGATGAGTCCGCTCAGATAGGCGGGATCCTTGTGGCCATCCGGCTTGGCCAGCACCAGCTTGGCGCCGGTCATCAGCGGCCAGAAGAATTCCCATACCGAGACGTCGAAACTGAAAGGCGTCTTTTGCAACACCACGTCTTGCTGTCCCAGCCCATAAGCTTGCTGCATCCATAGCATGCGATTGACGACGCCGCGATGCTCATTCATCACCCCCTTCGGTTTTCCGGTAGAACCCGATGTGTAGATCACATACGCCAGAGACGACGGCGTCAGATGGCTGCTGTCGGGATTATGTTCCGGATACCCTGACCAGCTAGGCGCCTGCAGATCCAGCAGCGGCAAGTCGGGGCCGATAGATGCCCTGACCTGCTGCCAGCCGCCTTCTATCCCGGTCTGCGTCAGCACCACGCGCGGCGCGCTGTCGTTCAGCATGTAGGCCAGGCGATCCGCCGGATACGCGGGATCCAGCGGCACATAGGCCGCTCCCGCCTTCAGCACCGCCAGCAAGGCAACCACCATGGCCGGACTGCGTTCGGCGCAGATCGCCACCCGCTGATCCGGCTGAACGCCCAGTTCGCGCAGATAGTGCGCCAGCTGATTGGCCTGGCGATTCAGTTCGGCGTAGCTTAGCTGCGCCGCACCGAACTGCACCGCCACCGCCTGCGGTGTACGCTCGGCCTGTACTTCGCATAGCTGATGCAGCAGGAATTCTCCCTCGGGATAGCTGACCCCGGTCGCATTCCAGCTTGCCAGCAGCTGCCGCTCCGACTCGCCCACCAAGGGCAGGCTGGCGACCGGATGCGCATCGCCGTCGACCATCGCTTCCAGCAGACGCTGCCAATAACCGAGATAGCGTCGTACCGTGTCTTTTTCAAACAGCGCTGTCGCATATTCCAGCGAACCGACCACCGTATTGTCGCTTTCGCCCAGCGCCAGGGTCAGGTCGAATTTAGCAGTCACCTGCCTGAGCGCCAGCGGCGTCAGATCCAGCCCTGACAGCTGCAGCTTGCCTTGCGGCGCGTTCTGCCAGGCAAACATCACCTGAAACAAGGGGCTGTGCGTCATGCTGCGTAACGGACGGGTATGCTCCACCACCTGTTCAAATGGAATTTCCTGGTACTGCTGGGCCGCCAGCGATTGCTGCTTCACTTGCTCCAGCAGAGTCGTCACTGTTGCCTGTTCCGGCAGCCGGATGCGCAACGCCAGCGTATTCACGAAGAAGCCGATCAAGCCTTCCACTTCCTGCTGGCTGCGGTTGGCCGCCGGCGTGCCGATGACGATATCGTCTTGTCCCGACAGCCGGCCCAGCAGCAGCGCCCAGCTGCTCAGCAAGGTCATGTACAGCGTGCTGCCGTGGCGCTGGCTCAAGGCCTTCAGTTTGCGCGTCAGTCCGGCCTCGAGCCTGATGTCGATACTGGAGCCGGCATAGTCCTGCTGCGGCGGACGCGGATAGTCGGCCGGCAGCTCCAGCAAGGTCGGCGCACCTGCCAGGCTGTCCTTCCAATAGGCGGTCTGCTGTTCCAGCACGGCGCCGCTCAGCCAGCGGCGCTGCCATGCTGCGTAATCCGGATATTGCAGCGCCAAGGCTGGCAGCGGATCATGCTGCCCCTGCCGGTAGGCGTTGTAGAGCGCACTGATTTCATCCAGCAGCAGCCCGGTCGACCAGCCGTCCGAGACAATATGATGAGCCGTGATCAGCAGCGTATGCCGGGTCCGTGTCTCTTGCAGCAAGAGGCCGCGGATCAGCGGTCCCTGCGTCAGGTCAAACGGCCTCGATGCTTCCTCGGCAAGCAGGCGCTGCCGTTCCTCTTCGCGTTCGGGATGGTGCCGCAAATCATGTTCCAGCAGCTGAAAATGGCTAAGCTCAGCCGGCGCGACACGTTGGATCGCGGCATGCTCTTCTGTCTCGGTAAAAGTGGTGCGCAGCGCTTCGTGGCGGAATACCAGGCGTTCCAGCGCCTGTATCAGGGCGACGCGGTCCAGTTCGCCGTCCAGTTGCAAGCCCAGCGGAATATGATAGGCATGGCCGATCCCCCCCATCTTCTCCAGGAACCACAAGCGTTGCTGCGCAAATGACAATTGCGCACGCTCTTCAGCGCTGGCGACAGTCAGCGGCGGCCGGACACTGACAGCCCCGGCCAACAGCTGCGCAGAAAAATCGAGCAGCACCGGATGCGCAAACAAAGTGCTGATCGCCAGCTCGATATCGAAGACTTGCCTGATGCGCGAAATCATCTGCACCGCCACCAGCGAATGGCCGCCGAGCGAGAAGAAATTATCGTAACGACCGATCCGTTCGACCCGCAGCAGCTGCGACCAGATGGACGCCATGGCGGTTTCCGTCGCACCTTCGGGCGCCGCATAACCGCTCACGGCAAAGGCATCCGCTTCGGGCGCCGGCAGATGCTTGCGACTCAGCTTGCCGTTCAGCGTCAGCGGCAGCGCCGCCAGCGTGACATAGGCAGCAGGCACCATGTACTCGGGCATGCTGGCGCTCAAATGGGAGCGCAGGGCTGCCGCATCGATCTCTTCGTTGAGGACGACATACGCCACCAGGCGCTTGTCTCCCGGACTATCTTCGCGCGCAATCACGACTGCCTCGCGGATCGCCGGATGCGAGGCCAGCCTTGCTTCAATCTCGCCCAGCTCGATACGGAAGCCGCGGATCTTGACCTGGAAGTCGTTGCGTCCCAGATGCACCAGGTTGCCGTCGGCCTGCCAGCGCGCCAGGTCGCCGGTGCGGTATAGCAGCGCACCGGAGCGGCCGCTGAAGCGGTCGGCAATAAATCGCTCTGCCGTCAACTGCTCCCGATTGAGATAACCGCAGGCTATGCCGGCGCCGCCGATATACATCTCGCCCGTCACGCCGACCGGCACCGGCTCGCCTTGCGCGTCCAGCAGATAGACCTGAGTGCCGGCAATCGGCCGGCCTATCGGCAAGCTCGTTTCGGCGGCATCCAGCGCCGTCACTTCGTAGGTCGTGGCATAGGTGGTGGCCTCGGTCGGGCCGTAGCAATGGATCAGATGCTGCGGTTTGCCGGCGGCCAGCACACGCGCAAAGGCGGCCGGGTCGCAGCGTTCGCCGCCGGTCATCAGGAAGCGCAAGCGGCGGAATGCCTCCGGTGCTAGCGCCGCACATTGATTGAATACGGCCGTGGTCAGGAACAGCGTGGTGACGCCCTGCTGTTCGAGCTTGCCGGCCAGTTGCAGCGGATCGAGAAATACTTCCTTGTCGATCACTACGATGCAGCCGCCGTTCAGCAAGGCGCCCCAGATTTCCAGGGTCGAGGCGTCGAAGGCCGGATTGGCGGCGAAGGCGATGCGGTCGCTGGCGTCAAAAGCCGCATAGCCGTTTTCCAGCACCAGGCGCTTGATGCCGCGATGCGGCACCAGCACCCCTTTCGGCTGCCCGGTCGAGCCCGAGGTATACATGATGTAGGCAATCGTTTCGTCGTCGCCTCCCGCTGTCAGGTTGTCGGCGGCGTAGGCGTTGGCGGCGATCCGGTCCAGATTGACCCTGGTGAGCGCTGCCTGTTGCGGCCAGGCAGCGCTGCTCAACGCCAGCAGCACGCCGGCGCCGCTGTCATTGGCCATGAAAATCTTGCGTTCGTCCGGCAAGCTACCATCTATCGGCAGGTAGGCGGCGCCGCACTTGAGCACGGCCAGTATCGCAACAATCAACGACAGCGAGCGTTCCAGCTGCAGCAGCACCCGGTCATTGCGCTTGACGCCCAGCTGGCGCAGATGATGCGCCAGCTGATTGGCCTGGCGATTGAGCTCGGCATAACTGAGCTGCGCCGAGCCATGCAGCACCGCCACTGCCAGCGGAGTCTTTGCCGCCTGCGCCTCGAACAGCTGCGGCAGCAGTTGCTTGGGATGCCGCGCCGGGGTCGCATTCCAGCCGCTGACGACCTGATGCCGTTCCTGTGCCGGCATCACATCGATACTGTTGACGGCGCGCTCCGGCGCAGCTTCCAGCGCCGTGACCAGCCCTTCCAGCGCCATCTGCATGAAACCGCATACGCGCACTGCGCCTACCTCGGGCGCGACTTGCGCGGTCAAGGCGAAGCCTTCTCCCAGGTCGTCGACCGACAGACTCAAGGGATAGTTGCTGCGCTCTTCTCCCGAAATCTGCGTGATGCCTTCCCAGATCGCCCGCTCAGCCGGGGAAGCTTCGCCCAGCATGCTGTGACGATAATTCAGCAGCGCCGAGAACAAGGGCTGCGGTGCGACGATCGCGCTGCCTCGTTGCGCCAGCGTCAGCGAGGCGTGTTCGTGGTCCATCAACTGCGCCAGCAAGGCATGCGTATGCCGTACGCTGGCTGCGACGCCTTGCGTATCAATATTGAGGCGCAAAGGCAGGGTGTTGACCAGCAAGCCCATCATGCGGTCGGCGCCCTCGCCGCCCTGCATGCGGCCGAACAGCACCGTGCCGAACACCACATCGCTGCGGCCGGCGACCCGCGCCAATACCTGCGCCCAGGCCAGATGGCAGAGGCTGGCGGCGCTCACGCCGAGTTGCCGCGCCTGCTGCCGCAAGCGCTGCGACAGCGTCGCGCCGAGCCGCACATGCCCCTCTTCCAGGCCGCCGCCATCGCCATGTACTTCCAGCAAACCGAAGGGAGCGGTCGGTTCATCTACGTCGCCCAGCAACTCCCGGAAGAAGTTTTCATGGATTTCGGTATTGCCACCCAGCCGGGCTTGCGCGACGTAATTGCGAAACTGCAGCGGCGCCGGCAGCTGCGCCTGCAGGCCCTGCAGGTGTGCTGCAATTTCGGCATGCACCACTTCCAGGGTGGTGTGATCGCTGATCAAGTGGTGCATCAGAGTCAGCAGCACCCAGCGCTGCTGTATGGCGTCGTAGGCAAAGCTGGTGCGCATCAGAGGCGCTTGCGACAAGTCCAGGCGAGTCAGGCGCGGGTCGAAACGTTCGCGCAACTGACGCGCGACATCTCCTTCCAGTATCAATTCCTCCTGCACCAGCGGTGCAGCGCGCCAGACCACCTGCAGCGGTTCCGGCACACCTTCCCAGACGAT
>NZ_DATMRB010000035.1:0-9958 GCF_035566555.1 Collimonas sp.
GGCAGAGAGCAGTTGCAGCGGCAGGTGTTGACGGAAGACAGCGACGGCCAGTGGCAGCTGAGCAGCAACGTTGTCAATTGGAGCGTAGCGCGTGGCTGGTATATCGACTTGCCGGAAAAACTCGGCTACGCCGTCGGCAAGCTGCAGATCATCGACGGCGTATTGTGGCTGCTGACCTATGCCCCCGCGCGTGACAAGTCCTATCTCATTGCGATTGATTACAACAGCGGCGGCGCTACCAGTGACAGCGCATTCGGCGGCGATCTGAAGAATACCGCGGTGGCAGAAGTGCCCGCGTCCATCGTCACGCCGATATTCATCAAGCTGCCGGACGGCCGCAAGCAGCTGGTGATCGCCGGCCGCGACGGCTTGCCGCATGCGGTCGATATCAAGCCGGTGAACCAGCACCCGGTCCGGACCTGGCGCCAGCTGCCGGCGCCGCTGCTCGATCCTGGCTAGAAAGCAGCGCCGCATGGACAGGTACGGCCGACGCGGATTCACGCTGCTGGAGTTGATGGCAGTGGTGGCGATCACGGCCATCTTGAGCAGCATGGCCATATCCAGCTACGTCGAGCATGTCCGGCGCAGCGAGCGGATTGCCGCCCGTGCGGTGCTGCTGGAAGCCGCCAGCTGGATGGAACGGCGCTTCTCGGTACAGCACAGCTATCTCGGCGCCGATGGCCAGATCCCCGTCCTGCCCGCGGGACTGGAGCAGTCGCCCAGGAGCGGCGCCGCGAAACATGCGGTCAGCCTGGCCAGCGGCCAGACCCACGCCACAGCCTATCAGCTGCACGCGGCGCCGGTGGTGGCGGATAAATGCGGCACGTTCACCCTGGACCATACCGGCGCCCGCGGACTGATCGGCAATACCGCCCCGTTCGCAGAATGCTGGGGACGTTAAAAAGCCCGCTGACGCGGGCTTGTTTCAGGCGGAGTGGGACTCAGTCGTCGTCACGATGGCGACGGTGTTCATGCCACCCTTCCCGGCGACGCCATTCTTCACGGCGCCAATCGTCGTCGCGCCGCTCGCGCCATTCACGGTGTTCGCGCCAGCCCGGTTCGACATAGACCGGCTGCGGCGGCGGGTAATACACCGGCGCCGGCACATAGCGCGGCTCATATTGCACTACCGGCGGGTAGTAGGGTTGCGGCGGCGGCTGCACATAAATGCCGACGCCGACATTCACGCCGGCAGCCGCGCTGCCGCATGCACCCGCGGCGATGGCGCCAAACGCCAGACATGCTAAAAGTTTTTTCATTTGATTTCCTGGTTGCCAGTGCTTCCTGCGGCGAATTCGCCATTCCACAGCCTCAGTTTACGGGCTAGCGCGCGTCAATGTTATTCCGAGGGGCAACAAGTGTAACGTTAAGTAAATTATTGTGGCAAAAATTGATGCGGGTTAGCATGTCATTTTTCTGATTTGCCTTATTAGCATTGCCTCGCTGACAAGCGCATCGGTGCACATTCGGGAAATTGCCGCAAGGCGCACCCATAGGCGCTTGCCTGGGATAGCATGATCAAACCGCCACATAAAGGAAGCAGGCATGGGCAAAGGTCGTCTGGAAGCCTTCAGCGATGGCGTCATCGCCATCATCATCACCATCATGGTGCTCGAGCTGAAAGTGCCGCATGAAGCCAGCCTCTCGGCGCTATGGCTGACCTATCCGGTGTTCATCAGCTATGTGCTGAGCTTCATCTACACCGGCATCTACTGGAACAATCACCACCACATGCTGCACGCGGTGCAAAAGATCAACGGCCCGGTGCTGTGGGCCAATCTGCACCTGCTGTTCTGGCTCTCCCTGATCCCCTTCGCCACCGGCTGGATGGGGGAAAACCATTTCGCCGAAGTACCGGTCGCCCTGTATGGCGTGGTGCTGATGATGGCCGGGGTCGCCTATTACATCCTGAGCAGGACCCTGATCAAGCTGCATGGCGGGGACTCAGCCCTGGCCAAGGCCATAGGCAACGATTTCAAGGGCAAGATCTCGGTGGTCGGCTACGCCCTGGCGATACCGCTCAGTTTTGTGAGCCGCTGGATCGGGCTCGGACTTTACGTGGCGGTCGCCATCATGTGGCTGATCCCCGACCGGCGCATTGAAAAAGTGCTCAGTAGCTGAAATCCACGGCAGATTTTGTGATAGTAGGTCTTAGGGGGAACGCAATGCCGTATTCGCAGGCATTATCGATATATGAGGAGATTCTAGCCATCCAGTGCTATCTGCAAAGTGACAAGGCTATGAATGAATCTACTCACATATCGACACGCTGGTGCTGACAGGAGTAGCTATCTTAGCGAGCCAATATGACAGGCGTTTGACATTCAAGGCTCGCTGATAACAATATTTCGGCGAATTCGTTGACGCATATTTCTGGAGTCGGGCACGCGTCCATCGGCGCGTGTTGCAAATTAATGCACTTTATCTCCTAGAGATGCGGGATAATTTTCCGATCGCACGCGTCGCTGTGCATCACATTACCTGGATTTTCATGAATCACTTGGCATCACGCGTAGCTTTAGCCCTGATTGGCGTTTCCTTGTTTTGTAGCGCACAGGCCGGCGACGGCGCTACAACTCCCGACGTCCAGACCATCGTCCTGCTGCGCCACGGCGAAAAGCCCGAAGCAGGCCTCGGCCAGCTGAATTGCCAGGGTCTCAACCGAGCGCTGGCCTTGCCGCGCGTGCTCGAGGCGAAATACGGCAAACCCGATGTCATCTTCGCCCCCGATCCCGCCACCCAAAAGAAAGACCACGGCACGCGCTACGACTATGTGCGTCCGCTGGCCACGGTTGAACCCAGCGCCATCTATTTCGGCCTGCCGGTGAATGCTGCGATCGATTTTTCCAAGACCGACGACCTGCGCAACGCCTTGCTGGCGCCGCAATACCGGCGCAGCCTGCTGGTGGTCGGCTGGGAGCACAAGATCATCGAAAAGCTGGCGCGCCAGATCGTGGTGGAATACGGCGGCGACCGCGCCAGCGTGCCGCATTGGGAAGACAACGACTTCGACAGCATCTACCTGCTGCGCATCGTGCGCGATGGCGCCGGCGCCAAAATCAATTTCAGCGTCGACAAGGAAGGTTTGAACGACCGTCCCTCGACCTGCCCCGGCGGCTAAACCAGGAAAGAGACTCCATGATCCAACGTAAACCAGGCGAAGCAGAAGCCGCCGGCAAGAAAGCACCGAACGCCCAGACCGCCGCCTCCATCGCGCTATACAGCCTGCTGGTGTTACTGGCGCTGTGGGTCATGCGCGATTTCATCCCTGCCGTGGTGTGGGCCGGCGTCATCGCCATCGCCCTCTGGCCGCTGTTGCTGCGGCTGGAGACGCCGCATGCGTCGCGCAAGCGGACGATTGGCGTGGCATTGCTGCTGACCACGGCGGTGGCCTTGTTCGTGGTGCTGCCCTTTGTGCTGGTAATCACCCAGGCGGCGCACGAATCGCACGATTTCATCGAATGGTTCAAGCAGGCCGAGGCGAACGGCTTGCCGCTGCCCGGCCTGCTCGAGCACCTGCCTTTCAGTTCGCAGCAAATCACCGCCTGGTGGCAGGAAAACCTGGCCCGGCCTTTGCACGACTCACCCTTCATCAAGGGACTGCATGTCGAAGCAGCCGTCACCGCCGGCCGCCATTTCGGTGCGCTGGCGGCGCATGGACTGATCCTGTTCGGCTTCATGCTGATGACGCTGTTCGTGATGTTCCAGGCCGGTTCCAGGATGAGCGGCAACCTGGTCAAAGCGACCCGTCGCGCTTTCGGAGTCGACGGCGCCCTGCTGGCGCACCAGATGACGGCAGCCGTGCGCGGTACTGTCGCCGGGCTGGTGGTGGTCGGTATAGGCGAAGGCGCCCTGCTGGGCATCGCCTACGCCATCGCCGGCGTGCCGCATGCCACCCTGCTCGGCCTGCTGACAGCGATTGCCGCCATGCTGCCGTTCTGCGCCCCGATCGTGTTCTGCGGAGCTGCGCTCTGGCTGTTTGCGCAGGGCGCCTCTGTCGCCGCAATCAGCGTGGCAGTATTCGGTTTCGTCGTGGTCCTGGTCGCCGAACACTTCGTGCGGCCGCTGCTGATCGGCAGCTCCACCCGCCTACCCTTCCTGCTGGTCCTGTTCGGCATCCTCGGCGGCGCCCAGACCTTCGGCCTGTTGGGTTTGTTCATCGGGCCGGCGCTGATGACCGTGCTGACGGTATTGTGGCGTGACTGGGTAGGACAGGACTGAGCCCCTTCCCGATTATGGTCAGCTATGTAGCAGCGGTCGGATGAAGGCAGAACCGCTTTCGGTAAACAGCCAGCCCAGTGCACAGCAATTGAGCAGCACCGTCAGCCAAAAGACCGTCTGGAACGGCGCCTTCTTCGTTTTATGCCGCAGCAGCTTTTGCGCCAGCAAAGCTCCCGGCCAGCCGCCGAGCAAAGCCAGGATGTGCAAATTGTTTTCCTTGATGCGCCATTGCCTGCTTTGCGCCGCCGATTTGTCAATGGCGTAAGCGACAAAGGCCACCACGCTGGCCGCAAGATAGAGGCCGGCAAATGCAAACGGCAGCTTCCCCCAAAAACCGGCGAGCAGCAGCAAACAGCAAAACGCAGCAGCGAAAATGATCGCTAGCGGCCCCGATCTGGCAGGTGTCGGCTCAGCGGCAGCAGCGCCTGCAAACCGGACTTTGTCGGCGCGAAAGCGCCCGTTTTGTTCCAGGATCAGCTCATAGCTGATGAGATCCCCTTCGGCCGGCCGCCGGCTGCGGTCGGCAAACGCCTTGATATGGATGAAGGCCTTTTCGCTTTTCCCATTGGTGGCGACAAAGCCAAAGCCCTTGCCGTCCTTCCAGCTGGTGATTTTTCCTTGGTAGCGCATGGGGAGCCGATAGCTGAAATAGGTAAAAAAAGCCCGCCTGCCTTGCGGCGGCGGGCTGAATCCAAAACTTAGGGAGTGTTGGAGGAGACTTTACCGATATTGTGCCAACACACCGGATTTCAATATCTGTAGTGGCGATAAATCGCGAATGCGAAAAAGCCCACATTGCAGGAGTCATGCCGTTCAGTGAAAACCGAACGGCATTTTTATTTGGGGGAATTGGTAGGGTGGGCACTTGTGCCCACGCGGAATATCGGTCAATCGAGGAGTGCACTCAGCGTGGGCAGAAACTCTGCCCACCCTACGACTAATTTTTAGTCGCGTCAGATGAGCCAGTTGCTTGTGATTTAGTGCTCAGGTTCATGACAATCTGCAATAGTCCGCCGGCGTTTTGAATTACCGGCGCAGCAAGCGGTTCCTTCTCCATCAGCGCAAAGGGACCTTGACCGAAGTACAGTCCGTCAGAGACCAGGAAGGTCATCCTCACAATTTCTTTTGCTGGAGGCGGCAGGCGCTTTTTATCCCATGGTCCCATATTGTCTACCGCGGGAATCGCGGATGCCACCAGGGATTTTGCTTTCGCTTCGAGCTGTTCGACCCCAGCTTCAAATACGGCTAATTTTCCGGTGTGGTTGATGTAGCGGACACGGCCGTCCGGATAGGCTGCCAGCGTATCCAGGCCACCGGCAACAGGGACTTCGACAATAACGCCAAACAATTGGCGTGATGGTACCGGATGGCCGTGTTCCCGCAGCCAGTTGTAGGCAATGGCCCGGATGCGGCTTTCCTCATCCTGGTTTTCAGCGATATGTCGTATTGCTTCCACATCAGGCGGTTGGCTGAAGAGGGCAAGTTGCCAGTACGTCGGCGGCTCCCCGTTCTTCAATTCAAACAGCGAGAGATCGTCGCAGAAGAGCAAGTTATAGATGAAATTGATTTCTGCTTGCTTGTACGGCGCGGGAGAGCCCTGTTTGTCGAGACCGCTCGCCGAAGCGGCTACGCTTTTAAGACCAAGGAGCGAAGCTAGTTTGCGGAACATAAGAAAACCGTTGTCTAAGACAGTGTTAATAAAGCATCAAGCTGCGCGGAACGGAACGCGGATCGCAGAGTTTTACGATTCGGGCGCGATATTGGGTGATCCTGGGCTACTACCTATTTCCCGATACAAAACCGCGAAAAAATCACCCCCAGCAAATCATCCGGCGTAAACGCCCCGGTGATGCTGCTCAGCCGATCCTGCGTCAGCCGCAACTCTTCCGCGAACAGATCCAGCGACTGATCATTAACGCGATTGTCAATATTAGCGTGCTGATCGGCAATCTCCAGATGGTCGCGCGCCGCCTTCAGCGCAATCAGGTGCCGCTCGCGCGCCAGGTAGCGCGATTCGCCGGTTTGCTGCCAGCCGGCGATGCGCAGCAGTTCGGCGCGCAGCAGGTCGATGCCGAGATAATCGGTGGCCGACAGATAGATATGGGTGGCGTCGCCCATTACATCAACCGCGGGTTTGTGGCCGGACTGGTCGATCTTGTTCCAGATGCGGATGATCGGCGCGCTCTGCGGAAAGCGGGCGACGATTTTTTCGTCGGCCAGCGAAGGGCCATGGTTGGCGTCCAGCATGTGCAGGATGACGTCGGCCTTGGCCACCGCGGCCCAGGTGCGCTCGATGCCTATGCGTTCGACTTCATCGTTGGCGTCTTCGGCGTCGCGGATGCCGGCGGTGTCGATGATGTTGAGCGGGATGCCTTCCAGCTGGATTGTTTCGGTGACCTTGTCGCGCGTAGTGCCGGCGATCGGCGTGACGATGGCGACGTCGGCGCCGGCCAGCACGTTGAGCAAAGATGATTTGCCGACGTTCGGCTGCCCTGCCAGCACGATGTTCAAGCCATCGCGCAGCAAGGCGCCCTGCGCCGCCTGGCTGAAGACATTGTCGAGCGTGCTGCGGATGGTCGCCAGCTGGCCGCGCGCATCGGATTTTTCCAGGAAGTCGATTTCTTCTTCCGGAAAATCCAAGGTCGCTTCCACCAGCATGCGCAGATTGGTGACTTGCTGCACCAGCGCGTGGATCACTTTGGAAAACGCGCCAGACAAGGATTCCGAAGCCGACTTCGCCGCCGCCTCGGTCGAAGCTTCAATCAGGTCGGCCACGGCTTCCGCCTGCGCCAGGTCGAGTTTGTCGTTGATGAAGGCGCGCTGCGTGAATTCGCCCGGCTCCGCCATGCGCAAGCCTAGTTCCGCGCCGGCCGCCAGGCAGCGGCTGAGCAGCATCTGCAGCACTACCGGGCCGCCATGGCCCTGCAGCTCCAGCACGTCTTCGCCGGTGTAGGAATGCGGCGCCTTGAAATAGATCGCCAGGCCCTGGTCGATGACGCTGCCGTCGGCGTTCTTGAACGGCAGATAGGTGGCGTGGCGCGGGATCAGCTTGTTTTCCGCAACGCCGCAAACGGCTTCAATGACGGGACCGAGATGCTTGCCGGAGATGCGGACTACGCCGATGCCGCCGCGTCCGGGTGCGGTGGCGATGGCGGCGATGGGAGAGGAATCGAAAGACATGGAATTATTCTACGAGGGTTGTTGGATAATAGAAACAGCGACAAGCAGAAGCCAACAAAAAAGCCCGTGAATTCTTGATTCACGGGCTTTTTTACGACAATCGATGTAAACCAATTTAAATCGATTTAGGCTTTCGCAGGACCAGCACCCATCTTGCGGGTAATCACCCATTGCTGCGCAATCGACAGCACGTTGTTGGTGACCCAGTACAGCACCAGGCCCGACGGGAAGAAGAAGAACATGACCGAGAAAATCAGCGGCATGAACATCATCACTTTCGCTTGCATCGGATCAGGCGGCGTCGGGTTGAGCTTGGTCTGGATGAACATCGAGACCGCCATCAGTACCGGCAAGATGTAGAACGGGTCCGGTGCGGCCAGGTCGTGGATCCAGCCGATCCACGGCGCATTGCGGATTTCGACGCTGGCCAGCAGCACCCAGTACAGCGAGATGAAGACCGGGATCTGGATCACGATCGGCAGACAGCCGCCGAGCGGGTTGATCTTTTCGGTCTTGTACAGCTCCATCATGGCCTGGTTCATCTTTTGCGGCTCGGACTTGAAGCGCTCGCGGATCGCGGTCATCTTCGGCGTCACCAGCTTCATCTTGGCCATGCTGCGATAGCTCGCCGCCGACAATGGGAAGAACGCCAGCTTGATCAGCACGGTCAGGGCGATGATGGTGAAGCCCCAGTTGCCCAGTACTTTATGGATCTGCGTCATCAGCCAGAAAATCGGCTTGGCGATGATGGTCAGCCAGCCATAGTCCTTGACCAGTTCCAGGCCAGGGGCAACCGCTTCCAGGTCGCTCTGGATTTCCGGACCGGAATACAGGCGCGCATCCATGGTGACGCTGGCGCCTGGTGCAATCGTGCCCAGCGGCAGAATGTTGCCGACCGCGTACAGGTTGGTGGCGATCTTCTTGGTGAAGATTTCGCGCGGCGCCTTGTCTTGCGGGATGAAAGCGGAAACAAAGTAGTGCTGGATCAGGGCAAACCAGCCGTCGTCAGACTTGGTAGCGTGTTCAGCTTTGCCGCTTTCGATCTTGTCGAACGGGAATTTCTGGAACTTGCTGCCTTCGGTGTACACCGAAGCGCCGGTGAAGGTGTGGACGAAACGCTGTTCGCCTTCAGGCGCGTTGCCGTCACGCACCAGCTGCAGGTACAGCGAAGGCGAGACCGGAGCGCCACTTTCGTTGGTGACAGTGTGCTTGACGTCGATCGAGTAATCGCCGCGTTTGAAAGTGAAAGTCTTGGTCAGCTTGACGCCGCCTTCAGTCGATTCCAGCACCAGTTGCACCTGATTGCCGTTGTCCAGCGTACGCACGCCAGGCAACGCCGTGAACGGCGACTTGTGGTTAGGGAAAGGACCGCCGATCAGGCCGGTTTCAGCCAGGTAGGTGCGGGTCGCGCTGGAGTCGAACAGCACCAGGTTCTTGGTCGGATCGACCGTATCCTTGTGCTTCAGCAGTTCCAGGCGCTTCAGTTCGCCGCCAACCGTATCGATGTCAGCCTTGACCACATCGGTAGTGATGGTGATGACTTCGCCCTTGGCGTCGGCTGCGGTGGCAGGTACGGCGCTGGCGGACGGCGCCGGAGTACCGGCTGCGCTAGCCGAAGCCTGCGGCACATCAGCACTGGCGCTGGCGCCGGCAGCTGCATTGGCAGGGCCGCTAGCGGCAGGTGCGGTTTGAGCGGTGCCCGGGAAGAACAGCGACGGTTGGCCGTTATGGCGCTGCCATTGGTCCCAAAGGAACAATAGCGACACCGAAAATACAACCCACAGGACGGTACGTTTGATATCCATAAGAGTATTTATCTATGATTCAGGAATGGCTGCAACCGCACGACCGGCTAGCGGATGCGGGTTTGGCTGCAGATGGAGATGCGGATGACTGGTGCGGCGGCACCGGATCGAGCCCGCCGGCGTGCCAGGGATGGCATTTGCACAGGCGACGTCCGGCCAGCATGCTGCCCTTGAGGGCGCCATGCGTCTGGATTGCTTCGGCTGCGTAATCGGAGCAGCTGGGATAAAAACGGCAATTCTGTCCCAGAAACGGGCTGATGCCCAGTTTGTAGAGTCGCAACAGGAACAGTAGAGGCATTTTCATGACAGCTTTTTTCCCTTCTTCTTCCGGCCTGCCGTCGCCGTACATATACATATAGTCAGGCTGGAACAATACAAGCCCCAAGCCATAACTGTCGTTACGGCTTGCCGGCCGCCGGGCGTTGCGAGGCGAACAGCTGCTTGAGCTCGCTCAGCAATTCTCGCTTCAGGCGCGCAGTGGTAGCCGGACCTGCCTTGGTGTTTACCGGTTTGGATAAACGCACAATGCAGTCGATGGGCGGCAATGGTGTCAGGCGAAACAGCTCGCGCGTAACCCGTTTGACCGTGTTACGCGTCACAGCGCGCGGCGCCAGCCGCTTCGCCGCCACCACGCCCAGACGGGCATGCGGCAGCGTGTTGCGGCGGGTGTACAAGACGAAGTGCGCTGTTCTATAGACAGGGCGCAAACGAAAAACGGATGAAAACTCATCCGTTTTAACGATGCGCCGGTC
>NZ_DATMRB010000036.1:0-18720 GCF_035566555.1 Collimonas sp.
GCAGGGAAGTGCATATCAGCACCCGCGCGATACCAAAGCGCGTGGACAACGGGATCAGCAGGATCGCGCCTACCATACCGCCGGTACCCAGGAAGGCAATGCCTTTCGGTGTTTCGCTGGGGCTGAATCCAAAACTCAAGAGCAAGGTCGGCAGCCAGAAATACAAGGCATACACCGTGATAAAAACCAGGAAGGAAAAGCTCCAGAGCAGCGTGGTGCGTAGCGCCAGCGTTCCGTCAAACAGGCTGCCGATGCCCGTGTCGGAGTGCGACGCCGGATCGGCGGCAGGCTGACCGGTTTTCGCTTCCTGTGCAGGCAAGAACCACCAGACGAAGGGGAGCAGCAATGCCGGCAGCAGCGCACCCAGCAAGAATACGCTCTGCCAGCCATGCCAGGCGATGAGGTGACCGCCGACCAAGCCGCCGAAGGTACTGCCCAATCCAATTCCGGCGGTTACTGCAACGGCGATCACTTCCCGATGACGCGCCGGACATTGCGTGGATGCCAATGCAACGGCTGCCGGTAACGCCGCGCCTAAGCCGATGCCTGTGAGCAGACGCAGCACGGCCAAAATCTGCAACGATCCGGCTAGCGCGGTGAGCATCGAGCCGGCAGCAAACAACAGCACGCTGCAGAAAATCAGGCAGCGACTGCCGAGGCGCCAGCGCAACGGTCCGCTGATCATGTAGCCGACGACAGCGCCCAGGCTGGTTGCGACAAATGCGGAAGTGAAGGCGGTGGCCGGCATGCCCCATTCCCGCGCCAGGGTGGGGACCACGAAGCCGATCGAGGTGGTGTCGAAACCGTCGAAAAATATCACCAGGAAGCAAACAATAATAATTCGCCACTGGATGGCGCCGCTGTCTTGGATCAACGCTGGCGGACGCTGCGCAACATGATTCTCGACGGCGGGATGCTTTGAAATGGCGTCTGGAGGGGGCGGGTTCATGATGCTTGCCATGTTTTTCCAGCAAGGTCGCCGACTGCGCCGGTGATGGCGTCGAAGCGCATGGTGGCTCGCTGTGTGGGTTCAAACCTGGGCCAGGGCGGTATTCCAGCATGGTTTGGATTTCCGTCGCGAATGAAGCCGATCCAGCTGGCTCGCATGATCGCAGAGAGAGCATCGACTTGCTGTAAATTGGCGCCGCTTAGCATCGGTGCGTCGGCAAATGCTGCGCGGCTACCAAAGATAAAAGGCAATTCAAGGCAGTGTCCGGCAGCAAGCTCCCGGTTTGGCGACTGCCAGTCAAACTGGTACAGGTGC
The DNA here is from genome assembly GCF_035566555.1 of Collimonas sp. GTDB lineage: Bacteria > Pseudomonadota > Gammaproteobacteria > Burkholderiales > Burkholderiaceae_D > Collimonas. The sequence goes on from NZ_DATMRB010000036.1 coordinate 1,265, forward strand.
ACCCGGCGCCCACTCTCCACTGCTTGCACAGCCCAGTCCAAGGTAGCCCGCAAGAATAGCTTTTCGCCGGCATAGTCCATCAGCAGCTGCGCCGCAGATGCGCCCGGACGGCGCGCACCCAGCAGCGCAATTTCCTGCTCAGGAATAGGCGCTTGCGTCAGCGCTTGTACCGCTGGAATGTGGTAGAAAAAGACATTGGCTTCTTCTCTGGTGGTGCCGATCAGGACATCCAGCCTGGTCGCGGCGCGTTGCATGGCTGCGGCCATCTCTTGTGGCGCCGGAAGAATCTTGCCATCGGCGACCGGGATGAACGGCAACGCCACCGGATCTCCCGGTTTGGCCTGGCCGACCACAAAACGAAAGGCCGCGGCCTGTGCATCAAGTATGGCCTGCGCCGAGACCTGGCAAATCTGTTCACGCGCTTGCGGATGGTCCGGATCGATGCCTAGCGCGCGGATGAATACCTGGCCTATGCTGGTTGCCTGCTGCGTATCGTAGAGGGTGATCCCCAATGGCGCGCTTTGCAGGATGGCGCGTTGCGCCACGGGCTGAGAGGAGTCGGACTGCGTCAGCATCAAGGCGATCGAATGCGATCCCGCAGACTGGCCCATGAGCGTGACCTGGTTGGGATCGCCGCCGAAACTGGCTATATGCTGCTGTACCCATTCCAGCGCCAGTTGCTGATCCAGCAGTCCCAGGTTGCCGGGAGAAATCCCGGGCGCATACAGGTAACCCAAGGCGCCGATGCGATAGTTGACGCCGACAAAAACGATGTCTCCCTCATTCGCCAGAAGGCTACCGTCATACCAAGGTAAAGCACCGGCGCCGCTGATGTAGCCACCGCCATGAAACCAGACCACTACCGGCCGCTGCCGATCATTGGCTGCGGGCGTGCGAATTGTCAGCGTCAGACAGTCTTCATTTTGCGGCATGTCGAAGTCCCCCATGGCCAGGCTCAGGCGCGACGGCATTTGAGGGGCGATTGACCCGGGCTCCCGGGCTTCGCGTACGCCAATCCACGGTTCAGCCGGCTCCGGCGCTGCAAACCGAAGTGAGCCTAGCGGCGGCTTGGCATAGGGGACAGCATGAAAGGAAAGCAAGTTATCTTGTGCATACCCGCGTAATTTGCCTAAGGTGGTATCAAGCAGCACTTCCATTTTTTTATTCATAGATGGCGTCCGGTGAGGTTGGGGGAGTGAGGTCAGAAGCTATGGCGCAAACCGGCGGTAAAGCCGTTGCCGCGACTGAGATTGGTGACTTTGTCGCTGATATAGGCGATGTAGATGTCGCTGCGTTTGGACAAGCTGTAGTCATACCCCAGCGACAGCGTGCCGCGCTCGAGATCGGCGCTCGCGGTCCGCTGCATAAGGGTGTGCGCCCAGGAGGCCATCAGCTTGCCGGCGGCGAGCGGCGCCGAGACGCCGAGCTGCCAGGTTCCTAGCGTTATTTCCGTGGGCGTCGTGTTTTGCAGCCGCGTCCGGCTCAGTTGGCCGAATACCTTGAGTGCCGTGAAATCGTAGGTGAGCGCCAGCTGCGCAGTGTTGTCATCGGTCGCTACATAGCTTGGCCTGGCGGCCGTGACCAATGCGGGCGCTGGCGCGCCGAACTGCAGCGACATTTGGCTGAGCTTCTCAAATGACAGAGATGCGGCGAGCGCACCCGACGCATAATTGAAGCTGCCGCCGAGACGTCTGCCGTTCGCGCTGCCTTCGCTCAACGAGTAGACCAGCATGGTGGAAAAGCCAGCCCAGTTCGTCGAGCTATAGCCGATGCTATTGGCCCATGATGCATCGCTGGTCGAACTGCCTGTGATCATCGGTTCGAGCGCGCTGGGCAGATAGGTTTGCAGGATATAGGGTGTAATCGAGGCGCCGCCGAACGGGCCGAACCTGATGGTGGTCAACCAGTTCGGGCTGGCCACGCGTCCTATGCGAAAGGTGCCGATACCTTCTTTTTCAAGTCCTACCCACGCCTGGCGCTGAAACACGACATCGGAATTTCCACGGCCGATTTCCCCCGTATCCGCCCGAAAGAAACTCTCCATGGTGAAAACCGACTTCAAGCCGCCACCCAGGTCTTCGCTGCCGCGTATACCAAAGAAAGATGTTGTCATGTCGCCGTTTGTTACAGCGGTAACGCGCGATTGTCCGCTCAACTGCTGCGAGGAAATGCCCAGGTTGATCAGGCCATAGATTTGTGTCGCCGACTGGGCGCCGGCCTGGTCGCAGCCTGTCGCGGCAATAAAGAAAATACCGATGAATTTGAAATTTGCACTACACATTTTGGTCTCCATTTGTAGCGTTATCTTTGAACGCTTGCGATCGAAGATAGCGGTCGGACGGAGCCCGTAGCAATCGGTAATTTCGGGAAGCAATGTTCTAAAATTGGAACGCAGTCAATCTGGAAACTTTCTTGGTCGCCGCGGCCGGCTGCCACGCTTGCCCGGCAGAGATCGAATTCGATGTGCTCGCCAGAAAGGTATCCCGGCACGATCGCCTGCTTGTCGCATTACCATTTCTTAATTGTGCGGCTTGGGATTAAACTCTGGGATCAGAGCTTCAATACAACTACAATGCTGCTGAGACGCTCGCTAAACCTGGCACGCTTATATCCGGAAAGAAGCGAGTGATGACGCGAAGATCCAGCGCTATGACCTTTGGCCCGGAGAGGGTGAATCAACTGACCGGCGCGGCCGACGATCTGATGTTGCTGGTGGAGGTGATCGATGCCGGTGGGTTCAGCGCGGCTAGCGCACGCACCGGCATACCAAAATCCCGGTTGAGCCGCCGTATTGCTGCGCTTGAAGAGCAACTTGGCGTCAACCTGCTGCTGCGCAATTCCCGCTATTTTGAAGTGACTGAAATCGGCCAGCAGCTTTATCAGCATGGGCGTTGCATTCGTTCGGAAATGTATGCCGCCATGACATTGGCGCACGACAGCCAGGCAGAAGCCCATGGCAGCTTGCATATTGCTTGTCCGATTGCACTAGCCTCGGTGATCGTCGGCCGGGTCGCCACCGAGTTTGCGCTGGCCCACCCGCGGGTTCGCTTGCGTCTCAGCACCACCATGGGAACGGTGGAATCGCTGACCAAGCATTTTGATCTGGTATTGCTGCCATCGGCACAGAGCTTGCCTGATTCCGAGATGATTGTGCAACGGCTGGCATTTGCTCCCTACCTGCTGGTCGCTACGCCTGCAGTGGTTGAGGCCGCGGGGTATCCCGCTTATCCTGAAGGTGGGCTGGCTGTCGATGCGATCGGATGGGGCAGTGCGGAAGAGTCTTCGTGCTGGCATTTGATTGGACCAGACCAGCAGCATGCTGAGCTGGGAACCAGGATCCGGTTTTCCAGCGACAATCTGCTGGTGATACGCGAGGCGGCGTTGGCTGGCTTAGGCGTCGCCCGCCTTTCCGCGGCACTGTGTCGCCAGGATATCGAGCAAGGGCGCTTGCGCGTGCTGATGCCCGGCTGGGCGCCGCCGCCCATGTCTATCTATGCCCTGTATGCTTCACGCCGCCATATCAGCATTGCAGGGAAACTTTTTCTTCTAGAGTTGATAAGACAATTCGATTTGCTGTTTGCTGAATAGCCTTTGTCCATCTCAGGGCCCGCTTCATTTTTGCGCCCGCACCAGCAGGTTGATTTTGGCGGCGGCGGCCAGCAGCATCGGCAGACAATGTGCCAGCAGGTGCGCCGGCGTCGGATTGTTCACTTGGCCGCTGATGTTGACTGCAGCCACCACGCGGCCGTTGCGGTCGAAAATCGGCGCCGCCAGCGACACCAGTCCCGGCTCCAGTTCTTCGTTAACCAGGCACCAGCCCTGTAGCCGTACTTGCTGGACGACTTCATACAGGCGCTGCGGATCGGTCACCGTGTGGACGGTATGCGCAGGCAGTGCGGCCGCGGCCAGCCGTTGCCGGATGGCTTCGTCGGGCACCCCGGCCAGCAGCACCCGCCCCAGCGAAGTCGCGTACGCCGGCAGGCGGCTGCCTACGCCCAGGTTGATCGACATGATCTTGTGCGCCGGCACCCGCAGCACGTACACGATCTCGTCGCCGTCCAGCACTGCGGCGGAGCACGATTGCCGCAAGCTTTGCACCAGGTCTTCCATCACCGGCTGGGCCTGGGTCCAGACCGGCAGCGACGACAGGTAGGCGAAGCCGAGCTCCAGCACTCTGGGCGTCAGGCGGAACAGGCGTCCGTCCATGTCGACATAGCCCAGGTGCAGCAAAGTCAGCAGGATGCGGCGCGCGCCGGCGCGGGTCAGTTCGGTTGCGGCGGCGACTTCTGTCAGCGTCTGCGCCGGGGCGTGGGCGCCAAAGCTGCGCAAGACTGCAAGCCCGCGTGCAAACGACTGTACATAGCTGTCGCCGGGCTTGGGATCGGTACTATCGGCAGAAGTGGATATGGTCATGTTTTCATTCAATACAGGCGCGCAGATGCAAAGAACAACAAATTAAGCAGCGATTGACATTGGCCTGCCAGCTGACTATTCTTTTGAGATAAGTTCTTTATACGAATATTTGTTCATTATAAGAACTTTATTGTGATTTTCAACTGAAATGTTCGTAAAGAGCCATGATCAACAAAATTATCCCTTCGCTCGAGCAAGCGCTCGCCAATATTCATGACGGCGCCACGGTAATGATTGGTGGTTTCGGCGGCGCCGGGCAACCGGCGGAGCTGATCGACGCCCTGATTGCGCAAGGTGCGCGCGACCTGGTGATCGTCAACAACAATGCCGGCAACGGCGAAACCGGCCTGGCCGCGCTGCTCAAGGCCGGGCGGGTGCGCAAGATTATCTGTTCCTTCCCGCGCCAGGCTGATTCGCAGGTATTCGACGGCCTCTATCGCGCCGGCGAACTGGAACTGGAGCTGGTCCCGCAGGGCAATCTGGCGGAACGTATCCGTGCCGCCGGCGCCGGCATCGGCGCTTTCTTTACGCCCACCGGTTATGGCACGGAGCTGGCCAAAGGCAAGGAAACCCGCGAAATCGATGGCCGGATGTACGTGCTGGAACATCCCATCCACGCCGATTTCGCCCTGATCAAGGCTGAGTGCGGCGACCGCTGGGGCAACCTGACCTATCGCAAGACTGCGCGCAATTTCGGCCCCATCATGGCCAGCGCCGCCAAGACCACGATTGCTTCGGTGCACGAGATCGTCGAACTGGGCAGCCTCGATCCCGAGAGCGTGGTCACGCCGGGGCTCTATGTACAGCGGGTGGTGCAAGTGCCGCGCAGCGTTACCGGCCCGGCCGGCTTCAAGCAAGCATAGGAGCAAATATCATGAATAAATGGAGCAGAGAACAGATGGCGGCGCGCGTGGCGCAGGATATTCCCGACGGCGCCGTGGTCAACCTCGGCATCGGCTTGCCTACGCTGGTGGCGAACCAGTTGCCGCCTGATCGCGAGGTCATCCTGCACAGCGAAAACGGCGTCATCGGCATGGGGCCGGCGCCGGCCGAGGGCGAGCAAGACTACGACCTGATCAACGCCGGCAAGCAGCCAGTGACGCTGCTGCCGGGCGGCTGCTATTTCCATCATGCTGACAGTTTCGCCATGATGCGCGGCGGCCATCTGGATGTCTGTGTACTGGGCGCATTCCAGGTTTCGGCCGGCGGCGACCTGGCCAACTGGCATACCGGCGCGGCGGATGCGATTCCGGCCGTCGGCGGCGCCATGGACCTGGCCATAGGCGCCAAGAAAACCTATGTGATGATGGAGCACCTCACTAAAGCGGGGGAGAGCAAGCTGGTGCCTGCCTGCACTTATCCGCTCACCGGGATAGGCTGCGTCAGCCGCATTTATACCGATCTGGCGGTGATCGACCTGGCAGCGGACGGCGCCAGGGTGACGGCCATGGTCGACGGCCTGTCCTTCGGCGAATTGCAGAAGCTGACCGCAGTACCCCTCATCAACGCTTGCTGAGGCTTATGCCCAAACCGGCCATACCAGGAGAATCCATGTCCCAAGCTTTTATCTGCGATGCCCAGCGTACACCTTTCGGCCGCTACGCCGGCGTGCTGTCCAGCGTGCGCGCCGACGATCTCGGCGCCATCCCCATCCGCGCGCTGATGGCGCGCAATCCGCAGGTCGATTGGCAGGCGGTGGCGGACGTCATCTATGGTTGCGCCAACCAGGCTGGCGAAGACAATCGCAACGTGGCGCGCATGTCGGCCTTGCTGGCCGGCCTGCCGCAGGAAGTGCCGGGGGCGACCCTGAACCGCCTGTGCGGCTCAGGGCTGGATGCGCTCGGTACGGCGGCGCGCGCCATCAAAAGCGGCGAAGCCGGCTTGCTGATCGCCGGCGGCGTCGAAAGCATGAGCCGCGCGCCGTTCGTGATGGGCAAGGCCGATACAGCGTTTGCGCGCAACGCCCGGCTGGAAGACACGACGCTCGGCTGGCGCTTCGTCAATGCGCTGATGAAGCAGCAATACGGCGTCGATAGCATGCCGGAGACGGCGGAAAACGTCGCCGCGCAGTTCGGCATCAGCCGCGCCGACCAGGACCGCATGGCGCTCGCCAGCCAGATGAAAACCGTTGCCGCGCAAGACGCCGGTTTTTTCGAGCATGAAATCACGGCAGTGACGATTCCGCAGAAAAAAGGCGAGGCGATCGTCGTCAGCAAGGACGAGCATCCACGCGCCACCAGCCTGGAAGCGCTGGCCAGGCTGAAACCGGTGGTCCGGCCCGAAGGCAGCGTCACCGCCGGCAATGCCTCCGGCCTCAACGACGGCGCCTGCGCCCTGCTGCTGGCCGACGAAGTCAATGCCGCCCGCTACGGCCTGACGCCCAGGGCCAGGATAGTCGCCATGGCGACCGCCGGCGTGGCGCCGCGCATCATGGGTATCGGCCCGCTTCCTGCCACGCAGAAGGTGCTGGCGCTGAGCGGCCTGAGACTGGAGCAGTTCGATGTCATCGAATTGAACGAAGCGTTTGCGGCGCAGGGACTGGCGGTGCTGCGGCAGCTCGGCTTGCGCGACGACGATCCGCGCGTCAATCCGAACGGCGGCGCCATTGCGCTGGGCCATCCGCTGGGCGCATCCGGCGCAAGGCTGGCGACCACCGCGGTCAACCAGCTGCAGCGCACGCAGGGACGTTATGCACTGTGCACCATGTGCATAGGCGTCGGCCAGGGAATTGCGCTGGTGCTGGAACGAGTCTGAAGCAGCCGGGGCCGGATCGCGATTGCGCGCGGCGTGGTATAAAACAGACTGCGCATGTATCCAACAGTCAGACCGCCTATGCCTTATCTCTGCGACGCCTCCCGTTCCACGCTGCTGATCGTCGATCTGCAGGAAAAACTGATGCCGGTCATCGGCGACAGCGCGCAAGTCCTGCGCCGTGCTGTGCTGCTGGCGCAGGCTGCGCGCTTGCTGGCTATCCCGGTGATCGGCACGGCGCAGCAACCCTTGCGCCTGGGACGCACGGTCGCTGCCATCGATGCCGTGCTGGATCAGACGGTAGAAAAATCCAGCTTCGATGCCTGCGCCCAGCCGGCATTCATTACTGCCATTGACAATGGCCGCGACCAATTGGTAGTGCTGGGCTGCGAAGCCCACGTCTGCGTCTTGCAGACCGTGCTCGGCCTGTTGCACCGGCAGCATCGGGTCACGCTGGTAAGCGACGCCATCGGCTCGCGCCAGGCCGGCGACAAGGCCGCAGCCATCGAACGCGCCCGTGCCGCCGGCGCTGACATAGTCACCAGCGAAATGCTCATGTTTGAATGGATGCGCAGCAGCGAACATCCGAAGTTCCGCGAAATACTCAAGCTGATCAAATAGTCCGGCCGCTTGCCAGCGCCAGGCCATTTCCCCGGGCTGCTGCGGAATACGTCGCTGCGCCTGCTCAATTCAGCAATCCCTTATGCATTTTTTGCCAGAAATGATCAAGAATGACATGGTCAATTTTGATAGCTACCATCAGAGCAAGATATGTACGATATGCACAATTTGCGCGACATGGATCTCCGAGACGAGCATTGGCAAAAATTGCGGCCTCTGCTGCTGGGGGGAGATAACGATCCCGGCGCCAGCGGCCGCGACAACCGTCTGTTTCTGCGCGCGGTCCTGTGGGTCGTCAGCCGGCGCACCAAGTGGTCGGCCCCGCCGCCCGCATTCGGGCGCTGGCAAACTTCCTATGTGCGCTTCATGCGCTGGAACCAGGCCGACGTCTGGCGCCAGATGGCGCAGCAGATGAGCGAAGAGGGTGAGCTGCTGGAAATGCTGAACGCGATTGTTGCCTTCGGTGACGGCTACACCCAGCGTGCGGCGCAAAGGCGCGTCAACAAATACAACAAGACGGCCTACAACGCGATGCTGAGCGCGGCGGTTCCACCCAGGCGTGGCGTTTCAGGCGAGGAAAAAGCGAATACGGATGGCAACTGGATCTGGCAACTGACGCATAAATGAATTGCCTTGCCATCTCTTCGGAGCGTAAACCTGGCAGGGCGCCAGTCTGTTACCGTTATCATCGCTGCCGGTGGTAATGGCCCGGCTAGTCGGATAGCCAGGCCGGTCAGGCCGGATGGCGCCAGCTCAGCGGTTGCGGGAGAATTTCGCAGTCAGCTGATTAAGCTTTTCCGCATGCTGCGCGGCAGCTTTTTCGGCAGCCTGCTGAGCCGCTTCGGCGGCGCGCTGCAGCTTGCGCTGCTCAGCGTTTTTCTTGAAACGTTCGCGCAGGGTTTCGGTAGCGTGGCTGCGATGCACCTCGGTGACCTCGTCCGTGCTGTTGCCTTCCAGGTCGAAGCGATGCGTCGCCTTCTCCATGCCTTTGAGATAGCGCAGTGAATTGGTATGCATGCCGAGGGCGATGCGCAAGGTCTTGCGGTTGGTGTCCGGCGACAGGGCGATGAGTTGCTTGTCGATGCCGATCGCTAACGGCAGGTAATCGCGAAATACAGCGTATTTTTCCTGGAGTTCCTTGAGCAGGACGCGGGCGGTTTGAACAGGGTTGGGAGTAGCAGCAGCAACAGGTGTATTCATTGACAACAAATGCGGTGTGTTTTAGAACGCTCAGGATATCACGTAGATGCCCCCAAACTCGTGTAACAGCGGTGTTTTAAGGCTTCAAACTAGGTTTTTTCCTCATCCTTGTTGTTCTGTGGAGAAACGTAAAGCAGCGAATCGCTATACGGATCAGTCTACCGGACCGTGCTGCATGGGAATACTGCCATTGTTGGCAGGCGCGCGCGGCCCCGTGCTATTTTTCTGCCAGCGCCAATAATCTCTGTGCGCAAAGCCGGACGGCGTCGCGCAGCGCCGCCGGCTGCCGGATTTCAAACGCAAACGGCAGGCGCGCCAGCTGCCGCGCAAACCAGTCGAGATCGTCTGACTGGTTGTGCAGCAATACACCGTCCTCGGTCTGTTCAAAAATGCCGATGGCGTCGAACAGGTGTTCGCGCGCCGACAGCAGATCGGTCTTGAGCAGCACTTCGATGGTAAAGGCACGCGCAATGGTGGCGACTGAAAATGACAAATGGGCCAGGGCGTCGAAGGCCGCCGGCCGTTCAAATTGCTGCGCCAGCAGTTGCACCTGTCCCACCCGGTCCAGCCGGAACGAGCGTACGTCCTTGCGCAGATGGCACATGCCGGCCACGTACCAGCGGCCGCCGCGATAGGCCAGGCCGTAAGGATCGAAGTCGCGTTCGCTGTTGTCGCCCTGGGCGCTGCGGTAATGCAGATGCACCCGTTGGCGGCTTTGCGCCGCGGCGCTGAGAATAACCAGCGCGGCATTGTCGGCGGGCGAGGTCGCTTGCGACAAATCGAGCCTGACCGTTTCATCGATGGCGCTGACGCGCCGTTTCAGGTTGGCCGGCATGATCCGTTCCAGCTTGGCCTGGGCGCTGGCCACCGCCGGCGCTGCCTCGGCCAGCCCCAGGCCGCGCGCCGCCAGCAAACCGATAGCCAGGGCCAGCGCTTCGTCATCGGTAAACATCATGGGCGGCAGCTTGAAGCCGGCCATCAGCGCATAGCCGCCGTGGCGGCCGCGTTCGGTGGTGATCGGAATACCCATTTCTTCCAGCGTCACGATATAGCGGCGCAAGGTGCGGCCGTCGATCTCCAGGCGCGCAGCCATCTCGGCCCCGCTCATGCGGCCATGGGTTTGCAGCAGTTCCAGCACTGCCAGTACACGTGTGGTTGGGTGATACATGCCTGCAAGGATAATTTAAATATAGGGCTAATTCTGTCCTAAATTCAATTTATCTTCGATTCCAGCAATAAAAACCCATCCAGCCGGAGGAACAGCATGCGCAGGCTTATCGTCGGAATAATCCTTGGCCTGGCAATCCACACTGCGCCATTGGCGCATATATCGACAAGCACCGAACCCATCGCCATGAAAAACACCATTCACACTAACGAATTCCAGGTCATCGAGTTACGCCGCTATCAGATCAAGCCGGGCCGCCGGGCGGATTTCGCCGCCTATTTTGAAAGTTATTTTCCGGAAGCTTTCCAGCAGCTGGGAGCGATTGCCTTCGGCCAGTTTTTTGAACGCCAGAATACGGAAGCCTTTACCTGGCTGCGCGGTTTCAAGGACATGGACGCCAGGGCTGTCGTCAATGCGGCGTTCTACTACGGAGCAGTCTGGAAAGAACATAGGACTACCTTGAACGATCTGATTGTCGACAGCGACAATGTGCTGCTGTTGCGTCCCCTGGATCCGGACAGCGGCGTGACTGTGCTGCCCGCCGTCGATCCGATAAAGGAGTTGCAGGGAGCGGGCGGCGTCGTCGTTGCGCAGATCTTCGCACTCAAGCCAGGCAGCGTGGAGCGCTTTGCGCAGCAGGCCGCCGCCAGTTTTGCCGGCTACCGGGAAGCCGGCATGCGTCAGGCCGGCGTGCTGGTGACACTGGACGCCAGCAATAATTTCCCGCAGCTGCCGGTCAGGACTGACGGACTCTATCTGGTGTGGTTAGGCCTGGCCAAGGATAACCAGCTGCTGGACAGTAAATTCAATCCGCTGGCCGAGCGTGCCGCCAAGGAACTGGCGGCCGGCGTTTTGCTTAGGGCAGAGCCGGAAACGGTCATCCTTGATCCGACCCGACGTTCGCGCTTGCGCTGGTTACCGCAATAGTGCGGCTTCGACTCCGGCCATATGTAGCCAATCGCAAAGACAATTCATTCAATCTGTTCAAGCGGCTTTAGCCGCAGATCGTCAGGAGCTTTCCAAATGAACCAATCCGTCAATCTCTGGCTGTATTTCATGATCGTATTCGGCGTCATCGTCTTGCCTGGGCTGGACATGGCATTCGTGATGGCGAGCGCGCTGGTGGGCGGGCGCCGCTCCGGCCTGGCGGCGGTGGCCGGGATCATTGCCGGCGGCATCTGCCATGTCGTCATGGCGATGCTGGGCATCGCCGTCATCCTGAAACTGTGGCCGGCGCTGTTCAATCTGGTGCTGCTCGCCGGCGCCTGCTATATCGCCTGGATCGGCTGGTCGCTGCTGCGCAGCGACAACGCCTTCCGCATCGCTTCCACAACGCCGCCGCTGGGCGCCAGGGCGCCGGCCATGACCTTTTTCCAGGCCATGATGACCAGCTTGCTGAATCCGAAAGCCTATGTCTTCATGCTGGCGATTTTCCCGCAGTTCCTGAAAATCGGCGCCGGGCCGATCTGGAGCCAGGCGCTGGTGCTGGGCATCATTACCTGGCTGACCCAGGCGGCTGTATATGGTGGCCTGGCGCTGCTTTCCAGCAAAGCCAGCGGCTGGTTCGACGCCAATCCGCGCGGCGGCGCCATTGCCGGCCGCCTGATCGGCCTGCTGCTGATCGGCGCCGGGATCTTTACCGGGATCGAGGGCTGGCAGGCGCTTTAGACAACGGGAGGGCGCCGCTGCTGCCAGGGTTGGGCCTGTTCCAGCTGCGCCGCCAGCCCCAGCAAAGTGGCTTCGTCGCCGAAGCGGGCGACGAATTGCACGCCGTATGGCAGGGCTTCCGCCGAGCCTGCGGTGGCAGCCCAGTGCAGGGGCACCGACATGCTGGGCGTGCCGGTCAGGTTGGAGAGCTGGGTGAAGGGCACTGCTTGCAGGCTGGTCTGCACCAGGCTCTCGACCATGCCGCTCTTGATCAGCAGACTGCCCGCGCCCAGCGCCAGCACCAGCCGGGCCGCGGCGCGCTGCAAGGGCGGCGTATCCTGTTCGCCGATGCGGCAGGGCGGCTGCGCGGTGGTCGGCGTCAGATACAGATCGTAGCGCTGGTGGAAGCGTCCCAAGGCCCGCGCGTATTCATTCCAGCGCTCGCGTTCGCGCACGTAATCGCCGGCGCTGATGGTGCGGCCGATCAGGGCCAGTATGCGCGACTCCAGTTCAAAACCGCTGTTGCCGGCGCCGGTGAGCTGCTTGATATGGGCGATGCCGGCCGCGGTCTGGCCGAAGTACATGCTGACGAAGCTGCGCGCCAGCGCCTGGCCGTCGATCTCGGGCTGGGCCGGTTCCACTTCGTGCCCCAGGTCGGCCAGCAGCCTGGCGGCCTGCAGCACGGCGTTCACGCATTCCTGGTGCACCGGTGTGCCCAGCGGCGATTGCGTGCAATAGCCTATCCGCAGCTTGCCCGGCGGCCGCGCTATTTCCTCGGCATAAGGGCGTTCCGGCGCAGTGATGGTAAAGGGCGCGCCAACGTCGGCGCCAGCGATCGCGTCCAGCAGGCGCGCCGAATCGCGCACGCTGCGCGTCAGCACATGGTCGCTGGAGGCGCCGTCCCAGAATTCCGCATGGGCCGGTCCTGCCGGCACCCGGCCGCGCGAGGGCCGCAGCCCGAACAGGCCGCAGTAAGAAGCGGGAATCCGGATCGAGCCGCCGCCATCTGCCGCCCCGGCCGCCGGCACGATGCCGGCCGCCACCGCGGCGGCAGCGCCGCCGGAGGAACCGCCGGGCGTGCGCTGCAGGTCCCAGGGATTGCGGGTGGCGCCCCACAGCAGCGGTTCGGTAACGCCTTTCAGCGCGAATTCAGGGGTGGCGGTCTTGCCGAAAATGACCAGGCCGGCATCGAGGAAGCGCTGGACGATGGCGGCATGCAGCTGCGGCACATACTGCCGCAGGGCGCGGCAGCCGCCGGTGGTGGGTACGCCGGCATAATCCTGGACGATATCCTTGATCAGGAACGGCACGCCGGCGAACGGTCCGCGCAGTTCTTGCTGCGCGCGCTGGCGGCCGATTTCTTCCATCGGGATGCAGATGGCGTTGATGGCCGGGTTGACCGTGGCGGCGCGCGCCAGCGCTGCTTCCAGCAACTCGCCGGCGGAAACTTCCCGGCTTGCAACCAAGGCGGCCAGACCGCTGGCATCGTAATCGGCGTATTCCTTGAACATCGGCGCTACCTCGCGTGTGGAGATGGGAACAGGATGAAAGCGTCGCCAAGTATAGGGGAAGTGTTTCCATTAATTCTAGGCAAGCCGCACTAGAAAAGTGTGCGGCGCACCAATTGCAGGCGCTCCGCACCTTTGCGGAGCGTATTTTGCTGGCTTGTCTGGCAAGCTTTCCTGCACATCCCCCTGAAGCCGCGGGTATAGGCCGGTGGCACGGGCTTTGCTCATCACTAGTCAGGATCAAAGGCGATCCGAAAAATTCTTACGCAGATCCAACGATGGATCTGTCGGACAAAGGCGTCCTCCTGGCTTGACCGCAATCGCGGCCGGACCGGGAGGACGCCTTTTTATTTTTCAAGACAAAATGGTGAACAACATGACCAGCAGCAAAGCGACCAGCATCCAGCTCTTCAGCCTGCGCACGCCGCAGATGCGCGCCTTCCACCTGACCTGGATGGCTTTCTTCGTCTGTTTCTTCGCCTGGTTCGCCTGCGCGCCGCTGATGCCGCTGATCAAGGGCCAGCTCGGCCTGAGCATGGAACAGATCGCCAATATCAATATCGCCGCGGTGGCGGTGACGATACTGGTGCGGCTGCTGGTCGGTCCGCTGTGCGACCGCTACGGTCCGCGCAAGACCTATACCGGCTTGCTGCTGATCGGTGCGCTGCCGGTGTTCGGCGTCGCCTTGGTGCAGAGCTACGAGAGTTTCCTGTTCTTCCGTCTGTGCATAGGCGCGGTAGGCGCCAGTTTCGTCATCACCCAGTATCACACCTCGGTCATGTTCGCTCCCAACGTCGTCGGCACCGCCAATGCCGCGTCGGCCGGCTGGGGCAACAGCGGCGGCGGTGCCGCCCAGGGCCTGATGCCCTTGCTGGTGGCCGCTTTGCTGATGCTCGGCGTGAGCAACGCCATGGGCTGGCGCCTGGCTTTGCTGGTGCCAGGCGTGTTCATGCTGATCATGGCCGCGCTCTACTGGCGCTACACCCAGGACTGCCCCGAGGGTAATTATGCCGAGATGCGGGCCCGCGGCATCGTGCCGGAGGGCGGCAAGAAGGGCGGCTGGGCCAGCTTCCGCGCCGCCAGCGCCAACTACCGGGTGTGGCTGCTGTTCGTGACTTACGGCGCCTGCTTCGGCGTCGAGATTTTCATCCATAACATTGCTGCTATCTATTACGTCGATCATTTCGGTCTGTCGCTGAAAAGCGCCGGCATGGCGGCCGCCAGCTTCGGCTTGCTGGCGCTGTTTGCGCGGGCGCTGGGCGGCTGGCTGTCGGACAAGCTGGCCCTGCGCGGCAGCCTTAACAGCCGCGCCACCCTGCTGTTTGTCCTGATGCTGGGCGAAGGCCTGGGCTTGCTCTGGTTCGCGCACGCCGGCACGGCGCTGCTGGCGGTGGTCGCCATGCTCAGCTTCGGCTTGTTCACCCACATGGCTTGCGGCGCCACTTATGCGCTGGTGCCTTTCATCGACCGCAAGGCGCTCGGCGGCGTGGCCGGCATCATCGGCGCCGGCGGCAATGTCGGCGCGGTTGCCGCCGGTTTCCTGATGAAGGGCCTGGGCGATACCCAGCAGACCTTGAGCGTGCTGGGTGTGTTGGTGGCGCTGTCTGCCCTGTGCGCGATTGCAGTGCGCTTCAGCGCAAGCCACAAAGCACAGGAACAGGAATTGCATGACAGTGCATTAGCCAGCCGCAGCGCCGTCGCGTAATGGAACGCAAACTCGGGAAAAGAACATGAAGATCATCGTCATCGGCCACGGCATGGTGGGCCACAAGTTCCTTGAATGCCTGGCAGAAAGCAAACAGCCCGGACTGGAAGTTACGGTGCTGTGTGAAGAGCCGCGTCCGGCCTACGACCGCGTCCACCTGTCGGAATTCTTTGCCGGCAAATCGGCAGAGGACCTGTCGCTGGTCGAGCCAGGTTTTTTCGAACGCACGGCGATCCACCTCAAGCTCAACGCCAAGGCGCAGCTGATCGATTGCGCCGCCAAGACCGTTACCTTCCATCTCGGCGGCGTCAGCGAAACGCTGCCTTACGACAAGCTGGTGATCGCCACCGGCTCCTATCCCTTCGTGCCGACCCTGGCCGGCAACCAGCGCAAGGATTGTTTCGTCTACCGTACCATCGAAGACCTGGAAGCGATGCAGGAGTGCGGCAAGCGCTCCAGGAGCGGGGTGGTGATCGGCGGCGGCCTGCTTGGGCTGGAGTGCGCCAAGGCCTTGCGCGACATGCAGCTGGAAACCCACGTGGTGGAGTTCGCAGCGCGCCTGATGGCGGTGCAGGTGGATGAAAGCGGTGGCCGCATCTTGCGCCAGAAAATCGAAGAACTGGGCGTCACCGCGCATACGCAAAAGAACACGCTGGAAATCGTCGACGGCAAGAACGGCACGCATCGCATGAATTTCGACGACGGCAGCCATCTGGATACCGACATGATCGTGTTTTCGGCTGGCATCCGTCCGCGCGACGAGCTGGCGCGCGACAGCGGCCTGAAAGTGGGCGAACGCGGCGGCATCGTCATCGACAACAGCTGCCGCAGTTCCGATCCGGATATTTACGCGATCGGCGAGTGCGCGCTGTGGAACGGCCGCATTTTCGGCCTGGTGGCGCCCGGCTACGACATGGCGCGTATCGCCGCCAAGCAGATTGCGGCAGAACTCTTCGCCGACGCCGCTGCGGTTGTGCCGGAATTTACCGGCGCCGACATGAGCACCAAGCTCAAGCTGATGGGCGTGGATGTCGCCAGCATCGGCGATCCGCACGGCAAGGAAGTCGGCAGCCGCTCTTATCAGTTTACCGACGAGCGCAAGCAGATCTACAAGAAAATCGTCGTGTCCGAATGCGGCAAGTATCTGCTGGGCGGCGTGATGGTGGGCGACGCCAGCGAATATGGCACATTGCTGCAGATGATGCTCAACCGCATCGAGCTGCCGGCGTCGCCGGAGTTCCTGATCTTGCCGCAGGCCGATGGCCAGGCGAGGGTGGGACTGGGCGTCGACGCCTTGCCGGAATCGGCGCAGATCTGTTCCTGCAACGATGTTTCCAAAGGTACGCTGTGCGCGGCAGTGAGCGGCGGCGCCACCAGCATCGGCGCGCTGAAAAGCTGCACCAAGGCCGGTACTTCCTGCGGCGGCTGCGTGCCGCTGGTGACGCAGATCATGAAGGCCGAAATGAAGAAGCAGGGCCTGGCGGTCAACAACCATGTGTGCGAACATTTTCCCTACTCGCGCCAGGAGCTGTTTCACTTGGTGAAGGTGGGACAGATCAAGACTTTTCCCGCCTTGCTGGAACAGCATGGCAAGGGACTCGGCTGCGACGTCTGCAAACCGGTCGCGGCCAGCATTTTGGCATCCTGCTGGAACGACTTCGTGCTGAAGAAGGAACACGCCAGCCTGCAGGATTCCAACGACTACTTCCTCGGCAATATCCAGAAGGACGGCACTTACTCGGTGGTGCCGCGCATGGCCGGCGGTGAAGTCACGCCTGACGGCTTGATAGCAGTCGGCCAGGTTGCCAAGAAATACGGCTTGTACACCAAGATCACCGGCGGTCAGCGGGTCGACCTGTTCGGCGCCCGGGTCGAGCAATTGCCGTTGATCTGGGAAGAACTGATTGCGGCCGGTTTCGAGTCCGGCCACGCTTACGGCAAATCGCTGCGCACCGTGAAATCCTGCGTCGGCTCGACCTGGTGCCGCTACGGCCTGGATGACAGCGTCGGCCTGGCGATCGCATTGGAAAACCGCTACAAGGGTTTGCGCGCGCCGCACAAGATCAAGTTCGGCGTTTCCGGCTGCACCCGCGAATGCGCCGAAGCACAGGGTAAGGACGTCGGCATCATCGCCACCGAGAAGGGCTGGAATCTGTACGTCTGTGGCAACGGCGGCATGAAGCCGCGCCATGCGGAACTGCTGGCGGCCGATCTCGACAAGGCAACCCTGGTCAAGCTGATCGACCGCTTCCTGATGTTCTACATCCGCACCGCAGACCGCCTGCAGCGCACCAGCGTCTGGCGCGACAACCTGGAAGGCGGCCTGGATTACCTGAAGCAGGTGGTGGTGGCAGACAAGCTGGCCATTGCCGCCGAACTGGAAGCCGACATGCAGCATGTGGTCGATACCTATGCATGCGAATGGAAGCTGGCCGTCACCGAC